>CAJWLF010000004.1 GCA_913043205.1 uncultured Chloroflexota bacterium | reverse complement strand
AGCATCCATAGCAAGACGCGCCTGACAAAATACATGCTTTCCAGCATCCAATGCAGCAATGGCATATTCCGAATGTTTGTACGGCCACGTACCGATAAATACGGCATCCACAAGAGGATCCTCTACTACCTGTCTCCAATCATCGTACACATTAGCGATGTCGAAATCTCGTGCAAATTTCTGGGCAGAGTCCAGAGATCGATTGCACACAGCTACCAGTTCGACATCATCAATCTTAAGCAGGCCAGGCGCATGCCTCTTACGAGTAATTCCACCAGCACCTATGAACCCTACCCGTAAACGATCTGCATTGGGATTAGACATTGTCATCCTCGAACAGTTTGTCTCGCTCGAGCTCTACTGTTACTTCCGCAGCCGCCTCATACAGTTTGAGTACTGACGAATATGTTTCTCGACCTAGCCCAGAAGCCTCGGCCTGCGCCATCATGGCATAGGCCGCGGCTGAAACACTAGTAGGGACACGCAAATTCAGAGCGTGCTTGACTGCAAGCCTAATATCTTTATGTCCCAAAGTAGTATAAAAACCAGGCGAAAAATCGCGATTTTCAAATACCCAAGGCATCATCTCAAAATGCAGCGCTCGAGCAGGAGTCGTATAAAACGCATCGATCATTGTACCCAACTTAAGACCACTTTTGGTGCCTAGGGTGATCGCTTCCATAGCACCACACAGAATTGTGATGTTCAACATGTTATTGACTAATTTCAGAGCAGATCCAGTACCAACAGCCCCAGTCTCGTAAATTGTGTCAGACATGGTTGCAAGAACATCCTTAGCTCGGGCATATACCTCAGGTTCTGCGCCTACAGGAAATCCAAGGTTGCCCGAAGCCGCATGTTTTGGAGTGCGGAGCAACGGGGCGTCGATAGTGTCTACTCCCTGTTGCTTTAATCGATCGGCAACACTAATTACCGTCTCAGGATCGACGGTTGCATGCTGAATGAATACAGACCCAGGTCTAATGCCAGCCGCAATACCGTTATCCCCAAAAACAGCAGCCTCGAGTTCAGGAGGCCCTGGCACCACCGTATGCACCAAATCCGCATTGGCTGCAGCCTCGGCAGAGCTTGCTGCCTCAGTGGCCCCAGCATCTACCGCAGCATCCAAAGCTTCTTGGTTTAAATCAAATGCCGTCACATCATATCCAGCTTTAAGGACATTGCCCAACATGCCAGAACCCATGATTCCTATACCTACAAATGCAATTTTTTCGTCAGCCAAGTCACTAATCTCCCTCTAACAAATAACTAATCTGAGCTGTACCCCATGTCATCCATTTGGATAACTGGAGCACAGTGTACACTCAAGACACGGGCTTCCATTTACTCGATCTTACACCCGCTGGCTTGAGATAGAGATTTCAAAAATGGATCCTCCAGTGATTCTGCTGGAATTAAGTTGGCAGCTTGACACAACGAGTTATAAGCAGCCGCCAAGACTGGCGATGGCGAATGTACCTGGGCAGCCTGGAGAATCCCATGCCGCATATCCTTTATAACTAGTTCAGTCCTCATAGTCACCTCAAACCCTTCGTAAGCATCTCCAGCAGCTCGCACCAAATCCAAATGGCGATTCCAAGCAGCAGTCTGCTCGAATACTTCGAGCATCGCACCTAATTGGTGACCAGAAGCAGCTCCAGCAGAAAGAGCTTCGGCCGCCGCAGCCTTAATGGTTAGATTAAGTGTATTGTTTATTGCTTTCAACGATGATGCCTGGCCCAGCTCCCCAGCATAGATAATTTTGTGACTAATCGCTTCGTGAAAAGGCCTCGCCCTGTCGACGCTTACCGGATCACCTGCAACCAGAACAGCCAAATCACCCCTCTCAGCCTCATCAGGGCCTCTTAATACAGGAGAATCCAGCATCTCAACATCGATTTCCCTAACGCATGCAGCAATATCTAATGTGGTAACAGAATCCACAGAAGACATCTGAACAAACAATGATCCCGGCTGAAGTCCATGGATCAGACCATTTGATCCAGACACTGCTTCCCTTAGACTTTCAGGAAGCGGCAATATTGCAGCCGCAATATCAGCCCCTTCAGCAGCCTCTGCCGCCGAATTCGCAACCACTACGTTTTCAAGATTACCGATAGCACGAGTTCGATTTGGATCTGTGTCAAATACTCGCAAATCAAATCCATGCCGAAGCAAGCTATTTACTATCCCGGTTCCCATCGCACCTATTCCAATAAACGCTACAGTAGTATCTCTCAATCAAAACCTCACTTGCCGAGAATTCTGCACTCATCCAGCAGGACTCAAACCTTTATTAATCAACTTGACTGCTTGAAACGCAGGACGTGGAGTCCCATCAACATTCAGTATTCCAAAAGGATATTTTTCATCCTCTGGACCAACAACCATCTGGAAATTTAGATTCCATATAAACATGTGCGTTACGTAAGAGTGCTGCTTCCGCACCAACTCAAATGAATTCACAATGAAATCCGCCTGGTCTTGCTCACTATTATCAGCTCCATACCCATAACCCGGATCTTGATTCTTAGTACTCCAACCAAACTCAGTGAACCACATGGGCTTTTCATCACCGAACTCGAGCATAACCTCACGGTGCTGGATGAAACGCTTAAAATAGAAACTTGCATGGCCATTCCATCCAGCACCACGATCACTGCCAATATCCTGGTCAGGACTATTGTTATACCCACCCGGATGGACACCCCAGGCATCCATGCATTGTTTTACTAAGCCGTCTTTATACTCATACATTTGACGCAAATACCGAAGATCATCCACTGCTTGAATTTTTTGATCAGGAATATCGACGTCTCCAGCCGGAGTCAATGCACCACCAACCACCACCGCATTCGCATCGCTCTCCTTTATACCTTCATAGCCGTTACGCATCAATTCTACAAATTCACCTGCATTGATCCGACCGTATCCCCATTCTCGGGCCAAGTTAGCCTCATTCCATAACTCATAGGCCCCCACCCTTCCTTTATACCGATTCGCCAAAGCTTTCATAAAATCCCGGAAATCTGCCGGGTCACTAGGCGGCCCGTGGCTTCGATCTCCTAGCGCCCATCCTGGGGCTTCAACCACGCTCAACATAATTTTCAACCCACCCTTATTCACAGCGCTTACCACCTTATCAAGCTCTGCCCAGTCATACTCACCTTTCACCACCGGCTCTGTGTATTTCCACAATATTTGCTGCTTAAGCCAGTTGAATCCTGCATCACGAGTCACATCAACAACGAAACTACGATCATCCCCCAGATTGTACAGTTGTGCCTGAAACCCATACCCTTGCAAAGGTGGTAAATCCGCCTGAGGACCCGGGGTGGCTGTAGGATTGCTCATAGCTGCTGGCAACCCTGTAGGTCCTCGACCCGGCACGACTACCTTGGCAACATTCGGAGAGCTCGACCCAGACACAACTTCTTGCTCAACACTGTCTTGCTGCAATAAGGTAGCCTCGCTTTGCTCACTTGGTTGAGCTGAGGACTCTTCTTTCGAATCTTGCCCACACGAAGTAATCGGCAAAACAAGCGTAGTCAAAGCAAAATAGCGCATCAAAGACCGTCGGTTCATCACCGTTCGCCCTTCTAGGATCCGTTTAAACACAGCAATACCTCTATCTACATGTCTGTATGCTTCTTGAATATATCTATACAGTAAATCACAACCGTTCTTAATGCCGACAGATCTGTCTAATTACTGCATACATACAATTATAACTAGGAAAATCTCACATCTTCACTCATTGAGAGTGTTACTATGGCATGTACCATCGATAAGGTGTTATCTGCTACCGCAAATAGGGCCGATGGTAGAACCAATGGGTTTGTAACGTTAGACTCACGAATTAAGTTCTCGAGACTTCAGGAGATGGATTATGTCGATGTCGGAACCGCGTACCGGGTCAGCCGCACTCGGTGTATTCGTTATCATCATCGCTGCCTTGGCGTTGGTGGCATTTTTTAGTGTAAGGATTGTTGGGGTAGGGCAAGCAGGAGTAATTCACACATTTGGAGTCGTGGATCCAAATCCGAGACCCTCAGGGTTGATATTCAAAGTCCCATGGGCATCATTAGAGCAAATGAATGTGCGTACACAAGAGTTTACTATGAGCTCGCGTGCAGAAGACGCAGGGCGTGGCACAGATGACGCCGTTCAAACACTAACGAAAGAGGGATTAACTGTAGGTCTCGATATAACGGTTCTTTATAGATTGAATTTCGACCAATCTGCAAATATTTTTCGTACCGTTGGTCGAAACTACCAGGGGGTCATAGTGCGGCCAGCAATACGTAATGCCATTCGTGACGTAGTCGCACAATATACAGCCTCAGCTCTGTATACAGAAGGCCGTGAACAAGTAGCAATCAAGATCGAAGAACAATTAGGCAAGGCTGTTCAATCACGTGGCATCCTGGTGGAAGATGTGCTACTGAGAGATGTTCGACTGCCTACTGTGATCCAAACGGCTATTGAAAATAAACTGGCTGCAGAACAAGCCATTCAAGAACGAGAGTTCAAGGTCCAAGAGGCTCAGCAAGAAGCGAAGCGTAGAGTAGAAGAGGCAACTGGTCAAAGAGACGCCCAGCAGCTAGTTAATGAAACTCTTACGCCTGAATACTTGCAATTCCTATATATCGAAAGTCTCAAGGAGCAAAAGGACGGCAATGTCATTTACGTTCCAGTTAGTCCGAGCAGTGGGCTCCCAGTTTATGTAAATGCAGGATCAGAAAAGTCGGGCAACTGATTACTGGAACAAAGACGTTGTTGCAATCGACATAGGGCTTCTTGTTTGAATGTGGCAGAGTGCCTGCACATTTCAGTATGATCTGTGCGTGTTCTATAACAAAAGGCAGTCGGCCAGGGGCGATTAGCTCAGCTGGATAGAGCACTACGTTTACACCGTAGGGGTCGCAGGTTCGAGCCCTGCATCGCCCACCAATGCGGTGGCACGCGAAGGGGCCTCTGCCGAGGTAGCTCAGTTGGTAGAGCAGTGGACTGAAAATCCATGTGTCGCCGGTTCGATTCCGGCCCTCGGCACCACCAGTTATTCTTTGAGATTAACAAGCAAACTTTTTGCCAATTTATGGCCATCAGACCAACCTAGGTTACATATATTCGTCAAGCAAAAACCTAATTATCTGAGTGCTTCCCTGAAGAGATTACCGGGACATCGCAAATATTCCGTAGTTTTTGTATATACGATTTGGTCCGTAGCTGGTAGCCTTGTGGGGTCGGGCGTGCTCCGACGTTGTGCGTAAGTCCAATTAGGACGCGTTTTCCCTTGTTATTCCGAATGTCGAGTTGCGGATTGATACGGATCGCAACCTTCACCTGTACTCACCACTCTCGGAAACACGCAGTCGACGAATAGTTTTCGGGACGGATCTGAGAGGACCGTCTCTTAGAGCGATGACATGCATCGCAGAAGGAATGTTTGGAGTATCCGTATGGAAATTTACGTGGGCAACTTGTCCTACGCTACTACTGAGAACGAACTGCAAGCCGAATTTGAGAAATTTGGATCCGTAAGTCGAGCTACTGTAGTAACTGATCGTGATTCGGGCCGTTCCCGAGGTTTTGGCTTTGTCACAATGGATCAAGAAGATGAAGCGAGAGCAGCCATCGAAGGCATGAATAGCCGAGAACTTGGGGGGCGAGTCCTAACGGTCAACGAAGCGCGCAAACGTCCCGAACGTGGCGGTGGCGGTGGCGGTGGCCGCTGGTAAATTAATTTCAACCTAGCTCGACACTCTGCCGGGGGTCATCCAATTAGATTTAGATGGCTCCCGGCAAATTTAATTCGAGCGAAATTAAGTCACAGGTCAAAAACCACTACGTGATCAAGCAATTGGAATAGATTCAATTGATGAGCTGCTAGCAAAAACCACCAATAGCCACTCAGACACAACGGGTTTTGAGCATATAACAACAAAATTACCAGGAGAAGTAGGCTTAGTACGCGCATAGCAAGGTCGCCATAGCGTAAAACCTAAGTTGCAACTGATCCGATAATCCGCCAAATAAGATGAGGATGTAAAATGCTGGGCCAGCCTAGAGATATATTCTTGGCACGATTATCAATCCAAATTGTTGCCAACACAATCGCAGTAATAATCGCAGAAGCCATATTGCACCCTAATATCCAATTGCCAGATAGAGGATCTATCGATTATTGGATGACCGCCCTCGCGTTCGGAGCAATATTGGCATTACTCAATGGATTTCTCCGCCCAGCCCTATATTTGTTGTTTGCTCCACTAAGCTGCATTTTTATGGTCCTCACTTTTGGATTAGGTCACTTTTTCTTAGGTGCACTAATGTTTTGGCTAGCTGGCGAATTTATCGGCCCAGTCCAAGTAGCAGGATTCGGATATGCGCTACTAGGAGCTATAACCGCATCCTTAACAGGGACTATCACAAATCACATTTTTCAGTTCAATAAGTCAGATTTTCGAATTATTGTAGGGAAAACTCAAGACGGGGATGACTCTAAAGATTCGTAACCTTACCCGGAATACGCATGTAGACGTTCAGCATAATCTACGAGCATATCGTAGTGGGCAACATGTGAAACCCAATCAGAAGGTATCTCATCAGCGCCGTAGTACGCACCCGCAAGAGCCCCATACACGGCTGCTGTTGTATCGGCATCTAACCCGAGCATTACTGCCATAGTGCACCCTGCTGCAAAATCGTCAGATCCGTAAAAAGCCCAGAGGGCTGCTTCCAAAGTAGCAGATGCTTGATTGGCTCCATTTATCTCCGGTGGCTTCTTAGTCTTGAAGGAACCCGCTGCAATCTCTGCTATTTCGGGGCAAAGCGGCATAGCATCCCAATAACCCTCATTTGATCCAGGAAAGAAAAATGGGGACAATAATTCGTCCTTATCAGCTCCGCGAACAGCACCCGCTAATAAGGCACCCATATACCTACATGAATCCACAGATTCACTGGACTTATGCGTAGTCTTCGAACTCTCCCCGGACAACTCTACCGCCTGTACAGCATCTGAACAATACGCCAGACCTACTGGAGACACTCGCATCAATGCACCGTTGGTGGTCGCAATAAGATCGCCTGGATCTATATTCCCAGATTCGAATTCCTCAAGCACAGCACGTACCGTAGGACCTATACCAAAGCATTTGTCAATCGCGCTGAGATATCCAGCTCTGAACCAGTTCAAATATTTGGAAAGCTGGTCTTCCGGACTAAATTCCTCGGACATTAGGATGCTATCTGCTAAGCATAAAGCCATCGAAGTGTCGTCCGTCCAAGCACCAGCCGGTAGCTTTATTTCTTCGCCAGCAACACTGTCGAAACGCACCGCTGGACGCATATCCCGAACCGGTGCAGATGGGTCTACTGGCTGAAATTCGACAGGCATACCCAAAGCATCGCCTACAGCGAGCCCTAAGATAGAACCAATATATTTGTTTAGCGACTTCATACTAATGTTAAGAGTACAACACTTTTCCAATAATCGATATCTGTAATCTGCATATCACTTATCTGCATTATGTTCTACAATGCAGCGTTATACTGGGTACACTGCGAGTATGCTGGGCGACGTAGCCAAGTGGCAAGGCGGGGGTCTGCAAAACCCTTATCATCGGTTCGATTCCGATCGTCGCCTCCAATTGTTTCTCTTTGTTTCTGACTAGGCCCGCAAAACACAAAACACTTTTACATGAAAGACCCTATTTACATAGAACCATTGGGAACTGACGCACCGTTATCTGTGCTCTGCAATAATTTGATGGGTTTACCAAATCTAGCACTACTTGATGGGCCTGGATGGGGATCCAACATCTTGACGGCAGATCCTTTCGACGTCTTAACTTGGACTGGCACATATGCGGAAAGCCAAAACCTAGGTTTACTCGGATCGTCAGGGTTTGAAGCACTCAAGTTTATGTTGGCCAAATACCGGCACAAAAACCCTACTTCAACTGACATTTTTTTGGGGGCTGCCATAGGCGAGATCGCATATGAAAGTGCGTATCGGATTGAAAGAATAAGAGGAGCTAAAAAACCGTACGATTACCCTCTAATGCGATTCGGACTCTACGACTGGGCGGTAACACCCAACGGTGAGACCGGCGAGAACCTTTTAATCTGGACTAATACAGGATGTAGACCAGTTTCATATATAGAAGAAATACGTAGTCGCCTACTAAACCCAATGACATCTAATCCTGCCGTAATACAAAAGACAGAAGCGCATTCGGACTTTTCACCTGGCGAATACCATAATGCTGTCAAACGCGTACTCAGATACATCGAGGATGGGGACATCTATCAAGCATGTATATCACGACTCATACATGGCAAATTATCTGCACACCCTAAAACTGTATACGACCAGATCGCAAGAAGAACGGGGACTTCACACATGTCAGCTTACTTACATGATGGCGACAAAGCCACCATATCATCCTCACCAGAGATGTATGTAGTAGGTAATCACAAACAAGTGTTTAGCCAGCCAATCAAGGGTACCCGTCCGAGAAGTAGAGACCCTGTGCAAGACACGCAATTATCAACAGATTTACGCAATAGCGACAAAGACCTAGCTGAAAACATAATGATTGTGGACGTTCTCCGGAATGATCTCGGCAAAATATCCGTACCAGGCGGAGTGACTACCAGCAAGCTGGCCCAACTGATAACTCATCCTGCTATTCATCATCTGGAATCCAGAATAGAGGCACAATTAAGATCCGAAATTGAAATCACTGAGGTTTTGAAAGCTCTATTTCCAGGCGGATCGGTCACAGGAGCCCCAAAGATCCGCGCTATGGAAATAATTGCAGAAATAGAACGAGGGGCAAGGAATGGGTATTGTGGTGTGATAGCTTCGCTGGGGTTCGATATGAGTGTGACATCTAGCATTCCAATAAGAACAATATATGCGCATAAAGACAATTTCGAATTTCGGGTAGGTGGAGGAATAGTGGCTGACTCAGCCCCCAAAACCGAATATGCAGAAACCTGTGACAAGGCAGCAAGTTTGTTGCTCGCACTTAACGCTACCGAATCACTTTAATCAACGAGTGATCAGGCGAACTTTTCTCCATACAAAATTAACCGTTGCTTGCAAATCATGTTTGCCAGAGTCGATTACAAAGACAGAGTCAGATTTCAGATTCTGGTACAGCCACGATAACAATAGATTTACCAGAGATCCTGAACATTGATGACGTTCAATGGGAGCTTCAAGAGATCTTTTAATCACATCCCGCACTTGTCCTTTGCTCGGACGATGCAACTTGTCCAGAGTCAATATGACTCCATCGACAATTAACCTTAGTTCGACACAGCCGGGATGGACGCCGTGCCCAACCACTACAACTCTAGAACCTCCCAATCCCCCTGCAATCGGATATTTCCATTTCTTAAAACTCCTAAGCCCCTTAGTTAATGATTTCACATCGTTACTTTTTGCACTGGATGCTTCAAGCAATTGGATCGCCGATTTGGGCCCCGCAATAACCAGTTCCAATATGAGTGCTCTGACATCGGCTAATGAGATTCCTGTTGCGCCACCAATAACATGCAATATTGACGCTATACCAGATGCTACTAATCGAGCATCAGCTCCAGTTCGATAGGGACCAGAATAGACAGCGTTGTCCTTTCCCGTATCACGAACACACTTGACGGCATAATCCGGACCCTCGCTCAACCTCACATATCTGCAACTAGGATGCCTATTTACTTGATGGTTGTAGGGCGGTGAAAATTCCTCGATGAGCTCCAACTCTCTAATCAGAGCACTTAGATCAGATCCCGTTAACTCAAAATCAATGGCCGCTGTCAATTCAATAAGGGCTTCATTCTTTTCCGGATTACGTCTAGATCTAGTGAAATGACTTCGCACTCTCCGTTGGAGAGAGTTGGATTTCCCTACATATAAAACGCGGGAAGAAGAATCACGAAATATGTATACGCCAGGAAGGGCAGGTAAATTTAATGAAGCCCATCTCGCAAGTTCTCTGGATTTACGGGCCATGCCCAATCCGTCAGACTTTTCACGAATAAATCGGTTTAATTCCATTATTGACACGATTCCACGGTCACAGGCAACGACCTGCAATTTCCCCCATAGATTACGGACAGCTTTCGCATCAGAAATAGCACGATGTTGCACATTTCTTGAAATTTCGAAATAGTCCAATACTGCCTGAAGCCCAATTTGAGACCCTTCAGGCAAAAGAGCTGAGCACAGCTCCATCGTATCTATCCCATCATTAAATGCAGGTGATTGTCCCAACCATAAAAACTCATTATTCAAATATGACATGTCAGCAATCAAGTTATGGGCTATAGGTACCGCACCCTGGGCAAATTCGGAAAATTCACTCAACACCTCTTCTATTGCAGCAGCACCCTCCAACATTTCTGGTGTGATACCAGTTAATCTGCTGACAAATTTGGGTATCACGTCGTCACAAGCAACAAAGCTCGAATATTGCTGATCTTCGATATGATCTCCAAATCTAACCGCCCCAATTTCAATTATTCTATGCCGTCCAGACCTCCCTCCATTAGTCTCGATATCGAACGCCACATACTCGACTTCATCAAAATTTCTCTTATATTTATTCCATATGGCGAGGGAAACACTATCATCATTAACATCAAATCGCGGGTCTCTCTGACATTGGACCTTTACTAAGTCGATTAAGACTTGAGGCAGCAAGCTTTCTGCAGAAAAAGCAATAGCCGCCAATTCATTAATACTTGATGACCGACCATTGGATACCAAATGAGAGTGAATAGACGCCATTAAGGTAGGCGGCAGAACTTTCATTTACCCGTCACTTAATTCTATAAAGCAAAAAAGCAAAATCACGGTTAACCACGGCGACCGCCAAGAATTAACGATCCAAGAACCCCAATCACACCGACAACAATTGCGCCTTGAAGCACATAAACAAAGCCACCTATTTCAACTCCGTCCACAAATCTTCCTGCCAACCAAAACAATGCAATTGACGATACAAAGTGAGCTGCACCCAATGTCGCTACCATCACAAGACAAGTCACTGGACCCATAATTTTGTATACCATCGGTCTCACGTAGAGAGTTAGGCAAGCCAATAAGGCCCCAAATCCTGCCAGTGTCGACCAATATTCCGAGCTACCAGTTTCAGGCAGCTTGATATTCGGAAACATCAATATTTCCGCAATCATCACAGCAACAACGTTAGACGACCAACGAACTAAGAATCTACGTATCACATCAATTCGACCAATCCCATTGCACAAAAATCAAGATCTGAAATGATTCCATACATCTTCTTAAATATCAGTTTCCGACTTTCACCCCAACAATTTCTTCAAGCCGTTTGAACGTGGCAGCAGCATCAAGATCCCCCCAACCCTTGGATCTGATTTCTTGGTATAACTGATCCGCCTGCGCCGTAGCAATCAATGGCACACCGCTCTGACGCCCTACTTCGAGAGCCAATCCCAAATCTTTTAACAGTAAATCAACAGCAAAATTCGCCGTGTAGTCCCCAGGTAGAACAAGATTTGGGATATCAACTTCCATACATCGATTGGCAGCAAAAGCTCCCATTAACGTCTCAAAAAGTTGCTGTGGATTCAACCCGTTCTTCACGGCCAATACAAAAGCTTCCGCATTTGCTGCACGAACACTTGCAATAATCATTTGATTCGTGAGCTTCGCTATACAACCAGACCCTGCCGGTCCGAAGTGTTCAATCTTGCCCCCGATGATGCCCAGTAAGTCTTTGCCCTGAGCGAAAGAATCTTCAGACCCACCCACAAAAACAGCCAGCGTGCCCGCCTCCGCACCGCCGGGCCCACCACTCACGGGAGCATCCAGGTAGCTAACTCCTAGGTCTGCCGCAGCCTCGGCACAAATACGGGCAGTATCCGGACCATTAGTACCAAAATCGATCCATAGTTGTCCTTCGCGAGCAGTCTCTATTGCACCATTTTCGCCAAGAAATATTTCCAATGAAACTTCTGGGGTTGGTACGTTTACACAAATCACTTCAGAATTCTCTGACACTTGGGCTGGAGTAGTGGCAGTAACACCTCCTTCTGCAGCAAATGCGTCTACTTTGGCCCGGCTACGGTTATGTACAACTAAATCGTGGCCTGCCTTCCTGAAGTTCGCAGCCATGGGCAATCCCATTTTGCCCAACCCTATATAGCCAATCTGCATTCCTACTTCTCCTAACATTCAACACAAAAAATACGATCTAACAGCCTGCTAACTGCTAACCAAAAAGGCTTGTTTGCACCATTACCGAGTCCTTACCAAAGAGCTTGCCTGCCTCGTCAACAAATTTCTGGTCGACAGATACTTTGGAAGCCCACCTTAACTCGGTGCCATCTCCAATACCAGCCAAAAGCACCCTCAGTTCCGTCTCGCCAGTATGATTTCTAGCTAAGTTATCTACTTTACCAAGCAGTATTTGATCATTCTCAAAAGCACCCGAGCAGTTCAGTGTTATGCGAACAAGCGCTGCTTCTCCCATAGCTTCATCCATCTTGTCTCGCCCTGTTTTACTCACAGCCCCCTCATTGTCATCGTGACTTTGCTCGAATACATACGCATTGTTATTTGCCGTTTTTCGATCTAACACATCATCAATATCAAGATTACCATTCATACCATCTCCTCCATCCTTGGACGACAGTTGGCCTTCTTCCTTCATATGAAAATTAGAACCTTGTACC
This sequence comes from uncultured Chloroflexota bacterium, assembly GCA_913043205.1. Lineage (GTDB taxonomy): Bacteria > Chloroflexota > UBA11872 > UBA11872 > VXNJ01 > CAJWLF01. The sequence continues at coordinate 109,117 of CAJWLF010000004.1, read as the reverse complement.
AAGCGAAACTTTTCATTCGCATTCTTTGTATCAGAGGACACAAATGCCGCACTCTTATCGGTTTTCTCTCTTAACATGCTGCTAAGTACTCCTCCAGACACGGAGCTAGGGTCTACTAAGTCTTCAGAAATAGGCACAAACTCTCTGATCGATTGTGGCTCATGCAGAATCGCCCGAGAGCCACGATCATCGATTTCTAATCGAACACGCATCCTGGCAACTACACCATCTTTGACCCAATCATTTAACTGATCAAATGATCGTGGAGGGACCGTTACATCAAAAAATCCATCATAAGATGCATTGAGTCTGAAAGCTCCCATTTGTTTTCCAGTACGAGTGCGAAACAGTCTCATGTCGTCTATTCGCCCACCCACAATTGCGTTACGACCATTGTCCATCTCAGTCAACTCACTGGGCAAAACGTCGACCTGTTGACGTAATTCCGGCCATGCCAAGTCTATGTTATCCGGAGAAAAACTCATCCCTAGCAATTCGAATTCCATTGTTGCTTTTTCAGCATCCGTCAATGCAGTAACTTCTGGCAATACCGGTAGTACCGACGCCTCATCATCAATTCCCAACCCATCAAAAAGAGTCTCTTGCCCAACAAGTCCTGTCTTACGCAATTTTTGTGCTCTGGTCATTGCCCCATCTAACGCTTGCAACAACGCTGGTCGTTCACCAAACCCATCAAAGGCTCCTGCCTTCACTAAACTTTCAATTACCCTCCGATTTAAAACTTTTTCATCTATGCGTTCGCAAAACTCGTAAAGAGATTTGAAAGGCCCTGCCTCTCGTACACGAACAATACTTTCTACAGCAGCTCTCCCTACATTCTTAACAGCACAAAGCCCAAAACGTATTTGGCCTTCTTGGGGAGTAAAATCCACCCCACTTTCAAGAATAGATGGAGGCTCAACATCAATCCCTAGGGTGCGGCATTCTGCAACAGCCGCAGCTGTCTTAGCTGTATCGCCACTATGAGTTATCAGCAATGATGTCATGAACTCTACCGGATAATTGGCCTTCAAATAAGCAGTCCAATAGGCAACTGTTCCATAGAAAAATGCATGCGCCTTGTTAAAGCCATATCCCCCAAAAGGCTCAATCTGAGAATATATCGTTTCAGCCACATTTATACTAAGCCCCGAATTCACGGCCCCTTCTATGAACTTGCCACGCTGTATATCAAGTTCGGCCGCGATTTTTTTACCCATAGCTTTGCGCATAACATCAATTTCCGGCCAAGAAAAACCGGCTATTTCACGAGCTGCAAGCAACACTTGATCCTGATAGACCATAACGCCATAGGTTTCTTCCAATATAGGCCGAAGTTGATCATGTAAATACGATATGTTCACCGGATTTCGTTTCGCTTCGATGTAGGTTTCTATATTGCTCATGGGCCCCGGACGATACAAAGCCACCATAACTGCAATATCTTCGATTCGACTGGGTCTCAGCTGGACCAAATGCCTCGTCATGGCAGCTCCTTCCAGCTGAAACACCCCCACAGTACGACCTTTTGCCAATAGCTCAAAAGTCTTCTTATCATCAAATGGCAATTCTTGAACAATCAATTTGGTTCCATAATTTTGCTCAATTAGATCTATAGCAGTACTGATGGTTCGAAAAGTTGCTAACCCAAGAAAATCCATCTTTAAGAATCCGAGGCGTTCAAGCGTCCCAAATGTAAACTGAGCTACCGGGTCACCGGTTGAAGTCCCTCTCATGAGAGGGACGTGTTCAGTTAGAGGAACATTAGATACAACCACCCCTGCAGCGTGAACTGACGCATTACGGGCAACTCCTTCAAGCTGTATTGCGGTATCAATCAATTGCTTAATCTCTGCATCCTGATCGTATTGATCTCGAATTTCTGGCACCCGATCTAATGCACGCGGCAAATCCCATGGGTCGACTGCGCTGTACGGAACAGCGCGTGCGATTTGATCTACTTTGCCATATGGCAGACCCAGAGCTCTTCCAACATCACGAATAGCGGCTCTTGCAGCCATCGTCCCAAACGTTGCTATCTGCGCAACTCGATCACGCCCATATTTCTGCACCACATATTGAATAACTTCTTCACGCCCTTCGTCCGGAAAATCCATATCTATGTCTGGAGGCTGGCCTTTTCGCCCTTCATTTAAAAACCGCTCAAACGGAATTCGTCGAACGACAGGGTCAATGTCGGAAATCTCCAAAGCAAACGCAACCAAGCTACCACCAACAGAACCTCGCGGGCCTGCCAACATACCCTTACTCCTAGCAAAGCGGAATATATCGGCATGGATCAGAAAATAGACAGCAAACCCTAAGTCAGTAATGGTTTTTAATTCATGGTCAGCACGCTTTAAATAAGTCTCGCCAGGTCTGCCCAATCGTCTATCCAAGCCCTGCAAAACTAGATGGCGCAAGTGTTGGTCAGCATCGGAATCGGCTGGGATGTCAATTTCCGGCAAAGAAATACGCCCAAAATCTAATTCAAGTGAGCAACGACGAGCTATCTCCAACGTATTTTCATAGGCTCCAGGGAATTCACTCAGAACAGATCTCATTTCATCAGGTGAACGCATGTGGTACTGGCCTTCCATCCGCATACGTTTTTCGTCACTCACACTTGAGTTAGTTCCTATACACAAAAGTACATCATGAGCATAGCTGTCCTCAGCATTCACATAATGAACATCATTCGTTCCCACGAACGGAATCCCAGTTGCTTTGGCTACCTGCAAAATGCCCTTGTTGATCCTATGCTCAATATCAAGATCATGATTTTGAACTTCGAGAAAGAAATCATCTTTGCCAAAAATCTCTTTGTATCTACCAGCAGCCTGTATTGCAGCATCAACATTCCCGTCTAAGATTAGGCGAGATATTTGACTTGAGGGACATCCCGACAGACACAAAAGTCCATTGCTATGGCTTTCCAAAAGATCCATATCAATCCGAGGCCTGTAGTAAAACCCCTCCAGTTGAGCGACCGATGCCATATGAATAGCATTTCGGTAACCTTGGCCATCAGTAACAAGGGTCGTCAGATGAAATGAGGAGCTATCAAGCTTTGGCTCTTTGTCCGAAAGCTTTCTTGGAGCCAGGTAATACTCGCATCCCACTATGGGCTTAATACCTTTTCCCACTGCTTCTAGGTAGAAGTCTACCGCCCCAAACATCACCCCATGGTCTGTCAGGGCCAGTGCCTCCATACCCAAACTTGCAGCTCGGTCAACGAGCTGATGAATTTTCCCCATCCCATCTAGCAAGCTGAACTCGCTGTGAACATGGAGATGTACAAAATCTGCTTTCTTCACATTACTAGTCATGGAACAGTATCTTATTTGGTTTTCACGTTAAATCCGAATTTGAGAATGTTGTCAGGGACTCAGCTCACTGAGGCCCGATCAACTAGACCGGATATACTCTATCGTGATTTTTGGTCTGCAACATAAGGGGGTTTCGAATTGGACACATCATTCATAGCTATAATATTCGTGATTGCGATAGCAGTAATGATAATTCCACGCCTCATGCCTCCCAGAGGCCCACTTTGCAACCGTTGTGGCGGCAATGGCGATATAGACGAAAGATGGCCAGACCCGTCTGAAGAAGGCGGCTGGCATATTGCAGCGGGTGTATGCCCCAAGTGCAATGGCAAAGGGCGGTTACGTTCATGAGGATATACATCGGCACCATACTATTGACCGGAACAGTACGCTGAGCCTTCAAGATGTTTTTATCGGTCTAGACATTGGCACCACTGGTGTCAAAGCATCGGCTTTTTTACCCGACGGAACACTTCTCACTTCGAGTAGATCGGATATGGTCATGTTGAGCCCAGAATCGGGAGCAGCAGAGCAGGACTGTGAGAAATACATTCAAACCTCGATGCAAATTCTTCACGATTGTATCAAGTCAGCACGGGCGATGAATGGACATATTGTTTCGATATCTCTTAGCTCGATAGTAGGGTCTTTAGTAGCTTTAGATAAGCATTCCAAGCCATTAATGAATGCGCTCACTTGGGCAGACCTAAGATGCTCAGCAGATGTGGACCGCTCTTCAGGTCAACTTGATCAAAACAAGGTTTACAAGGCCACAGCTTGTCAATTTCATAGCATATATACCGGCCCAAAGATTGCATGGATGCAACGTTGCAAACCCGATATTTACCGTGATGCCGTTTACCTGATCCCAACTAAAGCTTTAATCGCACACTACTTAACAGGAGAAATGGTCACAGATCGATCAGTTGCATCCGGATCGGGAATGCTGAATTTTGAGAATGCCAGTTGGAATTCTACATGGCTAGATTACTTAGACATATCACCTTCAAAACTGGGCGGAGTTGTGGAATCTGACACGACAATACCGTTGCTTCCTAGAATCGCAACTCAGTTGGATCTACACCCTTCCACTCCGGTGATAATAGGTGCAAGTGACGGCCCCCTATCAACATTAGGTGTGGGAGCTATAAAAAAAGGGATGTACACGGTAATGATAGCGACCAGTGCTGCGTGCCGCACCGTGTCAAGCTCGCCAATTCTCCATCCCGAATTACATACTTGGTCTTATTACCTAGCCAATGGATTGTGGGTGAATGGCGGGGCCATCAGTAGTGCAGGTATAGTCTATCGATGGGCACGCGACCTACTATTCCACGACGAATCCAACAAACTCTCTGAAGCTGGACAAGATCCCTACCTTGCTATTAATAGTGCCGTTGGAGAAATAAAGCCGGGAGCTGATGGCTTGATGATGCTTCCATATTTAGCAGGAGAGCGATCTCCAAACTGGAATGTAGATGCAAGAGGGCTATTCATGGGCTTGACGCTTGGGCATGATAGAAGACATATTGCGCGCGCAGTGATGGAAGGAATTTCTCTCCACCTAGGACAAGTGATGCGATCACTAGTCCAAATAGCAGGAAGTCCAATAGAAGTCAGAACGACCGGAGGTTATCGAAGTTCTGAAGACTGGATCCAAATATTGTCAAACGTGCTGAACATGGATCTCAGTTTGCCTCCAGAAGGAGATTCCTCTTCCTTAGGAGCTGCCATGCTTGGAATGTGCAAAGCTGGAGTTTTTCCCTCCTTGGCTGAAGCAGCTAACCTAGTTCAAACTAGTGAAAAGGTGAGCCCAAACCCTAGGGAAGTCTCTCACTATGTTTCCATGACAAAAAAATATGAAGCCATCTACAGAGCAATAGCACCAGAGTTCAGCAGTTGATTTGAAGGAAAATTCGTTTTGGGTACCCGAATCAGTCGATTTGCCTTAATTGATCAATCTCTAGACTTCCGACGACTCATCCTCGGATCTTGTCTTTTTTACCTCGGTTTCTACATCTATAACACGGTGTTTACAAATTTTGTTGTTGAAGAAATCAATATTCAGCCAGCTGAATTGGGCGCTTTAGAATCCATTCGGGAAATACCAGGCTTGCTAAGCGTTCTGATAGCGGCAGTGACCATGATGGTGGCTGAACCTATGTTAGCCGGGCTAGCGCTAGGCTTGATGGCTTTTGGGGTAGCCAACTATTTCCATCTAGATTCTATGAATGGGCTTGTTTTGTTCTCCTTGATATGGAGCGTGGGATTCCACACTTGGGCCCCTCTTAGCATGTCCATGGCTCTCCGTTACGGTAACACCGGTGAGGAAGGAAGACGCCTAGGAATACTTCGGTCGAGTGGAGCCATAGCCGGACTTATAGGTATAGGCATGGTTTTTGTGCTGAATTTTTTTGTCGGATATCGGCCCATGTTTGTAATTGCTGGACTAGTGATAGGACTGGGTGGGTTGGTCGCACTTTCCATACAGAGACGAGATCGGTCTCACACCCAAAAGATAGTCCTGCGAAAACAATACTGGCTTTTCTACTTGCTTCAAATCATGAACGGAACCCGACGACACATATTTATGACCTTCGCGATATTTGCATTAGTGCGTTTATACGGTATAGATATCGAGGCCATCACAATTCTCTCCCTAGTAAACCAAGTGTTCAGCATAGCGGCCGCCTACTGGTTTGGCAGCATGATAGACAAGTACGGCGAGCGCCGTGTGTTTGCACCGTCCATGGTACTAATCGCATTAGTTTTTCTCGGCTATGCACTAATCGATTCTGTGACAGTCCTGTTCGTCCTTTACGTTATGGACAACATACTTTTCAGCAACTCAATTGCTATCAGCACTTACGGCAAGAAAATCCTTATTACCCAATCAGATTTGCGTCCCACCATGGTCGCTGGGCAGACCATGAATCACGTGGCGGCTGTAATTGTTCCAATCACTGGCGGGATTATGTGGGAAGCATACGGTCACTCCCTATTATTTATCGCAGGGTCGATCATCGCTGTGCTTACTGCAATAATTTCTCTAACAATGCGAGACCATTTTCAAGCCTCAAATAGCACTACACTCAAAGATAATGCTTAGTAACAGCAACCCTCTTAGTGATTTGCTTCGGCATCAGGTTGTGCAGCCGAAGACGGCTGGAAAATAGCGCGCAATTTATCTATTTCAAATTTAAGTTTTCGGTCGTAAGTATAAATTCCGTTGCGCTCTTGCCGCACATCAGTAAGCTGGGTGTAACAATACCCGGCGATATGAGGATGATTTGTAACCACCTCTATCAATCCGCTAATTCGATCGTACACCTCATCAATGGACAAAGGCCTCCGTCCATATCCCCAGCTTTTCCTTCGATCCTCACCGACAACAACACCGCTCTGAGAATTGCCAGTAGGTTCACCATCTACGATATCCCCCGCCGTAGCGTCCCACCAGGTACCCCCAAATTCTGCTACTACATACGGTTGTCCGTCATACGCTACCGATTCTCCACTAGCATTGATTTCTGATTTGCGCCCAGTATTAGGTACACGGGGGTAATTAAGTCCAGTAAACGCTCTATCACTTTGATAGGGGTTTACACTTTCATAGTGAAGGGCAAATTCCTCAACATTTTGTTCATAGTCATGCACGCTATATATATCTGTGCGAACATGCACAAAGCCAGACGTATCATGGACAGGCCTAGATGAATCCAAGACCTTTGTGATTTCGTACACAGAATTTACTAAGGAAGAGTGCCGCTGAGGACAACTCAGCGCCCCAATCTGCCAGGTTTCATTAAATGGGGTCCAAACAATTATGGACGGGTGATTGCGATCCCTTTTGACTATATCGGACCATTCTCGTAAATAATTGAAGAGTGCCATGGGTTTTGAAATGTCTAACCCCCAGTCAGGAAATTCTCCCCATGTCAAATATCCAAGTTTGTCGGCCCAATAATGGAATCTGGGCTCAAAAGCCTTTTGATGCAGCCTGGCTCCATTGAATCCAACCTGCATAGACCTTTCTATGTCCAACCGTAAATCATCGTCAGTTGGAGCTGTCCACAGTCCATCTCTGTAGAACCCTTGATCTAATACCAACCTAAGAAATATAGGTTCGTTATTGAGAAAAAACTTATTTGCTTCTATGTGGAATTTCCGTAACCCAGCGTAACTGGATACTACATCAATCGTTTCATCGTCTAATTGAAGCTCGACACACAAATCGTACAGATGCGGGTCTTCGGGGCTCCAGGGATGAACCATGTCGAGGATCACCTCAACAGGCACACCACTAAACGCCTTCCTGGAGACTACGCCTGCCCTTTCTCCGTTGGAGATAGCTTCTACTTGAATATCTAGACTAGAACATTCTTCAGACAATTCGGGAGTTATTAACAACCTGCCTCCATCTAGGTCCGTGACAATGTTGATATTCTTCAAATAAATGTCAGGTACATTTTCAAGCCATACAGTTTGCCAAATCCCAGTGATACGCTCATATTTGACCCCCTCTGGTTCATCTGTCACAGATTGTTTACCTGCAGGTTGAACACCACTACGCACATCGTCATATATCCTTAAAACAATCCGGTTCTCTTGCCCTGGTCCCAAAAGGTAATCGGTCAAATCAAACGTAAACGGTGACGATCCTCCATAATGCCTCCCTAGTTCCTTCCCATTGATCCAAACACAACATTGGTAGTCGACCGCACCAAAATGGATCAAAAACCTCCCTGAAATCCAACCTGGTGGAAGAGAAAAAGATCGTCCGTACCACACGGTTTGGACATAGTCATTCTTACGAATTCCTGAGAGCATACTCTCTGGAGGGAAGGGAACTGTAATCGACAAATCAAAGGAATCCTGTAATTCCCATCTGGATTCAAAGCCAACATCATCCGGATCGAAACAAAAATCCCATTGCCCATTCAGATTGATCCATCGTTCGCGTTGAAATTGAGGACGTGGATGCTCAATGCGAGGAATCGACAGTCTATCTACTCCTTCTTTGACAATACAGAGAGGCTTGCACAGTAACACATATCGCTAGGTAGCACCGGAGAATTATGACCTCTAGTCTATTAAGAGCCAACTTCACATCAAACATCTCAAATCGGTCATAACGCTTCAACCACAATGCGAATAATTTCGGTATAGAAAACGATATGCTCCGCCGGAATTTGTCTAGGGTAGAGGGTATATACTCAGCAAATAGTATTGTCCCCAATGGCAACCTGACCTAAGCTCTTCCGAGGTAAGAGTGCCATCAGACACGTTGAGGTACAAGTAACTACACAAATAAAGGGGCTTAAGTTGACCGCGATTGTTGATATCACAGCTCGTGAGATACTAGATTCCAGAGGGAACCCGACAGTAGAAGTCGAAGTATCTACCGCAAGTGGCGGATTTGGACGTGCCGCGGTACCTTCCGGGGCCTCTACAGGAAGTAGAGAAGCTATCGAACTACGAGATGAAGACTCGACACGGTATGGAGGCAAGGGGGTAAGGAATGCAGTCGAAAACATACGCTCGATAATCGCACCTGCAATAACGGGAATGGATGCTACTGAGCAGGCTGAAATTGACTCCGTATTGATAGCGATGGACGGAACCGATAACAAATCGTCACTGGGCGCCAATGCGATACTAGGCGTTTCAATGGGAGTCGCGGTAGCCGCTGCCGATACATTGGGGATTCCTCTCTTTACCTACCTTGGTGGCGCAAATGCTCACCGTCTCCCAGTACCCATGATGAATATTCTCAATGGGGGGGCTCATGCAGATGACTCCACCGACATACAAGAATTCATGATAATGCCAACTGGAGTTCCATCTTTCAGCGCTGCGCTTCAAGCAGGTGCAGAAATATACCAGGCGCTTCGATCAGTCCTGAAAGATGGTGGGCACAATACCAATGTAGGAGATGAAGGCGGATTCGCACCGTCTCTAAAATCCAATTCGGAGGCCATAGAAAGCATATTGAAGGCTATAGAACTCGCTGGCTACAAGCCCGGAACCGAAATTGTTCTAGCCATAGATGCAGCAGCCTCTGAATTTTTCAATGATGGCAAGTATCTATTGAAACGAGATTCCAAATCTCTTGATTCAACAGAAATGATAGATTTCTGGGCGGATTGGGTTGAACAATACCCGATATTATCTATTGAAGACGGTCTGGACGAAGGCGATTGGGACGGCTGGACAAACCTAACCGACTCGATAGGCAAGAAAGTACAATTAGTAGGAGATGACTTAACCGTCACCAACTCAAACATTTTAGAGCAGGCCATTGATAATAAAGCTTGTAACTCCATATTAATCAAACTGAATCAAATTGGATCCTTAACAGAAACTATGGACGCTGTTGCATTAGCCACTCGGTCATCTTTCACGAGTGTTATTTCACACAGATCTGGGGAAACAGAAGATACTTTCATAGCTGATCTAGCAGTTGCAACAAATGCTGGACAAATCAAAACAGGATCCTTGGCCAGGTCGGACCGTATCGCAAAGTACAACCAACTGTTAAGAATAGAATCCCAGCTCGGAAAACAGGGCAAATATGGAGGCACATATACATTCTTCAACCTGAAGGATCGAGACTGAATTGAGGTCAGATATTGAGCATATCCTCACCCTAGTAGCCACGGGCAAACTTGACCTAGCGGAGGCCCGAGCTCAAATCGAAAAACCTTACGATGATCTAGGCTTTGCAAAAGTAGATAGTAATCGTGCAAGTCGAACTGGATACCCGGAAGCCATATATTGTCCAGGAAAGACTCCAGAACAGGTTGCAATTATTGCCGAAAGCCTAGTCGAATCAGGGCAGACTGTTATTGCCACTAAAGCAACAAAAGCCGACTTTGATGCAGTTGTCCAAGTTCTTCCTCAAGCCTCATACAACGAAATCGGTCAACTAGTTGTTGTAGACGGTATGACAAGTGATAAAAGTGATGCTCAAGTTGTCATCATTACCGGAGGATCATCCGACATTCCAATCGCAGAAGAGGCGGCTGCAACGGTAGAAGCATACGGTATAAATGTTGTCAGGCTATGGGATGTAGGGGTGGCTGGAATCAATAGATTGCTGGTGAATCGTCATGTAATTGACCAAGGGGATGTCGCCATCACAGTGGCCGGAATGGAAGGCGCACTACCAAGTGTCGTTGCTGGCTTAGTAAACAAGCCAGTGATTGCCGTCCCAACCAGTGTAGGTTACGGAGCATCTTTGCAAGGTATAGCCGCCATGCTTACGATGATTAACTCTTGCGCTCCCGGTATTTCCGTGGTGAACATAGACAACGGATTTGGGGCCGGGTATCAAGCAGCATTGATATGTCAGAACGCATCCAAGACAAAATGACAACTGCCTATATACAAGCATTTTCAGGTGCCAGCGGGGACATGTTTTTGGGGGCATTGGCAGACCTTGGATGGCCAGTTCAAGAGATCAAAGACACATTACAAAAAGTAGGTCTACCTAAAGACGGACTTCACCTAAATCGCGTAACCCGAGGGGCTTTCGTTGCAACGTCAATTGATTTTTCTCTCCCACACGAGCATAGTCACAGAGGTTTATCTGACGTAGTGGACATCATCGTTGCTGCCAATCTGCCTGATGAAATAACCAATCGATCAATCTCCATGTTTGAACGCCTGGCACGAGCAGAAGCCACTGTACATGGCCTCGATCTAGACAAAGTTCATTTTCATGAGGTGGGTGCACTAGACTCAATTCTAGACATTGTCGGAGCATCTGCGGGTCTTGCATGGCTAAATGCAAACAATATAGTAGTATCACCAATAAATACTGGCGGAGGGACCGCCCAAACACAACATGGCGTGATACCTATCCCGGGACCAGCCACACTGGCACTTTTAAAGGAACGTAGTACACCTGTCTACTCAACTACCGATGAACACGAATTACTAACCCCAACCGGTGCCCTTATTCTTACCGAAAGCGCGACTAGTTTCGGCCCAATGCCGGCAATGAAAGTGAACAGCATTGGGTTAGGAGCGGGCCAGAACGCAGTCGCAGAGTCTAATGTGCTACGCATAGTTTGTGGTACTTCGACAAATACAGATGAATCTGACATGGTCACCGTGATAGAAACCAACATAGATGATGCATCACCTCAGTCCATAGCTCACACTTCAGAAGTATTGTTCGCAAGTGGTGCGTTAGACGTATTTACGAATCCTATTTTTATGAAGAAAGGTCGTATTGGAACCCAAATTACTGTAATTTCCTTGCCAGAAGATAGAGAAAAACACTCTGCGACTCTATTCAAAGAAACAACAACTTTGGGAATCCGATACACCAACATGCATCGCAACGTATTACCACGAAGGTCGATCACAGTCGGAACCAAATGGGGCAATATACGAGTAAAGTTGTCTTTATCGGACGGAGCTATCCGTGATGCAATGCCAGAGTACGACGACTGCCATGAAGCTGCATTAAAGGCAGGAGTATCTTTGCATCAGATAATGTCCGCAGCCAGAATGGAAGCATTCAAGACCTCTAGCCGAGAATACGATCTATAGGGAGGACCATTTGCACGAACAAGACCACAAAGCAACATCAAGCGAACGTTATGATCAAACCGTAATTGAACGTGCGGCGGTGCAAAGAGTGCGTGCCGACCGCTTACAAGCGAAATACTCAGCGATAGCCGTTAGCCAGGGCAGCCGGAGCCATCATAACCTGAGCATGACGGGCGCTTCGCTTAGTGCAAACACAGAGATTCGCAACAGTGCGAGCGTTGTTGCCGGAGGCGGCAGTGTACGCATAGCTAATTCAGCTTCACAGTGGGTAGTCGGAGGGAGCATCGATGCCCAAAATGTTTTCGCTGTAGGAGTTATTGGTGGTTCCATAGAAGGCAATATCAAATGCTTGATGAATACTCGCGCAGCTATCGCATTTGGAATTGCTTTAGGACTGAGCACCGCCCTTGCCAGCGTAATCAAAAAATTCGCCAAATAGAAATCTGTTTTCCGGAGGGAAGTTAAATTGTCCATCCAAGACATTCAGCAGGACTCTGTTAGAAATGCTGATCATCGTGAGGCTTTGGATAAAAGTACCGACCTCCGAAGTGTCCTTGCCAATATCCCACAAAATAGCTCGATTTCATTGGGTGGGATACAAGGAGTCGGATCACCCGAACACCTTATTGAAGGTCTAATTCAACATAATCCTGGTCCGTTCACTTTAGTGGCCGCCGATGTTTCTAGCTGTGACTTCGGGGCAGGTAAATTAATCGCAGCCGGAATGGTAGAAAAACTAATTACAAGTCGATTATCAGACGATGAACAATTAGAACATCTGGCAGAGAAGAACAACCTAATAATCGAAATCACTTCCCAAAGCATGTTGGCAGAACGAATACGAATCGGAGCAATAGGGTCAGCCGGGATACTAATGCCGGCACATTCGAACAATACCTATACTCAATCTGATAACACGGTTATTGTGGATGGGTCGATCTACAATATCGAGATGCCGATTCAATCTGACACAGCTCTTATTCGCGCATTTCGCAGTGATAAATTCGGCAATCTCATTTTTCGGAAATCCGAGGGCAACTTCAATCCCACTATGGCAACTGCAGCGCAAAATGTAATAGTAGAAACTTCCGAATTATTCGAAACAGGAGACTTGAACACCGAGCAAATCCATACATCTGGAGTGTTCATAGATTCCATAATTGAAACCCCAAGAGACTATCAGTGACCTGGCAGGCTAACGACATGGCATCTAGGCTGGCGAATGAATTTTCGCCTGGCGAAATTGTTTTGGTGCATGAACACAGCCCCATCAATCTATGGGAACATATTCCCGTAGAAAATGCTGTGGTTTTAATATGCACAAATGGGGTTGTTGGAGCCGGTCCAAGACCACGCATACCGCCTCATTCTCATAGTACGTCTGACAACACACACCAACCCATCGGACTGCAGGACTGGGGATCTATTGTTGATCCTAATTCTCTGTTTAATCTGCTGCAAAGCAATCGGATTGATACGTTCGTCATCGATGCTATACAGATCGACCATACCGGATCCATAGTACCTAAACATACAAACATGACTGACTACAAATGCCAAAACTTGGCTGGAACAGGATCTCCAAAGCGCCCACGAATTATTGCAGCGATAAGTCCGGCAGATGATCAATCTAAACCCGCACTACAATCTTCCTGTAAATTGCCGACATTGGTAGATATAGGCGCAGATATGGCAATAACAAAACATGGATTATTTGCTGTCCAAAACAATACATTTCAATTGCTAGACTTGGCACCGAACGTTAATTGGGAACATTTGACCACACTTACCGATGCTACACTTACAAGCAAACTGCCAACTAATCAGCAGATAGATGACGCCGCTTCTGATGACCTCGAAAATACAGTCCATAGTGACTTGTTTAAAGACGAACACGGCAACATAGTTGCTACATCGTCACAACCTGACACAAAAATTAATGAGGATTAATTGGCCCCAAATAATAGATTAGAGGTCACACTTAATTCTCTAGGGCAAATCGCTCCCAATTGTGTCTACCCAATCAGGACATGGATCGATCATGTAGGATTTGCTATACCGCTTCAAAACGGGATAGCCTGTCGCGCAATTTGGCAAGAATTACATATAACTTTGATCACTATAAATAAGCTGCATAATTCCGGCAGATACATAACTATAGGTGTTCCATTGCGAGTTTTGAGATCTTCCAAATTACCCAGAGATTCCATCCTTAAATGGAGAGACGATCTTTCTATGCTAGAAGACATGAAGTTTGACATCGAAGATAACCAAGGCACCATGTTAGTTTCTCGGCATACCCCTGCTAATAACATCAGAACAGTTTTCGAAAGCGCAACAAATATGATTGACCGCCTTTAAAGACAGAAAAGAGTCCTACTGATTACACCCATCATCATCCAAAGTGACCATTTCAAACCAAAAATTCATGGAATCTAGTAACCCCACCAATCCCAACTGGGGAGTGGTGCTCGTAGTAGGTTCCGGTGTACTGATGTCCACCATAGACGGTGGCTCTATCAATGTAATCCTCCCAACCATTGCCGAGGAATTGGGCGAGGATTTACCTGTAGTGCAGTGGGTAGTACTGGCCTATCTGTTGGGCATGAGCGGGTTGATGCTATCGTTCGGCCGATTGTCAGATATTGTAGGACGAAAAAAGATAGCCCTGATGGGCTTCGCAATTTATGGCAGCGGGGCAATACTTTGCAGTGTAAGCCCTCACATATCCTTCCTAATAGGATCCAGAATATACGAAAGCATAGGCGCAGCTATGCTCCAGTCCACTGGACCTGCATTAATGGTAGGGGCTTTCCCTACTGCCAATCGCGGACGGGCTATGGGGGTTAACGGCAGTATCGTATCGATCGGACTTTTGTTGGGACCCCTCGTAGGGGGCACAATTGCAGAGCTTGTGGAGTGGCGACTCGTATTTCTAACCGGGTTACCATTTGCCCTGCTGGCCTTAGCAATTGGACCAAGACTGCTGATAGACACAAAACCATCCAAATCAGATAAGTTCGATGTTCTTAGTGCTGTGCTACTCCTGTTATGGATTGCTGCACTTATATACGCACTGAATCAGGGTCAAAGAATCGGCTGGGATGATTACAAGATTTTGACGGCGACTGGCTTTTTCATATCTGGTATCACTGTATTCCTGTTTAGGCAAATACACATCGACCATCCATTAATTGAATTGCGCGTATTCCGACTCCATACATTCACACTCTCACTAATAATTTCAGTATTGACTTTCACTTCTGTAGCTGGATTGGCATTGCTTACACCATTCCTACTTCAAAACGTAGTCGAATTGAAGATCGGTCAAATAGGATTAGTTATGGCCTTAATCCCTGCAGGTAGTGTCTCATTTGCCTTCGTTGGAGGGACAATCGTAGATCGTTTTGGACCACGATTGCCTGCGACAATGGGACTGCTCGTCATGAGTGGGGCAACGTTCAGCTTCGCTTTTGTAGACGAAAGCACTCAAATGCATGAACTAGCTATTAGAGCACTGTGTGTAGGGACCGGCCAAGGCCTTTTTATGTCTCCTAATGCAAGTTCAATAATGGGGGCATTGCCTTATCATCGACTCGGCATGGCTGGCGGGTTCTTAGCATGGGCCCGAAATTTCGGTTTCTCCGCAGGCCAAGCAGTATGGGGTGCAGTTTTTACAGCTGTTGTGACATCCCACTCAGGCGTCACAACAACCCTTGATTCCCCTATCGGACCACTATTAGAGGGGTTCCAAGTTATATACATCGGAGGGGCAACACTGTTAATAATTTGCGCTTCCATGGCCTCCACAAGAGGGAGGGTATCCACCCCTAGCGAAATACCTGGACTCGGTAATCATTGATCACCTAATACTTCCTATCGCCCAGACAGGGATTGGTATTCTTGCTGTTCTTTTCCTACATAGTTGGTTCGAGGCCGAATAATTCTGTTGTTAGAGATTTGTTCAAGTATGTGGGCTGCCCATCCACTCATTCGGCTAATACCAAAAACTGGGGTAAAAAGTTCCACAGGTATCATGAGATCTGAGTAAACCGAAGCAGAATAGAAGTCTACATTAGGGTTCAACTCTTTCTTCTTCATTACTACTTCTTCTACTTTTACTGAAAGTTCGTATAGAGTGGAATCCCCATTATCTTCCCCTAACTGTGCAGCCATCTGCTTAAGTACTAGTGCTCTCGGATCTATGGTTTTGTATACAGCGTGTCCAAAACCCATAATTAAGTCGCGTCGATCCAACCTTGCCTGAATTTCAGATTCGACCCTGTCTATAGTCCCTATATCCTGCAACATCTGCAGTGCGGCCGCGTTAGCCCCTCCATGCAGTGGTCCCTTTAGTGCACCTATGGCCCCAGTAACCGCCGAGTACATATCAGTCAAGGTAGCAGCAATAACTCGTGCAGCAAAAGTCGATGCATTAAGCTCATGCTCTGCATGCAATATAAGGGCAACATCAAGAGCCCGAATTGCTGTTGCGGTAGGCTGTTCACCTGTCAGCATATAAAGAAAGTTTCCAGCTAAATTCAGACCATCATTTGGTGGAATTGGAGATTTACCTTGGGCAATTCGATATGCACCAGCCACCAAGGTAGGAGTCTTTGCCAACAACCTTGAAGCTTTCCGCTTGTTCGCCTCAACCGTATCGTTGCCATCATCAGGGTCATCCCCAGACAATCCCGACACTAAGGTGCGCATAGCATCCATCGGCAACATTTTACGTGAAATTTCCTCAGCAACTACCCAGGTATAATCAGGTACAAACCGCTCCTCCAAAAGTTGCCCTTCAAAAGTCGTTAGCTCGCTCTTGGTAGGCAGGTTGCCATTCCAAAGTAAATACACCGATTCTTCAAAAGACGATTGTTCTGCAAGTTCTTGTATTGGATAACCGTAGTACCGTAAGACACCTTTTTCACCATCTATAAAACATATAGAGGAGTCGGCAACTTCTATTCCTCGTAATCCAGAGGGTTTAATCGACATATCTCCATCTCCCTGTAATCCACAAGAATGTCAAAACAAATTCCTTTTTCCCAGCATTTCAAGATTCATATTCCAATGAACAAAACGTAGCATCCAGCACTTAAATCAACGTTTTGCTGTACCTTACTGTAACGCTTTGGGAGAATGAGTGCTGTAAACCAAGTCACTTTTTCGCTCTTTCAACGCGATTTGTTGACCCAATTAATATGGATTAATACACAAAATTCGATGTCCACATGACGGATAACAAAGTAATCATATACACGGACGGTGCATCTCGCGGCAACCCTGGAATGTCTGCTGTCGGGGTAATGCTCTGGGATTCCGAGGGAAGACCAATAGGGGAAATATCTCTTTATTTAGGTCAAGCAACCAACAACCAAGCCGAATACAGGGCTGTACTTGCTGGGTTGCTAGCAGCTTTCACTCTAGGAAAAAAGGATGTCGAAATCCGTATGGACAGTGAGTTAGTGGCCAAGCAGTTGCAAGGAGAATACAAAATAAAAGACTTGGAATTACAAAATTTGGCATCCGCTGTTCAGAAAGCTGCAGAACGATTTGATTTGGTAACCTACTGCCATGTCAGTCGTAGTGCAAACGACCGGGCTGATCAATTAGCAAATTCTGCGTTGGATTTCTATTTGAACGATAGTCAAGATCCACTTTAAGTCTTTATTGCGCTTATCACTTCCCAAATTATCGCTAATTTGTAGAGTAACAGCTACCAAACAACTGGATTAGCCGACCCATCTGACCACGCTTAAAGCTACCGATTTGTACTATCGAGCACGGTGCTTCATCCCTTAAACTTGACTGTTGGTGGGGAATACGGTTCAATTAAGACCACAATTTGCCAATATAGTGGCAAAAAGTGGGGCATCGTGGGACCAATTATGTGGACAAAAGTGATAGATCGGCAGCGGCATGCGCACGTTTATGGGGACTTATTTGCATTCCTTGGATTCCAAGGGGCGATTAACCGTACCCAGCCGCTTCCGGGAATTAATGCCCGACGGGGCAACACTCACCGAGGGAGTCGAGCAATGTTTGGATTTATACCCAGGCGAGGTATGGCAACAAAAAGCCAACCGGGTAGTAGCGCTCGATGATTTCACACCAGAAGGCCGGAACGCACGAAGAAAGCTTTTTGCAAATGCGGAACCTGCTGAATTCGACCGGCAAGGGCGCGTCATTCTATCACAATCACTTCGGCAATCGGCAGGTATTGAGAAAGACGTCGCAGTAGTAGGCGCCGGCGAAAAAATAGAAATTTGGAGTCAAGAATCGTGGGAACAGCAGAAACGTCGGGTAGACGAATCTGCTGCCGACACAATGTTGGAAGCCCGGTCACAGTCGACTCACACTTTATAGGGCAAATGTGTGAGGTGAAGTGCCTCCCCTTCACCTCACACAGGCCACCTATCGTGTCAAATACAAGATGATAGATTCCAGCATTCACATCCCTGTAATGACACGAGAAGTCATGCAGTATCTGAGTCCTCAGAACGACCAAAACTTTATCGACGCAACCCTAGGAGGGTGTGGACATACAACCTCTATATTGAATGCAAATAGCCCGAGTGGCCGGATTCTAGCAATAGATACTGACATAAATGCCATAACTAATGGCAGATCAGTACTCAGAGAATTTGGCAATCGCATAGTACTTGCCCATGGCAATCTGGCATCCATGCAATCAGTGGTTAACGAAACCGGTTTCCCGCCAGTTGATGGAGTGTTGATGGACCTTGGGGTTTCCTCGCATCAATTATCCGACGCAACCAGAGGATTTTCCTTTAAATTAGACGGCCCTTTAGATATGAGAATGGACCAGAGCACAGGGAAGCCAGCTAGCGAAGTCATCAAGTACACCCCAGAGAAACAATTAGCAGATCTTCTTTTTAACTTAGGCGGGGAACGCAACTCCAGGCGGATAGCTAGAGCCATTGTAAGAGAACGATCGCAAACTTCGATCACAAGCACGCTAACCTTAGCAAATCTCATCATACGAACTGTTGGATTCAAAAATAGACGGCTACATCCCGCAACAAAGACCTTTCAAGCGTTGCGCATACATGTAAACAACGAGTTAGACAATCTAGAAGCAGGTATCTATGGAGCATTGAAAGTGTGTTGCCGAGGTGCCCGCATAGTAGTTATAAGCTTCCATAGCCTTGAAGATGGCAAGGTTAAGCGTATATTTCGAGCAGCTTCGAAAGCCGGATTGCTAGAAATACTGACTCCACGCCCAGTAAGACCATGCCCAACTGAAATAGCCAGTAATCCTAGATGCCGCAGCGCTAGATTACGCGCCGCCCGCACAGCAAATTAATTATGGCTCTACAGGTATTGTTAAAAAGGCCCAGCGTTCGAAGAACTGCACTCCCAAAACTCAAAACCTTAAAACTCCTCAAGCCTAGCCGCATAATGTTGCTTGTCTTTCTAGGCGTATTCATCGTTTCAATGGCTTACGTTCTGAAGATATCTACTCTCGTATCTATGGGTAGCGAGCTTAGACAATTAGAGCAGGATCTAGCTTATGAATTGGAGATAAAGCATGCACTACAGAGCCAAATTGCTGAAACCAATGATATAGGGGAGATCGAGCGGGCAGCTTACTTCGATCTGGACTTAGTAGAAGCTCAAAGAGAAATCAACGTAGACTCATCTCATACGAATACGAACACCCTACAACCAATCATTTGGCCAAGTCGCCCCCCTGAAAAGACTGAAAATCGACTCCAAAGGGCCCTAATTTATATACAAGCATTAGTGGAATCTCACAAGCAGTCGACACCTGAAGGTAAAGACACAAGATGACTCATAACACGACTCGCACAAATAGAGGGTCCAGCAAATCCAAGTTGAGTCGACGCCTTCTATTAATGGGAGGGTTCGGAGGAATACTTGCAACAGCTTCGATGCATGAGTTGATCAACTTACAGCTGCATAATGCAGGCGCCTTATCTGCGTCAGCCAGCATCCAACAGCGTCGCGAGCGTATCGTCGCTTCACAACGCGGGCAAATAATGGCGAGAGATGGATCAGTGATGGCAATGTCAAGGCCTGTAAACACACTTATCGCCTCTCCTAACGTCGTCCGTGAATATGGAACAGAACGAACAATTTCCTGGCTAGCCCGAATCTTAAATCAAAGCCCAGGAAAGCTATCAGAAGCTTTGTATGACCAGAACTCTAATTACACAGTACTCGCCAGACAAGTGGAAGCCGAACCTTCAAGACAGATAAGACTCGCCATAAACTCCAGAGAATTCGGCGGTCTAAGGCTTGAACCAACTTCTAGACGTAGCTATCCAAGTGGTGAATTGGGTGCCCATGTGGTGGGGTTTGTTAATGGTGAAGGGGTGGGACAATCCGGTGTCGAACGATATTATGATCTGGAACTAACGGGTCAGCCTGGCCGAATCATTAGTGATTTGGATCCCAGTGGTAAACCTATCCCTGTAGGACGGTACGATCCACTAGCTGCCAGGGATGGCAGCTCACTCCAGTTAACCATAGACCGTGGCATACAACATATAGCCGAGCAAGAAATAGAAGCAGCTTTAGCCACTTATGGATCTGAAGGTGGATCAATCGTAGTGACTGACCCCCGAAATGGTGATGTCCTGGCTATGGCCAATAGACCTGTTTTCGACCCAAGATCATTGCACAACTACAACGGTTGGAGTAGGTCCTTTCTCAATCCTGCAGTATCCCTGATTTATGACCCGGGTTCTACATTCAAAATATTTACTATGGCCGCAGCCCTAGACGCAGAAGTCATTGGCGCTAACTCCACACACAATCTTCCAGGCGTATACGAGTATTGGGGGCTGGAATTCCAAAATTGGGACAAAAAAACCTATCCGAACCAAACCATGACCAGCGTGCTTGCTAATTCTTCTAATACGGGGGCTTTGTGGGTAGCCAATCGCATGGGTGCAGATAGGTTCTATGACTACGTGGACCTGTTTGGTTTCGGTCGGAGAAGCGGTATCGATTTAGCTGGCGAAGTCAATGGTCTCGTCAAGACCAGAGGATCCCTCACTTGGTATCCTTCCGACCTTGCCGCTAATTCATTCGGACAAAGCATCTCTGTAACACCAATTCAAATGGTTTCCGCATTCTCCGCTATAGCCAATGGAGGGGAATTAGTACAGCCTAGAGTCGTCCGGTCCATTATTCACCCTAATGGATCGATAACTAGTACAAAAATCAATAAAAAACGGATATTGAAGAATTCTACTGTCCGCACTATCAAAAAAATGATGTACAACGCTGAACACACAATTTCAGGGAACAAGTCGCTAAGCCCGAATTATGAAACAACAGGCAAAACAGGAACAGCCGAGATCTCAGGCAATGGCGGCATGTTGCCAGAACAAACTATCGCCAGTTACATAGGATTCGGACCCTTAGCAGAACCTTCAATTCTGATTATGGTAAAGATTGACAGGCCACAGCGTGGAACCTGGGGATCACAAGTAGCATCACCAGTGTTTAGGCGAATGGTAGACCGGGTGTTTAGATACAAAGGCGTGCCTGGGAAAAGCAAGATATGAACAACAATGTTGCCAAACGTCGAACCCGATTCTTTGAGCCAGACATAGTGGCATGGCCAGAATTAGACCCGGTCCTGCTACTAATCGCGGTAATGCTCCCACTAGTCGGGCTTGTAGCTGTAACAAGTGCACGAATGCCACAAGGAGCAGAAAATCCAACTTTATTCGGTGCCGAAACATTACGTCATCTCTGTATAACTGCCGTGGGGTTCGGGCTATGCATCGTAGCAGCGCAAATCGACTATCGCAGATACGGGTCCAAGTCATGGGTCTTGTATGCAATTTCCATTCTGTTCCTTGTTGCTTTATTAATACCTGGAGTAGCAGAAGGCGATGGCCCTCGAAGATGGTTAAACACACCACTGATTTCATTTCAACCAAGCGAGTTAACAAAGCTATCTTTGCTATTGCTTTTGAGCTACGGGGCAGGAAAATCGAGCTCTAGTATCGGGTCCCTCAAAACTTTTGGCTTTGGGCTAGCACTTTTGTTAATACCAACCTTGTTAATTGTCGCCCAGCCGGATTTAGGTACATCTTTAATTGTTCTCACAATCGGAGGCACTATAGGGTTAGTGTCAGGTACAAAATGGAGACACCTAATTGCGGTGCCAACACTGGCCGTGATAGCCGGTCTGGTATCTGTCGCACTGAATCCCTACCAATGGACACGTGTCCGTTCTTTCCTAGATCCTTCTTTAGATCCGCTTGGAGGCGCATACCAAGCCAAACAGACACTTTTGGCTCTCGGATCAGGCGGCATCGCAGGTAAAGGGCTCGGAATGGGAACAATGAAATACCACTATCTCCCGGCAGCTCCAACGGATTCAATACTGGCAGTAATTGGTGAGGAAGGAGGGCTATTAGCAACAAGTCTAATAGTGGTAACTTTTACCGCATTACTTGCCCGTGGATTGTGGATTGCAGCACATGCTCCCGACACATTTGGACAGTGCTTAGCAGCAGGTATTAGCTTCCAAATTACAATGCAAGCCTTTGTAAACATACTAGTAGTCTCAGGGCTAATACCTGTAACAGGCATTCCGTTACCATTCATAAGTTCGGGGGGAAGCTCACTCATAATATCCCTAATAATGATGGGCATACTATTAAACATTGCTCGGGCAGGCCGAATGTCACGAAAATTATGAAGTTAGCAATATGTGGTGGTGGAACCGCCGGTCACATACTTCCAGCGATATCAATTGCCAAGGCACTTAAACTTTTGATATCTCCTATTGAGATAGTTGCCATCGGATCCAATCGGGATATTGATCGGCAACTCTACGAACAAGAGGGCTTGAAGTTTATTTCAGGAGGCGGTGTGGCAGTCTTGGGGTCCAGATGGTTAGCTCCCTATCGACTCATCGCAAATGCTGTCGGGATCCTAAAGGCATTGCGCTACATGCGTCATTACAAGCCAGACGTAGTGTTAAGCACCGGAGCGTACGCATCCGTACCAGGGTCGCTAGCAGCCTTATTGTTAGACATCCCTCTAGTTCTTTACACCAGCGACGCACTGCCTGGACGTGCCGCAAAATTGCAAGCACTGTTCGCTAAACAAATAGCCGTCACCTCACAGGTGGCGAGATCCGCATTTGGTGACAAAGAAGCAATTGTCACCGGTCCACCTCTAAGGCCAGAATTTAATCACCAAGAACCGGAGAGAGCGTTCGCGAGATTCGGGCTATCAACAGAACTGCCAATACTGGTAATACTTGGAGGCAGCCAAGGATCATCCACTATCAACAAAGCAATATGTCCAATATTAGGGCAATTGCTAAAAAGCATGTCTGTTGTGCATATTACCGGCACTAAGGAGAAGCTTCAATTTGAAGCACTTCGAAAAACACTAGGAACAAAAAAAGCATCACGCTATTACCCAATAGGATTTGTGTCTCAAGGACTGGCTGATCTGCTCAGCGCTGCTTCACTAGCTGTCTCTAGAGCCGGCGGTAGCATCTATGAATTAACTGCAACAGCCACACCGTCAATATTGATCCCGGGTGAATTTGCGGACGGGCATCAGAAATGGAATGCACGAATAATTACTGAGGCCGGAGCAGGAGTGATGATTGAGGAATCAAATCTGTCTCCCAAGCGTCTACTCATGCACATAGAGAGGTTGTTAAACGACGATAAATTAAGAACCTCAATGACAAAAGCCACCAAATCGATTTCAAAAATGAATGCGGCCGATCGAATTGCAAAAATACTCATAGAAATCAGTCGTAAATAGGTGTGGCTGTAATGACACAGGAACAATTCGGTACTGCAAACAAACACTCGGAATCAACACAATGGCAAGACACCCATACTGTACATTTTGTTGGGATAGGTGGCATGGCACTGAGTGCCATAGCAAGAATACTATTGCAACGCGGATTCCAAGTATCGGGTTCCGATTCCCAAACAAGTTCATATATCGACGATCTGCGCATCCTAGGCGCGACCATATCTGAAGGGCACAACGCTCTTAATGTTCAAAATGCGGACCTTGTCATTTATTCGGCAGCGATCCGTATGGACAACCCCGAAATCATCGAGTCGAAACGTCTAGGGATACCCATCATACGAAGATCTGAAGCAATATCCGCGCTTCTATCAGACAAGGAGCGGTCTATTACTGTCTCGGGCACGCATGGAAAAACCACAACCACAGCACTGATATCTACAATCCTCGCGAAAGAAGGACGTAATCCATCCTATTTGATAGGTACCAAGGTTCCTGATTTGCACGGTAATGCTAGATGGGGAAGTGGAAAAGATATAGTAGTCGAGGCGGACGAATTTGACAGTGCATTTCTGCAATATAGGCCCGATGTTGCAGTATTGACACATCTAGAAGCAGATCATCTTGATTACTTCGGCAGCCCGGATCGAATTGAACATGAATTCTGCGAATTTGTATCGAATCTTGATAGTGAATCAAAAATAATAACCCGCAAAGGGATACCCATGTTAGACCGCGTGGTCCAATCAGCAAAAGCTCAAGTAATAACCTATGGGACATCCGGAGATTGGCAACTACATTGGGAAGGGTACAACGATGGACAATCTGTTTTTGAAATACATCCACCCTCTGCCCCAAAACGGAGCGTCAGACTCAGTCTTCCTGGTCTTCACAACGCTATAAACGCCGTTGCCGCTATAGCAACCTGTAACAATCTTGGAATGGAAATCGGTAATTGCATAGAACACCTGGCAACTTTCTCAGGTCTAGAAAGGCGATTTCAAATCAAATCTTCAACTAATGGAATAACCATCGTGGATGACTACGCTCATCACCCGACAGAAATCATGGAAACTATCAGGGCAGCCAGGGAATTGCACCAAGGGAGGGTCTGGGCAGTATTTCAACCACATTTACGAAGTCGCACCGTTGATTTATTTGCCGATTTCCTAACGGCCTTTAACTACGCAGATCGGGTAACCATCACTGAAATCTTCTCCCCCCAGGGCCGAGAGAATACTGAGCCAATTACTGGGGCTGAACTAGCCAAGGCTATTGATCACAGAAATTGCGATTTCGCCCAAACTATTGATGAAGCCTCTGAACTTATTTCGCAGGAAGCAGAACCCGGAGACTTAATCGTCGTAATGGGTGCAGGCGATATCACCAACCTTACAGACAAGCTGATCGTATGGCTGGCAGCAGTGTAATTATGAATTATTCAGTAACATGGCCAAAACACTTCCAAATACGCCAAAATGTTGACCTCAAGCCTTTGGTCTACTACAGAATCGGTGGACCTGCAAAGTATTTCTATCAAGCCAACAACGTCAACGACTTATCAGCCATTCTTCAATTCTGCCATGACTCGGATATCACTCCCCAGTTGATAGGAGAAGGCTCCAATATCCTGGTCGGAGATGATGGGGTGTCAGGGTTAGTAATCCACAACTCGGCAAAAAGAATAAGTCTAAAAGGTGAACTCATAGAAGCCGAATCAGGTGTCTTGATGGGCAGCCTAGCACAGTGGGCAGCAAATCGTGGGCGATCAGGATTGGAATTTGGGGTAGGCATTCCTGGAACTGTCGGAGGGTCAATCGCAGGTAATGCCGGATGCTTCGGTACGGACATTTCAACAGTACTAACGGAAGCTGATACCTGGATTGAAGGCGAACATAGAACTTGCTCCCAAGTTGATTTCGACTTCTCTTACAGAAAAAGCTCCTTGATATTAAAACACCCTTCCGCAGTAATCCTTAAAGCTCGCTTCGATACACATCCATCCCCTGGAGAATCAATTCGAGCAAACATGCGAAAATTATCCAAATTGCGAAGGGATAGCCAACCCGCCGATAGGAGTGCTGGCTCAATCTTTCGGAATCCACCGAACGATTTTGCAGGTCGTCTGATTGACGCCGCCGGACTGAAAGGGATTAAGCAAGGCGACGCCCAAATTTCTACTCAGCATGCCAATTTCATTGTGAATCGTGGTCGGGCCACCGCGTCAGACGTTATGCAATTACTCAATACAGCTAGAACCGAAGTTGAGTCAAAGTTTGGTGTTCGTCTGGAACCAGAAATTAAATTCGTAGGCGAAGGATTCGGAGAAAGCCCATGATTGCTTTTATGGAACGATATTCAACGAAATGGATCTCTCTTGCCATCGCATTAGGTTCACTGACATTGATTGCCTGGTTCTTACTGTCTTCAAGATTCCAGGTCCATAACATCCAGCTGATTCGTGATTATGCTTCCCCGCCCCCTCTAGTCGATGAACAAGTCATAGCCGAAAATGCAATTATTTTCGCAGGGCTGAACGTATTTTCACTCAACACCAACGATGTAGCTGGATCACTTCACAAAGATCCGTCCATTCAAAACGTGAGTGTGGAAACCACCTTAGACGGCCGTCTTGTTATCCGGATAATACACCGCAGACCAGTAGCTAATTGGATTACTGGCAGCAGATCACTCTTAGTAGATGAAACTGGTCTAGTCCTCGCAGAAGGGAGCGACCCAAGGCTGGAACTTTCAATCCATACCCTAAACGAACCAATTGCAAAACCAGGTTCAATGGTAAGCACCAAGGTTTTGGAAGTCGGAGCTTTACTTCAGAGGGAGTTACCTTTAATGGGCATTCCCATAGACAAATTGTCATATTCGGCCACTTCCGGATTAACTGCCACAACTCATTCAGCAGTCGAGTTACTAATTGGCCCGCCAGAAAAGCTTGCAAGAAAACTACGGTCTTTACAGGTAGTAATGGATGAAACCTCGCGACGAGGAGAAAAATTAAGGAAGATTGATTTGCGTCCTTTAGATCGCCCCACTTATCAGTTAGCAGGATAACAACAATGTATTTACCTAAATCTTCGTCAATCCGGATCACACATGTAAAGGAGAAAAACTAATGGCTCGTCGCAACATCATAGTAGGTTTAGACGTAGGCACCACCAAAACTGCCGTGGTTATCAGTGAGTTGTATCGAGAATCTCAGGTGCATCTCCTAGGAATAGGCACCTCTCCGTCTCGTGGGTTAAAGCAAGGTCAAGTAGTCGACATTGTCGACACCAGCGAAGCGATCCAAACTGCGGCCGCAGCAGCAGAACATGCTTCAGGAATTCGATTAGACAGAGTGTGTGTAGGTATAGCCGGAGGTCATCTGATTTCCCATTCACAAAAAGCTGAGCTGCGATTGCGTGCCAATGAGCGTCAAATCTCAGATCGTCACGTTGACAGGGTTGTACGAGCCACTGCAAATATCCAGCCTCCCGAAGGCCGGGAGATAG
Source organism: uncultured Chloroflexota bacterium (assembly GCA_913043205.1). Taxonomy (GTDB): domain Bacteria; phylum Chloroflexota; class UBA11872; order UBA11872; family VXNJ01; genus CAJWLF01. Next base: position 81,924 of record CAJWLF010000004.1, on the reverse strand, counting down.
TTGCCGTTATACCAAAGAGCTATTCTGTCGACGACTTAAGCGGTGTAAGCAATCCCCGCGGGTTATCTGGCCGAAGATTATCGGTAGATGCCCATGTAGTGACGGGTGCAGTCAATGCCATGACTAACCTAGAAAATTCTCTAAAGATGGCTCGTTTGGGAGTTGAAGTCAGCGTCTTGCAACCGCTAGCCTCTGCACAAGCATGCCTCACAAAAGAACAAAGACAGGACGGTGTCGCCCTAATTGATATAGGCGGAGGGACTACGGACATAGCTGTCTTCATGAACGACCATTGCTGGCATATCTCCGTGCTTCCATTAGGAGGCCAGATAGTTACGTCAGACATATCTCGCGGGCTCAGATTACCCATGACTGTAGCCGAAGAATTAAAAGTGAAACATGGACGAATTGACTCAAGGGCCACACAGGACAGAAATCCGGTTACCGTACCTGGATTTGATCGAGGGGCACCAACCAATGTGCGCATGTCTGACCTTACTGAGGTCATAGAAGCACGAATGGTCGAAATACTACAACACGTCAAACGCGAGTTAGTTCACAGTGGATACCAGCAACTATTGCCTGCTGGCGCAGTATTGACTGGTGGAGGATCCCAATTATCCGGACTGCCAGAAATGGCTATGGAGGTGCTAGGAATGCCCATAACTCTAGGCCGCCCTCCCGCTCTATGGGGGCTAGAAGAAAACATTCGACGACCTGAATTTTGTACTGGGATAGGATTATCATTGGCAGGATTAGAAGCGCGTTCCGGAGCAGGCTTATTTTCTCATGAACCTAGGGGAGTTAATGGGTCGATAGACACCGTCAAAAGATGGGTTAAAGGAATGCTTACTCCTAGACCAGAACCCGAATGGGAAGCCGAATAATTAAATTATATGCTTTAATCAACACGTATATAATTTTTATGTAAACCCCATTACCGGGTATGATATTCAACATATTGTTATCGAATATGTCTGGATCACACGTACCAAACCGCATCGCCTGCGGTCGAAAGAGAGCTTAGTCATGCCCGATCAGACGCGGAGCGGAAGTCGTGTAACACGACTAACGGCGTCAGGCGGTAGCCAAGAGGCACAAGCAAGCAACCCCGGTAGCCAACACGGAACCGAAGCTTTTGCCAAAATCAAGGTTATAGGTATAGGTGGTGGGGGTGGCAATGCAGTCGACCGAATGATTCGCAGCAACATAGCGGGCCTTGAATTCATTACGGTCAACACCGATGCGCAGGCCCTCATGCGGTCTCTAGCCCCTACTCGCATCCGCCTAGGTGATAAGGCTACTAATGGATTAGGCGCTGGGGGAGACCCTAATCTGGGAGCTAGAGCAGCTGAAGAAAATTCAGACGATATAGCAGATGCCTTGGATGGAGCTGATATGGTATTTATAGCCGCTGGAATGGGTGGGGGGACCGGCACAGGAGCAGGGCCGATAATTGCCGAAATAGCAGGGCAAATTGACGCGCTTACAGTAGCTGTAGTAACTCGCCCTTTCCAATTCGAAGGTTCTACTAGATCCCGATTAGCTGAGGACGGACTCGAAGAACTGCACTCAAAGGTAGACACTCTTATTACCATTCCTAATGACAGAATCTTGCATTTAGCAGACCAGAAAATGCCCATTACTGATGCTTTTCGATTGGCAGATGATGTGCTGCGTCAAGCGATTCAAGGCATATCAGATCTAATTACCCAACCGGGCCTTATCAATCTAGACTTCAATGACGTCAGAGCAATAATGAAAGATGCAGGTACTGCTCTAATGGCACTCGGTCAGTCTAGCGGGGAGAACAGGGCCACTAAGGCCATCGAGCAAGCATTGAATAGCCCTCTACTGGATGTCTCCATAGATGGGGCGCGAGGGGTGCTCTTAAACTTTACAGGCGGAATGGACCTGAGCCTTTTCGAGGTAAACGAGGCGGCCTCTGTTATCTCTCAAGCTGCGGATCCTGAAGCAAATATCATTTTTGGAGCAGTAATTGATGAGGAACTCGACGGAGATATGAAAGTTACTGTAATCGCCACAGGATTTGAAGAGCTAGGGTCTTCCCGCAGGAGACGGGGCTCATCGTACCCATTTCGAATGCGGCAGATCGACACACCATCGTCAATTAGTGGTCACGATGTAGAACTGCCAGCATTTCTCAGACAACGTAACACTGGTAAGGGTTAGCGCTGGATATTTGCTCTTCGAGTGGCTGGCATCTGACTGATTTCTTCATTTTATGACGGCAACAGGAAACAATCTGCAGTACATAGCAGAAAATTACTCCAGGGTATTGGACACAGCATCTGAAGCTCTATCTAGGTCAGATCGCCAACAGTCAGACTTAACAATCATGGCAGTCACCAAAAATGTAGACTGTGCTCATATAGAAGCGGCATACCATGCAGGTATCCATCACATGGCTGAAAATCGGGTTCAAGAAGCACAAACCAAGATACCCCATTCACAGAACGAAATTAAATGGCACATGATAGGGCACCTCCAGCGAAACAAAGTACAATCAGCCATAAGCGTATTTAGAACTATCGAGTCTGTTGACAGTATCCGGCTGGCAAAATCTATAAACAAACATGCCTCACCAAATTACCCCATAATGCTCCAAGTTAATGCAAGCAATAATCCTAGCCAATATGGGGTTAACCCCGATGAGTTACCTGATCTTTGCGGAATGATCTTGGAAAAAACTTCTCTCAATATCGATGGCCTAATGGCCATAGCTCCGATGACGAACAATGAATCCAGGCTACGATCCTGCTTCAAGCAATTACGACACCTGAGAGAGAATTTGCTGCGGCAATACCCGGATGCAAGCTTATCCCATCTATCAATGGGAATGACTGAAGACTACCCAATTGCCATAGAAGAAGGGGCCACAATAGTGCGTATAGGTAGAGCGATATTTAAAGGATAGCTGTAGTATTATCGTTGTAAATCGTTAGCCTCAGTTCCGACTGACAAGAGGGTGTTTTATTGCAATCCATTGAAAATTTCATCCAATTAATCTCACAAGTTGTGTCCCTTGCAATCATTGCACGCGCATTGCTGTCTTGGTTCGTAAGAGATCCCGGCAATCCGATAATGCGAATGTTGATAGATTTTACTGAGCCGATCTTGGCACCCATTAGGAGTCGAATTGGCATGGGCATGGGAATAGACCTGTCCCCTCTAATCGCGATTGTCGGAATACAGATCCTGGAAAACTTGATTGTTGCCCTACTTAGATCTGCCTAAACGCATCAATGCATCTTCCACCTAACGCAAGCAATGCAATTTCAAAGTGCAACGACACAACAACTCTAAAGTATCCTTGTCAATAGAACCTTCGAAAGATTGCCGGACTATATGACCGAATACAGACGCCCAAGAGGAACGCAAGATATCCTCCCTAATGACGAGAATAGTTGGTACCACGTAGAAAACGTATTTCGAAAACATTGTCACAAGGCAGGCTTCGGACGTATTCGCACACCAACCATAGAATCCACAAACCTGTTTGCAAACGCAGTCGGAGCTGACACCGATATAGTGGATAAAGAAATGTACAGTTTTACCGATCGGGGCGGCGATGGCCTAACCTTACGACCTGAGGGTACCGCGCCTGTATTAAGAGCATTCCATGAAAATGGGATGGCTTCCCTGCCTCAACCAACTCGACTCTACTATATTGAGCGGGTATTCCGATATGACAGACCACAGGCCGGGAGATATAGAGAGCACCAACAACTCGGAGCTGAATTACTTGGAGAGGAAGACAGTGGAGCAGACATCGAAATCATATCGATTATATGGAACTTTCTAACAGAGTTAGGGATCCCTGATCTCACCCTCAATTTAAATAGTATCGGGGACCCTAAGGACAAACATCGATATCAGCAAGCACTAATGGATTATTACTCCCCTTACTTGAATAATTTATGTGTCAATTGCAAACGAAGACTGAATGCTAACCCGCTCCGATTATTAGACTGCAAAACAACAGAATGCAGCCCTTATAAAGATGAGGCTCCAAAACCGATCGATTATCTAAGCCAACAAGCCCTAAGCCACTTTGAACAACTACAAGCAGGATTACACGCACTATCGATACCATTTGTAATCAACCACACCCTCGTCAGAGGGCTGGATTATTACACGCGAACTGTCTTCGAAATTTGGCCTGCCCGCACTGGATCCCAAAGCACTATAGCCGGCGGAGGGCGGTACGATCTATTATCAGACTTCATAACAGGTGACAATGTGCCGGGCGTAGGGTTCGGGTGTGGCATTGAGCGAGTCTTGTTGAACATGCCAAAACTCACACCACAACGTAGACCCGATGTTTATGTTGCGTCGCTTAGCGAAGCAACTCAGCTGATAGCTGTGAGATTAGTATCTGAATTACGGTCAATAGGGGCAAATACTGTATCTGGATATAAGGCCGCTAGTCCGAGATCCCACTTACGAAAAGCAAATTCGCAAAATGCCCGTTTCGCTGTGATAATCGGAGACAAAGAGGCGGAATCGGGTACTGTTACCCTCCGTGACTTAGACAGCGGAGAGCAGTCGACGGTGGCCATCTCAAAAATCGGGGGCAAAATCTTATCCCTTAGCACGGGAAAATAGTGAGGATACCGTATTGATTATTTTCCGTCTGTTCCAGGGGAACCGTTGCAGTAGGACAAAACAATGATATCAATAATCGATTACGGTGCAGGCAACATGCGCAGTGTGGAGAGAGCTCTCAATATCTTGAACATCGAATTTAGACTCATCTCAGAAGCACGCGACTTGGATCTTACCCAGTCCCGTGGATTCATCTTGCCAGGTGTTGGAGCCGCAGCTGATACCATGGCAGCACTAGAAAAAAAAGGCCTAACTGATCCAATAAGGGACCTTGTCGTTTCCGGAAGACCATTCCTCGGAGTATGTATGGGACTGCAAGTCCTATACGAATCCAGTGAAGAAGATGGCGGCACAGATTGTCTTGGAATATTTCCTGGGATAATAAGAAGGTTTTCCGATGGACTACACGTGCCTCATATGGGATGGAACCAGGTTGTCACGGCCAAACCAACCCGTCTACTGGAAGGGATTCCTTCTGGAAGTAATTTCTACTTTGTACATTCATATTACGCCTGCAAAAGTGGCATAACAGCAGCCACTACTGATTATGGGATAGAGTTCGAAAGCGTACTCACACAAGAAAACGTATACGCCACACAATTTCATCCTGAGAAAAGTGGAAAGCTTGGATTGCAGATATATTCCAATTTTGCATCAATCTGCGGCATTGCACATTCTGATGAATAAACCTTTCGACATTTACCCTGCAATTGATATCCGCGGAGGCCAGGCTGTTCGACTGTCGCAAGGCGATTTTTCACGTGAAATCAAATACTACAAGAATCCTTTAGAAGCCTCCCGTCACTGGATAGAGTCAGGGGCAAAATGGTTACATGTGATAGATCTGGATGGGGCAAGATCAGGGAGTCCTGTCAACACCGATATCATCAGTCAAATAGTTCGTTCTAAACAAGTAAAAATACAGGTGGGCGGAGGATTCCGGTGCATGAATGACATTGAGCAGGCAATAGAATCAGGAGTGGACCGGGTCATACTTGGCACTGCAGCAATTCGGGACCAAGGATTGCTAAAAATCGCTTGTAAAGAATTTCCGGGTCGGATCGCTGTGGGAATAGACGCGCGAGCCGGGATCGTAGCTGTGAATGGCTGGGAACATGCGTCAGACACATCTACAGCATTGCTAGGCAAATTAGCTTCAGATTCCGGAGCCTCTGCAATCATATATACAGACATAGAACGAGATGGAATGCTTTCAGGTCCAAACTATATCGAAACCCGCAAATTGGCTTCATCTGTAAATATACCAGTGATAGCAAGTGGAGGAGTTAGTAGTATTGATGATATACAGAAGCTTACGAGCAGTGGATCGGCTGGAGTCGTCGTTGGACGTGCTCTCTACACGGGAGATGTTGATCTTAAAGAAGCCATAACTATTGCCGAGGCATCCCTCGAATGTTGACGAAAAGAATAATTCCATGTCTGGATGTAAAGAATGGCCGCAACGTTCGAGGGACTCGATTCTCTGCGGATCGCGACGCTGGCGACCCAGTGGAATTGGCCGCTTATTACAATAGTAGTGGAGCGGATGAACTCGTATTTTACGACATCACTGCTTCTGCAGAACACAGGGATATTATGCAAAGTCTTATGAAAGAAGTCGCAGACCAGATATTTATTCCTTTAACGGTAGGCGGAGGGATCCGCAATACTGAAGATATGTATTCGATGCTTCGGTCCGGAGCCGACAAAGTATCAATAAACACGGCCGCTCTTGAAAATCCAGACCTGATCAGTTCTGGGGCCAGACGATTTGGTAGTCAGTGCATCGTATTGTCAATAGACGCGAAACGACGTGTCGATGGTAGCTCAGGGTGGGAAGTTTGGACTCACGGCGGAAGGAAGAACACAGGAAGAGACGCCATAGATTGGGCAGTTCAAGGAGTTAATCTAGGAGCGGGAGAGATAGTGATGAACAGCATAGATGGTGACGGCACTCTAGACGGATACGACCTAGACCAACTGCAGGCAGTAAGCAGAATGGTTGACGTACCTGTCATAGCGTCGGGAGGAGCAGGTAACCTTGCACATCTATCCGACGCCTTAGACTCGGGGGCTCATGCAGTGTTAGCAGCATCTATCTTTCACTACAGCAAATATAGTATCGAAGAGGCTAAATTATACCTGCGTGACCGTGGGAACGAGGTCAGGATGGACTATATCTGATGGACAAATCTAAAAACTTCGTCTCTGCGACAGAAATCAATTACGGAAAAGATGGTTTGATCACAGCCGTCTGCCAACACTATCAGACTGATGAAGTATTGATGGTAGCATTTATGAACACAGAAGCTCTCGAAAGGACTTTGAGCACACAACAAGCATGGTTCTGGAGCCGTTCTAGGTCAGAACTTTGGAATAAAGGGGCTACTTCAGGAAACAAGCTGCATGTCAGACGCGTTAGCATAAACTGTGACAACAACACTATCTTAATGGCTGTAGAACCGTCCGGTCCTACGTGCCACACTGGAAACAGAACTTGCTTTTTTCGAACACTAGATTGGAGTCAGTCAGATGAGTGAATCTACAAGCACCTCTGACATAGTAGGGCAATTGGCATCGGTTATATCCCAACGGCACATTGACATGCCTGAAGGGTCCTATGTCGCATCACTGCTCGCCGGAGGCTGGGAAGCAACTGCCCGAAAAGTTTTGGAAGAGGCGGCGGAGACAGTAATAGCCGCTAAGGAAGGAGACTGTGAGCAATTAGCCGCAGAAGCAGCTGATTTGATTTTTCATTTACTAGTACTGTTGGAGCAAAATGGCACTGCTGCTGATTTGGTCTGGAAGGAACTCGAAAACCGCCGGCGATAGCCGCTATGAATGATCTAACGCGACAATACGGCTGAGAACGCTTCTTGAGGTATGTCGACTTGCCCTACTCTCTTCATTCTCTTCTTACCTTCTTTCTGTTTCTCCAGTAGCTTCCGTTTCCGACTAACATCTCCGCCATAACATTTCGCCAAGACGTCCTTGCGCAACGCTGGGACATTCTCCCGAGCCACGATTCGGCCGCCGATCGCCGCCTGTAAAGCCACTTGAAAAAGCTGCCTCGGGATCAGTTTTTGCAACCGCAACAATAGGTCTCTTGCTATCACAACCGCATTAGCTTTATGTGTCATCAAAGACAAAGCATCAACTCTATCACCATTAACCAGCACATCCACTCTCACTATTTCTGCAGAACGATAACCCATCAAATCATAGTCCATTGAAGCGTAGCCACGAGTCGAGGATTTCAATTTGTCGAAGAAATCTACCAACAGCTCTCCCATCGGTACTTGATAGGTTAGCAGTACCCTAGTAGGCTCCAAATACTCTATTTCACCTACCTCCCCTCTAGCTTGGCGCACGAGTTCCATCACTGCGCCGATGTATTCTGCTGGAGAAACGACACTCAGTTTTGCCCAAGGCTCTTCCAACAAATCTATCTTGCTAGGATCAGGCATATTAGCTGGCCCATCGACAGTGGTAGTAACTCCGTCCATTGTCGTCACCCGATATTCCACTGTGGGACTGGTAACCACCAAATTAAGGTCGTATTCCCTTTCTAATCGCTCCCGTACTATCTCCATATGCAGAAGACCCAAAAACCCTGTCCTAAACCCAAATCCCAAGGCACCGGACTCTTCAGGTACAAATGTAATGGCTGAATCATTGAGACGAAGAGTTTCCAAAGCCACTCTTAGGTCAGAGAACTGCCCAGGATCGGTAGGGTAAATCCCAGCAAAAACCATCGGTGTTACAGGCTCGTATCCCTCCAAAGCATTGGATGCAGAATCCCCATGGGTGAGGATAGAATCGCCTACTGGACAGTCATGAACGTCTTTTAGTCCGGTCCCCACATACCCGACCTCGCCTGCAGACAAGGACTCAACAGGTTTAAAAGCAGGGGTAAATATTCCTACCTCCACAGCTTCAAATTCCTTGTTCGCTCCCGGCAGGTACAATCGGTCACCTGGTTGCAATTTGCCGTCCGCAATTCGAACATAAGTCATCACACCACGATGCCTGTCATAGCTGGAATCAAATACAAGAGCCCTAAGGGAATCCTCCGTTTTTCCGTCAGGAGGAGGAATCTTTTCGACAATAGTTCTAAGCAATTCATCAACACCGGTGCCCGTCTTACCTGAAATTTGTAATACATCGTCAATTCCTACACCCAGAATGTCGGCTACTTCTTCCCTTACTTCCAACGGGCGAGCAGTAGGCATATCAACTTTGTTCACTACAGGGATAATCTCAAGGTCTAGTTCTAGTGCTTTATATATATTAGCCACCGTCTGTGCTTCTATTCCTTGTGCCGCATCTACCAACAATACGGCTCCTTCACAAGCGGCAAGAGCTCGTGACACCTCATAAGAGAAATCGACGTGCCCAGGCGTATCAATTAAATTAAACTGATATTGTCGTGCATCATGAAAAATATATTTCATGCGGACTGCAGTCGCTTTTATCGTAATACCGTGTTCCCGCTCGAGATCTAATGTATCCAAAGCTTGATCGCGCATATCTCTAACGCTGATAGTCGACGTTATTTCCAGCATGCGGTCAGCCAAAGTAGACTTACCATGGTCAATATGAGCAATGATGCAGAAATTGCGAATGTTATCCACAGCACCATCCGTTAGTCATCGTTCAAACACCTCACGCACACAATTCAGGCTAATCTTTCTATCCGGCTACGAAATATGCGTATTACAGTGTAGATCTCAGGCGCCCTCAGCAACACAAGAATCACGGCAAATACGATAGTAAGCAGCAGAGCAACTCCAACTAGCCAGATAGCAGAACCCCAACTCGAAGGCCCTTCAACCCAGCTAATTCGCAACAAAGTCATAGCTGTAATACCTAAACATATTGAAGCAATTATCGCTCTTTGCAATGGCCGAAAAAACTCTATAGTTGCCTTTTCCTTAACAAATAGCCTTGATAGCAAGACCCACAGAATAATTGCCTCAAAAAGAACTCCTATTGACACACCTAACGCTAAGCCTGGCGCCCCTATCCAAATCGACAAAACCCAGGACAATCCGATGTGCAGACCAATACATACAACACCCACAATCACAGGAGTCTTCGTGTTTTGCATAGCAAAGAATGTTCTTATCAACACTTCAACTGCAGCATGACCAGGTAGACCAATCAGGAAGCATAATAATACCGTCGCAGTCGATAATGAGGCTGTTGCATCAAACGCTCCTCGCTCAAACAAGACGGTAACCACAGGAAGAGACAGAACGATCAGGACCGCAGTTATTGGTAACGACATGAACAAGACATTTTTGCACGCCCATCGGAATTGGTCCTGCAACGCATCAAATTTGCCAGCGTTATAAAGGTCGGCTAATGCTGGTAAATTGGCTTCCCCTATTGGCATTGCCAATACCCCTAACGGTAAGAGTAGTAACAACCAGGCATTGTTGAGGGCGGAAACCGAAGATTCGCCCAAAAGAGACGCCAGCAGATTTAATACAATAAAGCTGATTTGTATAGCTCCATATCCTATGAGTCTTGGGGCCATTAATTGGAGAGCTTTACCAACATATTCAGTGAATACCGTGGGACGATATCGCAACCCAATACTTCGCAAACTAGGCAAAGTAATCACTGCATGAGCTACGGCTCCAATAACGGCCCCCCAAGCTAGCCCCACTATTCCAAATCCGGACAACACAACCGCCCCAAAGATAATTCCTATATTGTATAAACATGGCCCTATTGCGGGAATCAAAAATCTCCGCTCAGCATGCAGCACTGCTTTTGCCAAGGCGCTAAACCCAAGCATTATCGGACAAATCATAAGCACTCTTGTCGCATCCACAGTCAGGACTTGGATTTGCGCATCAAACCCAGGTACTAGAACATATGTAAGTGGCTCGGCAAATAAGTAGCCAAGTATCCCAAGTGCCAGCAACACAATCCCTAACATATTGAAACAACCGGACATCAATCTATCGATATCCATACGTTTATCGCTTAGCTTTAGTTCTGTATATATCGGGAGGAGAGCTGAAACCAAGGCCCCACCAGCAAACAGTGTAAAAATGGTGTCTGGAATTCTAAATGCGGCAAACCAGGCATCTGCCTCCGCAGAAACACCAAACGCCGAATTGATTGTTGCTTGTCGAATAAATCCTAGCAATTTACTCAGCAAAAAGAGTGAAGCTATTAGCAGCGCAGCCCTGGATACATCATCAACATGTCGATGCTCCGAATTCACCACTACCTCGCTCCTCATATTGTGTATACAAGCATTGCATTAAACAAGAATACTAAGACTCCACATCACGATGTCAGCATCTTACAATTAGGCATCATTGCTATCCAGCCGTTCCAGGACGATGGTATCCCCTGGATTTACCGCATCTAAATCAGGGATTGGGATTATTCTCAGACGTCCAAGAGGGTTAACAGGATTGATAGCACGAATATCGCTATCGTTATTACTAGCTGGAGTTTGACCCCAAAAAATACAAAAGGCAGACCCTTCAGGCCAGAAAGCAATTTCTCCGATAACCAGTGATTCCCTAGCTTCTTTAGATCGATCATCCTTCATAGGCAAATCGAAATAAATTTCCCGGCCCCAGCGTTTCACAACACCCTTGATCGGCATCACAGCCCAGAGCTTATCAGCAGTGACACTGTCATTAAGATCAGCCTTAATACTCAATTCATTAATCGTGATCTTTATTGTCCTCATATAATCGAATCCCCGACGCATTATGTGTTTAACGATGAGATAATCAAGACTCCCGGATATACTTCATACTACTTCGTATTCAATTCAATCGACGGAGACCTGACCACTGAAAGCTGCAATATTAAACGCAACTAGCTACTTCGGGATAGAAGTAGTGAAATTGTTATCAACTCATCCCTGTATTAAGCCGACCTGGATAACCGGACGGTCAGCGGTCGGCATGGCCCTTGGAGAAGTATTCCCTCACTTCAGGACTCCTGGTTTCAGTCAAGTATTACACGACTTAGTCATAACTGAAGACATAGATGGATCTCCCGACATAGTATTCTCCTGTCTTCCACAAATTGCTTCATCCACCAAGCTAAAACCATTCCTGAAAGCACACATCCCTTCAGTAGACGTCAGTGCAGACTTCCGTTTGAAAGACCAAGAAACTTATAAGCTCTGGTACGGCAGCGATCACCCTGCACCAGAGCACCTAAACGATAGTGTGTATGGACTTCCCGAGCTGCACAGGTCTGAAATTGCAACCAGTAAAATAGTAGGAAACCCGGGGTGCTATCCTACTGCATCATTGCTCGCAATAACCCCAGCCCTCAAAGCCGGTCTGATATTGCCTGAAATAATCGTGGACGCAAAATCAGGTATTTCTGGCGCAGGTCGCACACTCCACATAGACTCACACTATTCAGAGGTAAATGAAAATGTTCATCCCTATAAATTGGAAGGACATAGACACTCAGCCGAGATGGTTCAGGAATTGTCAATCAGCTCCAAATCAGAGGCAAAGGTGACGTTTGTACCGCACTTGATTCCAATGACACGTGGCATCCTAGCAAGTTGTTATGCACCATTAGCCAAACCCACTTCAAACGCCGAGGTTAATGCTATTTACCGTGATGCATACAAGAATGAGAATTTCATATTTGTAACGGATACCGCACCAAGGACAAAGTGGACTGCAGGGACTAACTATTGCGCGGTACATGCCCGGGTCAGCCCGTCAGGTGAGCATCTAATGATGTTTTCAGCTCTTGATAATTTGGTTAAAGGGGCAGCTGGGCAAGCCGTGCAAAATGCGAACATTATGCTCGGTATAGAAGAAACCAGTGGGTTGAAAACTCAACCTACGTATCCGTGATCTAATATGAGCAAGACAGGGTTCACTTCGTTCGAACACGGTATCACTGCTCCTATGGGATTCGTTGCAGGGGCCGGTTCTTGCGGAATAAAACCGTCAGCATCATCTGATTTGGCAATACTTCATTCCACCGCCGGCCCATGTTCCGCCGGAGCGGTATTCACCACTAACCGCTTCGCATCCCCAACGATCAGATACTGTAAATCGATAGTTAACACCGGTCAGGTTAGGTCAGTGGTGATCAATAGTGGCAACGCCAATGCAGCCACCGGGCAGCAAGGCATGCGAGACACTATCGAGATGGCAAGCATAACGGCAAAACACCTAAAGGTTGAGCAAAATGAAGTATTGGTAGCGTCTACTGGATTAATCGGAGTACCACTGCCAATGGACAAGATTGCCAATGGAATCCGCGAAATATCATTTAGCCGAGAAGCAGGACTCGCAGCAGCCCAAGCTATTTTAACGACAGACAAATCGCCTAAGCATTCATCCGTAGAAATCTCGCTGCCTGCAGGGAACGTGCGCATCGGAGGGATGTGCAAAGGGGCCGGAATGATTCACCCCAACATGGCTACAATGCTCGCTTTCTTTACAACAGACGCCCATATCGAAACAGCAACGCTGCAATCCATCATCTCAGAAATCTCAGACCAGACATTCAACATGATTTCTGTCGATGGAGACAGTTCAACCAACGACATGACAATAGTACTAGCCAACGGAGCTTCTGGTGTCCGATTGAGTTCTCAAGATGGTAGTACTCAGAAATTCACCAGGGCCTTATCCGCATTAGCTGAATATTTGGCAATAGAGATTGTGAAAGGGGCTGAGGGGTCAACTCGCATATTTGAAGTATCTGTAAACGGGGCTTCCAGCGTGAAGGATGCTAGATCGATTGCTCGATCTATCACCTCGTCCACACTGATGAAAACAGCTGTTCACGGGGCTGATCCAAATTTTGGGCGCGCCCTATGTGCTATCGGGTACAGCCAAGCCTCCTTTAATCCTGACGTGATTGATCTATGGATAGGCAACACTCAGGTAATGAAACAAGGAACCCCTATCAACTTCGATGAATCATTGGCATCAACCCACTTAGGACAATCTAATTCAACACTACGCTTAGAATTACATTCCGGAAATTATTCTGCTACAGGATGGGGATGCGATTTGAGTGCCGAATACGTCTCTCTTAATTCAGAATATTCAACCTGATGGATTCTCCGACAAATCCACAGAATCTATCAAACCCTAACACTAGTCAAACTATAGTGGTAAAAGCCGGCGGTTCTTCGAGTGTACACTGGGAAAACCTGGCCGAAGATCTGTCACCGATTATTCAAACTGGGGCAAATGTGGTTGTTGTACATGGAGGGGGACGAGATTTATCCGATGCCTTATTGAAATCGGGAATCAAACCGAAATTCGTTGATGGATTGAGAGTAACAACACAAGAAGTACTAGATTTGGCCATAATGGTACTAGCTGGAAAATTAAATAAAGCTCTAGTTATCGCCATGAGCAAACATGGCATAAGCAGTTTAGGGATTTGCGGATCTGACGCCGGTCTTATCAAAGTAGTTCCAGAAACAGCATTTGGTAATCTAGGTTTCGTCGGAAGAATATCAAAGATCGATTCGTCTTTGTTATACACCGCATGGCAGCACAATATTGTCCCGATAGTCGCACCAGTGGCTAACGACTTTGCAGGTCAGATGTACAACCTCAACGCCGACACAGTAGCTGGAGAAATAGCCGAATCAATATCTGCCAATCACCTGATTTTTGTGACCGATGTAGACGGAGTACTGGATGAATCAGGGAATACTGTACCCGTAGTGACCAGAAAGCTTGCCGATCAGCTCAAGGGCAACGGTGTGATTACCGAAGGGATGATTCCCAAAATCGACTCTGCCCTCCGCCGGCTGGACAAAGTAGACAAAGTGCACATAATCAACGGTAGCAAAAGAGGCGCAATTCATAGACAATTATCGAAAGGTGATGCAGGTACAACCTTCATAAGAGAGTAAGCTACGTAACTGATTATATTACCGCCATTAGAATCAACACCTATTGTGGCAAGGGGGAAACCGAGGCATGGTTCAGCACTCTATTGACTGGCAGGCTATAGAAAAACAATATTACGTCCAGTGTTTTGGTCGCGCACCAATTACAATAGTCAAAGGTGAGGGAACGAAAGTCTGGGACGACACTGGTCGAGAATACTTGGACTTTGTCGCCGGAATTGCCGTGAATGCACTCGGTCATTCCAACCCTCAGATTGCAGACGCTATAGCAACACAAGCGCGAACTCTAGTTCAGACATCCAGTCTCTACTACACTACCCCTCAGCTTGAGGTAGCTCAACAGCTAATCGACAACTCTGACATGGACAGGATATTCTTCACAAACAGTGGAGGCGAATCCACAGAAACTGCAGTAAAAGCTGCACGCAAGCATGGAAAGACATCCCTAGATGATGCTTTCGAAGTAATCACTACAGACAGATCGTTTCACGGCCGCACTCTAGCAATGACAGCAGCGACAGGCACTCCCGCATATCAAGACCCTTTTCGCCCAATGCCCGAAGGGTTTAGACAAGTATCATTTAACGACATAGACGCTATGTCTGATGCAATAAGTTCCAAAACTTGCGCAATCATGATCGAACCAGTTCAAGCTGAAGGAGGAATTTATCCGGCAACGCTGGACTATCTGCAACAGTTACGCAAATTGTGCGACCAAAATAATCTACTGTTGATTTTCGATGAGGTGCAAACAGGCATAGGTAGATTAGGGCATTTTCTAGGCTATCAGCATTTCGGCGTCCAACCAGACATTATTGCGCTGGCCAAAGGATTAGGGGGAGGAGTTCCTATAGGGGCAACTCTATTCAAAGAACACGCCTCGACGTTGCAACCCGGAGATCATGGAAACACATTCGGAGGAAACCCATTAGCCTGTGCTGCAGCCAAAGTAGTGGTTGAAACTATATTGCAACCTGGGTTTCTTCAAAGTGTTTCAAAAAAATCTGATCTCCTCATCGATGGATTAGAGAAGCTTAAACAAACCGGGCAGATTGTAGATGTCCGTGGGTTAGGCCTACTGGTAGGATTTGAGCTGTCATCGCCAGATCTGGCCGACAAAGTGGTCAACTCGTGCCGAGATGACGGACTTATATTGGTAAAAGTATCAGCTTCTACTATCCGCATGGTTCCTCCATTGACGGTAGAAGCATCAGAGATAGAAGCAGCAATTGGAATTGTCAGCTCAGCCCTACATTAAGACACATAACACCTTTCCAACCATTATCACTGGAAGTATTTAAATGGAAAAAGTAGTCCTTGCCTATTCCGGAGGTTTAGACACTTCCGTAGCCGTCAGATGGATATCTGATAATTATTCAATGGATGTAATAACTCTAACTGCAGATCTTGGCCAAGCCGGTGACATGGAAGCTACTAAAAGACGAGCTCTCGCTGTGGGAGCAGTAGATGCGAGGACTGTAGACGCTAAGCAAATGTTTGTTGACCATTTTGTGTGGCCTTCTCTTCAGGCAAGTGCGAAATATGAAGATGCTTACTATCTTGCCACAGCGCTCGGACGACCTCTTATATCCTGGTTGCTGGTTGATTTGGCACGTGAGACAGGAGCGAAAGCCGTCGCACACGGCTCAACTGGCAAAGGAAATGATCAGGTGCGCTTTGATGTGTCGATAAACACTTTGGAGCCGTCTCTTCGAATTATCGCACCAATGCGAGAATGGAATATGAATCGTGATCAGGAAATCGATTATGCCAAAAAGCACGACATTGCGATCCCTATTACGCCGGAAAGACCCTACAGCACTGATGCGAATCTCTGGGGGCGAAGCGTCGAAGCAGGGGTACTAGAAGACGCTTGGGTTGAGCCACCTGAGGACGTCTATGAGTGGACTTCAAACCCAGCAACAGCTCCAAAAGATCCCGAGTATATCGAGGTCGAGTTCGAACAAGGAATCCCAATCAGTATAGACAGTCAATTACTTGATGGAGTACCCCTAATTCAGCAGCTCCACGAAGCTGGCTGCCGACACGGTATTGGTAGATCCGATCATGTAGAAAACCGATTGATCGGAATTAAATCCAGAGAAATTTACGAAATGCCAGCAGCGGAAATACTACACACAGCCCATTACGCACTTGAAACCATCACTCTGACAAGGGAGCAAATGCGATTCAAAAAATTGGTTTCTGCCGAGTACGCACGCATGGTTTACGATGGACTCTGGTTTTCAGGATTGCACCGCGAATTAGCTGCGTATTTGGAAATAAATCAAAAAAATGTAACAGGGACGGTACGAATCAAGCTATGGAAAGGAACTTGTACCGCAGTAGGGAGAAAATCCCCCGAATCTCTCTACCAGACTGAACTGGCAACGTATGGAGCTGACGATACGTTTGATCATAACGCAGCGCTCGGATTCATAAAGCTCCATGGACTAAGCCAACAAACTCAAGCTAGAACCCAAATAGCGGCTGGTCGCGAATTGCCAAGAATAAGCCGCCCAGGCAAAGGTGATAGTGTCCAATGACCACGTGGGGCGGTAGGTTTTCAAGTGATAATCCCGGAACTGAGGCAAGAGCATTCACATCTTCTTTTAGATTGGATCAAAGGTTCTACCGGGAGAGTATTGCAGGGAGCATCGCACATGCTTCTATGCTTGGCCATACCAACATAATTACAGGGGATGAGAGCGAAAGCCTTATGGCAGGCTTGAGGAAAATTAGATCAGAATTGGATTCCGATGGTTTTCCTAATGATTATTCACATGAAGACATATATGCGTTCATCGAGGACAAACTCCACAAACTAGTTGGACCAGTAGCAGGCAAGTTACACACTGCCCGAAGCCGAAACGATCAGGTTGCCACAGACTTCCGATTGTACGTAAAGGGAGGCATCGCAAGGCTAGCAAGCGAAATAAATCAAATGCGAACCGTGCTATTAACCGTGGCAGACAGAGAAGTCCAAACAGTATTTCCTGGCATGACTCATCTACAAGTGGCTCAGCCAATCCTATTACCTCATCTATTATTAGCTTATGAACAAATGCTGAAGCGTGATCTACAGTTGGCAAACCATGCCTATCTCACTGCTGATGTATCGCCTTTGGGATCTGGTGCACTGGCTGGTGTTCCTTACCCAATCGATAGCGAGATTTCAGCTAAACTATTGGGATTTTCACAAGTATCGCGTAATAGCTTGGATGCTGTCTCAGACCGCGACTTCGTCACACAATTCTTATTTGCTGCCACCATGACATCAATCCATTTATCCAAATTCGCTGAGGAAATAATTATCTGGAATTCCCAGCCTTACAGTCTTGTATCAATACACGATTCCTATGCCACAGGAAGCAGCATAATGCCTCAGAAGAAAAACCCTGACGTAGCGGAATTAACCCGAGCAAAGACTGGAACGATGATCGGAATAATGAGTGGCTTTCTATCTGTCCTAAAAGGACTACCACTAGCTTACAATCTAGATCTACAGGAGGATAAAGAAGCTGTGTTTCGCACTGAAGATACTCTATTGCCTGCAATTAAAACTTTCTCAGGGATGTTATCTACCCTGACAATCAATCATGAGCAAGCCCGCAAAGTAGCAGAATCAGGGTTTTCGACCGCAACTGACCTAGCAGACGCCTTAGTGCAAACCGGGATGACATTTCGTAAAGCCCACGAAACAGTTGGGGAAATAGTGCATCACCTCGAATCGAAAAATGAATCTCTGGATTCCTTAAGTGCTGACACACTTGCAAGCTTTGCCCCAGGGGTTAATTATGAAACTATCCGATTGGACACTAAGTCCTCTATAGATTCAAGACGTTCTTACTCTGGTACTGCTCAAGTAAACGTCACATTGCAAATTGAGGAAGCCAAATCACATTTGGCAGAGAACCGACAATTATGGGGCAAACGAAGTCCAAACCTGGATTTATAGGTGTCCGATGGCAAATATCATTCCTCTCTCAAACATCGGTTACTACTGATCAATATGTCAAACCATCACGACCGCAAACGAAACGCTTGAAGCGCAAGGCTCAACGCAGAAAATGAGTCCTAGGCACACCATCGTAATACCGGCCTATAATGAAGAACAACGTCTTGATTCAACATTATCTGCTCTGGCCATCTACTTAGAGCAAACCCCACTAGCAGACGTGATACTGGTCGATGATGGCAGCACTGACAACACACGGAACCTGTTAGCCAACTGGACTTCAAACAGAGCACGATGTTGTCTGATTACTATTCATCATTCTGGGAAAGCCGTAGCCGTACTTACTGGCCTAAATAGGGCCAAAGGCGACTACATAATCTTTATGGATGCTGACTTAGCCGTACCATTAGGTGAGGTCCCAAGGCTGCTAAAGGCTTTGTCTGAAGGAGCTGAAGTGGTGCTCGGAACCCGCGAAGGAACCGACTCGATACGGAATAACGAATCACGATTTCGTCACGTCCGCGGTCGATTATTTAACTTATTTGTTTCCTTAGTAGCAATACGAGGGATTAGTGACACTCAGTGTGGATTCAAAGGTTTTACGAAGAAAGCCTCCACTCAGATATCCAAATACATGCATGTGCATTCAGGCCACAACCCTGCCCCTTCAGGCCCAAGTGTGACCGCTTTTGACGTTGAAATTCTATTCATCGCCAAGAAACTAAATTTCGCGATCAGAGAGCTATCCGTCGAATGGAATAACGTCGAAGGAAGCAAAGTAGATTCGATTCGAGATCCCATTCGGATGGCTAAATCAGTACTTGCGATAAGAATAAACTCATGGCTGGGCCGCTATGAACCGAAAATTTAGTCCGGTATGGTCCTTTTATGCGATTAACTAAACAACAATATAGCACCAGACTTAAGCCCGACATAGTGCTTGAGAACTACTGATGCGTGCAGCAGTATACGACGCATGGTTCCATACCATGGGCGGAGGAGAATACCATGCTATCGCAGTAGCTACCGCATTAGCGGAAATCTATGACGAAGTAGACATCATAGTGCACAGACCAGCATCCCTCCCTCAGGTAGAACCAGGGAATGACGATGCTTCAGATCGTTTGCAAATAAAAGTTATCCCTCTATGGCCCGACAACAAATTATACGATTTCTTCAGGACCTATGATTTATTTGTGAATGCCACCCATGAAAGCAGGTTGCACAATCCATCCCATAGAGGTATTAGATTGTTGTTTTTCCCTCCGAAGCCATCCAGTAAGTTGTGGCATCTTGCCGATTCTCTATTGGCGTACGTAGAAAGGATGGGAGGTGCTCCAACATATGCAGAAGGGTTCTACGGTCCAGAAAGACTGGGAAGGGGCTGGTTCCGGGCAAGTGGCACGGATGCACACATCGCAATCCATAAACAAAAAGGTGATTACATCACGTTGATGTTAGGACTACCAACAGGAGCTGAAGCCAAAGAAGTCACACTAAGTATCGGGGACAAGAAATTGGGTAGTACGATAATCGAACCAACCAACGGAAACTTTGTTCCTTTTGGTCCAATCAAAATCCCTCACAAGACCCATTGCGCACGCCTAACACTCTCTTGTAATAGTATCGACTCTTCTGTAGACAGCAATGAATTGCGTGAGCTGGGAGTCCTGGTCGCCGGAATGCGAACAAATCACGTGCAATCTATCCTTCCCAGGGTCATATCACAATCGCTTCCCCATATCACTGAAGAAATAGAGCGAGTTCGGTCTAGAAACGATAGCTCTTCAATGTCTAGCTATGATCTTATACTCACCAATTCCGAATTTAGTTGCAGATGGGCAAGAAAATGGTGGGACATAGATCCTAAGACTGTGTACCCGCCCGTCACTCCCATTGATACAGGAATGACTGAGAAACAACCACTTATATTGTCTGTGGGACGTTTTTTCGCAGGTGGCCATAACAAGAAACACGACATTATGATAAAGCAGTTTAAACATTTAATTGACGATGGACTCCATGGTTGGACACTACAGTTGATAGGGGGCCAAGGAACAACCAAGGCTGACACCGAATACATGGAGCACATACTACATCTTGCCGACGGCTATCCTATCAATGTATCACCTAATTTGAGTAAACCATCTTTGGATTCAGCGTACGCAAAAGCGTCGATTTACTGGCATGCAACAGGGTTCGGCGAGAAAAAATCTAACCCCTCAGTCTTCGAGCATTTCGGTATCGCCGCAGCCGAGGCAATGAGTGCAGGCGCATGCCCCTTACTATTCAACGGAGGCGGTCTGTCCGAAATTATAGAACCACATGTTTCCGGATTTCTTTGGAGTAATACTGGAGAACTAACAAAGTTGTCATGGGACCTGATACGCAATGCCAATTTGAGAAGAACGATCGGGACACAGGCAATAAAGAGATCTAAAGCGTTTCATCCAGACAAATTCCGAAGTGACATATTGAAGCATGTCGACAAATTTCTTTAGCGCAATTGACTAATCTACCAAGCATTTCCATAAAACGATGATATCTTGTTATCTAGTAATTTGAAGGGTTATGAAGATACAGTCATGGAATCGACACCAGCCATAGTAGTAATGAAATTTGGTGGCTCATCACTTGCCGATACAGACAAAATATCTGTTGCTGCAAGAAAGATAGAGGAATCAATAAATGCTGGATATTCCCCTGTGGTTGCTGTATCGGCAATGGGAAATACCACAGATATTTTACTTCAAATGGCGAAGGAACTCGGCGGCCGTCCTAGAGAACGTGATTTAGACCTACTCCTTTCGACCGGAGAAGTCGTGTCTTGTGCACTAATGTCAATAGCACTAAACCGGATGGGGTACTCATCTGAGGCATTGACTGGCCCAGCAGCAGGAATTAGCACCGATGGCAGATACGGCAAAGCGCGGATTGAATACGTTGCCCCTGGCAAACTGATAGATTTGATTCATAACAATGTAGTTCCTGTAGTAGCTGGATTCCAGGGGCTGTCATCAAAAGGGGAAATCACAACTCTAGGGAGAGGAGCTTCGGACACAACGGCAGTCTCATTGGCAGCCGCCCTACAAGCTAAAGCTTGCATAATTCATACGGATGTAGAAGGGATATATAGTGCAGACCCGCGTATTGTTCCTAAGGCCAGAAAGCTAAAACAAATCACCTACGAAGAAACACTTGAAATGGCTTCTCTAGGGGCAAAGGTTATGCACCCTCGCTCAGTAGAAGCGGCACAACGTCATAACGTGGAGGTCATAGTGAAATCGACTTTTTCTTCAGCTGAAGGTAGCTCATTAGTATCAAGTAATAACATAGACATTGAAACAGGCAGGAAGGTCCGAGCAGTGGTCCATGACGCTGACGTTGGGCAAATCACAATTCATAATGTTCCTGATCGACCGGGTTTGGCTTCGGCATTGTTTCAACCGTTGGCCGACGCCGCAGTAAGTGTGGATGTAATAGTCCAAAACGTTGGCCGCAAAGATGCAACAGATTTGTCGTTTTCTGTTAGTTCGGATGATCTAGAACCTGCGTTTACAATTGTGCAAAAGGTGGCTGATAAAGTAGGAGCGCAAGGAGTAAGTAAAAACGATCGGCTTGGTAAATTGAGTATCGTTGGAGTTGGCATGGCTAGTGCCCCAGGCGTAGCCGCGAATATGTTTTCAGTGCTTGGAGAAAACGACATTAACATCACAAGCATAACTACTAGTGAGATTAGAGTGACATGCCTAATTGACAGAGATCAGCTTGAGGAGGGGGCTAAATTGCTTCATACGGCTTTTGATCTAGATGATTGAGATGATAGTTGATAGTGTAAGAGTAAACTTAGTCAATCCTAATCGGGTGGTAGTCCTAAAGGAGCCCGACCGTAATCGCTACCTCGCAATAATGATTGGTGGTTCCGAGGCTGATTCTATCGCCATCAGGCTACAAGAGAGAGAAACGCTCAGACCATTAACCCATGACTTGCTATTAAATGCGATAGAAACCCTGGGAGGGACTATTGAGCAGATTACTGTGTACAAATTGATTGATCAGGTCTACTACGCCAAAATTGTCATTGTAACCCAGGACAACAAGTTCGAAATTGACTCTCGACCTAGTGATTCTATCGCACTTGCTGTCAGAGTCGGAGCTCCCATATTTGTGGCAGAAGAAGTTCTGGAAGCAGCAGGCATAGAACCCAGGGAAGATAATTTTGATGAAGAATTAGAGGTAGATGCAATTACTGAAGATGAGATAAAACCATTTGCAGATTTCATTAAAGGTCTGGATCTGGACGATTTAGGGAGGGCTCAGTAAAGCAGGTTGATACTTGTAGAAGATCGATGCAACATTCCGCTGGCCACTTTTCATGAGTCAGGACGGCAATTCAGCAACTACGACAGTACAATTAAATTAGCAAATTTATGATTATCCAAAATGAAACAACAGCAACAAATGAGAATAGGACACATAAGGCATGAGCAACGGGCACTCTGGTAACTCTAATCATCACACTGGAACCTGGGTTGCAAAATCAGGGTTAGCTCAAATGCTAAAAGGTGGAGTCATAATGGACGTCACCAGCGCCGATGAGGCAATCATAGCTGAAGAGGCTGGAGCGGTAGCAGTAATGGCTCTTGAAAGAGTCCCAGCCGATATTAGAATGCAAGGGGGGGTTGCAAGAATGGCCCCTGTGTCAAAAATGGTTGAAATCCGGGATTCTGTAAGCATCCCTGTAATGGCAAAATGCAGGATAGGGCATTTTGCTGAAGCGAGAATTATAGAATCTCTCGAATTAGACTACATAGATGAATCAGAGGTTCTCACACCCGCAGACCCTGAAAACCATGTGGATAAGAATGACTTTAAGATCCCTTTTGTTTGTGGAGCACTGGATCTAGGACAAGCCTTGAGACGAATCGCTGAAGGCGCAGCGATGATACGGACCAAGGGAGAAGCTGGAACGGGCGACATCATAGAAGCTGTACGCCATATGCGAACAATGATGAAACAAATCAGACATGTTGCCAGTCTTGAGAAGGATGAGTTGATTACTGAATCTAAAGCACTCCAGGCTCCATATGATTTGGTAAAGGAGGTGCACCGTACAGGAAGACTTCCTGTTGTTAATTTCGCAGCAGGGGGCATAGCCACACCTGCAGACGCAGCACTCATGATGCACCTAGGGGCAGAGGGTAATTTCGTAGGTTCCGGCATCTTTAAGGCTGCCAAACAGAACTCTGACAACGATGAGGAGATGCAGACAATCGCCCTGTCTTTAGCTCGTGCAATTGTCGACGCTACGATGAACTACAAAGATTTTAAATTGGTGGCAGATGTCTCTAAAAACATTGATGTTGCCATGTCGGGAATCTCATCTACCGAGATCCCGCATCCTGATAGATTGGCGAGCCGTGGACATTGATATCGATCGATTAAGCAATGTCATTCCAATTTGATGTCGGCGTCCTAGCAGTTCAAGGGTCTTTTGCTGAGCACATGCAAATCCTAAGCGAGATCAATTGTCCGGCTATGGAGGTTCGATCTCAAAAGGATCTTGAACAGGTCAAATCATTAATTATTCCAGGAGGAGAAAGCACTACCATAGGCAAACTAGTCCGACGCTTCGATTTAATTGAACCGATCCTAGGTCGAGCGTCTGAAGGAATGCCTATATGGGGTACTTGCGCAGGATTGATATGCTTGGCAAAAGATCTTGGCCCTTCAGACCCACCAATATTAGGATTGATGGATATCAAAGTACAAAGGAATGCTTATGGACGCCAAATCGATAGCTTTGAAACTGCCATAGAGCTTGATTCGACGCAAGGCGACCCGTTTCACGCCGTTTTTATCCGTGCACCCATAATCGTGTCCATAGGCCCCAATGTTGAAGTTGTTGCCACCATCGGACAAAATAGTATCGTTGCCGTTGAACAGGATCAATATTTGGCAACTAGCTTCCATCCCGAATTGACTGATGATCCTAGATTCCATCTTCGATTTGTTAGTAAGATAAAGGGGTAAACAACCGCCCAAGTGAAAAACTGGTTGGTCCAAAATCCATCTATATGGAATATTCCATATCTGGTTAGATCGTTCATTCTATCTGGCTCAGATGCCTCAGTTATCGTTCCTTATACTGGCCCACTTTCGCCATTCTGGGCTGTGTCCGGTAGCGCTCTCCCATTGATTTCAAAACGCACCAAAACCTATTTTTTGAGCACTTCGCATCAGTCGCTCTTAGCAATGACTCAGTCACGCCAAGAGAAAAGCCAATTAGACTTGATTTGGTTTACTTCTAAGCGCGAGAAAGAACGTATTTCTGGAGACCTAGATGACGCGATATCTGAAAACTTTCTGCAAGGCGTGTGTCATCAGGCAGCAAAAGACCAAGTTGTAAGCATCTTTGCACGGGTCTTGGACACATGCAGCCAAATAGACACACTATCGAGTAGCGGGTTCCAGCCCGCTGTCACCGAACACACCTATGGCCTCGGAAACACCTCGCGAATGAGATCGATCAGTGTTACAAATTTGCGGCCACAAACACCGGGGGATACATGGCATATACACCGTCTCTATAGGGATATCACTCCGAGCTCAGTTCTTCGAGCTGAAAACCTAACCGCCAACACTTGGTCCACCGAATATACAGATGAACCGCGCGGGCATAGAAAATTGATTAAAAGTTTCGTAGTAACTTCGATGAATGAAATAGCAGCTTGGATTCGCATTTATCCTGGACTCAACTGTCCCCATCGCATACAAGTAATGGCTCGTCCGGAAAGTAGAGTCATTTTGCAGCAGCTAATCGGATTTGCAATCGGCTGGCTCAATCAGTATTCGAAA
The DNA here is from genome assembly GCA_913043205.1 of uncultured Chloroflexota bacterium. Lineage (GTDB taxonomy): Bacteria > Chloroflexota > UBA11872 > UBA11872 > VXNJ01 > CAJWLF01. The sequence goes on along the minus strand of CAJWLF010000004.1, from coordinate 56,587 downwards.
CATACAATTCTAGTCACAGCACGAGACCATGAACCACATATCGTAGAGTCGGTAGAATCCGCAGGATTTCGTTTCATCTATTCCAAAATACTTTTGGTCCGCCACTTGGCAGTACATCTGCCTATCAATGACAATACTCGCATGTTAGAGAAAGTAGTGAGATAACTCTGAGACTCGCCCAATCACACTTTGACCCAAAATATTCGGAGCACGACTCCTCCGAACTGGAAGCTTTGTTGAAGGTATTGCCAACAGAAATCAGTACCTACATCAAGGCCCGCCCAGAGCATGAAGAATTACTCGAAATCATTTTGGATCTCGGCCGCGTCCCTGTAGCACGGTTTCCTTCTGGAGACATCACGATAGGGATGGCAGATATCGAATACTCGACCATACGCTACGTCTGTGACCGAGTGGGAAACTTCGGAGCAGACAACAGAGCTGGTATTGAGCGAACACTACACCGCATCTCTGCCCTAAGAAATCGCAGAGGAGAAGTAGTTGGTCTGACATGTCGCAGAGGACGGGCCATTTTTGGGCAGATTGAGATTGTCCGAGACATAATAGAATCCGGAAAAAGCATACTGCTTTTGGGACCTCCAGGAATCGGCAAAACCACCATGCTACGCGAAATGGCTCGGGTGATAGCCAGTGAACTTGGAAAACGCGCGGTGGTAGTCGATACTTCAAATGAAATCGCTGGAGACGGAGACATTCCACATGAAGGGATCGGATCCGCCCGTAGAATGCAAGTGCCTACCCCTGACAAACAACATCACGTGATGATCGAGGCGGTCGAAAACCATATGCCTGAAGTGATCATTATCGATGAGATTGGCACCGAATTAGAAGCATCTGCCGCACGCACTATTGCAGAGAGAGGGGTCCAACTTATAGGAACAGCCCATGGCAACAAGCTGGAAAACTTGCTAGCTAATCCAACGCTTAGTGATTTAATAGGAGGAGTCGAAACGGTAACATTAGGCGACGAAGAAGCAAGACGTCGAGGAACGCAAAAAGCAATTTTGGAACGGCGGTCGTCCCCAACTTTTGACATCCTGATTGAAATTCAAAACCGCGACCAATTATCCATACATCCTGATGTGTCCACATCAGTTGATGCCCTTTTGCTAAGAGACGAAGTCGTGACAGAAATTCGCACAGTTCAAGACGGACAAATTAAAATTGAACGAACTTCATCACGACGTAACAGTGCTGCTCAGAGTATAGGACGTACACTTGATGCATCCTCAGATCGCCATCATAATCAACGTCCGACAAAGGTATACCCTTTTGGAATCAGCAGAAAGCGATTGGCCCAGGCAGCTTCCAGCCTGGGACTTCAGATCATGCTTGCTAGAGAAATTGATGAGACAGACGTTGTGATCACTCTGCGAAACTATTATCAAAACAACTCGACAACCATCCAGCAGATCGAAGACCACAATATACCCATCTATGTATTGAGAAATAGTTCACAATCCCAAATACAATCATGTATCTCAGACGTTGTAGCTATGCACAATACCTATTTATCAGATCCCTTCACCGATACTGAAAATGCTGCAAAGAAAGTTATCAACACTGGAAAGGCTATCGAATTGCAACCAGCTGATGCCTTCATCAGACGTCAACAACACGAAATCGCCAACCAATATGCATTAGGATCGAAAAGTGTCGGTGAGGAACCCAATCGCAGGGTAAGATTTTTTACGTCTTATGAGGAGATTTCAAATTGAGAAGACGTACTAATGATGCACAAGGATTCTTCATAACATTCGAAGGTCCAGATGGTAGCGGCAAAACTACACAAAGCCAGCTACTATTAAAACATTTAGAAAACGAAGGATTTGAAGTGGCATGGACACGGGAGCCCGGAGGCACGGATCTAGGAGAACTAATCCGAGATGTTATTTTACACGACGATCGGTTCGACGACCTGTCCCCCCGGGTTGAAGCTTTACTCCTAGCATCCGCGCGAGCCCAACACGTCAACGAACTGATAAGACCTCAGTTAGAGACTGGCAAAATCGTGCTTTGCGATAGATTCACAGACTCAACGACTGCTTACCAAGGCGGAGGATCCGGTCTAAACATTGAAGACATGAGTCGTTTGAACCACTTTGCAACAGGAGCTCTTGTACCAGACCTGGTAATCCTTTTGGACATGCCTATCGAAGATGGTTTACAACGGAAATTAGGCGAAAACATCGATGTATCAGATTCTCTTAGCCGAATCGAGCAAAGAGGGTTAGCCTATCATCGTAGAGTGCGGCTACAATTCCTGAACCTCGCTGCCAGAGCTCCAGCCAGATGGCTTGTCCTAGACGGCCGTCTGCCCGCTGACGAGCTAAGTGCTACAATTGAGAGACACGTTTCCAAAGAACTTAGGAAACAAGGGAAGTCCCCAACACGGTCAAACCCAGGGAGATTGGTTTGATGACCAGCATACAATTCGATGACAGAGGATGGCATACCATTGTCTGCTGAAACCAGCTCTGACATGCGTCTCGTCATAGTGATAGTTCAAGACGTCGATGCCTCGTCTTTGTCAGATTCCTTAACCTCAGAAAAATTTGGAGTTACCCGCATCAATACAGCCGGAGGCTTTCTTAGAGAAGGGAATGCATCTTTTCTTATTGGTGTTGAAGAGAAGCGACTTGGCGAGCTGATGGGAATAATTCGCAGATGTTGTGTGACACGAACACAGTACGTTAACCCTCTTCCTCCAATCATGGAGCCAGGGGAGTTTCTTATGCCATATCCAGTGGAGGTACAGGTGGGAGGGGCGATAGTTTTCGTACTGAATGTGGATCGACACGAAAAACTATAAGTACTCACTTAGCGAAGCAGATCAAACGCTACCATCTACATTAGTCTTGATCGTCGTACCCAGATGATCCCATTGCACATCCGATCATTGTTGACAGTCCCTATCTGATCGCATCCAACGTTTGACCAATCCTGCTTGCTGCTTCAATGAGATTATCTGTCGAATTAGCAAAACTTAGCCTAAGTGATCCTGATCCGAATTTGCCAAAAGCAGTCCCTGCCAGGGTAGCAACACCACCTTCATCCAGCAATATATCAGCTATTTCTTCTTCATTTTGACGGAATCCGTTAAGTTGTGGGAAAGCATAGAAAGCCCCTTGCGGGGAAAGGCAAGATACCCCCTCAATTTCATTGAGCATACCTACGATTAAATCCCGTCTCTCGCGAAAAGTATCTGTCATGGTAGCCACTTGATCTTGAGGCCCTTTAAGTGCTTCTATACCTGCCATTTGAACAAAAGATGCGGTGCAGCTGACAGCATTTGTTTGCAGCTGAGCCATGGCATCGATGATCCACTGAGGCCCTACAGAATAACCCAATCTCCAACCAGTCATAGAATAGGACTTTGAGAATCCGTCCAACAAAATAGTTCGTTCCCGCAGACCATCAACTGACGCAATACTAAAGTGATCAATATCGTAGGTTATTTCCTTGTACACCTCATCTGTCAGAACCATAGCCCCCGTGTTCAATACACACTCTGCAATTGACTCTATATCTTCTTTAGGTAAATAGCCGCCTGTCGGATTGCTAGGAGAATTCAATATAACTAATCGAGTCTTATCGTTTAAATCTGCACGAAATCTATCCACATCAAGGCGGAATTCATTGTCAGCCAGCAAAGGCATAGGCACAGGAGTGGCACCAATATATTCGATCATAGATCTGTATATAGGAAATCCGGGATCCGGATAAACCACCTCATCACCAGGCCCACACAGAGCCATAATCGCATAAAACATAATCGGTTTAGCCCCAGGAGTAACCAACACTTCTGATGGTAAATAATCCGTCCCTCTCCAGCTATTTACATTGTCGGCAATAGCCTCTTTAAATTCAGGCAATCCATGAGAGGGTCCATAGTGAGTCCATCCCTCTCTAAGAGCCTTAACCCCAGCTTCAACAATGTTGCTAGGCGTCTCAAAATCAGGCTCCCCAATCTCCAAATGCACTATTGAGTTTCCTTGAGCCTCGAGTTGCTTCGCTCGGGCTAACACAACAAATGCCGATTCCGTGCCCAGTCTCCCCATAGCGCCTGCAAGTTTAGGATCTGTTACCGGCATCATTTTTCCTTTCATTTCTAACCGCGAATATCCAGATTCAGCCAACACAAAGACGGTCTATACATACTGCAAAATGTCTCGTTGCGGACACGGAATAGTTTGCTCGTGCGTAGCCAGCACAGTAACTATACCTTCAATGTAACCAAGACAAAATCCAATCCCATATAATGACACATTACAAATCTATTTGGCCGCAACAAAAACCATACGTTCAGAATCGTCACTATAGGGTGATTTGTCATAATCACCGTACACTTCAATATCTCTGAACCCCACTATCCGCATCAATCCTTCTATCTCCATTCTTGTTGAGCACCTCAACTCAAAATTCGTAGAAATCCTTCTCACATTACCATTTTCTTTAATGGTATCGTAGTAATGGCGGGTATATATTGATCGCCCATTAGGATTCATTTCCCAAGCGACAAAATGGCTCGTTAGCAGAGCATTTTTGTCACAAAATTCTGATTGAAGCATCAGTCTTCCATCTCGATCAATCAGTACATAAGGATTAGGATTAAATACATCTATCGCCAACTTCCCACCAGTCACTAAACACTTGTACAGGCATTGCAGTGCACATGCTTGATCTGAATCTTCAAGGAAGTGGGAAAAGCTGTCTAACGCAACAATTGCCAGATCAAACGTCTTGTCATACGACATGCGTCGCATATCCCCACAATCAAATTGCATCTCTACACCAACCCGATTGGCCTCATCTTGGGCCACCGTCAGCATAGCTGTAGATATATCGATGCCTGTCACTTTACAGCCCATTTGAGATAGTTGTATTGCTATACGACCAGTGCCACATCCCGCTTCGAGCACGGAATCCTGTCCCTCCGAAATTAGGCCGCGATAAAAATCAATATCGTCCGTAAATGCAGTATGCTCAGACTCATAAAGGCCTGCAATATCGGAATAAGGATCTAACGCTTCAGACCTCACTTGTCACACTAATTCAATCCCGAGCCTCGACCCAAGTAAACAAGATTTCAAACAAAACAATACATGTTGAGGTTAGCAAAATCGCCAAAGCTATTTGGACTCCATGGCGAATTAGCATCAATGTGATTAGAGATCCGCTCCCTAACAGAAGAGACTGACGAGTGCATGGCCAAATAGTAGACGGATGCTCGCTGTCTGACGAAAACTTTCTCCTAACCCCATACCCAACAAACCAGGCCGCCATAACTACGCCTAGCCCAAATATCACGTGAAACGCAAAGAGATTATCAAATGACACGGGAGAGGTAAAAAGAACTAGATAACCCAACATTAGACACGATATCAAGGCGCCTGCAAAACTCATCCATATAAGTGCCACTCGTAAACTAATTGCCATCTCTGACATATGTCGGGACTTCCCTTTATAGAATCTCACATTTCGCATACTAGTCATTGCCACCCAGCTCCACCGTCACCATTTCAGTAGTAAACTCTTTATCTCCGGAATTATTACAGACTACTTTCTCTATAGGCATCTTTATCGCACACGAACCGAAATCGTAGGCCCCATTTATCCCCATAATGATCAACTGCGGGAAGAAAGTTGAGAATGGCAGTTTCGTTACAGTATTTAACATGCCAACACGACGCTCCGGGTCGGCACTAGGGACAGGGTCATCTAGCACCATAAATGCAGGTTTAGAATTCCCATTCGACTCAGCAAAGGCTACCGAACTTGCCATATGTATAGCTAATTCAATCTGCTTCTGCACAGCAAACGCTAATGTCCTAACAGAAATCCAGTCTTTAAGTTCTTCATCCCAGATCTGAATATCACAATCGGAATTAACCCTGATGTCAAAGTATTTTGAAACTGTGATTTCCGGCAATATTTGCCGTGCAATTTCAACAGTGCGGGGAAGAGCCCTGGCAGCAATTCTACGACGAGCCCCAGAGACAATCTGAATCGCAAGCTTTCTATCTGTCAGTGTTTGTTCCAAATCATTCTTTTCAGTCATGGCCAATGAGGTGTCTGCTTGGAACCTAGTGATTCCTAGCCCATCTTCTAGTTTTTTTGCACGAGCTTCGCAATCACTTAGTTCAGACTTTGTCTCAGACAAACGGGTTCGTAATGCCTGATTACTCATTCGAGATATTTCTTCACTAACCTGATGCGATACTGCTCGATCCACAAGTTCCCTCAATTCGGCCTTATCGTTGGGGATATGATCATTCGATAGGGTTCGTCGAAGATCAGATTGCACAGCCTGAATTGATTCCATAGCACGGCTTAATTCACGCTCTGTCGATATGAGTGCTGAATTCAAACTGTTCAATCCTGTGCGGATTCCAGGGATGTTGTACCGTTCAAGTTTTTCATTAAGTTGTGCTCGAACTAGATCAAAGTCTTCACTTGAATCTTCAATCCATTCCCTATATTTATTGTCCACATCGACAAGACGCGAACTCAACTCATGTTCTTGCTCGCTAAAACGCTCAATACTTAATATCGCCTGATCCTTTTTCAATCGGATATTGGGTAATTCATCACGTGCTTGGTCCGCCCGTTCGAGAGCATCCATTCGAGAAAGTATTTCGGCGTCGATATTAGATTCAGCATTCTCTATCCCACACGACTGCAAAGCAGTATGAGCTCTACTGTATAAAGATTCAGACTCATCCATTTGCGTGCGATATTCATCAAACAAATCTGATTGAGAACTATCTAGCTCTCCCTCTATTTTGCGTATCTCCTCATTTAATCCCTCTACCTTTACCACAATATTGACTAGGTTGGCATCCGCAGCCCGCTGGTTGGCTTGAGAATCGAACTTCGGATCTAATAGAAGCGCAAGTCGCGTCATTAAATCACGAGCTTCCACATCAGAATTGGGAATCCCTACCCCCTCATTTTCAAGAATTTCCTCCAATTTCTCCTTACGAGTAGACCCAGAGTTACCAGCTATCCGTCCGAGAGCACGATGCAAAAGAGAATCAGGTTTCTTGGACTGCTCATCAACATCATTCTCTAACCTAATCCATTCACCCAATGTGGTGATACATAGCTGGGGAGATTCAGGCAAACCAGTTCCCCACGGACGAAAAGTATTTGCCTCTGCCTCAATTTGTGAACGAGCTTCTTGAAGAGTATCAACCTGCTGGGTCAAATCTTCTATCCTCATAATTTTTTCGTTAAGATGATCAATTTGACCCTTGATTTCAGCAGCATTTCCTGCGACTTGAGTTGCTTCCTCCATATCACTTTGAGCTTGCTGCAAGGTGTGCAGTTCCTGCCGCAAACGCTCGGTATTGTTTTTCGACTCTTCGAGAGCTATTATCCGCTCTTCGCTAGCTTCTAGAGTGTCTTTGCCATTGTTAACCCCCTCACGAGCGATCATCAAAGCGTCGAACAATGCAAGCTCTCCGGACAGACTTTCCGCCATCTCCAATCGCCCATTAAGAGCATCACGTTCCTCTCTGAATCCAGTGAGTTTTTTTTCAATACCCGAATGCTTATCTTCCAGAGAATCTAATTTGCGAACCAAAGAATTGACATTGTTACGGTGCACGGCTGACTGTAATTCATGCCTCTCACTGATCAACTTGTTTATAGAGTCATTTGCTTTACCCAGCTCGATAGTCTTTTTCACCAACATAAGCCTCTGGTCAAAAACCTGGCTTTCAGCAAGGATATTTTCAACCCGTAACAAATCGTTGCCCTGCACTACAGGATGATTGTCACTCTTTAATGCTTCGACGATGTTGTCAACAGGGTTGCCACTGTTCCCATAAAAAAAACACATCTTCCCTAATTCCATTAAAGGAATCCCAAAGAGAGACTCCAATTTAGAAGCAATTAACGAAGGCTCCTGAAAGACATCTTCTCCAGAACCATTCTTGACATTCATATAGCTCTGATATTCCCCACCACAGGAAACGGATCTTTCAATAACTACAACCACGTTGTCAGAATTGCCCGCTAATTCAATCGAAACATGAGCGTGATCATGCCCACGCCGTACAACATCCGACGGAGTAAATCCATAAGGAATTTGTCCAGTAATCGCAAAATACATCGCATCAACCAAACTAGACTTCCCGTTGTCTTGGGCTCCCTCGATAATTATCGGGCCCCGAATAGGGATAGCCATACTAATAGATGCGAGAGCTCGAAATCCTGTGACAGTGATAGATCGGAATAGCATCAATTTCCCTTTTCCAGGCTGCCATTCTCCAAAGCCAATCTGACCATTGCCATAGCTCGGGCTAAAGCTTCCTCATCCACACCAGACTCAGCGTCCCGAATTAAGTAAGCTTCCTGTTCAATCATCGATCCTATGGACACCGGGCCAGCAGCTCGCTCATTATCAGATTCCACAATGCGAAGGCCAGACAAATCCCATTCAAAGCTCTCGCAACGTTTCCTAGCATAATCGGTAATTCTTCCCAGGGCAGCCGCTCTGAATACATTAGAAGGTATACGTCCAGTTATAGAGACCGATAACGAAGCATCGGGCGCAATTTTTTGGTTGATCTTGTTAATAATCAAACTGGAGGCATTATCAAGTGAAAGCAAACTGGCAGGAATTTCCACCTCATATTCAGCCGGACTAAGCCCTGAAATTAGCCCAACTTCCGAAAGTGTTTCCCCTGAGACATCGATACTAATGAAACCCCCTCTACCATCGATCGAACTAGGGCTTCCAGGCGTCAATACGGTAGTAGACCCTGCTGTTGCATGACTGGATTGATTTGAATAGCCGGTTGCAAGCACATCAACTCCAAGAAGAGCGCTTACAGAATCTAAATTTAATACTGGAACATTGGAAGGAGCAGTATGGACTCCTTCCACTGGGTAGTGAGTCAGAAGCATATGGAAATCCGCATCGATATTATATTGAAGTTTCGTCAGTGGATTACGTGTATCACTGTCCAAGTCCCAGGGGAGAGAACTCAACGCCAATTTACAGCTATCTGTTTCGATAACAAAAGGCTTCTCGCAATTATTGAGGTTTTTCATAAGCCCGAGATCCTCAAATACATCAAGGATGGAACAATTGCCCGGACCCGGAGTGTCTTTATCTCCGGTAATCGCACCCACGAGCACTGATGACTCATTTAGACGTTTTAACCCTCGAGCAGCCAGCGCAATATCGCAGGGTTCGGGACTTGGTGATTGAAACAGATTACCGCAGAACAACAATACATCAGACTCGTCATTGACAGCCTGTGAGGAAACCAGATCCAAACCCTTAGCGGCTCGATCCCTACCTCCATTTAATGGCCAATTTGCCAACCGAAATCCGCCCAAACCCACATTTGACGCAATGGTAAGCCGCACACTAGAACTTTGCCGAGGAAATAAACGCAAAAAAACCACCCAAACCGCCCAACCCAATGGACGGCAGAGCCTCCCCAATAAACTCATTAGAATGGTAACAGCGCGTCACCTTTGCCACAAGAATTCTAAAGGCTTTCAACTAGTATCCAAACGAGTATTCAAATACACTCATCCATGAATATCTTGAATCAAGCCACATTAACCCTCACAAGGGATTGTATCGACATTGGTACGTATAAGATCTGCTATATCAGAATTAACAGGGTATAAACCTGGCAGACAGCCGTCAGGATCAGGCTGGATCAAATTGAACACAAATGAAGCATTTGAGGCATCCCCTGCCGCCTTACAAGCTGTACAGTCAGCAACCGCCAACGATATTCGACTATACCCATCACCAAGCTCGCATGAACTCAAGAATAAACTTGCAAAACACTACTCGATGAGTCCTGACCAGGTCGTAGTAGGGAACGGATCGGATGACATACTGAATCTGATAGTGCGAACATGCTGCGAAATGAATGACAAACTAGTCACGACTAATCCAGCGTATTCACTCTATCCAATATTGTCGTCTATTCAGGGCATAAATTTCGAGGCAATCCCATGTAAAGACGAGTTCGCTCTCGACATTGACAAAATCATCGGAGCCCATGGACAAGTCACCTTAATTACTAGTCCAAACAATCCAGCTGGAACCGCATATGATCCTGCCAACATTCGTCTGATTTGCGAATCAGGTAATAATCTAGTTGTTATCGACGAGGCCTACGCCGAATTTGCGGATCAAAACGCATTGAGTCTACTCGGCGAGTTTGAAAATCTATGCGTAGTACGCACCTTTTCGAAATCCTACGGTCTCGCAGGATTGAGGATAGGTTACCTACTTGGCCACGAGGAATTTTGTGCACAAATTCAAAAAGTCAAAGATTCATACAACGTAAACCGTTTAGCCCAGATTGCAGCCTTAGCTGCTCTATCTGATCAGGATTGGGCTCAAAACATGTGGAGTACCGTCCGGAAGCGTAGAATCTGGCTTACTGATCAATTAAACCAAATTAAAGGGTTGTCACCATATCCATCACAAGCAAATTTTGTTTTAGTTGATTGTGGCGAACACAAAGCGTCACATTTATACCATTCCCTCGAAAACAGACAGGTGCTCGTCAGATATCTACCGCATGTGCGTGGTGCAGAAAATGCACTGCGAATAACTGTAGGTACGCAGAATGAATTAGACACACTTATTGATTATCTAAAAGCTATCATTTCCGATACAATGTAGCGTCGTAACGTCCGGCAGCAGGCAACTAAGCAGGTAGAATTGAATCATCCGGAAAACCATCAGGTTTACTAGAGAAGATTTGTCGGAATATACAGGTCGCCATAAATCAGTAGCTTAGGCTGCGCCGATCTGTGAAGCATAAGCTAGCCTGGGTTTGTTCACGATGAAGTTTCAGTACATTTTGTAAGTCATAACCAACTTGAAGGGGTTTCTTAAACCAAGTGGAAAATTTAGTGATAGTTCCAGTCGCGGTAGTGTTGTCGTTGGCGTTCTCCGCATACTTAACTTGGGACGTGATGAAAAAAACGCGGGGAGATCAGAAGATGCAGGAAGTGGCCGGTTTTATACAGGAAGGCGCCAATGCATTCATTGAAAGACAGTATAGAACTATTGCTGTATTGGCTGTAATCGTTTCACTCATACTAGGATTAGTAGTAGCCAATTTTGGTAGCAATTTGACCACCACCGATACAACTGTATCTGCATTTGGAATAGCCTGGAGAACCTCTATCGCCTTTTTGATCGGATCCGGGTGTTCCGCAATAGCCGGAATCGTCGGCCTGACCATCGCTATCAAATCTAACGTGCGGACCGCCGCTGCGGCTAAACACTCTATTAGCGAAGCCATGATGGTGGCTCTTCGTGGCGGAGCCATCACTGGATTCTTAGTAGTTGGCCTCAGTCTTCTCGGAATTTATGTGCTATTCGTCATGTTTGATGGATTGTCTGTACCTGAATTAGCTCCTTTTCTTATAGTAGGCTACGGGTTTGGCGGCAGCTTCGTTGCACTTTTTGCGCTGCTGGGTGGAGGTATCTACACCAAAGCTGCGGACGTCGGAGCTGATTTAGTTGGCAAAATAGAAGCTAAAATACCAGAGGATGACCCACGAAACGCAGCAGTAGTCGCTGATCTTGTAGGTGACAACGTAGGAGATTGCGCTGGTAGAGGGGCCGATCTATTTGAATCCACCGCGGCTGAGAACATAGGTTCGATGATACTAGGTGTATCCCTGTTCTTAGTCGATCCGGATCGCAATGTTGCTTGGATCATTCTTCCGTTGATCGTTCGTTCCTGCGGGATACTAGCCTCCATGGTAGGGCTATTATCTGTCCGGGCATCAGACCCGGATGGAAGTGGGATTCAAAAATCGCTTGATCGAGGATTTTGGGTAACAGCTGTACTATCATTGATCGGCCTAGGGATATGCACCACGTATCTTTTGAACAGCTTGTGGTTTTTTGCAGCAGGTGCGATAGGAATAGCAACTACGGTCGCTTTCGTCTACATTACACAATACTACACGGCTGGCGAGTGGCGTCCGGTAAAGGAAATAGCGGAGGCATCTAAGACTGGCTCTGCCACGGCGATAATATCAGGAATTGCTGTCGCTTTTGAGAACACAGCTGCACCTATTGTAGTGCTAGCAACCTCGATAGGAACATCGTATGTCTGCGGATTGCAGGGCGTGCAAGAACTCGGATTACAGCTAGAGTCCGAGTATGTCGGAGGTATATTCGGGACTGCGATAGCCACAATGGGAATGCTCATGAGCGCAGCTTATATTCTCGCTATGGACACGTTCGGGCCAATCACTGACAACGCCGGCGGAATAGCGGAATTTTCAGAGGCGGGCGAAGAGGTAAGAAATCGAACTGACAAGCTTGATTCTGTGGGCAACACTACGAAGGCGTTGACAAAAGGGTACGCAGTAGGTTCTGCCGCACTGACCGCACTCATTCTACTTAGCGCTTTCATCGATAAAGCCGACTTACCAGGTAGGGTAGTTAATTTGGCAAAAGTAGAAGTTTTTGTCGGAGCATTGTTGGGTGGGATGATCGCCTATCTGTTCAGCGCTATGGCAATCCGAGCAGTCAGCGTTACTTCGGCAGCCATCATTGAAGAAGTTCGCCGCCAATTCAAGGAACGCCCAGAGATAATGGAAGGCAATGTGCGCCCTGATTACGGTAGAACTGTCGATATTGCAGCTGGAGCCGCATTACGTCATATGATCGCACCAGGGCTGCTGCCGGTGGTCGCTCCTATAATCGTAGGTCTGATCTTGGGGGCTGAAGCCTCAGCAGCATTCCTCATGAGTGCAACAATATCCGGTGTCGTACTTGCTCTAGTTATGAACAACGGAGGGGGAGCATGGGACAATGCCAAAAAATATATTGAAAGTGGATCCTTGAAAAACGCTGACGGTAGCACAGTCGAACGCGGGTCCGACACTCATGCTGCATCTGTGGTAGGAGATACCGTAGGAGATCCTTGGAAAGATACTGCTGGCCCTTCTCTGAATGTGTTAGTCAAAGTGTTAAGTACCATAACGTTAGTCTTGACCCCACTATTCCTATAACTGCCTACCTGAAGTAGACGATAGTATTTATGTAGTCGCATAACAATTCTAAGGGAGCGGGAGCAGATTAATTGCTTACCACGTTAGATTGGGTTCATGGCATATTGCTTGGCATTGTCCAAGGGATAACGGAATTCGTTCCTATCAGCAGTTCAGGCCATCTCATACTGATACCTTGGATAGCCAAAATAGAGCTAGACCTGCTAAGTAGTCTTACCTTCACTGTCGCGCTACATTTTGGGACTGGGATCGCTGTGCTGGGATCTATGGGAAGCAGTTACATACATCTAATTCAGAACACACTCGTAAAGAATCCCAGCCGACAGCATTCTCAAAACAAACTCGTTGCTATTATTGTTTCTACGGCTATGGTGGGGGCGCTAGGCATCCTTGCCGAGGACGCTGCCGAGTCATTATTGCGCGACCCACTAATCGTCAGTCTAAGCTTGATTAGTGGCGGTATATTGCTATATCTAGCTGACAAGTTATGTCCCATTAGACATTCTGTTGGATTAATCTCAATGGTTGTAATAGGTATAAGCCAGTCAATCGCATTAATTCCAGGGGTCTCCAGATCAGGAATCACTATGACAGTATCCAGAATTTGTGGCCTCGATCGCACCGAGGCAACAACATTTTCCTTCCAGTTGATGGGACCAATAATAATTGGAGCTGCCGTGTGGCGAGGAATTGGGCTAGTTGACAACGGCCTATCCCTAGAATCTATAGCCCTAATTTTTGTTTCCGCGTCGGCAGCAGGATTAGCAGGGGCAGTATCAGCCCGTTGGTTAATCAAGCACGTCCAGTCGTTAGGATTTGGCATCTTCGCCATTTATCGAATAGCTGTAGGGATACTAGGTCTGTCAGTATATTTGTTGACCTGAGCTATCTACCAGGACGCACATTCCGAATCAATCTGATCATGAACGTAAGTTTCTGATATCCGTTGAAGAAATATCATTACGAAATTCAGATTCTGCAATTCCAGTAAACATATCACTGAATTCGCTAGGGATACTTATGTCTCCGATTCCCAGAAACCCATCCTTCAGACTACGTCCAGCAACCAAAAACCCACATCCTTGCTCATTGATTTCTTTAAGTGCCAGTCGCATGTCCATAGTATCCGTGTAATAAACCGAATCAATAAGGCGTATAGCGGTATCTATTCCGACAACGAAAGTAGTGCCAGGAAACAATCTAGCCTTTTCACGAAAAGTTGGCGCTCTCGTCAGAAATATACGAGCATATCCACAAAAGCTATTCATCCTCTCGCTTATGACTGTGTTGCCCAACGGGGGCTTGTCAACATTAATAACTGACAATTCAAAGTCAACATTCGTATCAAGAGTATCCGATGCCACTGCTGCCAATTGCTTGTGACCTGCGTGCAAAGGGTCAAATGAACCGGACAACAATGCGCGAGGGGAGCTATTAATTACTCCAATGTGTCCCTCGACAGACTGAGCCAATACATCCAGCCTGCCTTCAAGCAATCCGGATAGCCAATGTTCAATGTTAGGACCTTCCTTTCCTAAATATTCATCATGAAATTGGCTTGCCAGTTCCAACACAGAGTCATCGGAATTTAGCTTGAGCGCCTCTGTTACAGTAAGTAACGCTAGCTTGGAAACAATGGAGTCCTGCTTATCCCGGTCATTGTCACCAAGTTTGAATTCTATAGATCGGCATATATTAATGTCAGGTCCTGCAATACTAATGTGGCACCTGTCACCACCCTGTCGGGACCGATCAGTGGCAAGCGCCGCAGTTATTCCAACACCGAGTAATTTATGACCATCAATACCGGGAAGCTTTACAGCTGAAGCATATGCTGCCACCGCCAAATCTGAAGCTGTCTCCACAGAACAATAAGCTTCAGGGCAATAACCAAGATATCTTCGTAAAGCCGCAGCAGAATATGGAATTGCGACATCTATCACCGTACGAGACGCACCTACCGTAGACAGCAATTTATGTATAAACCCCACTCCGCCACCAGACATAGCAACGCTAATATTCCACTCTGAATCGTGAATGTGCGAAACTATTTTGCGATCTACAGATGTTATGTCAAATTCCTGACCATTAACTACGGAAGGTATCATTACTACTAGAATACCTTGCCATCACGGACTTTGTTGTCAAGCTTGGCAAGGATTAGCAAAGGGGGTCATGTGCGCGACCGTTGGCTGCTGGCGATAATTTTTGGCGCCATAATTCTGATCTTAGCATCTGTGCTTACCGTATATGCTACCCAGGACCGAAAGCCTATCCAATATTCTACAGACACCCCTGTCGGGGTAGTACAAGCATATATAGTTGATCTGGACGCAGGACGAATCAGCAGAGCCCGGGAATACTTGTCAACATCAATACTTAATCAAACAGAGGAATTTCCAACAAGCTCCCAATTGGACCCAACAGCCAGTAGGAGAATAGTTCTTATATCTCAGGAAATAGACCAAGATTTGGCCTACGTAGTCATAGAAATTACTACCGTGTACAGAGATGATAGCGGTCCCGGATCTTTAACAAACACCCAGGTTATCAGATTTGAATTAAAGAGCGAACGAGCTACATGGAAAATAATTTCACCCAAGTACCCTCCCTTTTAACTCGGTGAACTTCATCATCCCTATACAAGGGTTCGCAGTAATAGCTACTCAAATATCTCTCGTATGGCTGTTCATAAGGGCATTTCTTCGCTGGCGTCTTCATAGAGACATAGCTCCTTGGAGCTTATACCTGTTTACGGCTTCCTTGATAACAATTACAGCTGTCGGGTTTGGTTTCGGCAAAATGTTTGATGTACTACTAGGAGAGGCGCTTTGGCCACATCCTGATTTGAGCACGGATTTGAATAGTTATCTGCGAGCTTCGCTGGTTCCAATTCTTGCAACCACAATCGTAGCCCTACCCATGTGGGTCTTCCATTGGAAGAAAATCCAGCAGCAATCAGGAATATCAAACAAATTTACCAACTCAGACATTCGTCGCTTTTATCTTTACGCCGTGATTTCTATATCAGCTTTAATCAGCCTTCAAATATTTGGAGAAATCATCCAACACATCATGTGGCTCTTTCTTGGGATGTCCGATGAATGGTCGCAACTAATCCGCCGTTTGGGAAGATTAATCCCGGCGCTCGTCCTATGGGCGTATCACTGGCAGTTTTTTAGACCAGTTAACTGGATCGAGAAACGAACGTACCTATTTTTAGTAACCGCAATTACCCTGATTGCCATATCAGCTTCAATGGTGACGGCACTGGAGTTGCCTTGGAAACTAATACCATACGATAGCAAACTATTGGCCGGAAATTTCCACCAAGAAATATCAATACTAGTATCAAGTAGTGTTGCCGTAATGCTGTCAGGATCATTAGGACACGTATGGCACCGTGCAAAAATAAAGGCTGAATCCGGAACAATCCTGCAATATGCGTATCTACTATTCGCTACAGGAATAGCCACTGCCGCAATATTTGGCGTGATAACAGCCATGCTCTTCAATTTTGTTGCTTCACTGTTGGGTGATAGCTCTGCATTGACCCCATGGGAATTCTTACTGATGAACAACATCGTATCTATCGCTGTTGTCGGAATAGCAATACTATTCACCCATATTCCCTTACTACAAACAGAACTGAACCAAGAGACAAGTCACGCCCGAATAGTCCAAAGACTAGTGGACTACACCGTGCTAACTGTGGGGTTAATTCAGGGCACTTATGCCTGCATAGCTTTGTCTCAAGTCATGCTCGACATATGGGTCATCGATGCAACCACCCTCGAGCGAGACGATGCTTGGTGGATAGGTCAGGTTTCTGCTGGTATCACTTTCTTAATTGTCGGAATTCTACTTCTGCTGGCGGTTGGCCCCAGAATTATGAAAGCTTTGCAAAAGGAACCTGAATTAGAAAAAACAATGTGGCCGCGTAGATGCTTCTATTACATTGGACTAACAATTACTGTTGTATTCGTTTTGTTCAACTCTATAGGGCTATTGCAATCCCTGCTAGCTATAGTGCTCGGAGAGCCGGTTGAATCAACCCTATTGACCAATCTTTGCCATAACATAATCAATCTTATTTTCGCATCCATCCTATTGGGACACTTTGCTCAAGTTACCAGCAGAGAAAGAGCCGTAGAGTCGATACAATCAGATTATGCATCTAATGACTTACAAAAACAGAACACACCTAAATTGATTCAAATCCTGACTAACGAGACATCGACTGAAATAGTTGCCACTCTGCAGACAGAACTTAAGCAAGACATTCACCATTTAGGGGTGATACGACAATCCCCGAAAAGCACTAAACCCATCGAACTGCATCAAGATCAGATACAACAACTCATCGCCGACATTCAAGCCGTACGCGCAGAAAGGGCTTTGATAATAATTTACGGCAGCAAACCGAGAGTCATCGGATGGGACAAACCATGACATCCTATGTTTCCTCGCTTAGTGAAGCACCACAGATATTGATTATTGAGCGATGACTAATTTCCCTTCCAACCATACAGAACTTATCAAACGAGTAAATTCTGTAGTGAACGACAATCCCATGTCCCTAACCGAAATTGAAATACCAAATCGAAATGTATCTCTCTTTAAAGTAGACATCCCTGCCTCAAATTCGGCGTGCGCACGGATAGGATTATTCACTGGAGTACACGGAGATGAACCGGCTGCAATCGCGTCCATCCTAGCTTTTCTCGAGCAACGCAAATGGACTGAATTCCCTAATTTCGAATTTGTTATTTATCCGTGTATAAACCCTACAGGATTTGATTTGGGTATCCGAGAGAATATAGATAGCCAGGACATAAATCGAAGTTTTACTGGCAAAGGAACTCCAGAATCACTGACTGTTAGAAAATCCGTGGGCAAACAAAAGTTCGATTTATGGATAGACGCTCATGAAGATCCAGAGGAGACCGGCTACTACATGTATCCATTGTTCTCTGATGAATCCTGGGGGACTCAAATAGTTAAACAAGTTTCAACAGTCGGACCGATCAATTCTAAGCCAGTAATAGATGATCGGGATGTTAAGGACGGGTTGGTATCTCTACCAAGCAGACAAGAATTGTCCGCATTTATGAAAACAACAGACCAATGGCCATTGGCACTGTATGCATACTCTGCCCTTGGCCAAAATGGAATGACTACAGAAACTCCCGGCCAAATCGACTTTGACACCAGGGTGCAAATGCAACTATCTGCGCAAATTCACAGCATGAGATTGCTTCAACATTCTATACTGTAGCCATAGCTCAGCCAGATGTAGTTAATGGCACCTTTGCCACTCTCAATTCGTGAGCTGCGTCTACTCTACTAACCTCGTAGTAATATAAGAGATCATCTTCAAATCGTACGCAGTCTATGTATCGCAAGCAGCCACTCCCGTACGGACCTTCTAGAATCGCCCCCTCATCAGAATGCTTTATGACGTTGACAAAATCTAGCGTTGAACACATGCCAGTCTTGTCCTCGTATACGTCTCCGCTGGTCAAGCGGCCATCATAAAATATAGTGAAACCAACGCCGTTCGGAACCACACACGATAATCGAGCAACATTTCTATCCCACCCATAACCAGGCACAGTAATATCGCGTTTGAAAGTGAAATTCCGTCCATCTGCTGATATCCATAGACCGCTCGGATGCTGTACCAGCCCTGTGGTGAATACATTCCCTGTACCATGCAAATCATCATACGTTGAGCCTGGTACTACAGTATCAATTGGAGCATAAGCTACAAACATATAAGTCATGCCACTAATGAACATCACATATGGGTCTTTCACACCTTCGCTCAAAGTACTTTCAGCATCCATGATCTTAATTCGTTTGTCCGGGTCAAGCGCCATAACATCTTCCGCTTCCAGTAAGTCGATTCGCCATCTCCTATTTAAATCCACATAAGAGATATACAGTCTCCAAACCCCACCAGGATCCCTTACTAATGCAGATCTTTCGATGGACTCAGTGTTCAACGTATTGGCTTGAACACTCCATATTTCTTCAAAGTTAATACCATCCTCACTGTAGGAAATCGCAGACTTCCAACCTCTATCCTGATCCAATGGTCTTCTGTGTCGAGTGCTCAGATAAATACCTTTTCCCTCCACCCACACACTTGGAGCCCCTACCCAGTATCCTGCTTCGCCTTTTTCAGGCTCATAGACGACCTCTCCTAAGGAGGGGTCAAATAATGGCAATCGCCCGACTGATTTCGATCCTATCTCAAAGATGCTTTTTCTCCGTTTGTAGTTAAAATGGCATGTAGGCTAAGGCCTAAACAGGTACAAATATTAATACTACCAACCCAAATTTACACACAGACAGAAAGATTATTTATGGCAACACCATCCATCACCCGAATAGAAACCTTTGAATTCAATGTTGAATTACGAAATATTTGCGGAAGTCGTCACGGCCTTGGGTTGATGTACAGCCCGGGCGAGAATGGAATCGTCCGTCGAAGCGCTATGCGTGTTGAAACTGATACTGGATTGTCAGGAGAGGCAGCAGGACAACTGATAATGGCAACCAGACAATTTGAAATGATCGCACATATGGTACTGGGACGAAACGCGCTTCATCGTAACGAGCTTTACCATGATTTGTATTTTGAGCTGAGACAGCACGATGCTCTAGCCATCGGACTTCTCGATATATGCTTATGGGACCTAGCCGGAAAATTGTACGAATCACCTGTATACGAGTTATTGGGGAGCAAATTACGCCCATTGCCTGCGTATGCAAGCACTTATCACGGTGACCGGGCAGGTGGTTTGGATTCTCCCAAAGCTTACGCAGATTTCGCCGTTGAATGCAAAGAGCTAGGTTTCACAGGATTCAAAATTCATGGTTGGCTTGACGGAGATATTCCCGGCGAAATAGAAACAATACTAGCTACTCGAGACTCTGTCGGAGATGATATGGCCCTTATGATTGATCCAGCCTGCGCTCTACCTACTTTTGCAGATGCATTGCGAGTGGGCCAGGCCTGCGATGAGGCAAGTTTTTTCTGGATAGAAGACCCTTTCCCCGATGGAGGAAAATCTTTTCACGCTCACCAGTTGTTGCGTGACAAAGTTCGGACACCGGTCTTAATGTCAGAATATATTCGCGGTTTACACCTTAAAACTGAGGCCGCCATATCCAAAAGCACAGATCTTCTACGAGTAGACGCCTATCAAGATGGCGGGATCACAGGTGCACTGAAACTAGCTCACGTAGCTGAATCTTTGGGAATTGACGTGGAAATTCATTCTCATGGCCCTGCACACAGACACTTGATGACTGCTATTAGGAATACTAATTTTTACGAAATGAATTTAGTGCATCCGGATGCTGAAACATCTGGGGTGAATATTTATAAGAATTACAAAGAAGGCTTGGACGCCATAGATCCGAAAGGTAATGTATACGCGCCGACTGAACCTGGTTTAGGGGCCGAGATAGATTGGGATTACATCCGATCTCATAGAGTTGGAGGGACCGTTTACGAGCTGTAGCAAACCTTGTTTAATCGTCAGTTTATGAACCCTAAGGCTGATGTGGTAGACCTTATGAGTCGGTCATTCTGACACCTTGGTAGCCACTATTGCGAACGCGAAACAATTCGCCTGTTCCCACAGTAATATAAAGATCTCTTAAGTCTGTCCCTCCAAAGCAAATATTAGTCGGCATGTCAGTAGGGACGGGGTGCATTTCTATAACACGACCTGACTCATGCAAGACATTAATCATAGGGCCAGGACCATTACGGTCCCACCCAGAAGTAGCAAGAAGTAGCCCTGTGTCAGTGATGGTCATTCCATCTATACCACGAGCAGGATGGAAATTATGCACCACTCTGTACGGACCCAATGTTCCATTTCCCATGATTGGATAGGCACGGAGTTCGCGATTGCGAGCCTCCCCATAGTCACTTTGCGCAACATATAAAGTCGACTCATCCAAAGAGAGCAGCAATCCATTAGGACGAGTGGTGTCGAAAGTCATACGTTCAAGTTGTGCGTTATCACTTGTCGGATCAAACCGATACACCGACTCATGATTGAGCTCCATATCATCACGAATCTCACCATATCTAGGATCGGTGAACCATATCCTACCTTTACTATCTTCAATGATGTCATTAGGGCTATTTAAGCGTTTACCTTGATATCTATCAGCAATGACTTCTTTTGTCCCATCAGAATTCAGTTTGCTCACCTGCCGTCCGATCATTTCGCAACACAGCAGCTCACCAGCCCGCGAATAAAGCAATCCATTCCCTTGATTTGTGCCCTGAAACTGCAGCTTCACTTTTGTTGATTCAGGGTCGTAAGCAAGAACTCTATGGTTATACAAATCGGTAAATAAAACATTGTTACCCGTCCATTGAGGTCCTTCCGTAAAACTAAATGGCCCGGCCACTTTTTCAAAAATCCATTCACTCGACATTACAGTTGAATCCCTTCATTAATTGTTGGACCACCTGATAAACATACCCAATACATATCCTGGTCGGTCAATCATGTATTGAAAAGCTTGTGGTGCCTGTTCCAAGTCCCACTCGTGAGTAATCAAAGGACTCAAATTTATTTGCCGCTTATCCAACAATTTCATAATTTCCTTAGAACCTGCAACATCAAATCCACAGGGGAAAGTCATAGTTAATCTACGCATATGGGCAGAATGGAAATCTATTGTTATAGGGTTTGGGAAATATCCTTGCATACACACCTTCCCCGACTTCTCTGAGTCATTGCAGCCACCTCTAACTATATCCAAAATTAGATCCATGGTGTCGCTTCGACCGGCACATTCAAACACTACATCTGCGCCTGAAGAGGATTCATTAAATACAACAGATGCTAAGTCTTCAAGCCGTATGTTCACCGCGATGTCCGAACTGTACGACTCTGATAACTCTACACGTTGCTGCAAGGGATCGGCTGTGATGACTTTGGCTCCCTGCACTCGACACAATTGAGCCGCAGACTGTCCAATCATACCCTGACCAAGAACAACTACTAGGTCATCAGGCGAAATACCGGTTAGGTCTCTGCCTACGACAGGAACTGAAGCCAAACCCACCATTGTAGCCTCTTCATCACTCACAGAGTCCGGGATAGGGACAACATCTTCAGATTTGTGGCAACCCCATCCGGTATAATTTCCACAAGAATTCCCAAATTTACCAGGAACCAACCTAGTTTTAGGAGTGCCTACAAACACCCGTTGACCCGCCTCAAGCGTCTCAACTTCCGAGCCCACTTCTTCCACCACGCCAACTCGTGAATAGCCATAGATCACTGGATATCTGTCACGCACTGCAGAATATTTCCCAGTGACGTACCACCCGTCAGTCCCCACTGAAATTCCACTCAGGCTGCTACGCACTAAGACTTCATCCGGATTAGGCTGGGGAATATCAACTTCTACAAATTCCACCTTTCCTACGTCAGCAAACACAATCGCCTTTGTTTTCATGAATACTCCCAAATAGCTATTTACCTGCATCTCTGAGTATGCTGTTTACATAGGATATCTTGGAAAGACAGCATGATGGCAACGAAGAAACCTAAAAAATTCGAAAGCAAAAGCTGGCGGGAGTCTGCGGCTGCACGGAAACAGCGGCTGTCGGTGATTTTAGGAGAGCTGACGAACTTATATCCGGACGCTAATTGTGCGTTGCATTTCGACAATCCATGGGAATTGTTAGTCGCCACAATACTATCCGCCCAATGCACCGACGAGAGAGTAAACAAGGAAACTCCTGCCTTGTTTTCACGATATCCCACAGTGGAATCCATGGCAAAGGCTCCAATAGAAGACTTGGAACAACTAGTCAAACGTACCGGGTTTTATCGAAATAAAGCAAGAGCTATATCGGAATCCGCAAAAGCCATTGTAGATCGCTACGAAAGCAATTTGCCAAAGTCTATGGAAGACCTCCTCACGCTAAGAGGTGTCGCACGAAAGACAGCCAACGTAGTGCTGGGAACAGCATACGGCATAACATCAGGCATCGTGGTGGATACCCATATATCACGATTGTCCCAACGGCTGGGCCTAACTCGCCAAAAAGACCCAGAAAAGATTGAGCAAGACTTGATGAAGCTCTTAGATAGCAAGCATTGGGTATTCTTTGGGCACGCTTTAATTTGGCACGGTAGAAAGGTATGCAATGCTAGAAAACCCAAATGCCCTGAATGCAGCTTGCAGAAACTCTGCCCGTCTATGACCCTGTGAAATCGTTCACTAAAACATTCATGCTATAGAGCACCTAAGCTCTATTGCGAGTGGGCGTATGCAATGCGACATACCAAACACCCACTAAACCAGCAGACAAAATTATTATTTTGACTAGTATCTGCGAAACTGCAAAAAGGGCAGATATTGAAGTCATTAAAGCAATCATGAACACTATAAATATTTTCATTGGCAGAGTAATGCTTTTATGCCGCTCCCAATCTCTCACATATTTCCCGAGTAGCTTGTTATTAAGCAGCCACCAGTAAAGACGATCAGAACTACGAGCGTATGCAGCCGCAGCCATAATGAGGAAAATAGTCGTCGGCAACCCCGGTACAAAAATGCCAATTACACCAATCGCAACACTGATTGACCCCAAAACAATATAAATCCATCGTATGCTTCTGTGCTCAGATACAACTACCTCCTCGCCGTGATCATAGACTTCCAAGCCATGATCCTCATTCGCGCACCGATCATTCATAGGAGACGATGGATTCCTTTCCTTAGCTTCTTGAATTTGAAAGCACATATTTGTTGAACAATTACTTATTTGGACTAGAAGTTTGGCAAGTGCTAAATGCATATCCGCCGTCAATAATAGTTGAGGTATGTCCGATTGAAAACAACTAGTATTCCAAACTACTCCAAAAATAAATGGTACTTGCTAAATATGGCTATTATGTATGCAACTTCATATGATTTAGATTTATGTGGCGGATGCCAACATATCTTCACTTAGACAACATAAGGGCCGGAGACAAACCGTTGGAGTATTGAAGGAGAATACGGTGGGAATATTAGATTCGTTTCGATTAGACGGGAAGACAGCCTTAGTGACTGGCGGAGGCACAGGCATAGGAAAAGCATTTGCGATAGCACTTGCAGAAGCAGGCGCAGATGTTGCTCTTATCGGTCGTCGAAGTGAGCCCCTAGAAGAGGTTTCCAAACTCATAGATTCCCTAGGATGCAAAGCAATGTCCATTTCTGCAGACGTGAAATCAAAAACACAGGTAGATGATTTTACAAACCAGGTCGTAAGCGAATGGGGCAAGTTGGACATTGGGGTAAACAACGCTGGAATATGCTTTCACACACCCACCAATCAGATCGAAGAATCTGAGTGGGACGAGGTTATAGACACGAATCTCAAAGGTCCTTTTTTATGTGCGCAAGCCCAAGCTAGAGTGATGATTCCCAACAGTTACGGCAAAATAATCAATACAGCGTCTATGTCAGGGCGCATAATCAACAGGCCTCAGTTCCAGACTCACTACAACACCTCCAAAGCAGGGTTAGTGCATTTGACACACTCACTAGCTACAGAATGGGCAGAACACGGCATCTATGTAAATAGCATCAGTCCAGGATACATACGGACGGATATGGCAGACACCCCCGAAATAGCCAAGATGCATCCTGTATGGCTAAGAGACACCCCAGTAAATCGTCTAGGGGAAGTCCAGGATCTTACAGGAGCCCTAATTTTCCTTGCTTCAGATGCATCCAACTTTGTTATAGGTCATGATCTAGTCATAGACGGTGGATTCACGGCCTGGTAACCCAAAATGTCGTATGACTCACGGTCAAGAGCTCAGTTGTTCCACCGCTTTATTCAACCTATGCAAAACTCTCTGATCACCTAGAACTTTCATGGTTTCAAACAAAGGTGGTGTAGCACGCGACCCTGTTAAAGCTATTCGGACAGGCATAAAAAGGTCTCCAGCCCGCCAACCCAAATCATCGGCAAGCGATCGCATGTATTTCTCAACCGTATCCATCTTGTTTACACCTTGTAGACCAACCAATTCTGCAACACGAACTAATGCTGCCCTGGTATCAGATTGGCTGTGTTTCTTAGATATTAGTTGAGACGTATCTGCATATATATCTTCAACAAAAAAGAAATTCATTAACTCAGGCAATTCAGCGAATTTCCTAATACGTTCTTTTTCAAGTTCTAGCGCTGCAATGAAATAGTTCATCGAAGGCCAGTCATGTGGCGGAACAGGGACCCCGTTCAAATGAGACCAATCATTAGACGATCTAGTGGGATTTGAAGAAAAATACCCTAGGTCAGATAGATAATCATTGGCTCGATGAGCCAACTGATCTGTAGACATTTTTCTCACATAAACACCATTAAACCAATCTAGTCGTGCGACGTCGAAAATAGCATTAGATGTCGTAATTCGATCCATTGAAAACACATTGATTAATTCGTTCATCGAAAACATTTCACGTTCGTCGCCAGGATTCCATCCAAGCAAAGCTATAAAGTTCACGACAGCTTCTGGCAGATATCCTTGCTCACGATATTCTTCGACGGCAACTGACCCATCCCGTTTACTTAGCTTCTGTCGTTTTGCATTCAGTGTCAGCGGCATGTGACCAAACCTCGGCCTCTCCAGATCTAACGCTTCATACATCATGATTTGCTTGAATGTGTTGGATATATGATCCGCGCCTCGGACTACATGGCTAATATCCATTAAGTGATCATCAACAACTACCGCGAAATTGTATACAGGTGTTCCATCAGAGCGTGCCAATACAAAATCACCCCACAAGCCAGCATCCTCTTCAATTTTTCCCATCACAATGTCATCGAGGCCAACTATTCGTGGTTCAACACGAAACCTGATAGTAGCTTCCTCCCCAGCATCCAGTCGACTCGACACTTCTTCATCAGATAAATCGCGACATTTCCCTGAATACTTGGGCGCCCTCCCTTGTTTTTGTGCCAATTCTCTCTCGAAAGCGAGCTCTTCTCGAGAACAAAAACAATGATATGTATACCCACGGTCAATAAGTATTTGTAGAAATTCTTTATGGATCTGCAAACGCTCACTTTGTCTGTAAGGCCCGTATGACCCTCCTAAATCTGGTCCTTCATCCCAATTGATACCTAACCAGTGCAGTCCATCAATAATGGTTCTCTCATATTCAATTTTGCTTCGGTCACGGGCCGTGTCTTCTATGCGCAGGATAAAGTCACCACCTAGCTTGCGAGAAGCCAGAAAATTGTAGAGAGCAGTGCGTGCATTCCCTATATGCAGACTCCCTGTAGGGCTTGGAGCAATCCTAAACCTTGGTTTACCCATCACTCTGTATACCCTAATAGAATTATGTCTAGTTGCTGAGAGAGCAACATTGTTCCCTCCTTTGGGTGTTGTGTTGCGAGTATACGGGCACCTCAACAGTGAACCGTCTTTTGAATCCAATATACGAACTGATGCTGAACTTTTCCGTCATTGACATATCAGATGGCAAACATTCGTAATCGTCATGTATCCCTTTTAATTTTTTTGCCATCTTCGTTAAACTTCCTCATCATTCAACTTGTGTTTTTCGTAACACTCCTGATCGTTCCGCCAGCAACAATCCATGTGGCAAAGTCCCATAAATGTAATCTCCAGTCTCAAATCGGCTTAATACCAACGATGATTCAATCCATTCAACTTCCATAATTTCGCTGTCGTCCCGCTCATGGCCTACATAATTGAGTGCCGAAGCAACATAATAATCAACACGTAAATTTGCTAATGCTGGCACCGGAATAAGTCCACCTAGATGAAACAATCCATCTGCTTCATAACCAGTTTCTTCACGTAATTCACGGTGAGCAGCATCAAACGGATTTTCTCCAGCGGAAACGGATCCTGTCGGAAGATCAGTTACTATTCTATCCACCGGATGACGGTATTCACGCACCAGCAAAATACGATCGTCTTCAATAGCAATTACCGAAACCGCTGACCCTTTAAACCCGAGGTATGTATATAAATGTTCCCGACCATCCAAGTCGGCAATCAATTCATCTTCTATCACTGGAAAGCGCCCACGATAAGCCACCCTAGAGCTCTTTACTGACCATCCCAATTTCATAATGATCTACTCCCTGATATGGCTATATTCACTCAGTAAGCTGTACGTACTAGTACAACACAGTCGGCTTTTCTAGAAAATGCTTTGTCCTAAATTACCCCCTCGAATCTCCTCATATTTATCAGATCATGATCCAGAAATCACCTCCACACTGATAAACTGGGATAGTAGACTGTTGGGGTATCGTCTAGTGGTAGGACGCTTGGTTCTGGCCCAAGTAGCGGAGGTTCGAATCCTTCTACCCCAGCCACTCCGTGATGACTGAATTTTCAACTTTTTGCGGTAGCAGCCATGTGCAAGAACAATTGAATCTGCTGAGTATTAGATGGGATAAGGTAACTACTAAATATGACAGAGCCTATGAACACACTGATCATCATGTCCGATGAGCACACACGACGCATGACTGGATGTTACGGGCACCCACTCGTACAAAGCCCAAACATAGACGGCCTAGCCAACAGAGGGGTCAAATTCCAAAATGCCTACTGTAACAATCCTATTTGTGTCCCCTCGCGAGCCAACTTTATTACAGGTCGTTACACGCATGAAACTGGCAACTGGGACAATGCTCATCCTTATATAGGAGAAGAGGCATCAAGTTTTGGACACAGCCTTATTTCAGCTGGCCATCAAGTTACCAGCATAGGGAAACTTCACTATCGCAAAGTGGAGGATGACATAGGTATTCAAGATATGCGTTTACCAATGAATGTCTTAAATGGCCAGGGCGATTATTTCGGCAGTATGCGTTGGAATATTCAGCCCCATAGCAATACCTCTTTAAATATACACAACTCTGGGCCTGGAGAAACAGAGTACATAAGGTACGACAGAGCTGTCGCAAATGAAGCTGTGAATTGGTTGCGACGAGAAGCCAGGCAACAGAACAAACCCTGGTTATTGTTTGTATCTTTAGTTACGCCTCATTTCCCATTTGTGGTACCAGAAGAATACATGAATTTGTACCCACTAGACTCAATTGATCTGCCCCTGCAATGGAACAAACAACTACGGCAATCACATCCGTACTGGAGCTATGTACAGCCCCTTAGAACGCCAGAAGAGTTTTCCGAAGAGGATGTTCGGCGTACCGTCGCAGCGTACTACGGACTTATCACATTCATGGATGAACAGATAGGACTAGTTTTGGATGCCTTAGAGCAATCCGGACAATCCGACCGTACACGGATTTTATATACAAGTGATCATGGTGAGATGGCAGGAGGGTACGGACTATGGGGTAAAAGTTGTATGTATGAAGATTCCGTGGGAATACCGATGATTACAGCGGGCCCCGATATACCATCGGGAGAAACCAGTTACACGAATGTCAGCATGGTAGACCTTTACCCGAGCGTACTAGATGGCTTAGGGGTTCCGTTAAACTCTGAAGACCACAATCTGCCAGGGCAATCCATATGGCCGATCGCAAAACGTGAAACCAATCCTAAACGCATGATTTTTTCCGAATACCATGCCTCTGGATCTCCAACCGGAAACTTTATGATCCGGGATGACCGCTTCAAGTTGATTTACTTCGCAGATCAGGAGTACCCTTCTCAGCTGTTTGACTTGATAGCTGACCCATTAGAACAGCATGATCTAGCAACAAACCGAGTTCACAAGTTCACTTTACGTAAACTGGAAAGAGCTCTGCGGACGGTGTGTAATCCCGAATCCGTCAATCGTGCAGCTTTCAATGCTCAGCATGAACTCATCGAAGCCCGTGGAGGAGAAGATAAGGTGTTGTCAGAGGGAAGAAAAGTTAACTGGACTAGACCTCCCGGCGAATTCACCACTGATTGACATATCGTAGACACGCATTGTTCGTAATACACGTCAAATTATTGATATAGTGTCCCGTCTCTGTTTTGCCAATTCGTTTTTCATTGAGTCGATGAAAAATACTATGGCACGAATATTGGAAAGGGGTTTCGCCATTGAAACCC
Organism: uncultured Chloroflexota bacterium; assembly: GCA_913043205.1. GTDB lineage: Bacteria > Chloroflexota > UBA11872 > UBA11872 > VXNJ01 > CAJWLF01. Next base: position 27,434 of record CAJWLF010000004.1, on the reverse strand, counting down.
ATGAATCTTCTGATCATCATGTCAGACCAACATACACGCAGGATGACTGGCGCCTATGGACATTCCATAGTAAAAACACCAAACCTAGATCAACTAGCTTCAAGTGGTGTGCGTTTTGACAATGCCTATGTGAACTGCCCTATATGTGTCCCATCTAGAGCCACTTTTATGACAGGCCGATACAACCACGATACAGATCACTGGGATAATGGTCATCCATGGACCGGAAATCCCGATGGTTGGAGTCATCGGCTTTCCAGTCAAGGACATCAAGTAACAACAATCGGGAAGCTACATTTCAGATCCGAAACAGATGACAACGGTATTGACGATTCCCGCATCGCAATGAACGTATTTAACGAAGTTGGAGACTACTGGGGATCCATACGATGGCAAACCGCCTTCCAAGGATACAAAGGCGACGCCGACGACGCTGGCCCCGGAGAGAGTCATTACACGAGATTTGATCGAGCAGTGACGCAAGAATCAGTAAAATGGCTGCACGAAGATGCCCCAGCGGACAAACCTTGGTGTCTAAAAGTATCACTTGGATGCCCTCACCCCCCGCTAATTTCCCCTGAAGAATTCTATAATCTGTACGATTTAGATGAACTTGATATGCCAATCGCATGGCAAAGAAAAGACTGGCCCGATCATCCATATTGGAATACAGCACGACCTTGGCGTCTAGCAGATAAATCTGAGAATGCATTAGGAAGATACTCAGAAGATGAAATTCGCAACGCGGTTGCGTCCTACTACGGACTCGTTAGTTTCATGGATCACAATGTAGGACTGGTACTAGATGCCTTGGAGTCCTCTGGACAGGCAAGCAACACCCGTGTCATATACACATCTGATCATGGCGAAATGCTTGGAGGACACGGTTTGTGGGGGAAAATGTGTATGTATGAAGACTCAGTAGGATCCCCACTAATACTTTCAGGCCCCGATCTTCCCAGCGGAGAAGTGCGGAAAGATATGGCTAGTTGGGTGGATATATTTCCAACCGTCTTAGATTGCGTAGGCGCTGAAGCAGAAGCAATAGACTCCACTTTACCGGGAACATCCCTTTGGCCTATAGCACAGGGTAAATCAGCTGGTGACCGAACAGTTTTCAGCGAATATCACGCAACCAAATCTCATGCAGGCAATTTCATGATCTGTAATGAACAATACAAATATATACACTACGAACCTGAAGCTAGCCAAGATCCTATCCCTCCTCAACTTTTTGATCGTTCATCTGATCCGCAAGAAACAAACGATTTGGGCCAAGATCCTAATTTCCAGCCAATCCGTGATCAATTGCATGATGAACTTCTGAAAGTGTGCAACCCTCAGGAAGTAAATGCAGCTGCCTTTGCCTCTCAAAGGAGATTAGTCGCACTTCACGGAGGCGAGGACAAAATACTAGCGGATGGTCCACCATTCAAAAGTGCGACCCCGACCCCCGCTCAATTTTATGAAGATGGAGCTGTACCTGGCGATGAATGATTAATTTTTTTCATCTAAGACGCGGATAGTTGTGAGGACTATTGTCATGCCTGCCGTGTTTGTCGCCACGAGATGGGTCACACCCTCGGTTTGCCACACTAAAATAAGCAGGATGATAGTACCTGATAATCAAAGGTAGTATTTTTAGGGCATCTGACCTGGCCGCAATCGCAGTACATCTAGATAGCAGGGCCGCGCACAGAATGAGCTTGGAGAAGGCCGATCAAGCATTAGGGATCCACATAGATACCTATTTGGAACAAACTAATTGAGCAACGATCATTAATCTGTGCTGGTAACTCAAATGCAGACTTCAATAAGTTAGCTAAACAGTCAGCAAGTAACTCAGTGACTACGTAGCCTCCGACCCAATCTGACGGCACGCACAAAATACCGAGTTTTGCTTGATGATCCGAAAATGATAGTGTGGATGACACTCAGATTATTGTTGTGATTACATTTCCAGGGGGCTAGTTATGAAGTTGGTAGATTTAAAGACGTGGGCAGTCGCAACTCCACCTCCACATCGAGGCGGACTAAGTTGGGTATTTCTTAAACTGACAACAGACGATGGTTTGTCAGGATACGGTGAAGCGTATGGAGTACCGTTTTCACCACAAAAAGTGTGTCTGATGATCGAGGACGTCGTCGAACGCTATGTACTTGGTCAAAGCCCATTTAATATTGAAACTATTTGGCGAATTCTTTATGCAAGCGGTTATAGCCACCACCCAGAGTTAACTATGGGCGGAATAATGAGTGGCATAGAAATTGCATGCTGGGATATCGTTGGCAAAGCCCTTAATCAACCCGTTTACAACCTGCTGGGTGGACAAGTAAACGAGCGACTGAGGTCTTATACCTACCTGTACCCCCCAGAGCCATCAGAAGATAAATCTCAATACGATGCCAGTTTGGATACAACCCACTATCACGGAGATCCTGAAATAGCTCCCAAGAGAGCAGAACACTACATAGAGTTAGGCTTTACAGCTGTCGGCTTTGATCCCGTAATGCCAATGGGTTCTTTCGATCCGCGTCAACTTTCACTCGCATCTCTTGACAACGCAGAATTGGTAACAAAAAACATGCGTGAGGTTGCCGGAAGTCATTGCGACCTTTTAGTAAAAACACACGGGCAAATGACAACCTCAAGTGCCATCAGATTGGCCAGAAGACTAGAGCCCTTTGATCCGCTCTGGTTTGAAGAACCTACTCCGCCCGAGAACAGAGATGAAATGGCCCGAGTTGCTAGATCTACCAGTATCCCAATCGCAACTGGTGAACGCCTTGTAAGTAAATACGAATTTGCCGATGTTTTATCTACTCAGGCGGCCTCTATCCTTCAGCCCGCACTGGCCCGAGTGGGAGGCATATTGGAAGCTAAAAAGATTGCCGGCATGGCTGAAGCCCATTACGCCCAAATGGCTCCACATCTGTATGCTGGACCCATAGAAGCAGCAGCCAATATACAAATTGGAACTTGCTCACCCAATTTTCTGATACAGGAGAGCATAGAAACTTTCGGTGGATTCTATGCCGACTTGCTCAAAGAACCCATCAGCTGGGAAAACGGTTACATTATCCCGCCTACCGATCCAGGCATCGGAATAGAGCTAAATGAGAAAGTAGCTGAAGCGCATCCATATACCGGTGAAGATGTGTTCCCTTCAATGGAACAGGCTCCCGTAACCCAAGAATTAGACGGCCGCTAACAAGCGTCCAGCATTAGTCAAAACTAGAGGTATGTGTTACCCGAAAAGCCTCATCAATAACCGACATCATATCGCAGTAGTCTTGCATTGATCAGTGTTACTCCAGCAATCACCACAAATAGCCCGACAGACATAGCCGCACCATATCCCATCTTCAGATAGGCAAAGGCATTCTCATAAATCAGAACCACCACCGTTATAGTACTGTCAACCGGCCCACCTAATTGATAACCACCACCTCCCGCCCCAAAGACCGGAGTCATGACCCAAATCTGAACGAACATCTGCAAGGCACCAATGAAGTACACAATCACCACAAAGTATGTGGTTGGCGCAAGTAACGGCAGTGTAATTCTGAAAAATTGCGAGTATTTGCCAGCCCCATCTATCTCCGCAGCTTCCATTAGATGAGGAGGTATCCCTTGCAATCCTGCCAGATAAATCACCATATTCAGCCCCATATTTTTCCACACACTAAGAATGATTATCGACAACATCGAAGTAGTAGAAGATCTGAGCCATTTCAATCTGGGCAACCCTAAGCTCTCCAGTATGTCATTAAAAAGACCAAATTGGGGCTCGTATAACCAAAGCCAAATGAGAGCCACCGACACCATAGAGCTAACAACTGGCATATAAAACATAGCTCTGTAGAAATAGATACCACGGATTTGTCTATTAATTAATGTAGCAAGCAATAACGATGTAACAACCCCTGCTGGCACCGTAACACCAGCAAAATACAAAGTGTTTGTTATTGCCCGCGAATAACGTTCATCCTCCAGCATCTGGGCATAATTGGCAAGTCCTATCAGTTTAGGAGCTTTAACTAAATCATAAGACGTAAGGCTATAATAAAAAGATGCCGCTATAGGAAGCACCACAAAGATCACTATAAAAACAATAGATGGCGCAACAAACACGTAACCCATCATCCCACCACGATGTCCAGACCAGAATTTCTTACTCACCCTACTAGCTTGAGCCAATTTTAACCCTCCCTTAAGAACGTTCTTAAAACTCCGACGAGCACATCTAGACACCACACAATGAATCATTTACCCCACACCTTGACAACCTCCAGGTTAACGTTTCTTAACCGCCATATCAATTTCCATTTCAAATTAGAAACTATACAATTTTCTGGTGAATGAAAAGGATTGGCATTGAATCGGCAATGACCGGTATGCTGGGGAACTACAAGTAGTCTTACCAATCACAGAATGCACCGAGAAAAGAGGTCCCTATTGGAGCCGATGAATTTTCTGTTCCTAATGTCCGATGAGCACACACGTCGAATGACGGGGTGTTACGGACACCCCATAGTACAGACCCCCAACATTGATCGCCTGGCAAAGATGGGAGTCCGATTCGACAATGCATATATCAATTGCCCCATATGCGTCCCATCGAGAGCCACCTTCTTGACAGGAAGATACGTACACCAGACTGGACATTGGGACAACGGTCACCCTTATGTAGGAAATGAAGCAGCGTCGTGGGGCCATCGCTTACAAGAGAATGGCTTGAGTCTTACGTCGATAGGGAAATTGCACTATAGAGATGATGCCGATGATAATGGGATCTCCGAAAAGAGAGTTTCCATGAACGTAAAAGACGGTATAGGTGACGTTTGGGGATCCATTAGGTGGGAGCAGGATGCCAAAGATTGGATGATACAAAACGTTCTGGATGCTGGACCTGGAGACTCACAGTACATTAGGTTTGACACAGCCGTAGCCGATGACGCGGTGGACTGGATCACAAATGTAGCACCGGATAAATCTGAACCTTGGGCAACTCTAGTATCTTTTGTCACACCACACTTCCCATTCACTGTCCCACAAGAATACTTCGATATGTACCCTCCAGAGACTGTGGATTTGCCACTGAAATGGCGTGAACAGGATCGGAATTCTCATCCATATTGGGACATAGTGCGTCCTTGGCTTTTTCCTGCGGATGGAGATCTAGATGAAATAACAGTACGACGATGTATATCGGCTTACTACGGTCTAGTCACATTTATGGATCATCAAATCGGTCGAGTACTGGATGCCCTCGATAAGTCGGGACAGGCTGACCGAACACGGATCATCTACAGCTCAGACCACGGTGAAATGCTAGGAGGGCATGGTTTGTGGGGCAAAATGTGCATGTACGAAGATTCTGCAGCAGTGCCATTTATTATGGCGGGACCAGACATACCCAAAGGTTCTGTTTGCTCCAGCAACGTTTCATGGGTAGACATTTTCCCTACGGCATTAGAATGTGTTGGTGTGCCTCTAGGCAAAGATGAAGAAGACCTTCCAGGTATTAGCCTGTGGCCATTAGCACACGGAGAATACGATCCCGACCGAATCGTATTTAGTGAATACCATGCAGCTTTTTCAGCAACAGCAAACTTTATGATCAAAGACGACCGATATAAGTTAGTTTATTTCGTGGGTGACCAATACCCTAACGAGCTATATGACCTCATAGAAGATCCGACTGAATTAAATGACTTAGGTCAAAACCCCGAGTTTAGCGACACCTGCGACAGGTTAGAACTAGAACTGCGCAAAATTTGTAACCCTGAGTCGATAAACGAAAAAGCCTTTGCAGCCCAGCGTGCTCACGTTGACAGACACGGAGGAGAAGCTGCTGTCCGATCAGCAGGAATGAAAATAAACTTCACTCCTGCGCCAAAATCGTTTCACTAATTTAGGCCGTACATTGAGCCCGTAACCGTCAATACCGTCTAGATAAGTCAATCAGCAGATATCAAATGCTTTGTGACACCAGCTTCATTTACTGTCCAACCAAAGCCCGGAGCGTCCGATACTTCTATCGTACCGTCCGCATCAGCTTCAGGCTCTCCGTTCAGTGCATCCCAGATCAGTGAGTTGCCGGTCAGTGGATCCCGTCGAGGAAAATACTCGCCTACTGGACAGACATTTTTTGCTGTAACCAAATGGTAACTATGCAACCAACCTTGGTGAGGACAAACAGCACGACTGTGTGCTGCTGCTAACCCACATATGCGCAACACTTCTGTAAATCCACCTACTCTGTTTATATCGGGTTGTAAATAGAAAACACCTGCATTAATGAAATCCAAATACTCAAATCTGGTGCGCGCATGTTCACCAGCAGCTATAGGAATAGGGCTTGTAGCGCAAATCCTTTCATGAGCAGCCATGTCGTCTGGAGGAACCGGTTCCTCTAGCCACTCAATATTTAGATCAGCATCAGCCATCTTATCTATCATGCGCAACGCATAGGGCAACTCCCAGAGCATGTGGGCATCAACCATAAATTGGACATCAGGGCCAATAGCAGATCTTATCTCCGAAATTATTTCTATCTCTTTGCGCATCCCTTCCAACCCGTGGCGCGGTCCGTAGCTGAAAAAATATTTCATAGCTCTAAACCCAGCTTCCACATCGTTTATTGCCCGCTTCACAGTTCCCTCAACACCGTCCGAGTTGCGCAAAAGACTCATGTACAAAGGCACCCGCTCTTTAGTCTTTCCACCTATTAAGTTGTAGACAGGCTGCTCGGCAATCTTGCCTAAGAGATCCCACAAAGCGATATCGACGCCACTCATAGCCATAACTACCGCTCCACGAAGTCCATATTGTTGAGTCTCCATATAGAGCTTGTCCCAGATCCATTCAACACGACGGGGATCCTGACCTAACAAATGCTGCGTAAAATGCTTGTGAATTATAGATTCCGCAGCCAGATTGAATCCGCCGCAAGTACCCACTCCCACTAATCCTTCATCAGTACCTATTTCCACTACCGTCAATGCTGCTGGTTCTGGTTGAGTTTGCGAACCTTGCCTGAAAGCCCCCGTACCACCTAACATGGCTTCATCTGGAGGACTGAATATCGACCGTTTATTTTCAGTCGCGCCAAGCGTTCTAGCTTTAATTGTCGTGATCTTCATAAGACTAATTTACTCCCTAAATTGCTCAAATGCCGCATCTAATTCTCTTGACCAACTTGCCGGTCGGCCTCGGACATATGAGCAAATGTCTCACCACTATCGGTTAGAGTTCGAGTCACCTCTACCCCTCCATACACCCACAGTATCCTCATGGGTTCATCACCAGAATTATAAAACCTATGTGGCACATTGGGAGGGATCCATGTAGCACTATACTGCCCAACCTTTAACTCTTCACCGTCTATCACCGCAACCCCACTTCCATCTACAATAACCACGGTCTCCTCCACATTGTGATGATGCATCGCAATACCTTTACCGGGAGGGAAAACAGTCATTCCGGTAGTAAATTGCCCGGCTCCAGACCATTCCCCAAACAACGGCAATGATGTAATTCCACTTCCCCGAGTGACTTCTTCAATATCTTCAGGATTGAGAGCCTTAGCACGCACTTTATACCTCCAAGGGTTTATCATCGGTAACACATGAATACATATAGAATAATACGACATGCATATTAATTTAGTAGAGACAGATTTCAGTAATGTGGATAACTTGTTATCACATGGTCAACCGAAACCAACACTACTAGAATGCGTAGCTTGTCATTCAGTTGACATTGTAGATGGGCTTCCCGCAATTAGGGCACCCATTTCAGAAGTTGAATACCCCGGAGTGCTTACTGAACCATTGTTAATAGCAATGCGTTGGTCAGGACTACAATCAGGCATGATTGTTTCTGCCAAATGGCGTTCTCCAGGTGGCCTAGAGTCTTACTCTGTTGAATGGGTTGCTCCGTCACACATCAACCCGGCAAACGAAAACATGTTGACGTTACAATTAGATAAGGGAGCAGAGCTGCCAGAATCAGGATCGTATCAATTATCCATAAGTCTTAACGGGGTATTCGTAAAAACGTTCGAATTACACGTAAAAACAGACACCAGACAAGGCGAAATACAATCCGGCCCGTCCCTCTCCAGATTCGATCCGGACGAAGACGCTTGGTGAGTGTCCGAGCTATACTGATGCTGCATGTTGCTACGTTATACCGAATCGAGCGTCAATACCTATGAAGCTGACTGGATGCTGTCAATGCCCTAAGACTCACTTCGGTGACAACTATTATGGATCCGTTATTGACATTTAATTTTATAGACCTCGGTATAGATGAGAGCACCGCAAACAATCTTAAATCTATGGGCATTGTCGAACCTACGCCGATTCAGAATGATGGCATACCAGCAATACTGAGCGGAAGAGATGTCGTCGGAAAAGCACCAACGGGGTCCGGCAAAACTTTAGCCTTTATGCTTCCAATAGCCCAACTGGTAAACACAGCAAATAAGTCCCAACAGGCTCTAGTCCTAGCCCCCACACGAGAATTGGCCCAGCAAATCGAACATAGTGCCCGGGAAGCATTGAAAGGCAGTGATGTAAGCACTGTACTAATTTATGGGGGTGTCTCATATGAACCTCAATTGGAGGGACTGCAATCTGGAGCTCAAATAGTTATCGGAACGCCCGGCCGTGTGATAGATCACATTGACAGTGGAAATATGTCTGTTGAAAGTTTATCGATACTATGTCTTGATGAAGCTGACCGAATGCTGGATGAAGGATTTGGCCCAGACATAGATGCAATTCTAAAGATGTTACCGAATCGTCAACAGACACTTCTTTTTTCCGCCACAGTACCATCTCGTATTCAAAAATTACTCGATCGTTATCTGAAAAACCCGGATTGGTTAGAACCTGCTACAGAGTCCATGGAGCCAGACATAGAACATGAAGTCCTGATAGTCCCTCTTCAAGAGAAGTCTAAGGCACTGCAGTGGCTGATTGAAAATTCACGTGAAGGTAGCACACTTGTATTTGGTCGTACCAAGGCAGGTATTAAAAGACTTGAGAGCGATCTATCAAATAACGGATACAAGGTCAAAGCCTTGCAAGGAGATCTTACTCAACAACAAAGAGATCGGATTCTCGAGTGGTTTCGTAAGGGACATGGCGAGATAATGTTGGCAACTAACGTAGCCGCACGAGGATTAGACATCACTTCGATAGGAACAGTTATCAATTATGACCCTCCAGAGGATCCGGAAATGTTTACGCATAGGGTTGGGAGGACCGGTCGCATGGGGAGAAGCGGGGTTTCGGTTACGCTAGTCGCTGGGACTGACCTATTATCTCTAGGCAGGATTGAACAAATGATGGGTGGCCGAATCAAGCGAACATACTGGGAAGATATTCGCCCTAATACGCCCAAAGAGACCCAACCGCAAAACGTCACGCGTAGAGAGACTGGTGCCGCAATACTGCCAGGAGAATCAATACGTAAGTCAGCACCAAAGAACAGCACGGCCTCGGGAAAGAGCCGCAATTTGAATCCGAATCCTACAAGAAGGCATCGTGGCAACAGGGGCCGATATCGGTAACACGCAAACATCGTTTAGGACTTTCTCTGAAAAGTTAATCCTGTCAGAATACACGGTCGCGCCAGGAAGGATTGACCCTCGCAATTACAAAGTTATTGAGGTACCTGTGATAACTCCTGGATCTACTCATCAAATGTAGGGGGTCTAACTCCGACACGCTGCCCCGTCGCGTGTGATTCACGGATAGCGTCTAAAACCGTAGCCTGCTGAATCATGTCCTGACCATCCCAAACAGTTCCAACACCATTAAGTATCGAATCACTCATTGATTCGAATTCTAATTTGTAGGTATTTGAAGGACCAAACTCCTCTTGAATCTGCTCGCTTTTGTTAGTTATGGTTATCCATTTTTTATCGACGCTAGGCAGTACCCACTGGTCTATCTGCATGGTCGCATCAGTCCCTACAACCTCAATGATTTGTCGTCTATTTTGCTGAAAACTAAAGTCTATTAATGCCAAACAACCACTAGCAAAGCCCATACTAGCTACACCCCCCATATCGACTCCAAACTCTGGATCTATTTCGAGACGGCCATCAACCGACATGGGCTCTTCGCCAAGTAGAAATCGAACTGAATTGACTGGGTAAGTCCCTGCGTCTCCTAACGCACCTCCGGCAAGTTCTGGGTTAAATCTGACGTTATCAGGATTGCGAGGCAGTAAAAAGGAGAAGCTGCTCCGAACCAGACTTACCTCCCCCAGCAAACCGGAAGAAACTATTTCTCTTGCTCGCAAATTTCGTTCTGAAAACCTGTACATGAAAGCCTCCATCAACAACACATCATGCTTACGACAAGCTTCCATCATTTCGCGAGCCTGATTTTCATTATCTGCTGCAGGCTTCTCACAAAGTACATGTTTACCAGCTCGGGCAGCCTTGATGGTCCATTCATGGTGCATTCCATTAGGTAAAGGGTTGTACACTGCATCTATCGTCGGGTCAGACAATAGTTCATCATAACTACCATATGCTGTGGGGATCCCTAAGGCTTCAGACGCTTCTTTTGCGGCATCAAGATTGCGACTAGAAATAGCAGCAATTTCAACATTTCTACCTCCCTTAACCGCGGGCACAACACGCTGGGTAGCAATATGTGCCGTAGAAATAATGCCCCATCTAACCATTTCATCATCCATGATTACCTCCAAATCAAACAAATGATCACGCAAATCACTACCTGTTCTACTTATAATGACCTATACGTACGCTCTGTCTAATAATTATTGGCAGCTTAGTGAACAGGGAGATCCTCGTTTGAAAATCAGCGCAGGCCGCGAAAACATCACAGACTACAAATCTGACACTGTACTAGTCAATCTCTTTGAAGGAGCCAACCCTTCCGGAGCTACAAATGCAATCGATAAATTATTGCAGAGAGAGATTAGCAATTTAATCAAGTTGGGCGACTTCAATGGAAAGTTAAACGACACGGCTATCCTTTACCCAGGCAAGGAACTAGCAGCCGATCGGATAATAGTAGTCGGATTAGGCAAAAAGAAGGATTTCACTGCTGAGCGCGCGATACAGGCTGCCGCATCTGGAATCAAGCGAGCCGAAAGATTAGGAGCTAAACATGTAGGAACCATAGCGTTTGGCGGAGGAGATGGAGAGCTTTCTCCTGCCGAGGCAGCCGAAAGCACTGTAATCGGGGCTCTACTTTCACAGTATCGCTTCACCCAATTTAAGACTATGGGAGAAGTAGTAAAAGCACCATCGCCCTTATTATCTTTGAAAATATGTGAAATCGACAATAAACGGATAAAACAAATTCGACTAGGTGTCAAAGATGGCCTGGCCATTGCCGAGGCAGTTGCCTTGGCACGCAATTTGCAGAACACGCCTGCTGCTAACATGACCCCCACAATACTATCCCAAAAAGCCCGGTCAATATCTCGCAGACATGGACTTAGTTGTCAGGTACTCAGCGAAAGTCAGATGAGTAAACTAGGAATGGGATCCCTTCTCGGAGTATCTCAGGGCAGTGCACAAGCTCCTAAACTTATCGTAACTCAGTACGAACCTTCTGGCCGCTCACGTGGCACCATAGCAATCGTCGGCAAAGGAGTAACCTTCGATACGGGTGGGATATCACTCAAGCCAGGCTCAAACATGCATCACATGAAATTTGATATGTCAGGCGCGGCAGCTACCCTCGGTATTATGCAAGCAGTGGCTCAACTAAAGCCATCTGTGAAAGTAATAGGTGTTGTCCCGGCTGTTGAAAATATGCCCAGCAGTACCGCAGTCAAGCCAGGCGATGTTTTAACCGCAATGAATGGAAAAACTATTGAAGTTATAAACACCGACGCTGAAGGTCGTTTAATTTTGGCAGACGCTCTGTGTTATGCGCAAAACTTTAAACCCGACGCAATGATTGACATGGCTACTTTGACAGGGTCAGTTATCACCGCCCTCGGCCACTCAGCATCCGGATTAATGAGTACTAACGACGACCTAACACGACGCTTAAGACAAGCTGGTGAATATACCCGCGAACGAGTCTGGGAATTACCATTGTGGGAAGACTATGAGAAGAACATACAAAGCGACACAGCGGATCTGGATAATACCGGAGGGAAAGCAGCTGGTACTATAAACGGGGGAATGTTCCTGAAACACTTTGTTGGCGATGTTCCCTGGGTACACCTAGATATAGCCGGAACTGCGTGGGAAGGGCGTAAAACACCATATTGGTCAGGAGGAGGGACAGGTGTAGGAGTGCGCCTTATAACGCAACTATTGAGAGACTGGAGTGGACCTCTTAAGACCAATTTAGCGGAGTAATGATGCGTTGAAATCGATCAGTATCCAATGGACCGAGGAAGTATCGTTGGCAGAAGCCAGGGCTGTGCTTAGCGGGGTTAGTGATGCAGTTGAATTAGGTTTGGCATTATCAGCAAAGCTTGGTGTGGGACTTGTTCGCCCTGAAATCCGACCATTCGGAACATGGCGCATCCCATCAATCAAAAAAGGTTCTCCGTATTGGTCTACATTGTGGTACGTACATGAGAGCCTGGATAGAATGTCCGGATATATTGATGGACGTAAATTTCTTGACACCATACGACAAGAGCCCTGGCAAGAAGCCGGAGCCCACTACGATATTGCGATAGTACATCATAATTTGACAGATGATTCCGACAAGATGGTCCAGGACGGTGATATACAGTATTCATTATCCTCTACATCCGAAGATTTAGCTGCAGTAATTTCGACCAAGCAAATACGCACGGTCAATGACGACCGTCAGAGACGTGAAGCCTTAACCAGATTAGCAGTACACTCATTTGGGCATGTATTGCAAACAACTAATCGTTCTGGACCAACAGTCCGGTTAGCATACGGTGAAAAACATTGTACAAATGCAGGTTGTGTCATGCGTCATGCTGCTACCACTGCAGAATTATTAGCTCTATCTAGTGATGAAGCAGATTCGGAAGAATGGTTTTGCAACGAATGCTCGGAAGCCATGCTGCGGCATCTACTACGCAATCATTTTTCGGTGAACTAAGATGGCTTGTAATACACACTGGATTTTAGCCCTATGACAAAACAAAGAGTGTTATCCGGCATTCAACCGACAGGAAATTTACACCTCGGAAATTATTTGGGTGCAATAAAAAATTGGGTCTCCGCTCAATATGATTATGACAACCTATTTTGCATAGTAGACCTTCACGCAATTACGATTCCGGAAAATGCCAAAGGATTGAATACTCGGACGCGGGAAACAGCAGGTATTCTCTTTGCAGCTGGTATCGATCCCAATATTTCATCACTATTTATACAGTCACAAATTAGCGCTCATTGCGAGCTCGCCTGGATCCTAAACTGTTTCATTCCAATGGGCTGGATGAAACGTATGACTCAATTCAAAGACAAAGCTGGAAAGGAACGCGAGTCTGCTTCGGTAGGCCTATTCGACTATCCGGCTTTAATGGCAGCAGATATTCTGGTTTACGATGCCGATTTAGTACCAGTGGGAGAAGACCAGAAACAACATTTGGAGCTCACAAGAGACGTGGCTGAACGTTTCAACAACATGTATGGGGAAACTTTGAAAATACCAAAGCCATCAATACCATCAGTCGGAGCACGAATTATGAGCCTTGATAACCCTTCCCAAAAAATGAGTAAAAGCGATCAAGGCAAAAACCAAGCCATCAACCTATTGGATAGCCCTGATGAAATCAGATCCAAGTTCAGGAAGGCAACCACTGATTCCAATCGCCTAATCACTTTTGATAAGCACAGACCGGGCGTGTTTAACTTACTGACCATTTATCAGGCATTAACCGGTCAGACTGAATCCAGAATATCGGCAGATTTCGACGGCAAAGGATATGGTGACTTAAAAGAGGCCGTGGCTGAAGTCGTAATAAGCGAACTAAAACCACTCCAAAAGAATTACAAAGATCTGACAGCAGATCATCGCACTATCGATTCACTACTTCAGCAATCAGCGGATCGAGTGAAGCCAATCGCCGACCAGACGGTATCTCGGGTTAAAGCTAGGTTAGGCCTAGGCTGAAACTTATGGCACTCCTTAGACAGAACTTACGATGTCTCGTAGCTTACCCCCCTCATCCTCCCAAAAATTCCTCAGGATGCGCATCTCCGTTCCAATACTAAAATGCCGCACACCCATCGCAAGGTAATTCTTAGCTTGTTCAGCTGAATTTATTTCCGCTCTTGGTTGGATCCCTAGACTGAGGGCAGTCTCTATGGTCTTTAATTCTGCAGCTTTGGTATCAGCACCCCGCATGTCATCCAAGTGCCCAGCACTCATCGAGTAATCGGCGGGACCAAATTGAACCATGTCAATTCCAGGAACAGACAGAACGTTGTCCAAGTCATCCACACATGTTTTCTTTTCTACCATCAGCATTACTACCGCATTGTCCAGTGCATCGACATAATCACGTGGAGTTACTCCATATCCATAGCCAGACTCCCTGTTCGCAGTGAAACCACGATGCCCGCAGGACGATGGCGAGTCTGCTCTAACCGCATTAACTGCCTCCTGGGCATCCTCTGCTCCACGAATGTCCGCAAAAAGAAAGTTCTGTATTCCCGCTCCAGCGGCCCGGGTAGCCAAATATTGACGGGGCATTGCATCTAACTTAATCATCGAAGTCATGTGAGAATACAAATCTACTGCCCTGGCAAAATTCTCTAACGTCAGATTGTCAAACGGGGCATACTCTGACACAAATTCGACATAATCGATGTGCTTTGATTGCCCAACCAATTCCGCAATCCCACCCCACACAGAGCTGACACGCGTCCCAATAGTCGGCTCACCCGAGTCAAGTTTTTCCCTCAATAAGTTAGATCGCATAAAAGATTACTCCCAATTAATGTAATAAACGCGACTTGTCACATTTTTATGACTTTGTGTTCAGATGCCGATCTAAGACCTGCATCCATTATTTCTTGTATTTCACAGGCAAAGCGAGCTGAAGTCGGCCCGTCGAATTCTCCAGATCGAAAATTCCGCAAAAAGAATTCTGCCGGATCGCGATTTCCTTCCGGAAGTTGGTCCAAGGCAACTTGAAGCAATGCATCGTCCGGTTCATATATCTTTTTGTCAGTATGGTTAGTTTGTACCAATGTTTGACCCTTCATATCTACAAATAGCGACCCCATTTCCCCATGAATCGCCGTAGCCCAAGATGCTCCACCTCGAAAGGTCCACGAACATTCGATCACTGCCAACGAATCCTCATAGCCCAGAACCAACACGGCATTATCATCTCCTGGGAACATATCGTCCCCTGCATGCAACATGTGCGCAAAGACAGTGTTAGGCCTACCCAATAGTTCCAGGCTGACAGCAATCCCGTAGCCAGAATAATCCATGTATGCTCCAGCCCCATTCTGGTCAGGGTCATAAAGCCATTCACAGAATTCATCAGAACAACCAATTTGTCTAGGCCCAGCATGCCCCCCTCTGTGTAACACACGCACTATTCTTCCGATTTCACCGGATTTAGCTCTCCCAATCGCAGTACGTAAAGCAGGGTCCCATGCTGTTGGCCAATTAACCATTAAAGCAATCGACCCATCCTCGCTAGCAGAAATCATTTTTCGTGCTTGTTCAAGCGTAGCGGCCATAGGTTTCTCCACTTGGCAATGAATACCCAGTGCCGCCGCTGATTCCACGACATCCGCATGGTCACAGTTCGGCATATTCACTACAAGAACATCAAGATCAACCCCTTTTAGCATTTCTTGCCATGTGATGAAGCCCTGCTGGACGCCAAATTCCAATCGCATGCGTTCACGAAGGTTACAGTTAACATCAGATGCTGCCACCAATTCACATTCTTGATTGGACCAAGATGCTGCAAGTTGCCAGACATGATCGTGAGACAACCCAGCAAATCCAACACGAGGCTTAACGAACATATGCAACTCCTGAATCCTACAGATAGAAACTATACCGATTTAATCTAAGAACGTGCACGTAACGACATAAGCCAGAGATCACTTCCACTTCCTGTATCATTGCCAAAAGCACCGCAATCATAGTCCAAATCGTGGCACAATTATACGACACCGCAACGCGCGGTCGACTATCCGACTGCCAATAATACTCGTGGCAGCAAGAAGGAATTTGTCCATATGCAATCAACAGTTATCGGCATAGATCCATCTTGGACGCTGACAAATCCAACAGGCATATGCGTAATGCAACGCTATGGTGGACTTTGGCACGTTATGGAATCTTTCGTCGATGTAATCAATACAAATTCTATTCGAACCCAAATCAAGATGTGGCAAACAGATAATACGACAGTAGCTGTAGATGCACCTCTCTGGATACCTAATCAGATTGGAATCAGAAACTGCGATAGACAAATCATTAAGGACTATCACAAGTTCAAAATAGGCGTATATCCATGCAACAAGACCATCGCCAACAAAAGGAATTGGAAAACCACTTCGATCAGAAAGGTATTATCTCAGGAGGGTTATAGCGAAGCAGCCAATCATGGTCTCGCATACTTCGAAACCTACCCCCATCCAGCATTAGTTAACATCCTAGACCTAAAAGAGCGGCCTCTATACAAGAAGGGAGATCTAACTTCCCGGTATTCAGCATTATCAAGCATAGGTAAATTGCTGCTAAACAGAGTAACAAACGGCAATCCGAAAGTTAGACCAGACAAACTACTACTCCAGTTACTTCAACCTGAATTCGACACACTCAGCCTAAAAACATTTAAGTCCGCAGAAGATCAATTTGATGCCTTCGTTTGTGCTTACTGCGCCGCATACTGGTCGGATTTAGGCATATCTCAGAGTACAATAGTTGGTGATATGAGTGCAGGGCTAATGATATTCCCTCAGCCCATAAGCCATCACTAGTCAAAACGCATCTCTCACACATACTAGACCCCTCTTTTCAACATCCATATTGACTCATGACCAATGCCCAGATAGCCTTGACTAGGCCGTGCTAGGCGGGGAGCTAGCGGTGCCCTGTATCCGCAAACCGCTTTAGCGGAGCTAAATTCCCCTCCGAGGCTGTGTTGTCGTCGATTCTATTCGGTGATTATGGTGCCGATAGATGGGCCCCGTGCGACGAAATATCTCGAATCCCGTCAGGTCCGGAAGGAAGCAGCGGTAAGAGAATGTTTTCGGGTGCTGCGGGTAAACCTATCTTGAGCCGATGATCCGTAACAAGGCGTTGGCACACAGTCGAAGTAGGGTGCACGGCCACTATAGAATGTATACGCGAAGTCGATAGTATCGGTGTCTCATATTGGTTAATAATGATGGGTATCAGGCCTTATACAATAAATACAGGCCCCAAAGATTTGCAGACGTTTTTGGACAAGAGTCCGTCGTAAAAGTTTTACAGAACGAATTGGCACATAATCGGGCAAGTCACGCCTACTTGTTCTCTGGAGAGAGAGGCACTGGAAAGACAACTTTAGGGCGTCTGCTTGCCAAAGCCTTAAATTGCAAACAGGGCATGCAGCCGGAACCCTGCAATCGATGCAACCACTGTGCCAATGTTGGAACGGAGTCTTTCCTCGATCTTATTGAGATCGATGCGGCAAGCAATACCAGTGTCGACGATATTCGTGACTTGCGCGACAAAGTCAGATTGAGCCCTTCTAGTGGTCGCTTCAGAATCTACTTAATTGATGAGGTGCATCAATTATCCAGAGCGGCTTACAATGCATTTCTCAAGACGCTGGAAGAGCCCCCTCCACACGTAATTTTTATATTGGCCACTACAGATCCTCATCGTGTTCTTCCAACAGTTCGATCACGTTGCCAACACCTCAAGTTCCGTCGATTAACAATAGAGAACATAGTGCACCAATTAATCAGGATAGTCGATGGCGAGTCTGCATCCGCTGACGCAGGAAGCCTGCAATTAATCGCGGCAAATAGTGATGGCAGTATGAGAGATGCTATTAGCACTCTAGAACAGGCCCTCGCTTATTCCCAAAACACTGTAACAGAACAATCTGTTCGCGAAATGCTAGGTCTTACAAGTACAGATACCATCTTGGAAGTAATTGAAGCAATGTCTAATGTAGATATTAATTCCGCCCTTCGAATCCTTGATGCCGCAGTGGACGCAGGTGCTAATCCCGTCACACTTAGGGAATCTCTGGCAGGATATTTCCGAATTTTGCTACTGATCAGAACCGGGAGAATGAGTGATAGCTCATCCAAATATACAGATTTTGAAATCTCAAAATTAAAGTCTGTGGCCCCTTCGTTCCCACGGCTTGGCATGATAGTAACCGCTCTAGAATGCTTGATTGAAGACCCTAAGTCTGTCCAGCTCACTTCATCTCGCCTACAACTTGAATTATCGATAGTTCGAATTTGTCTATCTTTAAGCACCAATGCAGACGTGAAGACAGATGTGACAGAGCAACCCTCAAGTTCTAGCCTCAACCATAAAGACAAACCCACAACTCCAAACAAAATGGCGGTGCAAAAGAGCATTTCGAAACAACCTGATCCGACGCCTGATAGTGCTGTTCCTACAGATAGTGTTGAGTCCAATTTACTTGCGCATAGCGAAACCTCTCATGAAACCATGCCTTCGGAGGCTAAAGAACCTCAACCCAAACCTGCCATTATCGATGCAAATCCCGAAACAACAAACCCATCAACAGAAGTACCTGAAAGCTCGAACTATGATTTTTCGAAATCACAACATAAGTCGGACATGGGACCAATATTGGACCGTCTTGTTACACGGTCAGATCAACTGCGTACCGAATTAAGAAAATGGGGGCCTATGTTTGCCCCATTCGCAATGGAGGCTGAAATATGCACTGATGAAGACAGCATAGTCTTCTTAGTGCCCTACTCCGCGCACCTCGATGTATTGGGCAAGACAGACAACCTTACACGTCTTCGTCAAATAGTTAGTAATATAGTTGGCGAATCAGTCTCTGTGCGGGTGGAACTAGCAGACCGAGACAATGAAGACATAGACACCAATGAAACCAATGTTGGAAACAAGCTCGTAGATACTGCGATTAATATATACGGTGCGGAGCTAATCGAAGACCTTACCACAAATTCTGAGGAGCCTTTATAACATGAACATGATGCGAAAAATGCAAAAAGAGATGGAAAAATTGCAAGCCGAATTATCAGAAAAGACCATCGAAGTGTCATCGGGAGGTGGAGCGGTAAGCATAGTCATAACCGGAGATCAACAAATAAAAAATGTAAATATAGACCCTACAGCCATCGATCCAAACGAGGCTGAAGTACTCGAAGACCTGTTAATAACTGCCATAAATGAAGCTATACAAGATTCGCAAAAACTAGCCGCCCAAAAACTCGGATCTTTAACCGGCGGCATGAAGATACCGGGTATCACAGGCTAGGCGGAATCAATTATCTTGACCGATGGATTACCCAACCAAATCGCTCAACTCATATCGGAATTAAGTAAGCTACCAACAATCGGTCCTAAGACAGCAGCGAGGCTGGCCTTTTTTCTGTTGAAAGCGCCTTCTAATCAGATTCTCGATCTAGAACGATCTTTAGAGGCCCTAAGAGTTGACATAGTGTTATGCGACATATGCTTCAACTACTCAGACAATAATCCTTGTAGTTTCTGTACTAATAGCGACCGGGAAGACTATACATTATGTGTTGTAGAAGACCCATTGGATCTTTTAGCAATAGAACGCACGGGACAATTCCGCGGCAGATATCACGTACTTCATGGAGCGATATCACCCCTGGAAGGGATAGGACCCGGTGATTTGAAGATCAGAGAATTAGTAGAGCGCGTACAGACACACGAAATTCATGAGGTTGTAGTCGCTACTAATGCGACTTTTGAAGGCGATGCTACGGCTTTAGAGATCGTTCGCCAACTAGAGAGTACAAATGCCATAGTAACTCGCCTCGCTAGAGGACTCGCCACAGGAGGTGATATTGAATACGCAGATTCTGCAACTTTAGCCCAGGCCTTCGAAGGCCGGCGAAAATTCTAGGTTGATTACCCTTAGATCCTAAATAATATTCTTCGATACATAAGGAGAAAACAGAGGCTGCGGGTTATGACCTCACCGACATGGCCATGGGGTAGTCATTGATGCTGAGCATCGTGATTTTCCGGCCCGTGGTTTTCATCCGCTGAAGATCCAAAACCGTGACCTTCTGGTCGTCCATGATGTGCCTCCGTCGGTGTCCCACGGCGCGTGGGACACGGCACTGACTCGCTTGCTCAGCGGGTATAGCTTATCAGGTATAAACACCTGAAATGGAACCATATTCACCTCAATTGTTTCAATGCGAGCATAATTTGTTTACGATATTAATGTGGGAATAACCAATTAGGCTTAGGCTGTCGGGATCAGATGTCGGAAACAAACAAGAAACAAATCCTTATTACCGATTATCTTTGGCCAAATCTAGAGGTTGAAAAATCGATCTTGCCCACTACTGACTTTGATATCATAGAGGCACCAAACAGCTCTGAATCCACGTTGCTCGATTTGGCACCTGGCTGTGACGCAATAATGACTTGTTTTGCGGAAGTAACCGAATCAATTATCACAGCTGCTAATGACTCTCTGAAAATAATATCTCGTTACGGCATAGGGACTGACAACATCGCGGTACATACAGCAAGTCGCTTCGGCATTCCAGTTACCAATGTCCCTGATTATTGCCAGCCAGAAGTGGCCGACCATACGCTTGCTTTGATCCTGAACTTAGCCAGAGGCGTCAATCAGTCATTTTCATCATTGCACAGTGGGGAATTTGGCATATCTTCCGTACAACCACTATGGAGGATTGCTGGATCCACACTAGGACTAATTGGCCTTGGTCGAATAGGGCGCGCAGTCGCGAACCGAGCTAAGGCTTTCGATCTAAAAATAGTCGCCTGCGACCCCAACATAAACCACCATAAGCACCTAGATGAACTAGAGCAAATCGATATGGTTACATTAGATGATCTACTCGAAAACTCGGACTTTGTTAGTTTGCACCTACCACTAACAGCAGACACACGCTATATGTTGGGGAAAAACGAATTCCGATCCATGAAGAAAACTGCATTTGTAATCAACACAAGCCGAGGGCCTTTGATTGAGGAATCAGCCCTCATCGAAGCAATCAAAACAAAAGACATCGCGGGGGCTGGATTAGACGTATACGAAGAAGAGCCATTACCTGTAGACAGTGGTTTACGCAAGTTGCCACAAGTCCTCTTGACTTCGCATACAGCATTTTACTCAGAAGATTCATTGATTGAATTGCAGAAACGGACAGCCAACTGCGTAAGGCTGGCTCTTACTGGGAAGACACCCCACAACGTGGTTAATGCCGATAAAATATCGAGTCATGTAACAGGAGAAGACTGGTAACAGACAAGGAACAACTCGTTTGGCCATTACTTATGAAACCGTATTGATATCAGGCCTCTTGATCGCCTCGTTCAGTGTTTTTGCTGCCCTATGGGCAATGTCCATCAAACTAAAAGAGTTGGCAAATGATTTAGAAACAACAGAACATAGGCTCACTCAATCCTTTTCTTCAGTAAGTCAGTCGGTCACTACGGTTACCGCTTCTGGACAATCAACCCTGCAACAAGTTGCAAGTGATCTTGCCGCTTTGCGTAAGTCGAGTGACTCTTTGGCAAATCAGACACAAAGTCTGGCAGAGCTACGGGACGCCTTTCGATTACCAGGCCCCAGAGGAAGTCTAGGTGAGTTGCTGTTAGAAAATTTGCTGAGAGACATATTGCCGGCCGATGCCTACGAAACACAATATCAAGCCCGATCTGGCGAGCGAGTGGATGCAATAATAAAAATCGCAGAACGAATTGTGCCTATCGATTCAAAGTTCCCTATCACTAATCAAGGTAATCTAGACGGACAAGCTTCCGACCAACTGAAACAAGAACAACGGCAATCATTACTTAAAGCGGCAAAATCGCATATCAATTCGGTCAAAAAATACGTTAAGCCTGAAGAGGGAACCGTAGATTACGCAATCATGTACATACCGGGCGAAAACATATTTCATCAATTGATTACCCAAGATCGAAGAGACAACCTCAAGGTCTCAGTGGCCCGGTATGCCCAGGAATCCAAAGTTATAATCGCTTCTCCAAACACACTTTACCTATATCTACAAACCATCACCCTTGCATTACGCGGGTTCGCCGTGCAGGAAAACGCGCGGGAAATAGTGGCAAAATTACAAGGTTTAGGAGGAAGTGTACAAAGCTTAGCTGACGAAGTCAGAGTTATGGGTAATCACCTCAGGAATGCCCAGCAAAAACACGATGAAGCACAACGCCTACTACATAAATTGTCATCTGACATTGACCAAACTGACCATTTATTACCAAAAGGAGAATGAAACAGCTTTCACTAGCGCCTGATCTGACTCACGAAAAACTTGTCTGCAGCCATTAATGCATCGTAGGCGGGTCTAGGTGAAAAATCCTCATTAAGAATACCAAACCCATGATCTGAGGTTCCTGGTCGACCCAGTGTCCTAAAGTTCAGATTGTACACAAACATCGCGCCAATATAAGGGTATTCACGTTCTACTAAACTCAAGGCATCTACCAAATATCGAGCTTGCATCTGCTCGTCTATGTAGTCACCAAAACTAAAGTCCGAAGAATTGTTCTTAGTAGTCCATCCAAATTCAGTCAACCATATAGATTTGCTCCCAGAGAAGTATTCTTCCAAAACGGCACGCACTTCACGGAAATGCGTGAAATAGAAAGTGGGATCATTTAAGAATGACGTAGCCGATCTTAATGCCCAGTCGTCATATATTGCGGCCGGAGGAGATCGGTATCCATAAGAATGCACCCCCATCACATCAAAATAATTGCTGACCAAACCCCCAGTTTGAACAAACGACGCCCTTAGGAATTCGATATCATCCATTCCTAACCCGATCGACCCTCCCGTCGGAGCCAAACCTGCAAACACAACCAGAGCATTCGGGTCATTCGTCTTTACAGAGTGATAGGCATGTTCCAACAACCTGCTATAAGCGGCTGGATCTGGATCTTGCCCCCAAAATAGATTTAAATTTGGCTCATTCCATATTTCGTAAGCAGCAACTCGCCCATTGTATCGATTTGCCAAAATGTTCATAAAATTGGAAAAATCTGCCAAATTAGCAGGCGGACCATCTAATCCAGCTGGATTAGACCAAGACGGGGAGCTAACCACGCTAAGTAATGTCTTCATTTGGTACCTA
This sequence comes from uncultured Chloroflexota bacterium, assembly GCA_913043205.1. GTDB lineage: Bacteria > Chloroflexota > UBA11872 > UBA11872 > VXNJ01 > CAJWLF01. Next base: position 4,107 of record CAJWLF010000004.1, on the reverse strand, counting down.
TTTGCTGACTCGACAACCGCATCGAGCTCGCCCCATTGAAAATTCCCAGGGCTAGGTTCAATCTCACTCCATCGCACCTGGTGCTTGATCCAACCAAAGTCAGTAACAGCAACGCGCCAGGTGATTTGATCATGGTTAGTTGCATGAAATGCATGGATTTGCATACCATACTGAAGTGGGTTCTTAGCGGGCATAACCCTTCTATTTTGAATCTCCCATAATTCAGAACCTATTTCACCTACTCGTACAAAAGCTTGGTTACCGGCACTTGCGCTAACATACTCCAACCTTGCACGAGTAAAATATTGGACGCTAACCCCAGATTGTGTGTCATGCTCGATTTCCGGTGAAACTGCAGGGCCAAATCTATCTATGCCTCCGTTAGATAGGTAGTAGTCTTTTAACGCAAAACTAACAGCAAAACCCGTGCTCGGGAAAAACAGATGATCATTGTCAGGTTCTGTGTATGCGAAGTGTGGAAAGGGCATCCTGTGATGAATGCGATCGACCCCTGAATTAGCAACTATAACCGGGCCACCCAATAAGTCCCTGCTAAGGACTCCATACTGATAATACCGTCGAATAATAGTTCCCGTTTTTACGATGCCAGATTTAGGATTACCTAACCAAGCCGCCCCTCGATTGTGAGCATAATAATTATCAAATTGCCCATCGCTACAAACCACATTTGAAGGATCACATTCGGCAAAAGCATTAACGGTACTAGGAACAGTAATAATTAGGACTAGTATGCCAACTACTACACCTGCACGAATCATCCAAATCACGTTCCGATTCCCTCAACACGAACTCATCTTACTGACGTAAATTTAACGTGCGCGCATATATTGCTTAGGCCACTCAATATCGCACCCAAGTTCATCCGCAGCATGCAAAGCCCAATATGGATTCCTAAGTAATTCTCTGCCTAACGCGACTAAATCGGCACTTCCATCACGAATCACCGCATCGGCTTCTGCGGGCTTAGTAATCATCCCGACCGCCATCGTCGAAACACCCCCTTTTCGACGAATTTGATCAGCATGGTCCACCTGATATCCTGGTGCCCCGACTCTTACCGGAGGCACTGACGCACTATTGCCTCCTCCACTAACATCTATTACATCAGCTCCTGCCTTTGCTAGTAATTTAGAAACCTCAATGGAATCTTCAATCTTGGTGCCATTGTCCACAAAATCAACACCCGATATTCGAACAAACACTGGCATGTTTTGCGGAACAACCTCTCTTACTGCTAATACGACATCGACGGCAAAGCGAGCTCTATTCGCTATGGACCCACCATAAGCATCTGTACGTAGATTTGCTAACGGCGATAGAAACGAACTCAGCAAATACCCGTGTGCAGCATGTATTTCTACCATATCAAATCCGGCACTAACAGCACGCCTTGCCGCATCCGCAAAATTGCCAACTATGTTCTCGATTTCCTGATGATCTAATTCTGAAGGTACAACCCATCCGTCGTCAAACGGGACTGGACTAGGCCCCACCAACCGCTGTCCATCGTCCCAATTACCTTGCATTTCAGTAGCGGCTTTGCGCCCAGCATGAGCTAATTGAATTCCTATTGCAGCACCCTGATCTTTTGTAGCCTTGACCACACGCGCAAATGGTTCAATCTGATCGTCAGTCCATAAACCAGTACATTCATATGAAATACGTCCGCCGGGTTCAACCGCGGTAGCTTCCATAATTGCCAACCCTACGCCACCCGCTGCCCTAGTAGCCATGTGAACTACATGCCAGTCCGTTGCTTTACCGTCTTGATCATCACATGAATATTGGCACATAGGAGACATTACAACCCTATTACGCAAAGTTAATCCACGGATTTCATATGAACTAAACAGTGATTCCAAATTTATACCCCTCAAATAATTGACCAATATTAGCGTCTGTACGCAAACTAACTAGGCAACCAATCTGAAATGATTGAAATGGATTCTTTCTGTAATCTGCCATTTGCAAGATTGCCATCAGCCCATTTCTAAAAGCGATCGCCTAAAGGATATTTATCAGAAAGCTGCTCTAAGCATTGATTCCACCTCTTCGGCAGTCGCCTGAGCAGGGGACTGAAGCTGAAGCCGCTCGCTCTCAGCTGTTAGTCTGGCCATCTCGGGAATATCATCTTCCAAAATCCCGTAAGTACTTAATCTAGTGTCGATACCTATGTCGCTGACCAGTTTCTCCACTATATTTATCACGTGGTCCGCGCGATCTTGAGGATCGGAAACACTGTCTGATACTCCAAGCGGACCAGCAAGCTCTGCCATACGGCCAGGAACTTTCTGAGCGTAAAAGCGAAACACTGGGACCAAACAAATAGCATTAGCAATACCGTGAGGAACTTTATAGCGAGCCCCTATAACGTGAGCCGTTGCATGGATAATAGTCACACCTGCATTGGCTAACGTGTACCCAGCAAGCAAAGCACCCATCATTTGTCCAGTGCGGGCATTAATGTCGGTACCATTAGAATATGCAATAGGTAAATTATCCAAAATAATACCCATTGATTCCCTGGCGAACATCTTCGTCATTATAGTAGCGTTCGTAGACAGGAATGATTCTGTCGCGTGACAAAATGCATCAATTCCTGACGCAGCTGTCACACGAGCAGGCAAACCTAATGTCAATTCGGGGTCAACAATAGCAACATCAGGATAGATGTGAGGACTGATAACAGGCTGCTTATTTGAACTATCGTTCAATACAGTAACTGCATTGCCCGTAACTTCTGACGCGGTACCTGCAGTCGTAGGAATTGCAATATTTGGCAATCCGGGAACTTTCACAAGATGCACACCTATTATTTCTTCTACACTAGCCCTGTTCGTCACTGCACAACCCGCAATCTGACTAGTGTCCATAGAACTTCCCCCACCCAAACCTATGACCACATCAGCACCATATTCGCGCATTTCATCTGCTGTGCTATTGATTAAAGAAACAGAAGGCTCTTGAGCTGGATTCTCTCTAGTATGGAAGTCGATGTTTTCAGCAGCAAGAATAGCTTCAGCCCTATCCACCAAACCAGCTGATCTCAATCCTTCATCAGTTACTATAAATACCTTTTCCCCACCGAGAAACTTGACTTCCTCCGCGAGATTATTTAGTTGTCCAGCACCAAAATTAACTATTGGCGATGTTCGAAAAACAGAAGGGTCAACGGCCATATTAAATATCCTCCTAGAGCAGAAAAACCATCTGGAGCGCGGGACCAGGTCTAGAACGACTAACCGAAAGTCGGATCATCCAAACATAGACTAAAAGACGTTCACTACCATCCCAATATAAACTCACATAAAAAACATAAAAAAGTCTCCCCGGCAGCGACCTATTTTCCCGACCAGTTGCCCGGCAAGTATCGTCGGCGCAGGAGGGCTTAACTTCCGTGTTCGGGATGGGAACGGGTGGGACCCCTCCGCTGTGATCACCAGGCAAAATGAATTGCGTATTGGGAAAATGTGGGAGCGGCGATCGCCACAAGCGAAAACGCTTGATCGATCGCTCACCGTCTCGGCGCGGGCCAAGACCGTCGCAAAGTTGGGCACGAGAGCGCCGCCAACGACGCTCGTCTCGCAACTGGACCGTCACGCGGCCCAGTTAGGAGCTGCTACGCAGCTCCGTTGCATCGCAGACTCGGGCAAAAGCCCAAGTTCTGTACGTGCAGGCGCTTCCGGCGCCTGCAATGAAGCCGCCACGCAGCTTCGTTGCACTCTGAGCTTCGCTCAGAGCGCACAGTAATATGGTCAAGCCTCACGGTAAATTAGTACTGGTCGGCTCAACGCGTTACCGCGCTTCCACCTCCAGCCTATCAACCAGGTAATCTCCCTGGTACCTTCCGGGCCCTCAAGGGGCCAGGGTTGCCTCATCTCGAGGTGGGCTTCCCACTTAGATGCTTTCAGCGGTTATCCCTTCCGAACATAGCTACCCAGCAGATACGCCTGGCGGCATAACTGGTACACTAGCGGTTCGTCCACTCCGGTCCTCTCGTACTAGGAGCAGCTCCTCTCAAGCAACCAACGCCCATGGCAGATAGGGACCGAACTGTCTCACGACGTTCTGAACCCAGCTCACGTA
>CAJWLF010000003.1 GCA_913043205.1 uncultured Chloroflexota bacterium | reverse complement strand
TAAGCAAAAATTTTAAATCTTTAATAAATGCAGGTTTCTTTCCTTCAATTTTATGCCCGATAAACTGAAAAACCCAAGCGACAATGAAGAGTGCAATACAAATAGTGAGGAGGGGAAGTGCGGCACTTTCAATAAAATAAATTCCAACCATCATCAAAGCGGACACTAAAAGCATCCCAACCGCAACAAAGATTCCCAAAAGGATGTAGTAAACAGTTGTCAGCAAAACAAAGAGTGTGCACCAATTGAAAAGAAAATGCTCCGGGAAAAAACCTGGTTTGGGGATACACCAAAAAAGGCCCAAAATGGAAAACATAATGGCCGGAACCGCAAAATTATGGATTTTTTTATTGGTGGGGTTCTGGTGACTCTCCCCATATTCTAGTAACCATTGATTGAGCGGCTTCATTGTGTCTCCTTTTAAATTGCCAATCGTACCTTTAAAAACTTTTCATGTTAAGTTAGAATAGGCCTATGAAAAAAAGTCTTCTTTTTTTTATTATAACCTCTTTTGTAGAAGCGGCCTGTCTATCAGGGCCTAAAGGAACCTTAAGACAGGGACCTGGGGTCCATTTTCCTGAACTTTGGGAGGTTATGCTTTACTCTCCTTTGAAAGTTTTAGAAGAAAGAGATGGCTGGTCTAAAATTCAGGACTCCGATGGAGTTGAGGGCTGGGTTTCAAACACTTCTATAACTAAGAAATACTTTTGTGGGAGTGTTAAGCTCGAAAAGTCCCGCCTTCTGAATAAAAAGGGATATGCTCTTTTTGATCAAAACTATAAGGTTCATCCTGCTACCGGTATTCTGCGATCACTCTGCTCTTCTTTTCTGCTAATCATCTTCTATCGTCACATTTAGTATTCGTTAGGTGTACTGAGGTAATATTGAAAATTACTTTATCTATAACTGTAGTTTAGACTCAAAATTGGTGGCATGCATATGACAGTGATATGCCTTTGAGGAGCATAGTAGTGACCAAATCAAATGAATCTTCGGGCAAAGAATCCACAATATCAGCAAATGAGTATGCTGGAAGCATTAGCGATATCGTAAAGGCCGGCGAGGCTGCGGCGCTTCAACTCGATAATCGTGGCCCTGTCAGATATGACGCCAATGGGGAGATTCACAAAGACATTTTAAGGGCTTACTCGCAATACGGGTTCTATGTGTTTACTAACTTGATAGCAGACGCTGAAATCGAAGATCTTCGGACCGAGATGAACAGCGTTTTAGCGAGGGCGCCAGTAGGTCCCGACTCCGAATTAGATGCAAAAGGGAACACTGCCATAGGAATGGATTTTGCCCAGAACCCATTCCAGTTTGCGAAGCCATTGAGTGATCCATTTGGAGGAACGGATGCTTTGCAAGGACGATATGAGGTCAAATTGGCTGAGCCAGAGGCTGCAGCTGATGCACCTGATTACACAGTGGTTTTAGTTAAGGCTAATCCACAGTTGATGGATTCATGTTTACGTCTATATGGCCACCCTGATCTATTGTCTATTGTCGAGGCTGTGATTGGACCGGATTTTGCTCCATTCTGTAACAATACATTTGTTAAGGAACCCGGATTAGGGGCGGCCGTCTCTTGGCATCAAGATGGGACGACACATTGGGATAATCCAGATTTGGACGAGGATACTCACGGTTTCAACCTAATGATAAATCTGTACCAAAGCAATGGTTCCAATGGCGTTTGGGTTGTACCTGGCACTCATAAAAAAGGGAAGTTAGATCTAAAGTCCATGGTCAGAGATGCTGGGACGGAAAGGCTTCCTGGGGCTGTTCCGTTGTTGTGTGATGCGGGGGATGTCATCATTAATAATAGACAATTAGTTCATGGTTCATTTGCCAATACATCGCCCGATAGACGAGTGAGCATAGGGATCGGGTTTTTTCCTTATAAATCTGTTCTGAACGTGACTACAGAGCGGCATGCGGATGGCGCACTTGGCACCTACACGGCCGAACGTATTCGTGATAGGTCTCGTGTAATTCAAGTAGCAATTGATGCTAGGCAGCAGAAGTATCCTAACGAGCGTAGATTTAGTTATGCGCCATTTGTTGGAGAGGAAGATCAAAATCGATGGAATGATGATACAAGGAAGAATGTCGTTAGGGATTACTACTTGCTTGATATGAGTATCTAGATAGGGGTAAAAATTTAGGGAGGGCGAACTTTGGGACCTGATGATGGGTGCCACGAGAGTTTAAGAAGCATGAGTGAAGATCATTGTTTCAGCCAGCGTTTTGATGCAGCTAGAATAACTGAAAACATAGCCCCTGTAACAATGAATATGACTCCGACTAAATAAAGGTTTCTGCCTGCAGTGACCACAATAGGGGTCTGCATGATCTTGGTGGTTGAAGAACGAGAGGGAGCTGAAGGCTTCGTGGATTCGCTTTGTTGGGTTGATTGGTGCGTAGTAATAGGGTTTATCTTGTAGAGCGATCGCCCAGCTTGTGACAAATCTGGTGCCAGATCTCTAGTAGTTTTATCGCTGAGTTCTTTTCGTGTTTTGTTTATGGAATCTCCGTCCCAACAAAAAGCAAATAATATGCATGCCAAGACAGCACCAAGGATTCCTAGTAACAAAAGTTGTTCTCCGAGCCTCAAATGTTCTAGTGCAGAACTATAATCAAGTAACTCGTCTAGAATGGTGTTTAAATCTCTCATAGGCTTTTCAAATAGCTATTACGGTTGTTTCGTCGTTTCACTCCCGATACGTGCAGGTTGAATTTAGAGTTTAGCTGTTTTCGCGGAACCCCGTGTGACTCTATTGCAAGCGAATATACTGTGTCGGACATTCAATAAATACAGACAGAGCTTTAGACGGGTGCAACAGATGTTTGAATTGGTTCGATGAAGAATTATGCTGCCATAGCCGCACTACTCTTTTCTGCGTTTCTTATATTGACATCAGTCCTAGGGTTTTGGTCATTAAGATGGGATGCCTCACAGATTGATGAGTCTCCAGTACCACATTTTTCTGTCGGCCCGTTCAACGATGGTGGTTCGTTTGAGCAAGAGATGGTATCTCAGACAGAATTTCTTTCATGGGTGCGTATGTTCTTGCATAGCGACGACAAAACAAATACTAGCCAGACTGGGCTAGTTTTCCGTCTTAGAGACGAGGAAGATCGGTTGGTTAGAGAAGCCAGATTTAGTCAGGTGTTAGGGCTGCGTGCACAACCTGTGACTTGGCGATTTGATCCAGTAAAAACAGATGCTGGTCGCATATTTTCTTTGCAGGTAGTGGTCGAGCATTCTGAGGAAGATATTTATGCATTGGCATCATTGTCAAATCCATTACCTGGCTCCATAGTTACTAACGGTGATCGAGCAGGTGATCATGTGGATCTAGTTTTGGTTCCTGGACGAAATATCAATGGATGGCTCATTCTGGAAGTAATTTCGGACAATGTGATAGGGGGGCTGGGCAGTATCGCGGTTTATTTTGTGGCAATCCCAATGATTTTCAGTTGGGGAATGATAACCCTGACCGGATCTGCGTCGCGTCGAGCATGGTTCTGCTTCGGAATGTTGGCTCTTGGAGTTGCGGTTTTTGCAGCTTGGTCTGGGTTGTTTTTACTGCGAAATGAAGCTTCACCTGAATCAAGTAAGTTGTTTTGGGCAATATTCACTGTGGCCCCGGGTGTTTTGGCAATATCGCCTTGGATGCTGTATTCGCATTTGTTGATGCGGCGCGATACCTTTGTCCGTCTACTCAATGATAAAAAGCCGCATTCAACTGCATTGACTTGTGCCACTATTTTGACCGGTCTTGCTGCATTGTTAATGGGTTTGACGGCTATTGAAATAGTCCCTTGGCAGGCTTTTCACTGGGATTATGTAAATCCTTTTCAAGGACGAATTGAAGTTGTCGATTATATGACTGTCAAAGTCGTGGCTTTTATGGCGTTGGTGAGCTGGGTACTTTGGGGATTAATTGAGATGATTCGATTTTTTTATGAGCAACCGTCATCCGAGTAAAAGGACAAAAATTTATTGCCGTGGATAAGTAAGCAAATCTCTTTTGCCAGTGTGACTTTAGTCGTCTTATTTATAGCGGCTTTTCTTTATCGGTATGCATCGCTCATAAGTGGCAAGCATGTGCCATGGTACGGAGATTACGACCCTGGATATTCGGATTGGTGGATATGGGGAGCAAGAACCCTCGCTTTTGAGGCCAACCCTGTGGCTGTGGAAATGCGCACAGAGGGGTTATTGTATGTCCCGCTATTAGCAATCTTCATAAAGATTTTTGGGTTTGCTACAGCCATGCATTATTGGGCGTATATGCTGGCTGCTACAAGTGCTTTTTTGCCGGTGGTTGCTGCGATTACAGTTCAACGTGCTTCAGGTGGTTTGGTTGGAGCTGTGCTAGTTGGGATATTGGTGACTGTTGATCCCGTGCTGGCTCAATTTGGGCTCAATGGTTGGCCTGATGGCCTAACGATCTTTGTGTCTGGCATCACACTGCTAGTCTTTGTTTTGGTAATTCAACTTCCGACCTCTAAGCGGCTTTTGTTTCTGGGTGCATGTTTGTCAGTCTTAACATTAAGTCATGCTACTTGGATTTGGGCTGGGTTTGGATGGGCTCTAATTGCTTGGCTAGTGGTGGCACTACCGGACATCAGGCAATCTACGATCCAAAATGAAGCCTCGTTGTATCGAGTGACTGGGTGGTTGATGGGTGGTCTGCCTTTGGCTGTCTGGGTCACAACAATGATCGTTGCTGGCGGCGCTTTGACCTTGTTGGGCATAGATTCAGGCAAAGGTTTGGGTGCTGCACTTGCAGGTGACAGTTTGCCAGTGATGGATTTAGCGGTGCAGTTTGGCATGAATCGTGATGCAGCTGAATCTAGCGTTGTTAATTCAGCCCAAAAAATACTGATCGATCTTCCGACCAGATTGCCGGAAAAAATATGGTCTTTTGTTAACGGTCAACTGGCGAGGTCTACACCGTTTTATGCATGGATGCTGATGTTAATGGCATTCAGCACAATTTTTATTGTGTATGCGAATCGAAACCCTGTGTCCGCTAGACGACCGCGATTGTGGGGGGTAGCTATTCCGATAGTCTTGGTGCTTGTAGTGTTGCACCCTTCTACTTTAGGTAGCGTTACAGTATTAGTAACTACGGTAACTTTGATTTCTGTCTTGGTGGTTTTACCAATTAGCCGCATCCTGATAGCTGCTTATCTACCATATGTGGGTACGATCATTGTTTTTTCAGGGTTATCCATTCAGCAGCGGCACAGTATATTGGTCGTGTATTTGCTTTATGTTTTAGTCGGTGTGTGTGTGGGATTAGCGTGTGTTGCTATTTTTCGATCCCGTGTTTTGTGTCGAATTAGCCCTTTGGTCAGTGTTCATAAGCTAACCAATGCAATTGTGTTAGCGATGGTGTCTTACCTATTAATACTAGGTATTACCAGCACAGTTGGGGGTACGCTTCAAAAACAGCAGGAGCAGAACTATCTTCGTTGGCTTGGAACACTGATGCCTGAAAACGCTTTATTGGTGACAGCGCCGGATGTTGACCCATGGGAGGTTCGGGATTTGACTGGCCGGACGGTGATCTATGATGTTGGTCTAAGAAGCATAGTGATACCAGTTTCCGGAGATGGGTGGGTTGATAAAATAGAAGTGATGGCGCCGTCAGCCACATCCCCTAGCTCTTTGATTAATTCAATTCGTCAAGAAGGTAGAGAAATTTGGGGGTATTTCCCACGAGAAGATAATACAGATGGTATCCGTCGAGCTTCGTTTACTTCTAATGGGCAGACAGCATTGGTCAGCCTGTTGAGCGTAGAGGTTTACCCCGAAGATGAAAGTAGGGTAGCTTTACGAATAGATCACGTTGTTGATGATAGTCGTATTTAGCCTGATTACGTGTAAACTCTTAGACTTTTATCGGGCCATACAGTTTCGCACTAAAAGGATTGGAGCATGAACACCTCGGATTGGTGGCGGGCAAAACGGGTGCTTATTACGGGAGGTGCTGGGTTTCTTGGTAAGCATGTTGTTGATGAGGTGAGAATTCGTGGTGGGGGAGAGGGAGGTGGAGAGATTATCATTCCCCGAAGCTATGATTTCGACCTTCGAGACAGACAGGTTTGTCGTGATCTGGTGCAAGGCATAGATGTTGTAATTCATTTAGCGGCAAATGTCGGGGGAATAGGGTACAACTTGCAGCATCCTGCCGAGTTGTTTTTGGACAATCTCCTAATGGGGGCCCTATTAATGGATGAATCCCGGTCTGCTGGGGTGGCCAAATTTGTCGGTATCGGCACGATATGTAGCTATCCGAAGCACACAACGGTTCCATTCAAGGAAACTACGCTTTGGGAAGGCTATCCTGAAGAATCGAATGCACCTTATGGGCTGGCAAAAAAAATGTTGCTTGTTCAAGGGCAATCCTATCGCGAGCAATATGGATTCAATTCGATATATCTTCTGCCTACAAATTTGTATGGGCCTGGCGATAATTTTCAACGTGAGTCATCTCATGTGATCCCTGCGTTGATACGAAAAGTTATCGAGGCTGCAGATGCTGGGGAAATGGAGGTGCAGGTCTGGGGAAGCGGAAGTGCAACACGTGACTTTTTGTATGTAGAGGATGCAGCTAAGGCAATCGTAGATGCAACGGAAATTTATGAAGCAGCCGAACCTCTCAACTTAGGATCCGGTTCTGAAATCAGTATTATGCAGCTGGCAGATACTATTGTGGAATTATGCGGTTATGAAGGATCTTTGACATGGGATAGGTCTAGGCCTGATGGTCAGCCGAGGCGATCAGTAGATGCTGCCGCAGCTGAGAGAGCATTTGGCTTTTTGGCACCTACCAACTTTCGTGATGGATTAGCTAAGACGATTGATTGGTACAGGATCCATCAAGGCGACATCGACTAGTCGAGGCATTTTTTTACAGATGTTTTGTTCTGGGTACTGCGTGATTATCTCTAAAGTAAAGATCTCGGAATCGAAATTACAATGATTCGTTAGGATCCCTCCAAATATTGCTAATCGTTATGTACTGATCGAGACATTCTGGGTTTGCTAAAGCATTCCTATTAGGAACCTCAAGACCACTCAATATTCTACGAATGGCAATCTCGGCTAATTTGCCACTTCGTGTGCGAGGCACATCGAGCACCTGTTTGATTATTTGTGGAATGTGTCGTGGAGTGGTGTGTTGTCGTATGGTGTCTCTGATTACCTTTTCTCGGCTATCGTCAACATCTCTTGAATCTGAAGTTACTACAAACAATACTATGATCTCCGTCCCAGCTTTGATATGTCCTACTGCAAGGGTGTCTTTTATCCAGTCAATTGCTTCTAAGGAACGGTATATTTCTGCTGTGCCAATGCGGACTCCTCCCGGCTTCAACGTAGAATCGCTACGTCCGTAGATCACTGAGGATCCGTCAGTCATGAACTCTACGAAGTCTCCATGGTGCCAAACCCCAGGGAACTTGCTGTAGTAGGCGGCAATATACTTTTCATTGTTCGGATCATCCCAGAATGATATGGGCATGCATGGAATATGGTTCTTGCAAACAAGTTCCCCTTTTTCGCCGGTGACTTCTTTGCCGTGCTCATTAAAGGCGGCCACATCCATACCGAGACCTATACATTGGATCTCTCCGGCACGAACAGGCAGCAACGGGTTTCCAAGTACAAAACAAGACACAATGTCTGTCCCTCCAGATATTGAAGATGTCCTAATCTGAGTGCCCACCGAGTTTTTTATCCAATGAAATCCTCCAGACGAGAGAGGGGAGCCTGTGGATAGAACGCTCTTTACCTGCGAAAGTGAATGGGTTTGATTAGGATTCAAATTATTCCGCATGCATGCTTCTATATAGGGAGCGCTGGTGCCGAATATGGTCACTGACTCTTGGGCAGCGATTTCCCAGGCTGAATCCAAAGTAGGGTAAGCAGGGCTGCCGTCGTAGAGGACTATGGTACAGCCGCTAGCCAAAGCTGAGACAAGCCAATTCCACATCATCCAGCCACATGTTGTGTAATAAACAAGAACGTCTTCAGGCGTTAAATCCACGTGTAGCATATGCTCTTTGCGGTGCTGAATAAGGCTGCCTCCAGCACTATGCACTATCCCTTTGGGTGTTCCAGTTGTACCGGAAGAGAAAAGCACATATAACGGGTGGGCGAATGGTAGTCCACTGTAAGAGAAACTACTGCCGTTATTGCAATCAAGGAATTTCTCCCAGGCTATCCAATCATTCGGAGGAAGATCGTCGGAGTATGTTCCTCCATATCTTGCGAGGACTACAGTCTGGATACTGGTTGCGGCGGAGCATATAGCTTTAGCCACTGGAATGCAGTCATAGGTTTTGCCTTTATATTGGTATTTATTGGTAACGATTAACAGCTTAGGATTAAGTTGACCAAGTCTGTCGATCGCGGCACGTGAACCAAAATCCGGTGAGCATGATGACCATATAGCTCCTACTGCAGCACAGCCTAGGAAAGCAATGATGGTTTCGAGGCTATTTGTGACATACCCTGCGACATGGTCTCCTTTTCTTATCTCGTAATGCTCAAGGGCTTGTGCAAATCTAGCTACGGATTGACTCAATGTGTTGTAACTCACTGTCCTACGATTTCGATCCTCTGTTATCTCAATGATGGCGGCCTTATGGGATTTGGTTCGGAGTAGATTTTCAGTGTAGTTCAGACTGGAATTGGGAAACCATTCAGTTCCAGGCATCTTTTGCGAGCCACGTGTTTCTGATGGATGGCTATGAAACTTAATGTCGGCGAATTTGCAGAACAACTCCCAGAAATCCTCGTCTCTTTCAACAGACCATCGGTGTAGGTCTTGATAAGATGCGAGCGGTGTACTGGCCTGTTTTATGGCTTCATCCCAGAATTCCCTCAGAAAACAATTACGGGCGGATTTGGGATCGGGCTCCCAGATTATTTCTCCCCTGCTTATATTCAAGCTTATTGTCTCCGTTTTGTGTCTGTAATCTGTAATGTCCAGTAAGGATAACCGTACTATTGACCGAGTATCATAAGTTGGGTCTATTACGGTGCTGTCGACATATTAATAGCGATGTATTGGTTGATAAAACAGTACACGTTTCAATAAAAGACTAAAATCTGTGTTAGTTGTTTAATGTTATTGAGGTGATTCATGGGTAGTATGTTCGGGTCTGTCTTCCGAATTTCCACGTGGGGTGAGTCTCATGGTGATGCAGTTGGAGTTGTTGTAGACGGTTGCCCAGCGGGTTTAGTTTTGTCGGAAAAGGACATTCAGCCTGAATTGGACCGGCGTAGGCCAGGCCAAAGTTCGATAACTACCCAACGGCAGGAGTCTGATAGGGCTGAGATATTATCTGGGGTTTTTGATGGAAAAACACTGGGTACTCCAATACTGATTTCTGTCGGGAACTCCGATGCTCGTGGACGTGATTATGAACATATGAGAGATGTGTATCGTCCCTCTCATGCAGACTATACATATCAGGCTAAATATGGAATTCGTAACTGGAAAGGTGGGGGGCGTGCAAGCGCACGTGAAACCATCGGCCGGGTTGCAGCGGGGGCGATAGGCAGGAAATTGCTTTCAGTGAAATATGGTACGGAAATAGTGGCATATGTGAAAAGTGTATCCAACATTGAGTCTCCCGTTGACCTGAACAATGTTTCACGGGATCAAGTCGATGCCAATATTGCACGTGTGCCCGACTCAGACGTAGCGAAGACTATTATTAGACGTATAGATGAGGCTAGAAAAGATGGGGATTCCTTGGGTGGAATCATAGAGCTTGTTATCAGGAATATGCCAGAAGGTTTAGGTGAACCGGTATTCGACAAAATAGACGCTGATCTGGGGAAAGCCATACTTTCACTACCAGCTTGCAAGGGGTTTGAGATAGGTAGTGGATTCGAAGGGACAATGTCTACCGGATCTGCTCACAATGATGCGTTCTATATGGATGAAGGCAAAGTCCGCACAAGAACCAACAACTCAGGTGGTATCCAAGGGGGCATAACTAATGGGGAAAACATTGTTGTGCGTGCTGCATTTAAACCAACGGCTACCATTTTGCGGGCTCAAGATACTGTGGATGATAGAGGGAATGAGGTCCAGCTAAAAGGTCGAGGTCGTCACGATCCATGTGTGCTCCCTAGGGCGGTCTCCATGGTAGAAGCTATGGCTGCACTAGTGCTTGTAGACCACGCGCTTCGTCAGACGGCTCAGTCTGAATTCTTGTAGAGTTGTGCTCTATCCGTTCGATCAAAGGGAAATGTTTTTTTTCGAGTGAAACCTCTATGAATACGGCCTTTTTTTTTCGTATAAGTATTTTTTGGCTCGGTCTGTCTTATATGTGGGGTGCATTGAATATTCAATTTCTCCCATATCATATTCCTCAAATAGTGCCGGTTCATCTGCAAGGGACGGCCATAGGCCTCATAGTATTTGTTGGTTTATTGACGGCTATCGCTGTCCAGCCAATAGCGGGCGCAATTAGTGATAGGGCTACATTCAAAGTAGGGCGCCGTCGACCCTTTATGGTGGTTGGGATTTTCCTTTCAATTCCCTTAGTTATTGTGGTTGGGATTAGCGACTCTCTCTCTTTGTTGCTGATTACAGTTATTTTTCTGCAAATTGCAGCTAATGTGGCGCAAGGTCCCTATCAAGGAATTATTCCAGATTTGGTGAATCCGTCAGCTCGAGGTCGAGCTTCAGGGTTTTTTGGTATGGCAAATCTTGCTGGAACCATGATCGGTGCGGGAATTGCCGGGTTATTTATTGCCAGTAACCAGCCTGTATGGGCTACGGTTTCAATAGCACTTGTGCTATTGATGACCACTTTGTTCAGCTGGTTTGCAGTGTCTGAGCCAGTCCCTATTCGTGATCAACGGGATAATTTTGAGAGCATTCGTCAGGAGGTGCTAATTAGGATCAGCCAGCTCCGAAAACATGAGGCCTTCATGTGGATGGTGTTTTCACGACTAATGTTTTTTATGGGATTGCAGGCTATGGACAATTTCTTGCGGTTGTTCATAGCGGATGGGCTAGGTGAGTCTGACCCTGAGATTAAGACGACAGTGGTACTTGCGGCCGTAATTGTAATGGCGCTTATTGTGAGTGCTCCGGCTGGCTATTTGGCCGATCGGTATGGGCGTCTTTTGCTCGTTGCAGCGTCATGTATTTGTGGTGTAGTGGGAGCCCTGTTATTGCTGTTGTCTCAGTCTTTTAGTCAGGTTGTTTTTGCTGCTGGGGTAGTGGGTGTGGGGCTTGGAGGGTTCACTGTATCTGATTGGGCAATTGGTATAGATCTATTGCCCGATAGAAAAGCTCCTGGCCTATATATGGGCATTACAAACTTAGGGCAAGCTGGTGGAGATGCTCTTGCTACTTTGTCAGCAGGAATTGTTCTGGATCTGTTTAACCACTTGGAGCCAGGGCTAGGATACAGGGCAATCTTTACGATGATGGCTATCTTCTTTGTTACCAGCTGCGTGTTGTTAGGAGTTGTTAGAAATAAAATGACTTGAGAATTCCGTGTGGGAAACTGAGTTATCTAGCTGATATGGGTACAGCAATTCTACCCAGGTTTGCAAATCTGATATGGACAATAGCGGATCGAGTCGCATACTAAGTGGAGTTATAACAATAATCGAATAGAGTTAGGAATGATTTTGTACTCTACTGGGCCAAGTCCTCGCAAGTCTCCGTCAGCTTCTACAGAAAATAGATCTCTACAGGATATTTTAACGTGTCTAGCTTTTAGCACTTCGACTTTGGGGTGATGGACATGGGCTCCCGTGTACATACGTGGATAATTCCATAAAAGATCTGGCTTGCTGACGTTTCCTACAATGACGACATCGAATAGATTGTCAGTCGGGTCAGCATTTGGCGCTATTTTCATGCCCTGACCAAACCTGGAGCCGTTGGCCACTATTAAGCTATTGGCTTTTAGGGTTCTAGGTATACCGTCGCAGACCATGTCAAATGTTCGATTATGGTACTCAAATAATGTTGTTATAGTACTAGCTGCATATCCGAGCATAGCTGGCCAACTCGAAAATGTGTGTGTGTACCTACTTGTGGCTTCGGCCGAAAAGCCGACCCCAGAAATATTGGCAAAATAAAAACTACTTTTTGGCAAGGTGGCATATCCTACATCGACTGATAGTATGTCGTTAAGGCGCATTTTTTCCCCCATGCTCCGGTTTGAACAGAGTGCGCCATAAAAATCATTTCCTGTTCCGCAGGGACATATTGCCAGTACCGGGCGTTCGCTCATCGGTAGAGTTGAGATCCCTTCGATTATCTCACTGATTGTGCCGTCACCACCTACAGCTATGACTACATCGCAGTCAAGGTTTTTAACAATCTGGGTAGCTTCCCTTCGATAGGATGTAATAATTTCGGAGACACTGAAACCGCTGTCGCGGATGGACGATAAATCTTTTTTCCACCTTGATTTGTCCCCGCCAGCCTTAGGGTTTAGGATGGCGGCAATTCGAGTTTTATTAGGGTTGGAAGTGAATATATCGTTCAATAGGTACTTAGATCTTCCAAGTATAGAAGGGCTTTTTCGTAGCTGTGTTGGGCTATGAAATGCTTCAGTTGTCTATCTGCCAATCCTGATGATAAATCATCAATTTTTAGCATTTGTTCTTTAAGTATTTTTACAGAGTTCTCCTCTATACCAGCTTCTATTTGGGAAAGTGTCAATGATAAATCTTTCAACGCTATCTTCAATTCTCTTGTGCTTTTGCTCGCTTTATCTTCGCCTGTATTGGATTTCATCTGATACAATCGTCTTTCTGCAAGGAGTAACGGCGTGTCAGTTCACGCATCACAATTATCTCATTATGCCTAAGCTAAAAACCAGAAAAGCGGCTGCCAAACGTGTCCGTGTCACTCGCCGTGGCAAGGTATTGCACGCTAAAGGGTCAGCTGGCCATCTAAAACTAAAGAAAAGTTACCGGGCTCGCAAGGCGGCTCGTAGAAAGCATGTGCTTCCACGAGGATTCGCTCGTCGAGTAAAGGCAATGTTAGGCGTCTAATTATGAGTAGAGAGTAATTTCAAGGTTTTACTAAATGTCACGTATCAAATATTCTGTCCCTTCTAGGCGACGTCGAAAGAAGATTTTGAAGCAAGCTTCTGGTTATCATGGCGCTCGTCACAGGTTAATAAAGACGGCGAAAGAAGCCCGTCGTCACGCTCTTGATTATGCTTATATAGGCCGTAGACTGCGCAAGCGCCAGATGCGGCGACTTTGGATACAACGTATCAATGCTGCTGCCAGGGCCAATGGAATGAGTTACTCCACGTTTATGAGCGGGTTGCGAAAGGCTGGCGTCGAAATAAATCGAAAGATGCTTGCTGAACTGGCTGTTAAAGATGAAGCCGTTTTTGCTGGCCTAGTGGAATCCGCAAAAAAGGCAGTGGCAGCTTAAACGCGTTGGTTTCTTTTGGAATAACTTAATTTGAGGTGGTTACTTGTCTTATCTTGCTAAGACGCGATACAAACAACATAGAGTTGGAGATAACTGCCCACCGTGATAGATCGAATTGAGGAAATGGCCAAACGGGCTCTAGCGGAATTGGCTGTTATACAGGCAGAGAACCTGGAAGGTTGGCGTCTGAAATATTTAGGGCGTAATGGTGAGCTTAACGGTTTAATGCGGAGTATTGGCAAGCTGCCAACGGAAGACCGGCCTTCGGCAGGGCAAGCTGCTAATCTCATGCGATCCCAGCTTGAAACCACTTTTGAGTTACGTTGTGCTGAACTGACCGACAAGCAAGATCAAGAATCTTCTTTGGATGTGACAATGTCAGGGCATACAGCAATGTTAGGGTCTTTGCATCCGGTTACGGCTACGTTGCGTGAAGTGCGGACGATATTTTCCCGCTTAGGGTTTAGATCGGTCGTAAGTCCTGAAGTGGAATGGGACGAATACAATTTCGAAAAACTCAATATTCCTCAAGATCATCCCGCCCGTGACATGTGGGACACTTTCTTTTTGAACAGTGATGATGTTCCGGGAAGTATGTTGCTAAGGACGCATACTTCGCCGGCTCAAGCTAGAGTGATGGAACAAGTTGATCCCCCCATTAGGGTTATAGCGGCTGGGCGTTGTTTTAGGTATGAGGATGTTGATGCTAGTCATGAATCAATGTTTCATCAAGTTGAAGGGTTAGTTGTCGATGAGAACATTACGATGGCAGACTTAAGAGGGACATTGCAATATTTTGTGCGTTCGATGTTTGGGGCGGACCGAGAAGTTCGTATAAGAGGTAGTTTTTTCCCTTTTACTGAGCCCAGTTGCGAGGTAGATATGACATGTCTGTTTTGTAATAGTGAAGGGTGCCGTGTTTGTGGTCGTACAGGATGGATAGAAATGCTGGGTGCTGGAATGGTGCATCCTGTTGTGTTGGAAATGGCCGGTTATGATTCACGCCGGTACTCAGGATTTGCTTTTGGCATGGGGTTAGATCGAATTGTGATGTTGAGGCATGGGATAGATGACATACGGCATTTGTTTCGTAACGACTTACGCTTCCTTCAGCAGTTTGTCTGAGATTCTATGAAAGTACCAATGATTTGGCTTCGTGACTACTTAAATTTAGGAGTAGATGCTGAGAGCATAGCCAAACTGCTCACTAATGCAGGAATTGAAGTAGAGTCGATTGATAGCATCGGCGAATTCTGGTCTGAACAAATAGTAGTAGGCAAGGTCGTTTCTATAGATGAACATCCTAATGCGGATCGCCTTACATTACCGACCATAGATTTTGGGTCGGGTCATCAGACCGTAGTCACCGGGGCGCAGAATATTAATATCGGTGATGTGATTCCATTTGCTATGGAAGGGGCAACCCTGGTAAATGCATACTCTGATGCAAAGGAGCTCACTGTCTTAAAGCCCACAAGATTGCGTGGTGTTGAGAGTAGAGGCATGGTCTGTTCAGCTGCTGAATTAGGGATTTCGAATGACCATGAAGGCATCTTGATTTTGCCTGAAGATGCGCCTGTAGGATCAAAACTCATCGATTATATGGGAGGGCAGGTACTGGATATAAGCACTAAACCAAATAGGAGTGACTGTCTGTCTGTGGTGGGAGTTGCCAGATATTTGTCTGGATTGCTTGAGCAAGATTTTAGGATGCCAAAATTGATGGACGAGATAGATGAATCAGCAGAATTGCCGGACTTGCAGATTCGAATAGACGACCCTGTTGTAGCTTCTAGATACGCTGTTGGATATCTTTGGGATGTAAAGATAGCCGAATCGCCCTTCTGGATGCGTAGGCGGCTTGAGGCAGCTGGTATCCGACCGATAAACAATATTGTTGATATAACCAATTTTGTGATGCTGGAAATAGGGCAGCCCCTCCATGCTTTCGACTGGGACAAGATATCCGGGGGGGTTGTTGGGGTACGACGTGCAAGGGAAGGTGAGCGAATAACAACTCTTGATGCGCAAGAGCGGGAGCTGATCGCAGCAGACACGGTTATCTTTGATGGTTCTGGCCCTATAGCTATTGCGGGTGTGATGGGTGGGCTAGCCACCGAGGTCACTAGAACTACAACAACTATCCTTTTGGAGTCAGCTAATTTTGACCAAACTAGCATACGCAGGACATCTCGACGTCTTGGCTTAACCAGTGAGGCGTCTCGCCGTTTTGAACAGAGATTGTCCCCGGAAACTGCTGTTGTGGCTTTAAGACGTGCAGTTCAATTAGCTGTCGAAATAGGTGCTGGGAAAGGGGTGTCTCTATGGGGAGACTCGTACCCACAACCGGCGGAAGAAACAACCCTGGAATTTTCATTAAGTGAGATACCAAGATTGTTAGGGGTGGAATTTGATAGAAATGAAGTGATGAATGCTCTTGAGCGTGCTTCTTTGAATGTTGTAGCTGAAGATGAATCAACTATGACTGTACGCGTTCCTCATTGGAGAGGAGATATTACTCGTGATGTGGACTTGGTGGAGGAGGTGGCGGTGATGATTGGTTATGACAAAATACCTTCGTCTTTACCAGCAGGATCACTACCGGAGTCAATCCCATTTGAATATGACAAACGTTTGGACGAAATCAAGGACCTTATGGTGTCCACGGGGTTCTATGAAATTATTACTTATGCGACTAGTAGTGAGGCGCGGCTTAATAATCTACTTGCCGGAGGGGCTGCCCCGGATGATTTAGGCATTGAATTTGCCGATAGGTTGTTGCCCGAAGAGATCAAGCCTTTGGAATTGTTGAACCCATTGAGATCGGATGAAAATGTGCTGATCACTTCTGCGATAAGTAATGCTTTGGAAACATTGTCTTCCAATTTGCGATTTAACCAGCAAGATGTTTCTCTATTTGAATTGGGTCGCATATTCTTGCCGAGAATGGGTGGTTTGCCCATTGAGCGGCCGGTATTGACCGCTGTTACTGGCCAATACGTTTCAGGGTCCTCATGGAACTCGATTCGCGAAGTTTCCTTCTTTGATTTTAAAGGGATTGTGGAAGTGGTTGCTAGTCGCATGAATTTACCCGCTCTTGAATTCCAGCCACTTTCACATCCGGTTTTCAAACGGGGACAAAGTGCGGCTGTAATGGTGAATGGGAAGTTGTTGGGAGCGGTAGGGGAGGTGGATCCAAACGTATGCGAGGCGTTCAGTGTGAATGAGAAGGCGTTCCTTCTGTCGTTGGATGTATCACGGCTACTAGAGATGTCTGGTGGCCCTCGACCATATGTGTCAGTGCCTAGATTACCTGCTGTGACGCAGGATATATCGGTTGTCGTCGATAACGACGTTCCCTCATCTGACTGTGTCAGAGTAATCAAGCGGGCTGGTGGTGACCTGGTGGAGAGTATCAAATTTATAGATCAATACAAGGGACAGCAAGTGGCTGAGGGTAAGAGAGGGCTGACCTATTCTATTGTATATCGGGATAATACTAAGACACTGACTGATGACGAAGTGGCAAATGTGCATAGACGGATAGTTCGTGCGCTTGATAAGCGATTAAATGCCAAAATTCGTGACTAAATTTGGTGATTAGGATAGAGAATGTTTGAGTTAGGATACGGACTGCTGCTCGCTTTATCGGCTGCATTCAGCCTATGGAGTGTTATTAAAGGTTCTTGGGGATGGTTATTGCTAGCTGGATTCATGTCGGCTTTATACGCTGTGCCATTTAGCAATACTATGGCCGCGGTGGTTGCTCTGGCTTCGTTTGTACAATGGACAATGGCTGTGCTTTGGGGCTACAGGCGTGGCAGGCCTGGTCTGAGTTCGGTCATGCTATGGGTACCAGCTTTGATGCTGTTTTATAAGTATGTCGATGTTTACTCAGGATGGTTGTCTGGTAGCGGCTAGTTCATAAGACTTGTAACAAACAATCACCTTCGCGTCTATAGGCATTAAGGAATTTAGATGGGTAATCCTGCTGACCATACAGAAAGTATTAGGGTTCGGTTTTCGGATACTGATGCTGGAGGCATAGCTCACCATTCCAGTCACTTCAGATGGATGGAAGAGTGTCGGTTGGGGTTATTACGTGCAGCCGGATTTTCTTATGGTGATCTTCAGAAGGAAGGGCTCCATCTACCGGTAACCGATTGTAGCTGTAAATTTAATCAACCAATTTACTCAGAAGATGAAATTACGGTGCATTTGTGGGTAACACATGCTGGCCGTGCTCGAATAGAGTTCCGCTATGAAATTCGCGGTGATACTAATGAAGTGAAGGCTGTGGCCATTTCTTCACATGCCTTTACCAATGATTCAGGATTGCTGACGCGTTTAGCTGTTGACTCCGGATTATGGCTTTGGTTGAAGGGATATTTGCGCGATTAATTCTAGCCTTAGATCAAGGGAAGGGATCGGCTTGATGGTATTGCAAAGGTATGCTGACTTCGAAGTAGCTATCTAATCAGGTATTGTAGTTGGCTAGCTGCTTCTTTAGTGTCCGGTACAATTATCGGTGGTTTGGAGAAATCTGGTGGCAGGGTCCTTCCAAATCGATTGATCCAAATTGATGGAATTTTTGCAGCTACTGCTCCTTGGATGTCTGTGTTTTCGTTGTCTCCCACCATGATTGCCTCTTGTGGCTGAGCTCCTGTAATTGACAGTGCATGCTCGAAGATCGAGGGATCGGGTTTTTGAGAGCCGAATTCCCCGCTTATGATTATGTGGTCTAGAAGGTCCTCTATGCCGAGTAATTCTACCTTAAGGCGCTGTCTTTTTGATTCCCCATTTGTAATGAGGCATACCTCACAATGACGAGCTTCGTGTAGTAATTCCTTGGCGCCGTTCAAAAGTCGAATGCCCTGGTCTAGTGCATTAGCATAGATGTGGCATAGCTTTTCTGCAATGTCTGTGCTGTGGATTCCAGCCTTACATACCGCGTGATTAATACGATCCATCCGAGTGGTTTCTCCCCAGGCATCTCGGCTGGCTAGGTTATGTGTGATTTTGTCAAATTCCTCTACGATGCATTTGGCCTCAGTATCAGTCAATTCAGACTTTATATAAGACGTGGCATATCGAATACGGGATTTGGTCAAATAAGTGAAATCGAGCAGAGTGTCGTCGAGGTCGACTAAGATTGCCTTAGTCGTATGCTTATTCGTCACTATATGCCGTTGACTGACCTGTTGCAGAGTTTTGGAGACTCAATTGCAAAGCGTTCCAGGCCAAGGTCGCACATTTAATACGGACCGGGAATTTCCTGACTCCTTGTAATGCTTCAATGTCACCTAAGTCTTCTGTGACGATATCATTTCCTTTGAACAGAGATTTGACATGTTCAATTTTCGTATGGGCTTGATCCAAGGTAAGTCCTACAAGTGTTTCTGTGAGTATTGATGCTGAAGCTTGGCTAATCGAGCACCCGTGTCCATCGAATTTTACTTCCTCTATTATGTCTCTATCTACCGTCAGAGTAAGTTCGATATCATCACCACATAATGGATTAACTCCATGTGCATGAAAATCAACTTTTGAAGCCTTACCCCGGTTACGGGGCGACTTGTAGTGGTCGAGAATGATTTCTTTATATAGTTCGTCGAGCATTACTTTGAAAAGAATTCTCCAGCAGATTTAATAGCGGCGCATAGTTCGTCGATTTCACTCTGCGTATTGTATATGTAGAAGCTTGCCCTAGCAGTAGATCCTACCCCTAGTTCTGCCATTAATGGTTGGGCACAGTGATGCCCAGCTCTAATTGCGACTCCTTTGCTGTCCAAAACTTGGCCTAGATCATGCGGGTGTATGTCTGCATGATTGAAAGAGAACACGCCTCCTCGAACGGATGGGTTGCGTGGGCCATAGATTGATATTTGATCTATTTCACTAAGTGCAGATATCGCATATGAATTTAATTTGTGGCTGTGGGCTCTGACTGATTCCATGCCCAAATGTTCTAGATAGTCGACAGCTGCTCCTAGCCCAATGGCCCCAGCAATGTTTGGAGTCCCAGCTTCAAATTTATATGGGAGTTGATTCCAAGTAGATTGACTCATTGTTACAGTTTCGATCATATCTCCGCCTCCTTGGTAAGGAGGCATGTCTTCTAGTAATTCTTCTCTTCCATAAAGGCATCCTATACCTGTAGGACCAAGCATTTTGTGACCTGAAAAGGCGAGGAAATCAATCCCCAGTTCTGCAACATTGACAGGGATATGGGGCACACTTTGAGCTCCATCTGCCAGCACTAAAGATCCATTATGTCTGGCTAGCTCCACAACTTTACTAAGATCCGTGATTGTCCCCAATACGTTCGACATGTGGGTGAGTGCGATCATACGCGTGTTAGGTGTCAACATTTCTGCAAGTTTGTTTAAGTTGAACGACTTGTCGTGACTGTCAAGCGGCAAGTGACGCAATGTTGCTCCTGTCAATTCACATATTAGTTGCCAGGGAACAATGTTGCTGTGATGTTCACATGTGGAAATGATGATAACGTCACCTTGCTTCAGATTATTTTGTCCCCACGAATACGCTACCAAATTAATGGCCTCGGTCGTGCCTCTAGTCCAGATGATTTCGTGAGAATGGTTAGCGCCGATGAAGTTTGCCACCTTCTCTCGGGCTTGTTCATATTGTTGCGTTGCTTGTTGGCTGAGATGATGTATTCCACGGTGTACGTTGGAATGTTCATATGAGTAATAGTTGTTTATTGTCTTGATGACAAATTCAGGTTTCTGACTACTAGCTGCATTATCCAGGTAGATCAGCGGCTTGTCGTGGATTGTTGTTTGCAAGATAGGGAAATCCTTGCGAACTGCGTCGACATCTAGTTCCGGTATAGATAAGTTCTGAATGCTTTTATGAGAATCCATTCGTCCTTCCGCCGATAGTCGGTGCGTGCTCGTCACGGTATTGTGACTACTATCTCAGTGCCTGTCTCCTCTGCAGCATAACTTTTTACTGGGGATGTTGCTGGCGACGATAGTGCCTCTCCCGATCCCAAGTCGAATATGGCGCCGTGAAGGGGACAACTAACAGTCATACAGTTAATGTCGATATCGCCTTCAGAGAGTGAAGCTTGGGCATGACTGCATGTGTCATCAAGGGCGAAAATCTGTTCTCCAGCTCGAAATAAAGCTATTAAATGTCCTCCAGCTCGAACGCAGATGGCCGATCCGTTTTCTAGATCTTCGGAATTGCATACGGTGAATCGACCACTGCGAAGCATTATTGTGAACCCACGGCTTTTTCAAAGACTGCCACTTCTAGTGACTTTCTGATGTCTTGGTTTGGAACTCGGTCTAGCACGGGTTCAACATACCCTCGTACTGCCAATGCTTCAGCTTCCTGACGCGTGAATCCGCGGGACATTAAATAAAACAATTCGTCGGCATCTATCTTGCCTACTGTGGCTCCGTGGGTACATCTAACATCGTAAGTCTTGATTTCCATTCCTGGTATAGAGTCAGCTCTTGATTCGTTGCTCAGCAACAGGTTGTCATTTTGCTGATAGGAATTGCTCTGATGTGCCTCTTCTTCTACAAGGATCATCCCATAGAATACTGATCTGGCACGATCACGGAGCACCCCCTTGTACATTAGGTCACTAAACGTGTGTGGCCCAACATGGTGTTGTTTGGTCTCGTGGTCTATGTGCCTCGTCCCATCTAACAAAGTTAGTCCCCACATGTGTGAACTAGAGCCACTGTCCGGGAAATACCCGTCCAGACAGTTTTTTCCTAATGCGCTACCTAATGAGAATTCTGTTAAATTGACTGTTGAGTTACGATGACCTACAGCGCGAACATTTGAAAAGGACGCAGTATGCTCCCCCCAATTTTGTACGTGAACATAGTCTAACTGTGCGCCTTCTCCAGCATATATATCCACACCTGAAACTGAGATGGATTCAGTAGTCTGAGCTTCTGAAGACTGCTCTTCGATGAACAGAACCTTCGATGATTTTCCGAGAACTATAGTCGTGTGAGAATAAACTGCTGTGCCCGCTTTGGTCATAGTATGTAGCCGATGTAACGGTAAATCGATCTGCACTCCTTCAGGGACGTACAAAAAAGATCCTCCACTCCATAGAGCGGCATTCAAAGAGGTGAATTTAGCCAAGGAATTTGTATCCGTTTGAGAAGGCATAACATACTGTCTGAAAAGTTCTGAATGATTGATTGCTGCTGAGGCCAGGTCGGTGAAGATAACCCCAGCACTGATAAGGTGTTCGTTTATGTAGTGTTTCCCTCCTGCCCAGTCTGTTTGCACGGTATTGCCTGCGTATATTCCTTCAGGCAGCACACTCATTTTGTGGGGTTCTTTGGCCATTTCCGAAAGTTTGAACGCTACAAAATTTACTGGGTCGATACCACGTAAATCTGTACGTCTCCACATTTCGTCGGTGCGGGCAGGCATAGGCGTATTCTGAAATATGGCCCATGCGTCGAGCCGTTTCTCAAGTAGCCAAGATGGTTCGTCCTGGTGCTCGGAAATGGCTTTGACAAGCTCAGCGCTTGGCATCCCTATTGTTGTGTCGATAGGCATTAGTTAAATTTCAACGTTATCTTGAGAAGCAGATTCCACATGGGCCCATAAGATTCGAATTAGCCAATAGAACCTTCCATTTCTAATTCGATCAGTCGGTTCATTTCCACAGAGTACTCCATTGGTAATTCTTTAATGAACTCCTCGAAAAATCCAGTGACAATTACTGAGGTCGCTTTTTCTTCCGAAAGCCCTCTGCTCATGAGGTAAAAGATCTCATCATCGCCTATCTTGCTCACAGTAGCTTCGTGTCCTATCTGTGCATCTTCTTCTTCTATCTCTATGTAAGGGTATGTGTCAGTACGTGATTCTGGAGTAAGTAGCATCGCATCACACCTAACAAAAGATCTGGCGTCCGTGGCTCCGCGGTCTACTTTCAGTAATCCTCTATAGCTCGATCTACCATCACCATTGCCGATAGATTTTGAGGTGATTGTGGATGATGTGTTAGGTGCCGCATGTACTATTTTAGCCCCTGCATCTTGGTGTTGCCCGGAATTAGCATAGGCTATCGAAAGCACTTCTCCTCGTGCCCCCTCACCTAATAGATGAATCGCGGGGTATTTCATAGTTACCTTCGAGCCTATGTTCCCATCGATCCATTCTACGGAGGCCCCTTCGTGAGCAAAGGCTCTTTTTGTGACCAGGTTATAGACATTGTTGGACCAGTTTTGGATTGTTGTGTAGCGCACGTGAGAGTTAGGCATTGCGATTATTTCTACGACTGCTGAATGTAGCGAATCTCTTGCATAAACTGGTGCTGTACAACCCTCTATGTAATGAACATCTGCCCCTTCATCAGCAATAATTAATGTGCGTTCGAATTGCCCCGCCGCTTCGGCATTAATTCTGAAATAGGCCTGTAGGGGCAGGTCGACTTTCACCCCTGGCGGGACGTAGACGAAGCTACCTCCGCTCCAAACTGCAGTATTAAGGGCGGCGAACTTGTTGTCATTGACAGGGATCATTTTGGCGAAAAACTTCTTCACCAGGTCCTCGTGTTCCCGTAGGCCTCCATCCATGTCTAAATAAATTACGCCTTGCTCAGCCATTTGGTCCTGAATGCTGTGATAAACAACCTCGGAGTCGTACTGAGCTCCTACACCGGCTAGGAATTTTTTTTCAGCTTCTGGTATTCCTAGTCGGTCAAAAGTGTTTTTTATGTATTCGGGGACGTCATCCCAATTGTCTTCTGCCCCTCGGTCTGTTGCTTTGACGTAGTAGCGAATATCATCAAATTTGATTTCTGAAAGGTCGGCGCCCCAGTCTGGCATAGGCCGGCTTTCGAATGCTTGAAGTCCCTGCAACCTAAGCTCTAGCATCCATTCCGGCTCGTTTTTTAGCGCGGAAATTTGCCGAACTATTTTTTCAGAGAGACCAGGATCGGTCGTAATGGCAGCTTTTTCTTTGTCGTGAAATCCGTGTTTGTAATCAAATTCTATACTTGTGGTTGGTGGCTGTATTGCTTCTGTAGACATCTTCCTATACCCCTTCGGCTACTCTGTTGACGTACGAATCATAACCTTGATCTTCCAATTTTAGAGCCAACTCTGGGCCTCCTGATTCAACGATTTGGCCAGATACCATGACGTGCACACGATCGGGTTGTATGTAAGTGAGCAGTCTCTGATAGTGCGTGATTATTAAAACTCCCATATGGTCTCCCCGTTGTGCATTCACCCCTTCTGCCACAATTTTGAGGGCATCTATGTCGAGTCCCGAATCCGTCTCATCGAGGATGGCTAAGCTAGGTTCTAACATCGCCATTTGGAGAATTTCACAACGTTTCTTCTCCCCGCCTGAAAAACCTTGATTTAGGTATCGAGAAGCAAAGGCAGGATCCATGTTTAGTAATTCCATCTTTTCTAACATCGTTTTCCGGAATTCGCGTACACCTATCTCATTGCCTTCTCCGCGGCGTGTATTCATGGCTTCCCGCAAAAAAGTGGTCAGTGGTACGCCTGGGATTTCCATAGGATACTGAAAGGCCATAAACATTCCAGAATTCGCCCTCTGATTTACTTCTAGATCAGATAGGTCTTGGCCTGAAAAATTAACAGTGCCACCGATTACTTCGCACGATGGATGCCCCATGAGAGTATTTGCTAAAGTGCTTTTGCCAGATCCGTTGGGGCCCATAATCGCATGAACTTCACCATGACCTATAGATAAGCTAATGCCTCTCAAGATCTCTTTGCTCTCACGTTCTACCTGTAGAGCATCGATTTCTAACAATTTAGTTTTGCTCATCGGTGATTACCTGACTTAACTGTTATCTCTGTCAGCATGCTAAAGTTAGCTTCCCTCGGTATGGATTTTGCCGGATAAATATTGCCCGACTCCACCATGAAATGCAGGACTGGGTCGGAGGCACATTTTAATACATCAGTCGATTCTATTACCCGCTTGCTGTGTAATCAACGTTATAGACAGTATTTTCTGTCCGGCCCCAAGCACAATGTTAATCAGTTTCGTCATCAAAGCTCTTTACGATTCGCTTGTACAGCTGTGCACATGTTACGACTTGCTTCATTTCTACATACTCTATTGCAGAGTGGGCCTGAGCAATGCTTCCTGGTCCCAGGACCACACAAGGTGTTCCGTGTTTATTAAGAGGAGAAGCATCGGTGCTGAAAGGTACGCCTTGCAATTCCTGGGGAGAGCCAACTTTGCTAGCTGCGTCTAGGCATGCCTGCACGATAGGTTCTGTAGCACTTGTTTCGATCCCGGTCTCTGCTAGGAATGGGTTGTGATATGTCACTTCAGTGCCGACTCTTTCCTGCTCAGCGCATAGATTTTCAAGTTCATTCTTTATTTCTTTCCAGACCGTAAGAGGGTCTTCATTGGGTAACAATCTTCTGTCAATATCGATCGTGCACTGTTCCGGAACGATGTTGACTTGAATACCCCCTGATATAACTGACACAGTTAAGGTTCCGTCCCCACACAAGGGATGACGGAGCGTTGGATGAGTAATTGAATGGTTGTCACGAAGATAATTAATCACATCAATCATCCCGTATATCGCGTTCGTCCCCAGTTCTGGGTTTGCTGTATGGGCAGCTTTCCCAATAGTGTCAATTTGCCATCGCAGGACACCTTTGTGAGCTACCACCGGTTGTAGATCGGTGGGCTCTCCTACTATTGCTGCTGCGATATCTGACTGATTACTTATTGCATTGGCCCCACGTTTCAAATATTCCTCATCGATTGTTCCAACAAGCACTATAGATGTGCGTTGTGGAGGGTCAGTTAACAGCTCTTCTAGGGCGAGCAAAGCCGACACCATTGCCCCCTTAACATCACAAGACCCTCGCCCATATACCCGTTGGTTTTCTATGACGGGGCTTAGACTACTAAGCTGTCCACCTATTGGGACTGTGTCGAGGTGAATATCTATCAGTAGCGTTTGAGTGGCCCCGGTGGGGCGTAATTCGAGTATGGCATTGGATCGTCCGTTCAAAATTTCTTCCTGACTAGTCTCCAAGCCAATCTGGTTGCCGAATCTTATTAACCAATCGCTGTATTCTTGTTCCCCTTTACCTCCGTTAGGCATGTCAGGATTCACGCTGTCGATAGAAACTAATTCAGCGAGCATGTCTGTGGCAGTGACTGTTTTATTGTTGGGCTTGATGTCTGTCATAGATTTGGGTGCCCCCTGCGAGGATGCGATTTCAGATTTCGGCGTAAAATATTTGTTGTTCACATAACATCGTACTCTGATTTATAAGAATTTGGAGCGTAAGCTGTGCGTAGGGAAGAATTTGTAATAGCCGATATAACTAAGATGCGTCATTTTGCGAATGCCGCATTGATTGATGCAGGGTTGGATGCTGATGTGGCGGCATTAGTAGCGGAAGTACAGCTTGAAGCGTCGATTCGAGGCCAGCCTACCCATAACGTTGGAGATATTCCCCTTTACGCGGAACATATCCGATCTGGTTATGTGAATGCTTATCCAATTATGCAAACAATTACTGAAAGTGACTCACATTTAAAATTGGATGCAGATTGTGGGCCAGGGCAATGGGCGGCTTGTATAGCTATGAAGCGTGCTATTGAAATTGCTCGAAGAGGAGGTATGGCTATAGTGACAGTCCAAAATAGCAGGCATTATGGCGCGTCTGGTTATTATGCTTCTATGGCGGCTGATGCTGGAATGATTGGTATGTGCACTACAAATGCTGGGGCTACTGTGGCGCCTTGGGGATCCAAAGAGAAGATGCTGGGTAATAATCCATTGGGGTTTGCGTGTCCTACTGGGGGAGCACACCCATTTATGCTCGACATAGCTATGAGCGTGGTAGCAGCTGGAAAAGTTGGCCTCCGATTGGCTCAAGGTAAGGAAGTGCCACTGGGCTGGCTATTAGATAAAAATGGGCGTCCAACAACAGATCCAACCGCCTTGGGAAAAGGCGGCTCATTACACCCTATTGCAGATCACAAAGGATATGGTTTGGCCAGCATTATGGAGATACTTTCTGGTGTTCTAAGTGGGTCTAAATTTGGGGCTGATCACACCAGGGCGAATTCAAGTAAGCCCGGTCAAACAGAAGACATAGGGCATTTCTTTTTTGTCATTAATCCAGCGATATTCATGCCAATTGAGGATTTTACGGGGCGAATGGACAAACTTGTGGATGATCTGACAGGAGCGGATCTAATTGACCAGTCGGGAAGGGTGGTGATCCCTGGATCGTTCGAATATGAAGCTCGAGATAGGAACGTTGCGAATGGAACCATTCCCATCATACGAGAGACCTATGAGAAGATACTCAAATTCTCGGGAGACCGAGGGATAGCGATGGATTGGGATTAAGTAACAAGATCAGAGCGTTGGACATATGTAATATCGTGGCAGACATAGTGATGATGTCCACTATGTACTTAAAGTATGCAAAGGCTGAGATTTCGGAAGTGTCTTAATTTGGTTTAATGTTAGTCAGATATTTTAAGGTTACGTAACCTTCGTACAAGGGATGGTCCGCGAGGCAATGCGCAACCCGGCTTGATCGCGAAAAATCTTAATTGCGAATTTCAAGGGTCAATTTCGCCCCACCTGCGGCTGCGGGAACTATTGATACTTCACTCGATGGTTGAAGTTCTGTGTCTATGCCTTCGAGGAATCGTATATCCTCTCCCTCCACGTAAATACCAACGAAAGATGATATATCGCCAGTATCATCGACAATCCTCTTTTTGAAGCCTGGGTGCATCATGTCTATTTCATGAATTAAAGTGCTTATAGACTGAGCTTCTACTGTTAGCTTTTTGTTGCCATCTACTAGGTCACGTAACTGGCTAGGGATTCTCACATTTGCCATATCTTATTGTTTCCCTCTCTGTATGTTTCTTTGGGTCATCCAATACATTTGTGGGCCTTCTGTCAACTAGACGGTTATTGATTCAGTATTAACCTCATACTGCATCGTCGCCAATTCTTGTTCGAAAGATGAGATTGTTGGTTCCACAGTCATGCTGGCTCCTAACTGGTCGTTTATTGCCTCCTGAGCTTTTAGCCCATTGCCTGTTATATAAGCTACGGTTAATTCATCTGGCCCGACCTTCCCGGCCGCTGCCAACTTTTTAAGAGTCGCGATTGTTACCCCGCCAGCTGGTTCTGTGAAGATGCCTTCGGTGGCCGCCAGCAATCGGACGGCATCAACAATTTCTTCGTCACTGACCTGTTCGATTAAACCATTAGTCTTGTTTGCTATCGCTATAGAATAATTACCATCGGCAGGGTTCCCAATCGCGAGAGACTTCGCAACCGTAGTAGGGTTTCTTACGGGTTCAAACCGTTCCTCACCTTCTGCGAAAGCTTTGGCAACAGGGTTGCACCCTTTTGCTTGGGCACCTGATATCCGTACACTCTGAGATTCGAGCAATCCGACTTCTACTAGTTCGCTAAATCCTTTTGCGACTTCTGTATAAAGCGCGCCTGATGCTATGGGAACAACTACGTGATCTGGGGCTTTCCAGCCCAGCTGCTCGACCGTCTCCAATGCGATTGTTTTGGATCCTTCTGCGTAGTAAGGGCGCATATTGATGTTGCAGAAAGCCCAGTTTTCTTCGTCTACTATTTCTGAACAGAGTCTGTTTAGCTGATCATAGGTGCCATTTACGGCTATCAGATGAGCTCCATATATTGCAGCATTTGTGATTTTCCCTGATTCAACATCTGATGGCATGAATACGTAAGTTTGCATATCGGCTTTTATACCTGCTGCAGAAACTGCACTAGCCAGATTCCCTGTGGATGCGCAGGCGAAAACTTTGTAGCCAAGCTCACGGGCTTTTGTGATGGCCACAGCCACTGGCCTATCTTTGAATGAGAACGTCGGATTAACGCTGTCGTTTTTTATGTATAAATTACGTAGCCCTAGTTCTGCACCCAATCTTCGTGCGTGTTGCATAGGGGTGAAGCCGACCCGCACATCTTTGTCCCAGCCAGTTTCTACCGGTAGTAGATCCGCGTAACGCCACAAGCTTAGAGGTCCGTTCTCTATCTTTTTTCGGCTTATCTGAGCTTTTATGTAATCGTAGTCATAAGTTACTTCTAACGGCCCGAAACAAAGCTCGCAGACGTGTTTAGCTCCTATTTCGTATAGGGCTGCACATTCCTTGCATTGAAGCCCGAGTACTTTACTCATTCGATCAACCATCTCCGATTAGTGTGTTCCAATTTGACAGGGGTTTTAATCACCGAAGGACCAGTAATGATGATTAAGCCTGTAACTGTTTGTTCAGCGCTATGATTTGCTGTCCTTTTTAGTTACGGCGGAGGGTGTTCGTCTTCAAACAAAAACCCCCTTTGCAAAACAAGGGGGTTCCACGAAGAAATAGTATATTTCTACATGGTCTCCTCTTATCTTGCGATTATCAGTTCTTCGCCGGAGTTGGCACCTGGTCTATTAGTCGGACTGGTTGCCGGGCTTCGTAGGGCCGATTTCCCTCCACCACTCTGGATAAGCATCACTGACCACAGAATATTCAGTTGTTAGCTGATTATATCAGCCTTTCCCCCATCTTCTGCAAGCTAAAACTTTAATTCTGAACTTTGGGATACTTGTGAAAATCTTTGGATAGTGTAAAGAGGTTGCGTATTAGCTGTATAGGTAAGTTCTGGGATATGGTGAGATACACATATGACTGTAGGGAAAGGTGCCATATGCTGCCTCCTCTAGGTCGTCTGCTGTGTTTGAAAAGCTAGATGAAGAGGTATTGCAATGATTGATACTGACACCATATGACTAGGCAATCAACCTGTTTTCGATAGAACCTCGCTGGCGAATAACATCAGCCCTCTTTGTTGCGCAGGGTATTTCCAGTAGTGCTGCAATTGCTACATTTACTGTGACTGCGATTATTGCTGCTGATTTGGGAGGGGCGGAGTGGGCCGGATTACCCGTCTTATTCCTATTCGCTGGTCGTTCGATGACCGCTTTTGTAATTGGCTCTGCAATGGATAGATTTGGACGCCGGTCTACATTGACCTTTTCATATTTATGTGGGGCATTAGGAGGGGTGCTGGCCACAACGTCGATAATTTATGGTAGCTATATCGGGTTCATTGTTTCTTCGTTTCTATTTGGTGGAACGCGTGCTGGCATCGAACTTCAACGTTTTGTTGCGGCTGAGGTGCACAACCCTGGTAATCGGGCTCGAATAATAGGTCTTGTGGTATCGGCTGGGACTATAGGATCGATATTTGGTCCTTGGATGTTTCAATTGACTAGTGATATGGCAAAGAACAGTGGTTATATCGGGTATGCCGGCCCCTGGCTAGCATCTGTCCCTATGTCAGTTGTTGCAGCCTTAGTAGTTTTTATTTTTCTTAGGCCTGAACCTAAGATTATTGCTCAGCGAATTGATGAAATTTGTTCAGCCGCGACTGTTATCCCTGAAAAAATCATGAGGACCCGCCGCGAAATCATGTCTATCCCAGATGTTCGACTGGCCGTTGCCGCTATAGTGCTCGGCCAGGGAGTAATGACTATGATTATGACGATCACTCCGCTTCATATGACCAACCATGCTCATGGTACTGCAGATATATCTTTGGCTATGATGGCGCACACTATGGGAATGTTTGGGCTTTCCTGGTTAGTTGGACGGATGACGGATTCATGGGGAGCGTATGTATCTGTCGTGGCAGGGGCTTTTTTACTTATATTTGCTGGATCGTTTGCGATCAATGCGACCGTGCTTCCGATTATCATTGTGGTGATGTTTTCTCTCGGATTGGGTTGGAATTTTTGTTTTGTGGCTGGATCGGCTTTGTTGACTGATATGTTGAATCAGGATGAAAGAGCTCGGTTCCAGGGTTTCACAGAATCCATTAATGCTGGTGTGGGAGGGGCTACAGCGTTGTTAGGTGGGCAGGTTTTCGGTGCAGGTGGGTATGGATTGGTTGGGGTTGCCGGATTGGTGCTCACCTCCGGTTTAATTGGGGTAGGGGCATTGACAATGATGAAAAAGCGTGAAAGTTGTAGATCTGAAGAATTAGTTGATGGATAATAATTTGATAGGGACAAAAAGGGTGGTTGAAGCGTGTGGCCGCATTATGATTGTGCACGCATGAAGAGATTTGTCCTGTTAAGGATGGAGTGAGACATCATATGGTTGGTTCCAATGAACGACGATCCTTCAATCGACGTCATCCTTCAACAATCGCGGCCAACACCAATGTGTTCCGTTTCCCCACGGCTACCGAATTAGAGGAAGAGGGAGAACGACTTGAGGCCCGCATATCGTTTAGCTTGGCTGAAGGATTGTTACTGGCAGCCGATCTTAGTTGGGCATTTCTAAGTCTCATAATTCTGAATGATTTTAGATTAGCCATTATTCCTTTAGTTGTGCTTGATGCGATTCTATTTTTAGGTGTATTTCAGCGTGAAATTGTCGAAAGAGCTCTACTGATCCTAAGAGGATTAGTAGGCGTTCTATTGTTTGCGGTCGAGGTTAATGCCTTTAATGCGGGTTGGCCTCTAATTATGGGACAAGTGGTTTTATTGATTGGTGCTGTTCTGTTGGCATTTGGACGTGGTGGTGAAGGCAAGAATGTTGTAGGTGCATTCATCATGGTAATTGGTCTTGGATTGGGCATTGTACTTACCGGTTTCCATTATCAGGGCGTTCGAGAGGCTATAGCTGGTCAGTTTCAAGTAGCCGTAGAATTGGCATCTGTGGGTCGTTACGATGAAGCTAGTGAAATAGTAGGGAAAGTCGTTACAGATAATCAGCACAATGCATCGGTTCACCTACTTGCTGCTAATTACTTTGCTGAAGATGTAGTTGCGGATATCGAATCTGCGATTAAGGCGGCGGAGCGTGCAGCTCTTTTAGGTAATCGGGATGAGCGTGCATTGGCTTATTTTGCGCTTGGATTTTTTTATGCGCAATTGGGCGAATGGTCTAGAGCAATAGAAAATTTCACTTTCTCGGAAAAGGAGTCGCCAGATAATCCGGCTATCTATATGAACCGAGCAATGTCCTTCATCCAAATCGGTAGAACCCAAGATGCGCTAAATGATCTGCGAAACGTAGAGAAAATTTCTCCGGACTCCGATTTTGCAACTCAAGCGAGGATGGCTCGATTAAGTTTGGAGGGTATGGTAGGGCCAACCGGATTGAAAGGCGGGTAGAGGGAGCCACCTTTTACTTTTTACAGTGATTCTCGTAACAATTTTATGGTATTCGAAATTGCTTGGCCTATTGCCGGCATGACTCCTTATAGTAAGCCAGATCATACTGAAGGTGTTTTGTGGTCGGCCTAGCAAACGATGCTTGTCGCCTCAGGCATTAATTAAATATTAGATTCAGTAATGTTCGATTAGCCATCACGTGTCTAGACGTAAATCTATTACCTAGTAGATTCGCTGGGCTGGACACGTATAAATCGCTCTAACGATTCCAGGCAGTCGTCTGCATACTCACCGTAGGCTCTAGTAGTCATATGCCCTATACGGATAACTTTGTCGACCAGTTCTCCAGTACCTCTTGCCAGTACAAGGTTAGTTTCCTCTTCGACAAACGTCGCTATTTCTTCCGCTCTGTCTTTCAATTGGGGTGGAGGGTAAAAGCAAGTCACAGTTGGTGACGCTGCAGATTCAATAGCTACTGGCTGGTAGCCTAATTCTCGAAGTCTTGCTCGAATAGACGATGCGGATTTCTGCATTCTTTCGAATCTAATCGATGGCTCTTCGACTGTTTGCAGCTCCAAGCTCTTTACCAATGAACGAACTATATTGACTGGCATAGTCGCTGGATGAGGGTGGTAGTCTGCTGAATCTCGTGCGGTATCACGCCATACACGCAGATCTTTGTACCATCCGCGGCCAGTGTTTCCTGTTCGATCTATCCTGTCCCAGGACGCGTCAGACACTGCAATTGGGGCTAGTCCTGGAGGAGCGGCTAATGCTTTCTGTGAGGCTGTACAACATACGGATATGTCCCAGTCATCCATACGAATTTCGCAAGCACCAAAAGAAGAAACTGCATCGACTAATAATGCAACACCGTGCTTTGATGTGACAGATGAAATAGCCTCTATGTCATGAAGTGTCCCAGTGGCGGTTTCTGAATGGCAAATTAGTAATCCTGCATACTTGTTCTTAGATAAGTGTTGATCAATTGTTTCATGACTAGCTACAAATCCAGGTCCCAATCTTATTGGGTCGGCGACCAGCCCATTTGCTTTTGCTATTAAGTAAAGCCGTTCTGAAAAATATCCATTTACGACAGTGAGCACTCTCTCCCCCTGCGCAAACATGCTGCCCACGGCGGCGTCTATCCCTGCAGAGCCTGAGGCTGCTAACATGAATATCTGACCATCGGTCTGCGCGTAAGGCCTTAGTGCATCTCTTGCCTGTGAATACAGTTTTACCCACTCTGACCCATAGTGAGAAGTCACCTGTTGAGCTAATGCAGCCAAAACCTCAGGTTCTAAATCAATGGGCCCAGGGATCATTAATCTTTTTTTGCTAGTTTCGGTACGCATTTGTTTGATGAGGACCTTTATTTTATTTTCTTCATGTATATCTGTATGAGAAGCCTACCAAAATCTACGCGAGGATAGGCAATACATTGGTTGATAATTTTTTGGTAGATATAGATTGTTGGTAAAGAGCAGCCCATTTTCGGGTATTGTTGCTGTATGAATGAAAACCCTCCAGATATCAGCGTGTTCTTTCCGCTGTTTAATGAAGAAGGCAACGTTAGGCACATCACTCTATCTGCCATTGCTGCGTTGACACAGATCACTGGTAAGTTTGAGGTGCTATTGATAAATGATGGCAGCAATGATCGTACTCGCGAAATTGGTGAAGAATTATCATCATGCGATTCTCGTGTTCGAGTGATATCTCACGACACTAATTTGGGTTATGGGGCAGCCTTGAAAACCGGTTTTGAGGAATCCAAATTTGATTTGATTGCATTTACAGATGGTGATGGGCAATTTGATTTGAGTGAAATACGACTTCTATTAAATAAGTTGCCTCATCACGATGCTGTAATTGGTTTTCGTGTGCGTCGTGCTGATCCTGCTGTACGTACTTTGAATGCCAAAGCTTGGGGGTTCCTGATTGGGGTTCTATTTGGGATTTGGCCGCGAGATCTTGATTGTGGATTTAAGCTCTTTAAGAGGGAATTGATTAAGCAAATGGAACTTGAGGCCAATGGGGCCTTCATATCAACTGAATTACTTGCGAAAAGTCGAAGGTTGAACGCGAGAATTGCTGAGGTTGGAGTCACTCATTATCCAAGGGCAGCTGGGGAGTCAACGGGAAATAATCTGATTGTAATTATTAAGGCATTTGGGGAATTGGCGAGATTTTGGATCTATTTAAAAAGGTGGCGACCTTGAAGGTATCCATACTTGTTCCGGTTTTTAATGAAGTGGAATCTATTAGGCCTGTTGTTGAACTACTATTGGATTTGCCAATAAATAAAGAATTGATCATAGTTGACGATTGTTCTACTGATGGGTCTTCGGAAGTAGTCGCCTCGTTGGAATGTGATGGGGTTCGGGTATGTCGTCATATGCATAATTTGGGTAAGGGGGCAGCTATCCGTACGGGTTTAGATATCGCAACGGGTGATGTGGTTGTAATCCAGGATGCTGACTTGGAATACGATCCGGCTGATATCCCTGTGTTGCTAGAGACGCTTCAAAAGCAGAGTGTACGAGTGGTGTACGGGTATCGAGATCTGAGTCAACAGCGATTTGTTGTTAGATGGGGAAACTCTTTTTTGACACTGATAACTAATCTGCTGTTTAACGGGCGTCTGAAGGATATGGAATCTTGTTACAAAATGCTGACTCTTGAGCTTGCTCGATCATTAAATTTGCGTTCGGTTAGATTTGAGATTGAGGCAGAGATTACGGCCAAATTACTAAAGCGGCGCGAAGCCATAGTTCAGGTTCCCATCAAATACGTGCCCCGCGTCCAAAAAAAGAAGTTGGTGCCGTTTAAGGATGGCCCCCAAGGCTTGTGGGCGCTCATCCGATTTCGTTTCACAGACTGACATCGATCAGATGGATTTTGCAGCTGTTACGTAATCTGATGGTTTGCTTTCCCAAATTGAGGTATTAGTTCCGATTCTTCCTCCGCCGAGGACCATCTCGCCTGCATATATAACTGCTGCTTGACCTGGGGCAATGGCCCAGACCGGTTCTTCCAATTCTATTCGAATGGGTTCTGCAGAATGGTTTTCACATAGGATTACACCATCATTCAACTTGCCGTGTGATCTGATTTTTACTTGCACTCGCTGTTGGTCGATGAATTTGTTTCCAGAGATAGAATTTACCTGATTGATTGGGAACTGAAATGCGAGAGTATCTTCCCTAGTTCCCACTGTAATGGAGTTAGATACCGGGTCGATTTTTGTAACGTAAAGAGGTTGATCTGAGGATACACCCAACCCTTTTCTTTGTCCGACTGTGTAATTTTCTATCCCAGTATGGGTTCCCAGATGGGTGCCTCTAGTAGACAGTATTGGGCCAGGACGGCTAGTTTTCCCAGACCATTTTCTTGCAAATTCACGATAGTCATCTGCCACGAAACATATGTCCATGCTTTCTGGTTTTTCTGCGATTGGTAGGCCAAGATCGTGTGCAATTGAACGAACTTCGTCTTTTGTAAGCCCTCCGATTGGGAATAGAGCTCGCGATAAACGAGCTTGATCCAGGTTGTACAACACGTAGGATTGATCTTTGTCCGAATCTATTCCACGGAAAAGTTGCCACTTACCAGACACATCGTCAAACTGCTTTCTAGCATAGTGTCCAGTTGCCATGACAGTAGCCCCCGTATTCATCACATGTTCGTCCAGAGCACCGTATTTGATGTGCTGATTACAATCTATGCACGGGTTTGGTGTTAGTCCATCGAAATAGTCCTTAGCAAATCGATCAACTACACTGTTAGCGAAGGGTTCCTTCATGTCGATTAGTATGTGTTCGATGCCCAATAGTGCACATACTTCTTTTGCATCTGCTACAGATTCTGGTGAGCAACAATTTCGAGGGCCGGGTTGTCCTGCTCCATCTGGCCAAATGTCCATAGTAATTCCTATTACGTCTACCCCCGATTTAGCAAGAATAGCTGCAGCTACTGAACTATCTACCCCCCCGCTCATGGCTACAGCAACTTTGGTATTGGGTGAAAAATCGTAATTGTTCAAAACTGTGTTTACTTTCATGGTAATTGGGGCGTTGCTATCCAGAGCGTTATCCTTATAGTGGACCAGCATAGATATTAACCTGCCTTTAGTAGACATAACTATTGCAAGTCTTTTAATATCAACAGACGACCATTATAGATGGGTAAGTGAATCGATTATGACTCGTCCTATGCAAACTGTTGGGCGTGTTGTCGCCGTCTTGGCTTTTACACTGGTGATGGCACTACTTGTTGCTGAGACGCCTTTGGCATCGACCCCTGCGGTAGAAAAAGCTAAGTCCCGAATAGATTGGCATAAGGCTCAAA
This sequence comes from uncultured Chloroflexota bacterium, assembly GCA_913043205.1. Taxonomy (GTDB): domain Bacteria; phylum Chloroflexota; class UBA11872; order UBA11872; family VXNJ01; genus CAJWLF01. Next base: position 89,476 of record CAJWLF010000003.1, on the reverse strand, counting down.
TTGAAATAGTTCGTACCGAGAATAGATACTTGTCTGAGTTGTTGATGTATCACAAGTCACCCCAATTTACGACTGCCGCGGCCAAGAGATATCTTGGCCTCGTAGAACCTGGAGAGACTAGGGTTATTATTCATGGTTCCAATCATGCTGACTTACTGCCAGTGGAGAACGTTGGCTCTAGTACAGCGGCTGTTGAATCTGATCATCCAAAGGTATTGGATTTCGGCTTCGTTCGCGAATGGCTTAATTACTTGACCGGATCTAAAGAAGAGGATGTATAAACGTTGCGTATTGCGATAAAACGTGTGGATCCTAAGTTACCCTTGCCCAAATATGAAACTTCAGGATCGGCCGGATTTGATTTTGTGGTTCGCGAGGGGGCAGTTATTAAGGCTGGTGATATTGCTTTGTTGCCTGCTAATACAATAGTTCAAATTCCGGAAGGCTATATGCTAATTATTGCGGCGCGAAGCAGTACCCCAAGACGCACTGGGCTTGTAATTCCTCATGGGATAGGGATAATCGACTCGGACTATTGCGGGCCTGAGGATGAGGTTTGTATTCAGGTGTGGAACCCGACGTCTGATGACGTCGAAGTTAAACGTGGGGACCGTATTGCGCAAGGCTTGATTATGCGTGTTGAAAGAGCCGAATGGCAGGAAGTTGAAGAGATCGTTGCTCCCACCCGTGGTGGCTTCGGCAGCACTGGGTGACCACCCGTCCGGGTTAAGGGACGCTGTTAAGGCCTTCTATATGAATGAGGCCTTAGTAGCGGAAAATGATCTGGTTATTCTTGCCGTTTCAGGTGGGGTGGATTCGATGTGTATGGCTCATGCAACAATCCAAATAGCTAATGAGATTGGGTTTCGTGTTGGGATAGCACATATTGACCACAAACTGCGTGCGGATAGTGAGGCGGATTGTGAGTTTGTTGGGTGTTTTGCCAAGAGTATGAATATCCCGTTCTATGCGCATGAAATTAATGTTTTTGAAGATGCAGAACCTCGTGCTGTCTCTATCGAATTGGCGGCCCGCGAGGCGCGATACAAATTTTTGGCTAGCTTGCGAGAAGATTTGAAAGCAAAGTTCGTTGCAATTGGGCATAACCGAAATGATCAAGCCGAAACGGTGATTATGCGTTTAATCCGAGGTTCTGGTTCACATGGCCTAGCGGCTATAAGACCCGTTGCTGGAAATTATATTCGGCCATTATTAAGGTTCAATCGGGAACAAATAATGTCGTATTGTCGTCTCGTCGGAGTAACTTGGCGTGATGACGAAACGAATTCGGTCTTGAGCGCGGATAGGAATCGGGTTCGTCACAAAATTATGCCGGAATTGCAGAAAATACGATCCGGCGTTACTGACGTATTGGCGCGATCTGCGGATGTTTATTACGCTGATTCGCTTGTGTTGGAATGGGCAGGCGAGGTTGGATTGGAGCTAATGGGGAGGCGGTGTGTACGAGGTGGGATGGAAATCGACAGGACTGTATTTTGTGATTTGCCCGACTATGTAGCTGCACAGTCATTAAGAGTAGCTTGTGGAGTATTGTCGATACCTGTTCCACATATGGCGGGCTTACTGAATGCTGTTGTATTTGCTAGGGCACATGGACCGGGTAATGTGGTGAAACTTGGAAGCGAGGGATACTTACGAAAATCTAAGAACAAGTTACTAATCAGTCAAACTGACAAACCTGAAAAGTTATGTCCATATGATGTAAAGCTAGGTTTGCCGTGTATATTTCGAACTCCCAGAGGTATAGATGTTGGTGTCAGGCCTGTAAAATTTGAAGAATATGATTCTGCGTTGGTCTCGCCGGATAATTTATTTATATCACTACCCGATGGTATCGAATCAATACGTCTCATGAGCGTAGAGCAATCTAGGGAATTTCGTCCTTATGGGCGATCCCGAAAAATGCCAGTCCTAGCATTTGCGGGATTAATGGGTATTCCAGAATGGTCGATAGATGACGTTTGTTTGATTATGGTTGATGATCGAGTAGCTTGTGTTCCAGGGGTTGAAATAGATGCAGACTTCTCGGTTGATCATAATTCGGCAATGATAGCCTGCGTAACGACCGACCTTGCGTTGAGTTAGTTCTGTGATTTGTTGTCTGCATCATCTCTTTGTAGGCGTAACCGCCCATCTGGAAATTATGTGGGAATAAGCCCAAAATGTGTTCAACCGGTGATATCATCAGTTTGTAATGTTGTACGTGTTTCTCAGCAGAGTTTTGAGGTTCGTTGAACAACCGATTAATGCGAAATGGTTTTGTGTACCTGGTCATTGTTGTGGCTGTTATGGCTGTGCTGTTTGTCGTTATGAATCCAGCAGATGCGAAACCACGATATAGTTATTCTGAGCTTTTAGACGATGTAGCCGGGACGGCTCGAGCCGGTGCTGTCCCTCGTGTGGTTGTGGACAACACGACAATCCGTTACGTGAGTCCGGCAGGTAGCGTCTTTGAGGCCAGCACGGGTGACGACACGGACATAATGAGGGATCTGCAGGCGCGTGGGTTAAATATCGATAGAGAAGACGTGCGCATCGAATATAAGCAGCCCAGTCAAATGAATGGGATCATAGGGGGATTATTTTCCTTCTTGCCTATATTGTTCATAGTGGGGCTACTCGTGTTTATGATGCGGCAAGCTCAAGGATCAAACAATCAGGCGCTTTCTTTTGGCAGGTCACGGGCACGTATGATTTCGGGTCATAGGCCTACGGTAACTTTTAAGGACGTTCAGGGAGTAGACGAAGCTAAACAAGAATTAGCTGAGGTAGTGGAATTTTTAAAATATCCGGAGAAATTTACTAAGATTGGAGCTCGGATACCAGCCGGGGTGTTATTGGTTGGACCTCCGGGCACGGGCAAGACTTATTTGGCGAAAGCTGTGGCTGGAGAGGCTGGGGTGCCGTTCTTTAGTTTGAGTGGGTCGGAGTTTGTTGAGATGTTTGTTGGGGTTGGGGCATCTCGGGTTCGTGATCTGTTTGAGAAAGCTCGGCAAAGTGCTCCTTGCCTTATTTTTATAGACGAAATTGATGCAGTTGGTAGACAGCGTGGTGCAGGGTTAGGCGGAAGTCATGATGAACGAGAGCAGACACTCAACCAAATTCTGGTAGAGATGGATGGGTTCGAGTCTGATACCAAAGTGATAGTCGTCGCAGCTACTAATAGGCCTGATATTCTTGACCCCGCTCTTCTCAGACCAGGTCGTTTTGATAGGCAAGTTATTCTTGATCGTCCTGACATAAAAGGCCGTGAGGCGATCTTGGCGGTGCATTCTGAAGATAAGCCCCTGGCGGACGATGTGGATTTGGTGGTACTTGCGAAGGAAACACCGGGATTTACCGGTGCTGATTTGGCCAACCTGTTGAATGAAGGTGCCATTCTTGCTGCCCGAGAGAATAAGACTGTTGTCGGGATGGCGGATTTAGAAGAGGCGATTGATAGGGTAATTGCGGGTCCTGAGCGAAAAAGTCGTGTAATCAGTGACAAAGAGAAAAGGATCACTGCATTTCACGAAGTGGGTCATGCCATAGTCGGACATCTACTTGGCGAAATGGATCCTGTGCACAAAATTTCGATAATCGCTCGCGGACGGATGGGGGGATATACCAGGTTCTTGCCATCTGAAGACCGGTCTATGATGTCTAAGACGCAGTTTGAGCATCAAATCGCAACGATGATGGGTGGGCGTGCTGCTGAACTGCTGATATTCGAAGAATTTACTACTGGAGCCTCAAGCGATTTAGATCGGGCCACTACTCTTGCTAGGCAGATGGTGACTCGTTACGGCATGAGTGTTACTTTGGGGCCACGTACCTTTGGTAAAAACGAAGAACTAGTATTTTTGGGGCGGGATATATCAGAGACTCGCAACTATAGTGAGGCGGTGGCAGAACAAATAGACGATGAAGTCACTACGATTGTCAATTTTGCGCATGAGCGTGCTACAAAGCTATTAAGTGAAAATCGTGCGTCTTTGGATAAAATTTCTGAGTTTTTGATAAGCGAAGAGACAATGGATATTGATACATTTGAAGCGCTTATGAACGGGGAGGACCCGCCAGATCGTGGGCCATCCCAAGGGTCTCCACCCACTCCTCCCGACACTGACGGAGTTGATACAGCTACTGATTTTAATCCTTCAATTGGTGGGACTAGATTACCTGAAGGCTCTACAGGGATAGCGTGATCTCGGACCTATTACAGTATCTTTGGTATTAGTTAGTGGTGGCGACCGACTAAATACAGGTAAGCAAAACCTTGATAGCCCCGGTCGATTTATCTAATGCAGTCTCGTAAGCAGTCTTTGCATCTTCGATTGCATATTGGTGGGTTACCATCGTCTGGGCAATTTGTGGCCGTTTTGACAATAGATTAATTGCTTGCGAAAAGTCTGAAATGTCATTACCTGAATTGTTATAACAAATAGATCCAACTATTCGGAGTCCTTTTTCGACGATTGGATTTATATTTATCGATGACTCCCCCCAAAAGGCTCCTGTTATTGAAATTGTGCCACTAGGGCGAACTAGCTCCATAGCATAGTCCATTGATCCTGATGATCCTCCTACTGCTTCAATGACGATGTCGGGTTTTTCTAGTTGATTTAATTTTGAGGATAGATCTTCGGGAGAGCATGATTTATCTGCCTTAATACAACGGGTGGCGCCGAGTTGCTGCGCCGCATCTCTTTGATGTTCATGTCTGTAGATGCATATCAATTCTCTGGGGACAAATTCCGCTGCTGCTGCTATGCACATTAGCCCTATAGTGCCGGTTCCTAGTACAGCGATACTGGCTTGGTGCCCAGGATTAGCCATTCGAATTGCATGCACCCCTACGGCAAGGGGCTCTACGAGTGCTCCCTCTGTATAGCTGAGTGAATTTGGTATGGGTACTGCCGCATAGGCAGGGATGTCAAAATATTCGGAATGGCCACCAGGCTTTGATAGGTTCCATCCTATTGCCATTCTCCTGTCCACTTGATCGCAAAAAGTATACTTGCCTGATTTGCAATTGATGCATTTTGTGCAACGTTGTATAGGTTCGATTGCCACTCGGGTTCCCGGATCTAAATTAGTGACGTCTTCACCTACTGCATAAATATCGCCGGAAACTTCGTGACCGATAAATAAATGTTTTGCTGGATCAGATTGTGCGTGCAGTTCAGTCATTCTGTGAAGGTCACTGCCACAAATTCCAGCTTGGCGGGTGCGAATAATGACCCTACCTGGTTCAACTTCGGGGATATCGAAGAAATTATCTACTAGTATGTCATCCGTTGTTATTTTCACTGTTTTCATTAGTGGAGTTATCCTGAATGTATCTGTGTCAACTATAACGATACACAACAAGGTATTTATGTATTTCTCAGTTACACTCAATGGGTCGAGTCAGCCGAGTATTTTAACTGTGCTTGACAAAACAAAACTATAGATGCGTATTTTATCTCGATATAACAATGAAATAGAGATTGCTGTCCGCCAAGCAGTGGGCGAGAACATGGATAAAGTGTTTCAGATTGTCAGGTACCAGTTGGGATGGGTAGATGAACATGGTAATTCATCTACCGGGTTTCGTGGCAAGGGATTGCGTCCCACACTATGTTTGCAAGCGTGTGCGGTTGAGTTTGGGGACCATAAGCCGGCTTTGCCTGCTGCGGCTTCTATAGAACTGTTACATAATTTTACTTTAATTCATGACGATGTTATGGATCGGGATGCTACTCGGCGCAACAGATCTACTGTATGGTCAATCTGGGGTGATTCAGCTGCAATTAATGCGGGTGATCTAATGTATGCTCTAGCAATTTCAGCTATGGCAAATGTTGTCCCGGATCAACCTAGCCGCGCCTTACAGGCAACCAGCAAATTATTGGACGCATGTGTTGATGTCATATTAGGGCAGCAATTAGATTTGGACTTTGAATCGAGAGATGATGTGTCGGTGGCCGAATATGAAAATATGGCTGAATTAAAAACTGCAGCCTTAATAGCCACATCACTTGAAATTGGGGCAACCATAGGTGGTGCATCTGATAAAACGGCTAGGCTGTATGGATGTTTAGGTCGGTCTATGGGACTGATATTTCAAATGAGAGATGATTATCTGAGCATATGGGGAGATGCCGAGGACATGGGCAAATCTACCGGTGTCGATATCAGGCGCAAGAAGAAATCTTTACCAATAATAATGCTGTTCAATCGTGCGAGGGAAAATGACTATAATTATCTATTGGATTTGTACGGAGGGAGGGAGCTAGATGATTCTGACGTGTTGTTTGTTATGAAGTTGTTGGAAGATTATGAGGTTCGTCATGAACTGGAGGGCCGAATTATCACAAAATCTGAAGAGGCACTTGAGTTACTGTTATCTTTAAATCCAGATGCTTCCTGGATGGCCGATATCCAGGATATGATTCGGTTTATCGGTGTGCGTGGTGCCTAAAATAACTGTCCCTTTCATTAACGCCTAATTTATCCATCACCTGTCTTTTAATTGCATTCAGTGATTCGCGCTTTATGACAGCAGTCTCTTGAGGAATTGACCTTAGATCTGCTTCGTACACTATTGTTCCCGGTCTGGATGACATTACTAGAACTCGATCAGCTAGATACAGCGCTTCATCCACATCGTGTGTCACGAAAAGTATCGTTCTATCCGCATGGTTTTTTATGATCTTGAGTAACCACTGCTGCATGCGTTTTCGTGTGAGCGCGTCCAATGATCCGAGCGGTTCGTCAAGAAGTAGAACTTGGTGCCCGGTCAAGATAGTTCTCAGAAGTGCTGCTCTCTGACGCATTCCCCCAGACATTTGATAAGGATAGTATTTTTCAAATTCGGCCAGCCCAAACATCGGTAGTAGGCCACGTGCCTGTTCTCTAGCGACTCCTTTTTCTATGCCGGCTAGCTCTGCCCCGAGTGTGATATTTGATATGAGGCGTTTCCACGGGAGCAGGAGGTCTCTCTGTGGCATGTATCCAACACGGCCAGTTTTTTTGGATAATGTGACTCCGTAGCTGAGGACATCCCCCTCGTATGGCTCGATGAGTCCAGCAATAACATTGAATAATGTGCTTTTCCCACAGCCACTTTCTCCCACAATGCACAATAGCTCTCCGGTGGACGCGTTAAAACAAACTTTATCTAGAGTCTGAAAATCCCCGTAAGACGCAGACATATTTATGACTTCGACAGCAAAGCTCGATTTAGAGTTACGGCGAGATTCAGGTCGCATCTCTAGATGGCTTAATCCGTTAGAAATGTGGTCGAATGGGTTAGGAATTTGTTAGAAAATGCTTTGTCCCATTCGATAACAGACGACACTAGGCCTTTTTCAGCCATCCATTTTGACATAGTTTCCCATACCTCAGGGTCCTGTTCTCCCCACGTGGCGTTCATGGAAACGTAGCGACTACTTAACCATTCTTGGGAGGCCTTTGCCACGTTGATGTCAATTTCGGGTACTGAAGCCACTAGGATCTCAGCCGCTTTGTCAGGTAGGGCTATGGAGTAATTGTATCCCTTGGTGATAGCGGCAAGGGTCTTTGTAACGGCTTCCGATCGCTGTGAAAGGGTATCTTCGTTAGATATTATAATTGGGGTGTAGTAGTCGGGAACCCCCCAATTCGATACAAAAACGGTGTTAATTTCTACTTCATTTATCTGTGCTTGAATGCCTTGCCAACCGAAAAATATCCAATACAGGTCTATGTCCCCTTGAATGAGTGAAAGAAAGTCGCCAGCACCTGCGTCAACCACGTCGAGTTTTGAGAAATCACCGCCATCCATCTCCATCATAGTCTTTAACATCGCGGTTTCCAGTTCAGTTCCGAATCCTCCATAAGTTTTACCTTCAAAAGCTTTCGGTGAAGTCAGGTTTTTGCTCTTTAAAGAGGCGAATCCGGAAGTGTTATTGCCCATGATCGTTGCCACCGATACGATTGGTAATCCCTCGAGTCTTGCCGGTATCAAATAGTCCTGGAAACTTATGCCGAAATCTGCCTTACCGGATGCTACGACTGACTCGGCCCCAGTGGTTGCTGGCTCTATTATCGTCAGTTCTATGCCCTCATTGGCAAAGTATCCCAGAGCTTCGGCTACATAAATTCCGGTGTGATTGGTATTAGGAGTCCAATCTAAAACCAAACTCACTTTTTCAACAACACTGCTAACGGGACTAGAGCTACTGGCTGATTCTGAATTACTTGTGCTGCATCCTATTGAAGCTGCTGAAATAACGGCCGTGCCTGCGGCGAGAATGTGACGACGACTAAACTTTTTCATGAGAAATCCTTTTTTTGTAGTTCATACCAAGGCATTGCTATCCTAGACAGAAGGCCAATTATTGTGTACGCAACTAATCCTATTATGGCAATTACTAGCACAATCGCTAGTGCTTTGTCAGCTCGGAATGAATTTTGTGAACGAATCAGAAAGACACCGAGCCCCCTGCTCGCTCCTAGCCATTCTGCAATTACTGCTCCTAATACAGCATATGTGGCGGCTATTTTGCTGCCAGAGGCTAGGGCCGGCAATGCTCCCGGCAGGCAGCCTATTCGGAAAAGTTGCCAACGGTTAGCACCCATCGCTGTAAGGAGTCGATTAATTTCATGATCACATTGTTGTAATCCGTCGAGAAATGAAACTGCTATTGGGAAAAAACATACCAGCACGATCAAAGCGACCTTTGGAGCTATGCCGAATCCGAACCATATTACCAGCAGTGGTGCTATCAAGATGACGGGTATGGATTGGGATAAAACTAGCAAGGGATAGACGCTTCGCCGGGTCCAATCAGAGAGATGACATAGGATCGCTACTGCAACACCAAGCATTAAAGCGATGCCAAATCCCAAGCTCATTTCTATGAGGGTTATGCCTGCGTGATACCAGAGTAAGTCGGCGGATTCTATTACTGCCTTGATCACGTCGAGTGGAGAAGGTAATAGCCATCTGGGAGTGTTTCGTAGATCGACTATCACTTGCCATATGACCAATAAAATTGATACGACTAACACTGGAACTAACCAGAGTAGTAGCCTTGCAGATTTGGGCATAGAGTTCGATGTCATTCAGTATATTTTCTCGTATGATCGATAATTATTTTAGCGATTAATGATCCATGTTCGGATAGACGGAGGACTATGCTGACGGAATAACTATTGCGTCGTTGGTCCGTCTTCCTCCGCCGGCATTATCCGGATCAGGTTCATAGGTAATGCGACATTTTTGTCACTATCTCAGCCAGTTATGCCTGGCACCCCCGCGGACTATCGTGTTTTTGTTTACTGCCCGAGCATACCTTATGCGAATTGGGTTCGCACTGATTGTCCGCTGTAGGAATTTTTTGGGATGATCAATTCTTTCTGCCCAAGGTTTGAATTATTAACAAGCTTCCTTTTGTTACTGACACGCTGAACGATAATCCTGTGCATTGATTGCTTACACTACGGCTCGACCCAAGATGCAGGTTTGTATTTTGCAATGGCCATAGTAAGCCGGTGGTGCTGACTCCAATAGCTTTACTAACGAGGGGTAAAATTGACAGTGTGTCACCGTTATTACAATCGCCAACGATCGTGTCGTCAGTAATGCCGTAAATCTGTGATGTTGAGGTAGCGGCACATAAGGTGACTGATTTGTATTTAATAGAAAGCAACAACAACATAGATGCTAATTGATGGTCTATTCGGGGGCCACCCTCCACCCCGATCAATGTAATCTTTTTAGCTCCTTTTGCTATGACGTGATCTATTGCCAATTCTGCATCGGTAGCATCTTTATCTCGTGGAAAAACGATATATTCACATGATGACCCCAGCAACTGTTTTCTCGTTGCCTCTGATATGGAATCCATGTCGCCAATGAGTAAATCGGGTATTACGTTGATATTTAGTAAGGGTTCTGCCCCTCCGTCGGCCGCTACCAAAAAGTCAGCCTTTTTGAGTAACAAATCGATATGGGAACCGGTAGGAAAATCTCCTGCCAGTACCACTACGGCATTCATTCTGAAATTCTCCTGTTAAAGTTTTACTCAGGGGTTTCGCTCGTTGCTAGAATAACCCTACTTGGTTAATCAGTGTGGCGCTACCTAATAATTGTTGGTTGACAAATATGATGTTTTCACAAGAACTTACTTCATCCCTAACTCTACAGACAGATGCACGGGTGGTGCTTTTCGTTTTGGATGGGTTGGGTGGACTACCTCATCCCAAATTGGGGTTGACCGAACTTGAGGCGGCCCGTACACCGAATTTAGATGAACTGGCTAGCAATGGTGTTACAGGACTAAGTGTGCCGGTTGTCCCCGGAGTATCTCCTGGAAGTGGGCCCGGTCATCTAGCATTGTTTGGTTATGACCCTGTGTCTTCCAATATAGGAAGGGGGGCACTATCCGCGTTAGGCATAGGATTCAATCTGAACTCCTCAGACTTGGCGGTTCGTCTCAATTTTTGTACTTTGGACGATAGTAACAATGTGATTGATCGTAGAGCTGGACGTATTTCAACTGAACACAACAAGCAGTTAATCAAGGAATTATCGGGCATTGTGATTGACAATGGAAAAATTGAGTTAGCTACAGAAAGTCAGCATCGAGCTGTTTTGGTGTTGCGCGATGGTGACTTTTGTGCCGATGTACAGGAGACCGATCCGCAACAGACAGGTGTTCCACCGTTGCGTCCGGAACCTTTGTGCAAGGATGCTGAATCCACGTCTGTGGCATTATGTCAATTTTTGCAGGGAGTTGAGGACCTTATCGGCGATATGACGCCTGCGAATTTTGTTTTGATGAGGGGTTATTCTGGATTGCCTGATTTAAAACCAATGGGCGATTTATACAAAATATCTCCCGCCTGTGCTGCTGCATACCCGATGTACAGAGGTCTAGCTAAAGCTGCTGGCATGGCGGTTTTAGAGGCAGGGGACACATTGATTGATGGGGTAAATACAATCTGTAGCAAATGGACAGACCATGATTTTTTCTTCCTGCATTATAAGGACCCTGATGCGCGGGGTGAGGATGGTGATTTCGATGGAAAAGTTGCTTCAATTGAACAAGCTGATTCTGTTATTCCGGATATTATGAATATGTGCCCGAGTGCTATTGTTATCACGGGAGACCATTCGACTCCTGCTAACTTAGGGCAGCATTCGTGGCATCCCGTACCCTTTCTTATCAGCTCAAAATGGTGTGTTCCTGATAATGTGTCTGGGTTTGGGGAAAGATCTTGTATGAGCGGTGGATTAGGAACCTTTTCGGCGACGGATACTATGCGATTATTGCTGTCCCACGCTGGTCGAATGAAGAAATTTGGTGCCTAATATATCACAGGGAAATCTACGTAAACTGCCTTCCGTTGGCGCGTTGGCAACAGAAGCTCGTGGTTTGGACGAGACTTTATCCGAACGTTTATGTGTGATTGTTGCAAGACGAGAGATCGATCAAATAAGGAGTTCGATTGATTCTGGTCGAGACATACCGAGTTTTGACCACCTTGTTTCAAATGTTGCTATGAAGGCTCGCTTGATTAGTCACTCATCTCCTCGTCCGGTGATAAATGCCACAGGCGTGATAGTACATACCAACCTGGGGAGGGCTCCATTATCTGAGCGTGCGTTGAGAGCAGCTTATAACGCTTCTGTTGGATATTCGGATTTGGAGTTTGATCTTGAGTCGGGTAATCGTGGGGCACGAAGTGATCATTTGAAGGAAATAGTCCGTGACCTAACCGGAGCTGAAGGGGTGTTTGTTGTGAACAACAATGCAGGAGCCATCCTCTTAGTTTTGTGTGCCTTGGCTAATGAGGGAGAGGTATTGGTAAGCCGTAGTGAGTCTGTAGAGATAGGGGGTAGTTTTCGTATACCAGACATATTGATGCGTAGTGGGGCTGTCCTTAGGGATGTAGGGACTACAAATCGCACCAGAATTACAGATTATGCTTCTGCAGTCAGCGAGAAGACTTCACTAATACTCAAAGTGCATAGAAGCAATTTTCGTATAGTTGGATTTACCAGCATGCCTGATTTAAGAGAGATAGTCGCTGTAGCTTCCAAAGCGTCTGTTCCTCTGGTGAACGATCTGGGCAGCGGATCACTGATCGATTCAAGGGAATATGGACTGCGCTATGAGCCCATGGTTCAAGACAGTGTTAATGATGGCTCCTCAATTACGACTTTTTCTGGCGACAAACTCCTTGGGGGGCCGCAGGCGGGATTAATTATTGGTGACGCAAGACTAATCGATCAAATAGCTGCAAATCCTTTGGCTAGGACTTTACGACCTGACAAAATGACGCTCGCTGCGCTACATGCCACCTTGACGCATTACATTGATGGTGATGCTTCAAACACGATCCCAGTGTGGCGTATGATTTCAATGGAATTATCGGAGGTAGAAGCACGTGCTGAGAGTCTACTCTCCTGTCTTCCTGAAGGTGTAAAAGGATCAGTTTGTTCTGGTGCTTCAACAGTTGGAGGGGGAGCTCTTCCAGGCGAAACCATCAGGACGGCATTGGTGCGACTTGACCACAAATCTATATCTTCAATGGATTTGGTGAGGCAATTGCGATCGTTTGAATCACCTGTCGTAGCGCGAATAGAGGATGAAGCAGTGATACTTGATCCCAGGACGGTGCTTGATAATCAGATGCCACGTTTACGGGATGTCCTTGCTAGTCTTTAGTGAATCGCAACGTTTAATTATTGGGCTTTATGTCCTGGTTAATGAAGGGGTTGAAGCATGGGAGCAAATAGATTGATAGGGATAGGGTTTGCTGGGTGGCAAAAAATGGAGGGTTTCTATCCGCCACGAACACGAGTTTCAGAAATGCTATCGGTATATGCAGAGCAATTTGACGTTGTGGAGGTGAGAAGTACTTTTCAAGGGATACCTAGTGTTGCGAGAGTATCCGAATGGGCTGAATCCGTTCCTGGAGGATTTCGTTTCCATGTGATTGCGTTTGGGGGTCTTACATTGCACCAGCTAAGGCCGGGTCAATCTGAAAGTTTGAGTAAATCCTGGGTGGATGTGGCAGTATCCCCACCAGACGATATTTTCTCAGAGTTTATCAATGCTATGGCCCCACTAATTGATTCAAACAAACTCGGCAGTGTAATACTTCAATTTCCACCCTGGTTCGAATCAAGCATGGAGAGTATTGCTTATTTAGCAAGATGCAGAGACTTAATGCGAGGTGTGCCTTTAGGGGTCGAACTCAGGAATAATTCTTGGTTTACTCCCAGTTCTCGCTTGGACCATACTTTAGATCGGCTTATTGACTATGAAATGGGTATTGTAGTTGCAGATCTCGTCATAGGAGACGGGTCGACCTTAGATGTACCAAAAGAAATCACATCAGAAATTGGACTGATTAGACTACACGGACGCCTAACTGAGGATTGGAAAAGAATAGGGTCCAATGCGGCGGTAACAGCTCATTATGAATATCGAGAAGATGAGCTTTGGGAATTAGCAGGAATTATTGGCAGTCTTGGTGAATATGCTGAAAAAGTCGATGTTCTTTTCGGTGTGGATGCCAGTGAAAACGCAATAAGCGTTGCCAATCGATTAATCGAGATTGTTGATGCTGAAGCCTTTTCGGAAGGTTTAAAATAGCGTTGCGAATTACTATTGTTATTTGAGGCCCAACAGACTTGAAGTTATGAAAAACACTGTGAGTGATGACCTTATGAGTCTGGTTGAGCCTTATGCAAATGGAGTGACCTATGTGACGCTATTACGGCACGCGTGGTGAATTCTTTGTCAGCAGCATCTCGTGCAGGTGCAGTCGCAATTGGATGCATATAGAGATGCATCCATTTCGGTTGTTGGAATATCGTTTAGTTCTGATGACAAGACTACGGTGATCAAAGATGAACTCCATCTTGATTTTCCTATAGTGTCAGACCTAAGAAAATCATGGTACAAAGTTTTCCAGGAGCGGCGGGTAGGATTTCGCTCTCTTTTTTCTGGAAGGATCTGGCTTATCGGTATGCGAGCTTTGCTAGCAGGGCGTCGACAACGCAAGTCGGATGAAGATGTTTGGCAACTCGGGGCAGACTTGTTGCTGGATGGCAATAAAGTGATTTGTTGTTGGTCTTCTCCACGATTGGAGGATAGACCTGGATTTGAAGATGTTGTTAGGGAGACTTATCGGTATAGGAATAGATGAATTATCCGAACCTTTATGAACCCGTATGATTGGCTGGAGGTGAAATTTGGGTTAAACGGTAGTTGGGGTCGGGTTCCTTATTGCTCTATGTTTACAAGACCTTCTGCTTTTTGTCCCAACACTTGTCTACCTAAAATTAGGTTTAGGCAGTAAGGTATTTTTCGGCCTTCAGGTTGGGAAGAGGGAATGATTAGCCGCAGGTATAGTTCAATCGAATTAGTGGCTTGCACCTGCCCATGTAGCGAAGTCGGTTCGCATCGCCAGCCTGATGGTAATTGTGGTTCTATGTGGAAGTCACATTGGGTATCCTCATGATTGTGTAAAATGACTGACAAGTGCACTGACTGACCAGGTTTCACTGCCGCCCAATACGGGTAAATGCTGAGCATTTTAGTGTCGAGAGCAGCGGGAATCGATTCGCTATCCAAAACTAGTTCAGACAAAGCAGAGTCGATTTCGGTAGATTGCTTGAGTAAATTTTCTAGCATTGCTCGATCTGCAGATATTGCTCCAGAATGTCCAGTGAGGACCATCTGTGGCTCAAATGCTAACAAGGCACTTAGGGTTTTTGTGAAAGCACCTAAGTAATACCCATTGCGATATATGGGGCCGCCCAGTCGAGGGCCGGACAAGGATTGTCTTATGTTGTCTCCAGTATGAGCAATTTTCAATCCATCTATCCTTGTGAAAAGTTGAGCTGCATGGTTTGTGTGCCCTGGAGAATGCTGCATTGTGATTGACAAGTTGTTCCACTGTACTTCTTCTCTGTCTTGCAAAACCTTGTCTACATTGATGGGGTGGCGATTTAGTACAGGTAAATTGTATCGACGCGGGTGTTCTAATATGTCGCTAAAGGAACTGTGGGCCCAAACTTCTGTTCCAAAACGTTCTTGCAGGTACGGTATGCCTGCTACATGGTCTGAGTGATAGTGGCTAGGTATTACCACGTCTATTGTAGAAACTCCGGCGACCTCGATGAGTTCTTTTATGGAATGTTCAGCAAATCTACTGAGCTGTCCACTATGGTTGGCACTGGGGTATCCGTAATCCATTAAAAGGGCTTGTCCTTCATCGGACACTACAGCATAGAAATTGGAGTATGAGTTCGAATTCATCCACAGATGCCTTGAAATCTGTGTGACGCTTTGGTGGATGGATAATTTGGGGGACTCTACCGCAGGTGAGGTATAGCTGACGGATTGAAAGAGCCGAGATAAATTGCGAATTAATGCGCTGAGGGCACTGTCTGACTTGTCGATTGGGTCGCCGTGAGACGGCAATATAAGGTTTGCGGTATTGTCTTTAAGTAGTTTAACTGAGGAGATGGTCGCATTTAGAGCTTCAGTTTCTGAGTAATAATCCCATTGCATATCATGGATACGATGAACGGTGCCATGACCGTTGATTATGTCGCCACTAAATATCACTTTTAAGTTGTCGATATTTGCCATAAATGAGACTGAGCCCATAGTGTGGCCAGGTGTAGGAAGCACAGTCAATTCTATGTCATGCCAACGAAACCTTTCGAAGTCATGTAACCGTCTTTTAACAGGAACGGATTTAATCAGAGTGCTGAAGTCCGACCTTACATCGTAATTAGCTAAAACTCTTCTGTGTTTCCAAAATGATTCTGCAAACTCAAACATTGCCGTTTCATTCATTGGTACCGCGATAGGGACCCCATCAGCCGCTAACGTATGAGTTCCTTGGCACTGATCCCGATGGTGATGAGTATGCATTACCCAATCTATGTTTTTGACCCCAATATCGGCTAGGTGATTCATGACTTCGCCTGTGCCAGAATCGATCAGGATAGCGGTTTCCCTCTGTTTGATTACGTAGACATTACAAGTGTCTCGAAATAGGTATAAATTAGTGGAAAGCTGCTGGAGATTAGACAATATGGCCCTTGCAACATTCTATGTATTGCGCATTAACATTCTAGTTGATAAAACGTGTATTTCGCATTGATGAATACATTTTGATGCTATGGACGGCTGTAATTCTATATTTGAGATGAGGTGGCTTTGAGAATGCTTATTACCGGCAATTTTGATAATGCCAATGGCTTAGTTGCTCGTTCTACAGCTGATCTCATCTTTGGCGATGGCCACTGTTGTCTATCGCGGAGCTCGTTTTGGGCAGAGAAATATGCTTTGTAGTTGCTGTTTGTTTTTTCCAGCTCTGTTTGTAGGGATATTCGGACAGGAGGGATGTTGCTTTGATTGGAAACCGTTGAAATAATGGATCTGCTGAGCATGTTGTTGAGCAGAGCGATACTATTGGCACCTTTTGATCCCTTGGGTATCCCGATAGACATTCTTCCACTGCCTGGGACCATCCTAGTCATATGGCCAGGGGCGGGTGCCGTAACTAGTTTTTCAGTTGCGTCGGATGTTGAATTATGGCTTAGCAGACGGTGATAATCAGTGTATCCCATAGCTGCATAACCAGATACTAATAGCGAACCAGGAGCGTTCTGTAGTTCTAATTCGCGTCGGAATGTCATACCAGGGTCTTGGAAAAACGACCTGAAGAAAGTAGCGCCTTCGATGCATTCGTCTGATGTCAAATTTGCCAAGTTCCAGTCGTCGTTTATTACATTGGCTCCGCTTTGCCAAGCAAAGATTAGCCATTGAGCAGTGGTTGGGCTAAACGGTAAAGCCATTCCTGCTCTAATAACATGAGGACCTTCATATAACGTTAGCGCTTTTGCCGTATCGAACAATTCCTTCCTATTTGCGGGAGGGTTTTTGAGACCGTTGTCTTGTAGCATGTCATCGCGATAGACAAACCCTTTTATTGATAATCCAATTGGAATGGAATAAAGGCGTTTTCTAGGGTTTACTGATGGCAGAAGACTGCTGTGCACATCATTGTGGTAACTGCCGAGATCTGAAAGCTGTAATTCCTCTAGTAATCCTTGTTGCCCCCAAGCTACAGGGTCCGGAACGGATATCAAGTTGGGAGGATTATATTTTATCGACCATTTATTAAGTTTCGAGCGAGCGGTGGGTATTATTATTTGGGAAGTAGAAGGTACTAGTCCTTGAGTTATTAGATTTTCTCGTAGGAGTGGCTCAAGCATTGTAGTTACAGATTTAGGCCAATTCGTCACAAATTGGAAATTTATTGCTTTGGTCGTAGGAGGGGTTGATTTACTAGGAATAGCAACTTTTGTTAAAGCAGATGTTGTTGGGGTGGGTGTTAATTGTGAAATTGTTGGTTTTGGAGGTGTAAATACTCGATTTTGTCTAACGTTAGTAGACTCAGTTGAAACCCCGTTGCTGGTGTTACATCCTACGAGGATGTGATGAGCTGACACAGTGGTTGCAAGGCCTCTGAATAACAACTGTCTGCGTGTCAAGCCACCGTTCATTTGCTGGATTTTGTCTGCGGAGACAATATCGATTTCTCCTGCAAAAGAGTTTCTATGTCGGTAGGTTGCATATGCAATATTGTTTCTAACACAGAGATGGTGTCGGATCCTAAGGCAGGAGAAGATTTGCCTGGATGGGCGGAGATACCATCTCCTTTTAAGGGAGATCCCGGGGCAGTAAATATGCTTCCATCAGGTTGCTTTACATCTAACAACATATTTCGCTGTTTTAGATGTGTGTCTACTAATAAGTCAGACATCCGACTGACCATTGCGGAGGGTATTCCGGCTTCTAACAACTTCTCAAGCCAATATTCTGCAGTTTGTGCAGACAGAGAATTTTCCAGCAGATCAATCAGCTCTAACACATTGGTTGTTCGACTGGCATTCGTCAGAAATCGACTATCTTTTGCTAGCTGAGGCTGATCAATGGTTTGGCATAATCGTGTCCACAACACATCGTTCCCGCAGGCGATTATGATTTGGCCGTTTGCAGTGTTAAATGATCCAAAAGGTGTGATTGAAGGATGTCGATTGCCTAGTGGCACTGGGTCCGTGCTGCTCACCTGATATCGTGCGAGTGCATTTTCTGACAGAGCAAATACTGAATCTAGCATTGCTAGGTCTATCCAAGCACCCTCCCCTGATTTTGATCTCTGGAAAAGAGCAGCCAACACCGAGGAGACTCCGTATAGTGCGGGAATCATGTCACCAATAGATGCTCCTACTCTGGTCGGTAGGCCGTCTTCTTGTCCTGTAATTCCCATCAATCCGCTCATGGCCTGAATAATTACATCGTAAGCACCTCTGTCGCTATAGGGTCCTGAGTGGCCAAATCCGGATAGGGATAGGTAAATTAGCCCAGGGTTGGTGTCGCGTAAAGTCTTATAATCCAATCCGAACTTACGCATAGTCCCAGGACGGTAGTTTTCGACTATAACATCTGCTTTTTTGCACAGATCGGCAGCTACTTCCCGCCCAGAATTCTGTTTTAGGTCGATAATTATGCTTTTTTTGCCACGATTAATGCTTGCAAAATATAAGCTTTCACCATTACGGAAAGGCCCCATGTTGCGAGCATCATCTCCTGAAGGAGATTCGACTTTTATTACTTTTGCCCCCATGTCAGCAAGAGTCATGGTGCAGAAAGGACCTGCTAATACGCGAGAAAAATCCAACACTAAAATCTGGTCTAATGGTCCGGGTATGCTCAAATGTGTGCTCCTCTGGAGAAACTATGGCAAATGGACTTTACCTGCTAGATCGTTGGTAAACGCATAGATCACTATAGGCTAAAAAGCTTCCGATTGTGATGCTTTTTGGACGCGAGGGTTGTTGGTTGCTTATGGTCAGCTAAATAGGAGCATAGTGATGATCAGATAAGCGACAAAACTAAATAAATGCCTATCCAATTACATAACTCCAACGTCATTCCGATCAAATAACTAGTAATTGCGAATGTGACAGGTTTAAACAAGAATCAATAACACGATTGTCCCTGTACCTAAT
Source organism: uncultured Chloroflexota bacterium (assembly GCA_913043205.1). Lineage (GTDB taxonomy): Bacteria > Chloroflexota > UBA11872 > UBA11872 > VXNJ01 > CAJWLF01. The sequence goes on along the minus strand of CAJWLF010000003.1, from coordinate 70,395 downwards.
ATCTGAATTTTGTACTGTGTCCTGATAGATATTGGTTGCAGAATAGGCTAACCATAAGGTGCTCTCACGCATAATATGTTTCTCTGTCTTGACATCATTACCCAACGGTTGAAGATTGTTTCATCTGGGCGAAACCCAATGATTGTGCCGGATATAGAGATTAAGCGACACTTCTTATTTGAAATAATCCGCATTAACTCCGAGCCATTTTTCCATCTCTGGGGGTAGGTCGAAGTCGGGATATATGGCTTCTACAGGACAAGCTGGTTCGCATGCCCCGCAGTCGATACACTCATCAGGGTCAATATATAGCATTTCCACTTTTTCGTATTCTGGTTCATCCTGACGTGGGTGAATACAATCGACTGGGCAAACATCAACGCACGAAGCGTCCTTAGTCCCAATACACGCATCCATGATTATGTAAGTCATGCCTTTATGGAATCTCCTATAGGTGAAATTGAGGCTGTCAATAGTCATCAAGGTCCATTTTAGAGTGCGTAAGGCATCTCAGTCACATAAGTACTTCATAATTAATTGATTGTTTTGATTCTTCCTTCAATCTTGCAGGCTGTCTGCGTCTGCTAGTGTTTTATGTGGCTGGTCGATAGATCATAGATTTGTAGGTGAGGAGATATGCATAATGGGCGAATTGTTGTCAGATCGAGAAATAGAGTGTGCAATCGGAAGATTGGATAAATGGTTGTTGCAAAATGGCGCAATTGAAAAATGGTTTAAATTTGAGTCATTTACGGATTCCATAAGGTTTGTAAACTTGGTGGCAGACCTTGCAGAGGCTAAGAATCATCACCCCGATATAAACATCCGTTATCGTAATGTTGAAATAGTTCTCTCAACTCATAGCCAGAACGCTGTAACCATACTAGACACTGAACTGGCCGCTGCTATCGACTCGATATCAATAGCAGAGTGAGTCTTTCCACGACCAAAAAAACTACCGCACTGCCCCGGCGGTGACCTTCAGATTGTGAAGGCCCCGCCTACAAGCACGGTTTTCTATTGTCTAAGACCACTCTCAGATCCGGGGTTCGCCTTAATTATGCTTTTTTCAGCATTGGAAGCCCAGTTCGGGCGTTCTCGATCACTTGGTAGCCGGCGGGCAGGTCATCAAGGGCATTGTCCCCTGCTGCTCCTGCAAAGTAATAAATTGTCTGCTGGCGACCACCATTTAGAGTTACATCCTTGGAATGTAGATAGTAGGTCTTACCTGATTTCTTGCTTGCTACTGAGTACGCCATCGGGCGCCGGCTCCTCTGTTACTATGGGCTGCTCAGACCAGGTTTGAGGCGGCCCCCCGCCTGTTCCTTATGTGGTCGGGCAAGTATACATATAGTCACAGTATCGGTGTCACTGCCATATGATGCAAGTCTAAGAGCCATATATTTTGTTGTAAATGCAGGGTAAATCATCTGCAAAACGTGATATTAGATGGCTAAGAGGGTTGTTTAGAGCTCCTTGTTACCGTGGAAATTTTCTGGTGGGGAATAGGGTATTTGGTGGGCACGACAGGATTCGAACCTGTGACCTCCACGATGTCAACGTGGCACTCTAACCAGCTGAGCTACGTGCCCTTCGATTTAGTTTCTATCATTGGTAGGAAACCGTACCACGGGCTCGTCTTGTCACCAACAATCTCACCGTTAAGATTAAGCTAGCGATAGAGCTTCTCGGCGATAGCTTCAGACAATTTTTGAGCCACATATTTCGAGTTTTGTTGGTAACTACTATCACCGGTGGCGTAGATAATGCTGCGTGATGAGTTTATCAATAAGCCTGTACTAGGGGATTTTGATAGAGAGGCTACGACATCCTCAAGGTTTCCGTTCTGGGCCCCTATCCCTGGTACCAATGTGGAAGTGGTGGGTGCGATTTCCCGGACCATATCTAACCCAGAGTGTTGTGTTGCACCCACGACTAGACCGCAGTTGCCTCTAGTATTCAACTTTTCCACTTTGTGTGCTACCTGTAGAAAAATTGGATTCAGTTTAGAGTCCGTGTTGTTACCTTGAAACTCATGAGCACTTGGATTGCTTGTCTTACAAAGTACGAACACTCCTTTTTGAGGGTCACCTATGAACGGCAGTATTGCGTCAGTGCCCGGATAAGGACTCAGAGTGATTGCATCAAACCCGAGAACGTCGAATCCGGCTCGTGCATAGACTTCACTAGTGTTACCAATATCACCCCATTTGGCATCTCCAATGACTAAGCACTCACTTGGTACCATTTGACGGACTGAGGAGAGTAAATTCAGACCTTCGCTTCCGAACTGTAGATAGAATGCTAAATTTGGTTTGAAGGCTACAGCAAATTGGTATGTAGCTTCGATGATGTTTTGTATAAACGTGTGGGCTCCATTGATATCGCGAGGAAGCTCGGTGGGCAGGCGTTCTGGAGATACGTCAAGCCCAACACACAAAGCGGTTTGCCGGGATTCATTTAGAGATAATAGGCGTTCATTTAGTGTGTAGGTCAGTGTAATTCCACAACTTCTGAAGTTTCGCTCCACAGTGTATCAATATCTTATTACAGTCGACTAATGACTATTTGTTTTGAAACTGGGGCTGGTATTCCGTATTATTTGAATAGTTTCCAATGGAGCACCATGGAATTCCATCATGGGGAGGATAAAGTTGGGATTTTTCGGTAGTAAAAAAGAAGAGCCCGCAGCAGTGCGGCACACGATCAAGGTTATGCCACGAGAGACGTTGCGTAGTATCGCTGAACGCGAGTACGGGGACGAGGGTAAATGGGAGGTTATTTTCCAGAAAAACAAATGGCGTTTTGATGGAGCTGATCCTAATACTGTTTACCCCGGTATGGACCTAGACATTCCTGAAGTTGAGTAATAAATAGTCGGGAAGGTTGGGTTTGGGCATTGTTGACCCTATGACTAGGTGATGTGGTGCCGAAGGTCGGGTTCGAACCGACACGAGGTTTCCCTCACTGGTTTTTGAGACCAGCGCGTCTGCCTATTCCGCCACTTCGGCTTTGGCAGGAGTGGAGGGATTCGAACCCCCGGCCGACGGTTTTGGAGACCGTTGCTCTGCCAGACTGAGCTACACTCCTATGGACCCAAGTCTGAATTATAGCGTTACTGATAAGTTGCGTTTCTAGGATTTATTTAGTTTATCAGGTTCCTGCCTAGCGCAATTTGTTGGTTTTGTGGGCATATTTACTGCAGGACGCTGCTTGATTATAGCTAGTATCTGCAGTGGGCATGGGAGTGCTTGTTTGATTTCATTCAGTGTTGTGTCGGCAAATAGTTAGATCAGTACTGCAATTAGTTGAAGGTTAAGGATTGTGAATTGACAGTATTACGTACACCAGAATCCAATTTTGATGATTTGAAAGATTGGTCATACGATGTGACATACTTTGAGTCGAGTCTCTATGGTTTGAAAGTTGGTATTGCTTATTACGATCTAGGGGATGAGTCGGCTGATGAGACGGTGGTGCTAACTCATGGCATGTCAGCCTGGTCATATCTAAATCGCAAAATAGTCCCTCCATTGATTGAGGCAGGCTACCGAGTAATTTTGTTTGATCAAGTTGGTTGTGGTCGAAGCGATAAACCTGTGAATGAGCGAGATTACACGTATGAGCGGCATATAGGCTGGAATGTGGATCTTCTTGTAAATCACCTGAATCTCCGAGGAGCGACCATTTTGTTGCAGGACTGGGGAGGGCTGATTGGACTGAGGGTTGCTGCAGCCTATCCTAATGCGTTTCATCGTCTTGTTATTTCAAATACTATGCTTCCAACAGGTGACGATACGTGGTTCAAGATGAGTCCTGCCTTTTATGCTTGGAAGGATTGGGCTTTTAAGACTGGGCTCCGGTCATCCGATTGGATTGCAGAGAGAGGTGGTGCCTGGCCAGCACAAATTATGGCTCAAAAAGCTGTCGGGCCCAGCAATCCTGAGATGAGCAGCGCGGAGTTACGGGCTTATTCGGCACCGTATCCTACCGACTCTTACAAGGCAGGGGCCCGACGTTTTCCAGAACTAGTACCCACTCCAGTAACTGATCCCACCGGTCGGCCTCAACTTTCAGAGGCTGAGAACAATTCTGCGGCTTGGGCAGTTTTTAGACAATGGTCAAAGCCGGTGCTATTGGCTTTTAGCGATGAAGACACCGTCATGGCTGGAGGGGATGCCATATGGAAACGATATTGTCCTGGTGCGAATTATCCTGGAGTCAATCATGTGACTATCAATGGAGTCGGGCATTTTGTCCAAGATGGAGGGGCGGAACAATTGTCAGCAGCGATGATTGCCTTTGTTGAACAGACCCCTCTTTCCGCTATACAGGGGTTATCAGCTAGCCGATGCTTGGAACCTGGAGAACAAGATGATGCAGCGAGGGAAAAGCGTCTGGCTGAGAAGATTGCTACTGAGAAGGCGGATATGCATGGAAGTGATTCTCCGTGGAGTTCTATGGCAACTCCGTGGGATGACCATTGATGTGCACAGTAGTGTGGTAAATAGTCCAACTTCAACACCGAACGCTAAACGTTACTGGTATGTTGATTGTATTGGGGCTGCAGCAACCTTGCTAAATTATTGAGCGTTTGAACTGGATATGGAAGCCGATAATTGTCTGGCGGCTTTACAGTGTGATTGTGCCGTGTAATAGTTAGAGTTCGCATCGCTGTCGTGAGGGCCAATTTGAGGTCGCACGCATTTGGTATAATTAGCGTTTTATCGCACTCGAATCAGGAGTTCCATTGGCCGAAGATGATAATCAGGATTCTCAAGAGGTAGCACATGATCTTCCCAGTTGGGCACCCGGTTTTGCTTCGTACTATGAAGCTCTGACTGGCGACTTCAGGGGTGATGTTCCAATGTACTTGGAGATGGCAAAACGCTATGGTTCGCCCATATTAGAACTAGCTTGTGGCACTGGCAGGGTCGCAATTCCTTTAGCTGAAGCAGGTTATGAAGTTGTAGCCATGGATTTTGACAAGGATATGCTGTCAGTCGGTCAATCTAAGGCGAAAATGCTTGATCTCACAAGGCGATTGCAATTCAGCAAAGCTGATATGAAAACTTTTTCCCTTAGAAAAAAATTCCCGTTGATAATTGCGGGGGCCAATTCTCTAATTCATCTTCCAAAATCATCAGACCTGAAAAAGGCACTCTCACGTTGCAAAAGTCATCTTGAGCCTGACGGGTCTTTATTTATAGCGTTTGAGCCTACTCAATACATTTCTGCTGCAGGTAAATACCGTGTAGAGCGTGAAAGACCTAGGCAGGTCTTTAACAGAGAGTTAGGGGAAACGTTGTTGTATAGAGGCACAACTACAATTGACCCAAATTTTCAGCGCATCCTTCGTCACCATGAATTTGCGAATCCGCGGGCTCCTCACGATGCTTCTCGCACAGCCGTATTTGACTACGCAACAAGGCCTATATTTCCTGGGGAACTCGAGGTTCTGATTGACTCGGTGGGGTTAAAGATAATGGACATTGCTGGGGACTATGAATTGAGACCGATGACGCGCCAGAGTGAGAAGCTTATATACAGGGTCATGAGAAAGAAATAATCCGACTATAGGCGAATGTGTTTGCACGATTAATTCGTATTCAGTTGGTAATGTTTAGCAAATTTTATATAAGAATCTAGTTGGGCTAGACGTTGTTCCTCAGTCCAAGCAAGGGTTTGACCGATTATCTTAGATACCTGCTTGGCTGCAACGGTGCCATTCTGAGGGTCTAAGAGCACTGTCCGTGTGCGCCGAGCGAGAAAATCTTCGATCGTTACGACCATCTCATTTTTGAGGCAAAAGCGTACTTGTGACTCGGTGTGGAAGCATGCACACTGGAGGGTATTATCGGTCTCTAGGGTTTTGAAATGTTCCATTGATTGACTGAAGTAGGTTTTTGATGATGACTCAGTTAATGGCTGGGTAATAGAGGTTTTGGTATTAGGAGCGGGTTGCTCTGCGATCCTGGCAAGCAGGGGTATGTGTGATGTAAGGCTAGGCATTGATTCGGATATTCCCAATTGGCGAAAAATTGAATTGACAACTCTGGCTGATATGGGGCGATATGTGGTTAGTTTCCCTCCTCCCACAGACGTCAAATTATGTGACAAGTGAAGTATTTGTTCTTTCCGGGAAGTTTCTCCTAGAGATTTCCCTTGTTCCGTGAGTAAAGGTCTTAATCCTGCTTGTGAACTGATGATGTCTTTGTACCCATAATTTGCATTTGGCAATTGATGGTTTATCGTTTCGAGCAAATATTTAGCATCATCTTTAGTTACTAATGGTTGAGACAAGTCGCCTTTGTACGGAGTGTCTGTGGTACCGACTAAGAGGGTCCCGTACCACGGTACCGCAAAGACTAATCTGCGATCGGAAGGGGAAGTCATGCTAAAAGCATTTGCAGGCAACATGCGGTCTGCTTTAAGAAGGATGTGGCTTCCTTTAGATGGAGATATTGACAGGCCCTGCTGCGTTTCCTTTGCTAGACCTAATTGATCTGTCCATACTCCACTTGCGGTCACGATCTGGCTGGCTTTGATGGTGAATTCTTTTTCTGTGCGACGATCAAGAACTACTGCCTCGGCGCCATCTGTGCCATTTTTGGTAATGGCCAGGAATTGCACGTAATTCGATAGAGTGCACCCTAATGAGGAAGCGACTTTTGCAACTTGAATTGTTAACCGGGCATCGTCGGTGACGGCGTCGTAGTATTCGTAAGCAGTTTTTAAGGATTTGGTTTCTATCAGTTTGGACAGGTCAAATAACTCTGTTTTGGATAGTTTCTTGTGACGATTTGAATTGTTTTTACCAGCAAGCAGATCGTATATAGTCAGTCCAGCACGATATTTTATAGAGTCTTTTATGCTGCCATAGACGGGTAAAATAAATGGTAAAAAAGTAACCAGTCCGGGGGCAAGTTTTGTGAGAAGCTGTCTTTCCACTGCGGCTTCTCGCACCAGTCCGAATTCAAGTTGTTGGAGATAACGCAAGCCGCCGTGAATTAAATTACTTGATCTACTGCTCGTACCGGAGGCAAAATCGTGGGCTTCGATGAGTGCTACTTTGAGTCCTCGGCTAGAAGCATCTAGTGCTATCCCACATCCTGTTATTCCGCCACCTATCACCAGTAGATCAAAAATATCATTGGCCAATTTGTCCAGATTAAAGTTTCGATCGCCCAAAGAAAGTGTCTGTTGGCGATCTGATATTTTCCCGATTGAGTTGTCTGCTTTGGTCGTTATTGACATGGCGTCAGATACCATAGGTTTTTTTGCTTCGGGTTCATTTCGGTTTAGTAATCATAATGCTGGCGCAGAGAAGGAATGTGTTATTCAATAGGGCATCCTAAATTATATGAGATAGGTGTTTGTGTCCAATTGGAGGGCATTGTTTGGCTGTCCGAGCAATTAAAAGAAATGAATTGAATGTTTGTTGGGTGCGGTTCTTGATGAAAACTGGCTTATTTGCCAAGTATTTCACTTTGATGCCTTTGTTCCGACTTATTGTAGGTTGTCGGACTATTACCATATCCGCAAATCAAACTATTGGTGATGCGCACTGAAATTAATGACGTTCAACATTCTGGAGGGAGGGAACGTCCCTCTTGGAATTTTAAGAGATAGGCGGGATATAGTTTCTCGCGTGGTTCTCGATCAATCTCCAGACATTATTGCTTTACAAGAATGTGTCGGCTGGGAGTCAGATGGGAACCGGCTATTCCGGGAATTTCAACATAATGTAGGGATGTCTGGGTTGATGTTGGTCACTGATGGCTTTCCGATTGCTGTTCTCGTAAGAGATCCGTTTACTATTGTGAGTGCTGATTCTTCCACCGACGGGTTTTGGCACGGAGTAATAGATGTCTTGGTGGATGATGGAAGCGGGTCACGTGTCCGAGTGCTATGTACGCATCTTCATCCGCGGGACACCGACCTCAAATTAAACGAGATAAAGACTGTGCTAAGACATTATAGGGAGGGCGAACCTACGGTAATCATGGGAGACTTTAACTCGATCAGCCATTTAGATGATATAGGGGCAAGTGAGTTGGCTGAACCTACTCTCATCAGGCATTCGCGTGATGGTGTACTTGACTTTCGAGTTACTCAAGAACTGGAGGACGCAGGCTTCACTGATACGTATGCTCATATGCATACTAATCGAAGACAGCATACTATTCCAACTCCGGCAACTCCAGAATCGGAATTCAGTCCGGTACGGCTTGATTACATATTTGTTTCTGGTGAACTTACCGAGTTGATAGTTAGCTCGGATGTAGTGGATGATAAAGACACACAGATGGCTTCTGATCATTATCCGCTGACAACTCATTTAAATCATGCCCCTAATATTGAAAAGTGATGAGCAAAGTGGGTTGCCAAAATCATACTTTGCGCCGGAATCTGACTGTCCATAAACCAATCTCCGAAGTATTTGCGTTTTTTTCAAACGCATCGAACTTGGAAGCGATAACGCCGCCATTTCTTCATTTCAGGATATTGACGAAAAGTCCTATACAGATGGAGCTTGAGGGAAGAATTGATTATGCATTATCGTTGTTTGGAGTTCCCATTCGTTGGCGTACCCGTATTTCTTGTTGGGAACCAAATATCCGATTTATTGACGAACAAGAGTCCGGCCCATTCGCGTTTTGGCGTCACACACACGAATTTATATCTTGTGGAGACGACTGTACGGTAGTTTCTGATCTAGTTGAATATAGGGAGCCATTAGGTGTTTTAGGAATGATCGCTCACAAGGTTTTTGTCGCGAAGGTATTGGCTAAGATATTTGACTATAGGCGTGACCAAACGATCGCATTTTTAGAGCCTCAGAACTGATCTGAAGGCAGCTTGATTTCCATTATAATGACGGGTTAATCGATATTGTGATTATGTTCACAAGCGAGGTTATAATTGTCGGCAAGTGAAGATATTACGATCGCTTGAAAATGAGGTTATCGATAGATGGGATATGCAAGTGCCAGGTATCATGTCGAAGTGTTCTATGATGGTGCTTGCCCTCTTTGTTACCGGGAAATGCGGTTAATTCAACGCATGGATAAAAAGGGTGTGGTGCGCTGTACCGATATTTCTAATTCTGACTTTGACAGAGAATCTATTGATGTAAGCTGGGAAAATCTGATGAAGAGAATACATGGGCGGCTTGCTGATGGATCTATTGTGGAGGGAGTGGAAGTTTTTCGGGTAATCTATTCGGCGATTGGATTACGGTATCTCGTATTGCTAACCCGATTACCTGGGCTATCTCACATTCTGGACGTCGGGTATCGACTATTTGCTAAAAATAGATTGCGGATGACTGGCAGAAGTGAATCTTGCGATTGTGACAAATAGTAAATCTCGGTTGGATGAGATAGGACTTCTAATTGGATGGCTCCTCGGGCAGGACTCGAACCTGCAACCTTTCGGTTAACAGCCGACGGCTCTACCATTGAGCTACCGAGGATCGCTTGCCTAGAAACTATCGCCGCTTGGCGTTATGGTCAACCGGTTATTATCAATGCATATGCTATAACCTAACTAAAAAATCCGGATTTTAGAAGATAATCTTTGATTTCACTGATGTGTATTAATGGTGCGTTACATACACGAGCAAAGTTAATTAGTTCCGTCCCGCACATCATCTTGCCTTTGGCGTTTTGCACCTCTGAGATTAATGCTGCCGGGTAGAGCCCTGCTATGGTGGCCAGGGCAACTGCACCCTCAGTATGGCCATCACGCTCAATCAATCCTTTATTATGTGCCCTTAATGGAAACACATGTCCAGGTGAACAGAAATCATCCGCTGTAGAGGTATCGTCTAGTAGGGCTTTGATCGTTCTCGCTCTATCCTCTGCAGAACTTCCCGATATACAAGAGTCTTTGATGTCGATGCTCCTTGTGAATGGGGTGCCATAACTCGAGGTGTTTTCTTCTACCATCATCGGGATAGCTAGTTCATCTAGGCGTGGTCCGTGTATAGCTAGGCAGACGATGGTTCGGCAATTTTCGGCCATAAAAGTTATATGTTCGGGTTGAACGAATTCGGCTGCCATGACCAAGTCGCCTTCGTTTTCCCGGTCCTCATTGTCAAGAAGCATGATATAGCCTCCTTCTTGCAATGTTGACACAGCTTCCGCCAGGGTTCGGGACAGATGGGGATCATGGTCAAATTTGCTTTTGGCAGTTTTGCTCACCATAAATGTCTGCGTGGCCTTCCAATTATCCAATTATTAACAAATATGTCCAGGCAACATAGTAAACCTAAGCTGTTGATTTAGTGTCAAGGTTGACTAAATTAGCAAATATTTCTTGTCGGATACACCACCCGGTGTGACTAGCCTTCGCCTCAAATGTTCTTGGATGATGAATATCGGTTTTCTAGTAAAATCTATTTTTGTGAATTTGAGAGGTCTTTGGTGGCAAATACGGATCGCATGTTAAATGTCGATGAAGCATTGACACGTGTTTTAGACGGTTTCGCCCCGCTAGATCCGGTGAGGGTGGGATTACAGCACGCATTGGGATTAGTTTTGGCGGAGGATGTAGTTGCTCCTCACGATGTCCCTTATAAGGATAACTCTGCCTTAGATGGGTATGCATTACGGGCCTCAGATGTACAGGGCGCAACTGTTGGCAGCCCCGCTAAATTGACTGTAATTGCGGATTTGGCTGCGGGACGGACAGCAGAGGTGTTTGTGAAGTCCGGTGAAGCAGTTCGAATAATGACTGGTGCAACAATACCTCAGGGCGCGGATGCTGTAATTGGGTTTGAAGACACAGATCGCTTGGACTGGGGCAAATTAGGGAGTGATCCTCAATCTGCGAAGGATGATAATTCAATTGTCGGAATTACAGAGTCTATACAAGCAGGAAATGCAATCAGACGGGCTGGGGAGGATATACGCCAGAATGATGTGTCTATCGCCTCTGGCGCTATGGTGACTCCTGGTGGGATTGGTGTATTGGCATCGATCGGATACACAAACATTTCTGTCCATCCTCGTCCAGTAGTGTCGATTGTTCCTACTGGTGATGAGATAATTGAAATAAACAAACCCATGTCCTCTGGGAAGGTGAGAAATAGTCATGCATGGGCGCTCGAGGCTTTGGTGAGATCGGCTGGAGCCACTCCCTATCGCACTTCTATCGTTTCAGATGACATCCAAGATGTGCGCGATGCGCTATTTGAGGCGTCAGAAAATTCAGATTTAATCTTGACTATAGGGGGTGTTTCAATGGGGGACTATGATCTTGTCAAGACTGTGATAGGAGAAGAGCAACTAGACTTTTGGCAAGTTTTGATGAAGCCAGGCAAACCTTTAGTGATGGGACGAATCAACGATGTGCCTATCCTTGGATTGCCCGGTAATCCGGTGTCTGGGCTAGTGGTTTTTGAGCTGTTTGGAAGGCCAGCGATTATGAAGATGATGGGCTACACTGACCTGCAGCGAATTTGCGTGAAGGCCACAGCTACTTTTGCGATCCCCGGTGGAGATGGGCGACGTATGTTTGCTAGGGTATTGGTGGATCAATTAGACGGTGAATTTGTCTGTAAGCCGACCGGGGATCAGGGTTCTGGGATAATGTCGTCTATGGCTGCAGCAAATGGATTGGCGATAGTCCCGGAAGATATTCAAGGAATTGCAGTTGGCGAAACAGTTTTAGTGTTGTTGTTGACGTAGCTCGTACAGACATCAAAATGTTGATCTGCTTTGAGGGGTGTGTAGCTCAGTTGGTTAGAGTGCACGGTTCACATCCGTGAGGTCACAGGTTCGAATCCTGTCACACCCACCACGGAGCTTCATATCCAGTTTGCAGGATGGAGACCAGACCACATCAAATAATATTGAGTCACTATCCATGTCCCCCAACCTAATGAGATGGCAATCGATGCCCTAATATATCCGCGATTGGCCAAGGCTTTGGCCATAACCAGGTGGATGACTAATATCCACATCCAACTTACTGCCCACAGTGCAGCGCTGATTGGGTTGATGAACATGAACATTTGCAACATTACAGGGCCATAACACATGCCAGTTGCTGCGAGGGTGTCCGAATAGCTGCTGTTGACCTGGAACAAGTTGGAGTGAACTGTGTGTAAAACTAATGCTACTAGCAGCCATCCGAGCAATGCAAAAGCTGTTCCTACAATTACTATCAATCCCGCATGTCGGAAGTCACCTGTGCGAAAAATGACGGAACCCGCTGTCCCTACACTAATCGGCAAAATGATTGCGAGGCTCCCTGAAGATAGTCTTGGAGTGTCATGTCTTATTGCAGCAAGTGTTTGTTGGGAAAGGAACATCAATTCGACAATTTGATAGACAATTTTCATGAAATACTTTGCTGATGATTCTGAATCTCTATCTGACATATAGACTTAATGCTGACTATTACTTACTCTGCAGAACCGATCTATTTTCACCAAGGGGTTGCTACTGAATCTTTTTTTGCTAATTCTTCAAGACTTTTTCGGACACTTTGTGGCAGGGAGACCCCGTTTTCTATGGCATGTTTTCTTTTGGCAGCAGCTCTCTGACCAGGGATTGTGACACCATCGCTGCCAATTGCAGGCTGACTGTTTTTCAGCATTGATAGATGTTTGTCCAGGTTTTTACTAAACATTTTTAAATTCGTCATCTTGGCTACTGAAATAGCTAAAAAGAATTGTCCTGTTGTAGCCCCAGTGTTGTGCCCAGAGTCTTTCACTAGGGTGCTGGTGAAATCTGCTGTTAACAGCCCTGCGAGGATTTCAGTGATTATGCCGATGCCGAATCCTTTGGCTTCTCCAAAAGACAGAATTCTGGATACTTGATCAGGATTGTTTTCTGTCTGTCCATCACTATTTAGGCCCCATCCGGTTGGAATCAAATTGCCTTCTGATGACGCTATTCGTATTTTCCCGTCTGCAACAATTCCGGTGGCGAAATCCAATATGAAAGGTTCCCTATCAGCGATAGGTGCCGACCACGCTACTGGGTTGTTAGACACCATAGGTTCAATTCCACCGAAGGGGGTTACAGTCCCGGCTGGTTCAGTGGACGTGGCTAACCCGATCATATTTTGTTTTGCTATAAGTTCAACCCAGTATGATCCGGCGCCAAAATGCCCTGTATTTTTGACACAAACTATTCCCACGCCTGAATCTGCAGCTAATTCGATAACGCTTTCCACCCCTGCCCGGGCACCTATCTGCCCTAGTGAACCTCCGGCATCAATTGAGATAATCGACGGACTTATCCGTGTATGTTGTATCTGGCCGTGTGGATCAAGTAGGCCGGAATCCAATTCTTCTAGATATCTAGGTAGTAGGCTGATGCCGTGTGAATGATGACCACGCATATCTGCGTCTATCAGCGTCTTCGCTACAAATGTGGCATCTTCTTGTTGTACTTCTTTGCACTCTAGGAGCTTGGAACAAAAAACACCTAAATGCTTATGGTGCACATTCATGTTACTTGTAATCCCTGCGGAGGCCTACGCGTGCCTCTGGTATCTTGTTGCGATGTTATTTAATGCGGTGCCACCATCCACAATGATAGTTTCGCCGGTTACGTATTTATTATGAACTAAAAGTGGAACGATGGTATCTGCTATTGCTTCTGGACCGGACACATAATCACGCATAGTTGTTGCTTTGGCGGCTTCCAATCTATTCTGGTAGTCCGGTCGTTTCTGCCACCATGGAGTATCAACAAACCCCGGGGCCACGGTATTGACACGCACTTCTGGGCTTAATGATCTTGCCAAACTTTTTGTTACTGAAATTAGAGCTGCCTTAGAAGCTGCATAAGCTATGGAGCTACCGGCTCCGGTAATACCGGCGATTGAAGATACGTTGACTATTGCTCCATCTCCATTTGCACGCATGTAATTTGAAGCCGCTCTTGATACTTGGAAAGCTCCTATCACATTTACTTTATAGATATCCAGCCACATGTCTTCTGTCATGGCATTGAGATCGCCGTGTTCGGCAAAATAGGTCATTCCTGCATTATTGACCAGGTAATCTATGCGACCAAACTCCGAAAAAGTGTTAATTATCAGTTTTTGGGCTTGTTCGTCTATAGACACGTCAGCTTGAAGCGCTATGGCTGCCTGGCCGTATTGATTTATATTGGCTGCCACTGCGTTCGCTCCGTCTTTATTTTTAAAATAGTTGACAGCCACCGAGAGTCCCAATTTACCAAGCGATTCTGCGACTGCTTGACCAATACCAGATGAAGCTCCGGTGACGACGGCTACTTTGCGATCTATTTCCATAAAATTCCCCTACAAAATGTTTATTTGATGTTAGCGTAATCTGTGATTTATCGCGGTTTGGGTTCTTTTGTAGGAACCGTTCCTTCGGGAGATAGGAGATCAGCGTCGCTTGCATTTGGTTCGGAATCATCTTTCTGTGTCGATGCATTGCGGAGTATCAATTCAGTATAAGAGGATCCATGCGACAGCAATTCAGTAAACTCACCTTCGACCCCAAGTTTTTCCAAGAGTGTCAAATCGTAAGTTTGACTTAGGATCGCAGCCGGTCCGTCCGTACGTGCGTCTAATCCATACGGATCTTTGTAGAGTCGTATTCTTACAGTGCTATCTTCTGGTTGGTCGATGTCTATATCGCCGGCATTCATCCAAAATTGTTTTTGTGCAGCCCAGCATATGGCCGCGGCTAGTGGGCCTTTATTCATGAAGCCTGCTAATTGTTTTGCGTCTATTTCGGCTTGTTGAGCTAATAAATTACGGGCATCCAATACTGAAGTTTCGTCATTAACGACAAGCCTCAGCATTGCGCCAAAGTTCTGCCCAGAAGGAGAAAGCTGCCTAATGCTGTCCCATCCTAGAGTTTCTATTGGGCTGAAGGGCGGCTCAATATTGGAATAATTTGTATCGGCATTGCTAGTTGTTGAAAGCACGTCAAACATTGAGTCTGCGGGGTCGAGATCATGTCTGAATGTTGAACTGCTCTCAATTTCAGTGACTGGGCCCGTGTCCATGTTTTTATGTGCATGTGGACGAGGAGTGATTTCTTGGGTGCCCGATACTGCCTGTCCAGTGGAACGTATCTGTCCAGAAATGTCGTCAGCGGCTTCTTCTAAGTCTCCCTGTGCTTCTCCAACTGTCTGGGCTATGTCGTCCTGAATCTCTTGCAGTTCGGCCCTGGTGAGTTCAGCTTCTTCGCGCAAAGCCTGAACTTCTCCACGCAAAATACTGATTTCCTCATCAAATTCTTGACGGAAATCAGCTGCTACTTTGCGTAACTGTCGGACCCACCTTCCGAGAGTCCGCATTGCTACTGGTATTCTGTCTGGTCCTAATACAATCATTGCAATTAATAGGACTAAGACGAATTCAAATGCGCCTACGCCAAACATTATTGACCCTATGTGTGATCGATTGCAGTTAGTGTTGCAACCGTCGATTCTACGTCGTTAGGGTACCAGCGTTATCCAATTTTGTTTTGAACTATTGCAGAGCAACCCGAATAGCTTGTTCTACGTCATTCACTAACACCAGACTTATCTGGCTCTGTAAATCTTGTGGCAATTCGGCGACTGCGTCGCTATTAGCTTTAGGTAAAATTATTCTACGAATACCAGCGCGTTCTGCTGCAAGAAGACGATGATTTAGGTGCGTGACCCCGAGTAATTGGCCATTTAGTGTCAATTCTCCCACCAAGGCCAACTCTGGATCTACAGAACGGTCTCTCAAGATGGATACTATTGATACCAGCATGGCTAGTCCCATAACAGTAGAGTCTTGATTTGCTGGATGAATCTGGTGACCGATCTGATATCCGTACTCATATAGCTGTCGGGCGGATATATCCAACTCTGTCATACGTGACCTTACAAAATGATAAGCAGTGTCGGTTACTCGGTACAATGCAGTGTTTCGACTGTCGATCAGTGAAAAATATTTTTCACCGGGGATGACTACTGTTTCTAATGGTTCTACTGAAGCTCCTGTCTTTGACAGTACGATTCCTTTACTCACTCCGGGCCTTGGAGCCGTGTTTATAGCAACACATCTGTCGGAAGGCGACCCAAGCATATTTCTAAGTATCGTTGAGTCTATAGTTCCTTGCCAATCCTCATTTCGTGCTTGTTTGGCTGCAAGTTGTCTTACTAGTTTGTGCAAAATTCTTTCTAACGAAGAAAGTCCTGGTTCTTTTGCATAATCTCTAACCAAATCTCCAGCTGCGTCTTCGCCAAGCATTAACTCGGTGGAGTCTAAGCCATACGTGTCTAATATTTTGGGCATGATGGACGTAATTGCTAATTGTTTTCGCATATCAGATGTGTATCCTGGGCAGTCTATGAGACATGTTTGATCACATATGATTTCTGGTAATTCGTCGGTTGAATTCAGATGAATAACAAACAAAACATCGGTAAGGTCAAACTCTATGTTTAGAAATCGGTCACGAAAATTCTGTCTGGATTTATAATTTGTGAGCAACCGTAAAAGGTCTAGTCCACGATCTGGCCACTGTTCCACGGCCAATCCAAGGTTGCGAAGAACAATTACTGTGTCTGGGCGACCTGAATCCATAATCGCTTTGATCAACGCTCCGGACTCTGCTAATGATGAGTCACCTGGTGTTCCAAATAAGTGGCCGTCGTGTGTCATGAATCCAAGATCAATTTCTTGTACAGGCATATTCAATACGCCTGCAATGCGTTCTGTTAGTGTGCGTTTCCCAGTTCCCGGAGGGCCTACTAGAACGGGTATTTTGTCCAGAGTCTTGGGTTCGGAGATGGGGTAGGTGGTTATAAAATCTGTCAAATGTCGGTGCATATAGTCAGGTACATATTGGCCTATGTTTACTGTGGGCAAATCAGATATATTCTTCGGGTTTACAGACTTATCGGAGGATTTCCAAGGTAGCTGTGCTACCTGGCTCAAGAAATCAATGGTGGTGATTGTGTCTAGGGAATTATCGGGACAATCTCGAAGAAATTCGAGATGAAGATCCACCACCTTGCGAGTGTGCTCTGGGATGGCTAATTCATTAATCTGGGAACTAAGTTCTTCAACTATCATAATGAAGATCAAACTGTCTTTCGTAGTAGTTATTAATACGCTGGGCTTTTTAAGCAGTATATACCTGTATTTCGCTTACAATCCCTTGTAGTGTTCTAAATCAGCGAACCGGATCTTATAGATGAGCAGGATAATTCACAGATAAATTTGTATATGACCGAATCATCCGAATACCACAGAGCTAAATGTAAATCCAAGCACCATGTTGGGCGGTTGGATATTGACTGGTCCGATCCGAGGTTTTCAACTCGCGAACCCAGTTTTGCTGAATTGTATGAGGCGATGGGGCGTGACGGATGTTCGTTGTGCTTTCTGTCTGACAGGATCTCTCGTCGGTATATTGATGTCTATTGCGGTGATAACGTCACTGATGTAGACATTCGTTCTCGGATCAGGGAATCTAATGGGTTCTGTAATGTGCACGCGCATCAACTAATGTCTACGCAATTTAGTCCGTTGGCAGTTGCGTTTACCTACTCGGATATTTTGCGCAAGATCCGGCGAGAATTGCAGAATGCTGAACCATCGAACTGGAAATCTTTCATCCCTCGTGCAATACGATTATTTGGTAGAAAATGGCTTCGGACTTCTGAAAATAATGTAGTGTTTAGTCAAACGAAATCTTGCCCTGTATGTACTGAAATTGACAATGCGGAAATTCGATATGTTTCTACAGTAATTACTCATTGGCAAGATAGTCTTTTACAAGAACGGTTTAAGTCCGGATCTGCCCTTTGCCTACCTCATTTAACGAAGACCATAGATGCTGCGGTTGATCCGGATTTAATTGAGTTGTTGATAGATGTACAAATAACTCATTGGGATCAACTTGACTTTCATTTGGCGGAAGTTGTGCGCAAGGCTGATTATCGATTTTCTGAGGAGAGGCTTAGCGATGATGAGAGACAGGCTCTTCTCGATGTGATACACGTTCTGAGTGGAGTGAGAGGAATCAGGTAAATTGTAGTCAGTAGGACAATAGTTGGTCTGCTTGCAGAATAGATGCAATGCTGGGGAGGTGCAGTGAGTTGGGGTGGTTGGGCACACCGGATTCCGATGTTGTATTCAAGGGCAAGGATTTACGCAGATGATGGTTAGTGCAGCTGGGTATTTGTATTAGTGCGTCTAGTACGTGTTCGATACTATTTTTGGATCCATATGCATGAAGATGTGCTGAGACAAATGGTGACAACATCCATGGTAGTACTGAGTTGCCACGCCTGAGTCCATACGGAGTTAGTAGTGATGATCGGACATGAGATACTACCGACCGAGCCAATTTACCGTGAATTAGTGGTCGTGTAAGTGCTAGGGCAAAGAGTTGATCCGAGTCGGGTTCGTTAGGATTTGGCTGATTAGTCTCGCTAGCTAGATAACCAGACCTGGCTACCCAGAATTTCTCCCTGAATGATATGGCTGACAAATCCGCCAAATCAGCTACTTTTCGATCGCTCCAACCTGCAGTTTTAAGCCAGGCCTCGAGGTTTCTTAGGCATGAGTACCACAATGAATTTAGCCGTATAGGCTTTCGAGAACCCAGGTCTTCGCATTTCAAAGAAAGTAGCCCGTCTGAGGGATCTAGGCCAATATCGTTGTTGTTGCTAGCGATTTGACGATCTATAGCCAAAACCATGGGCGTCAATACTTCTTGCAGTATCGATTGGTCTCCTGTCGATGAAATATAGGTTGCTATAGCTTCGAGTAGCCATAAAGTTGCTTCCGAAGATTTGTCTAGTGTGGCGTCTGTCCGCTGGGAAAGCGATATTGGTAATTGGCCTTTTCTAACTCGCCTCGATTCTTCGATCAACAACGATTTCATTAGTGAGGCATTGCCCGTTGTGATAAATAGCCCGGGAAGTGACATCATCGCATCGATGGTAGTTATTTTGCCCAGTGACTGATGATGATTTAATCCTGTGAGACCGGTAGAACTGATTATTGATAACAGGCTAACTACAAGCGAATTGAAATCCGTAGTGTCTAACTTAGAGCTATATATGCCACTTCCGTTATTAAACTCAGCTGCAATTTCATCTCGATCAACGCCGTTAGATGAGTTAGTCACAGAACAACGCTTTTGGCTAAGTTATTACGTACTTGGTCGAGCGATGGATACGACATCACAGTCCCGGGGCCTTGTACAGAAAGTCCAGCTGCTGTGGTTGCAACTAATCCAGACTCAAAAGGATCAAGGCCGTTAAGAAGTGAGTGTAAGAATGCTCCTGTGTATGCATCCCCTGCTCCAATCGTATCCACTACAGGAACTTCGTTTGCGGGTATTCGTTGTTCATGGTTGTCTGCTAGAACCAATGACCCTAGCTCCCCTTCTCTGACAACTATTATTTCGGGGCCTAGTTGCTTTAGGTAATCGATGATTTCTGAGATTTCCATGTTTGGAAAAACTGGTTGATCTTCCGGCCAGCTAACAAACACTATGTTGGCAAGTGCAATTGCTTCTTGAACTACGACTCTAGGGTCATTATTCATCCACAATGAGGACCGGAAATTCAGGTCATAACTAACTTGCCCTCCTTCTTTTAGAACCATTGAGGCAGCCAGTGTTGCAGATTCCCTAGTCGAGGATGACAAGGCTTGCGAAATACTGCTGAAATGAAAGATTTTTGTATTGATCAAGTGTTCTCTTGGCAATTTATCCGGATTGATGGTTGAAGCAGCACTGTCCGTCCTGTAGTACACCACCTCTCTCTCACCTGACTTGAGAGTAGCCATTAGATACAAGCCATTAGGTTGAGGCACACGTGAAATGGCGCTCACATCAATGTCTTGACTCACAAATGCTTCTATCAGATAGTCTCCGAAAGGATCGTCGCCCACGTTGGTTAAGTAACCTGCTTTGCTTCCAAGTCGTGCAGCCATAACTGCTACGTTAAGGGTGTCGCCACCGTATGCCCTGCTGTAAGAGGTAGCATCCTTGATAGGGTCAGATGTTACGAGTTCAACCATACACTCACCCATGCTGAGCAATTCCGGATAGTTCATGATGAGTTCCTTTTACTTTTCATGATGCATACACGTATAGGTACGGATTTAAAATTTAGTATAAGTTCTGTTCTGCTAATAGGCTTGCTGAGGATAGGACGGAGATGAATTTCTAGTGTGGACGCGTTTTGCATTTATAGGCGTTATTGGCGGATTGGTAGCCGGCTTGGCTGGCGTAGGTGGAGGCGTAGTGAGTATTCCATTAATGGTAATTTGGGCAAAAGTGGATCACACAAAAGCAATTGGTAGTTCTACGGTGGCTATATGTATGACGGCAATCTTTGCAGCGGCTTCCTACGACAACAAGGTGGACTATGATTTGGGGCTAGCGTTTGCAATTGCTCTGCCCGCGGTTGTTGCGGCTGCTTTGGCAGCCGCCATTGTCAACAAAGTTGATGGAGTTTGCTTAAGACGTATTTTTGCGACGGTGATATTTTTGGCTGCTGTTAGGATGCTGTTTGGCGATGTGCCACATGAGTCAGATCATCGATTTGGAATCGACCCAACAATGGCCGCACCATTGATAGGACTAACTTCCGGGACCGTATCAGGCTTAATGGGAATTGGAGGTGGTGTAATTGTGGTTCCTGGTAGTGCTATTTTTCTTGGGATGCCTCAACTTGCTTCTCAAGGATTGTCTTTACTTGTCATGGTACCTACGACCTTTAGTGCTGGATTGGTGCATATGCGGTTGGGAAATGTGTTGTGGCCGGCAGTGGTACCACTTACGTTAGGTTCAGTGTCTGGTGGCATTTTGGGTTCTGTAGTGGCAATAGAGTCTTCTGATAGGGTGTTGGCTATGGGATTTGCTGTCATAATGATGTACTTTTCCCAGAGGAGCTTAGGTTTAGACGGGTGGTTAATACGGAAAGTAAAACGTTTCTAGCATCAACTTCTTGGACTAAATATTGTGTGGAATGAACTAAAGCTAATGGGTACGCTTGCCCCTCAGCCATATGTCATACGGACGGGAGTGCCTTCGGATGCGTCCCAATTAGCGGAGCACTGGGGATCTGGCCTAAGTGCCAATCAAACCAGAGTGATCCACAGGTATTTTGGGGATATGGACCATGGGGATCAATATTCTATTGTTGCCGTTATAGATTCTCGGATTATTGGACAAATATGGGTGCGACTTAACCAGATGGATCCCAATATTGCGGATGCGGAAACCGATTGTTACTTACACACTTTGTTTGTCTTGGAAGAATACAGGAGACAGGGTGTCGGTAAAGAGTTGGTCGATATGGCATGTGAATATGGGAAATTAGTGGGCCGGACTAGTGCGATTATTGGAGTGGATCGTCCAAATGACTATGCAAAGGATCTCTATGAAAAGTGGGGGTTTGAACAATTTTCCGAAATATGTGATTTGCGTGGCGACCTGATTCTCTTGCGAAGATTGGTGGCGGCAATTCCCTCCAATGTGTGATCGCTAAACAAGGTGTTTTGATCTCTGTGTTATTGGGTTTGGTGTTCCAAATGTATAATTTCGATCTAGCTTGAGCTAATTGAGCAATAAGTTCTAATTTCTGCAGCGGTGATCCAATCAAGCTGATGACGACAGGTTTTAGGGCCAATACAGAGAGGTTTGTAAATGGCTGAAGAATGGGCTTTCTTTGAGGGTAAGTTTGTACCTATTGATGAAGCGCGCGTCAGCGTCAAAACTCATGCGTTGAACTACGGGACAGGTTGCTTCGAGGGTATACGTGGCTATTGGAACAGCGAACATTCAGAGATGTACATGTTTCGAGCTCCAGAGCATTTTGAACGTCTACATCGGTCTGCAAGTATGCTGCGTATGTCTCTGCGCTATACGGTAGATGAATTGACTGAGTTTGCCGCGGAATTAATTCGTTTAAACGAGTATCGTACTGATACTTATGTGAGGCCGGTTGTATATAAAAGTGGGGCTATCGTAGGCCTGAGTATGGTAAGGCGTACAGACTCAACCATTGAATTCTTGCCGGATGACTTTTTCTTGTTTGCTGTGCCCTTTGGAGATTATCTGGATGTCAACAAGCCGATTAGGTGCTGTATATCATCTTGGAATCGGATCGATGACAATATGATTCCAGCACGTTCGAAAGCTACGGGGCTTTATCTGAATTCTGCTTTGGCAAAAACTGAAGCAGAGGAATTGGGTTACGACGAAGGAATCATGCTTACTACTGATGGTCATGTTAGTGAAGGCAGTGGGGAAAATCTATTTATTGTCAGAGATGGCCATCTAGTTACGCCTGCTCGATCCGAAAATATTCTGGAAGGTATAACTCGTGCAACGGTTATAGAGCTGGCAAAAACAGAATTGGGCATAGACACTATTGAGCGACGCGTCGATCGTACTGAGTTGTATGTGTCAGATGAACTGTTTCTTTGTGGAACCGGCGCACAAATTTCTGCAGTTTCTGAAGTGGACAATCGGAAAGTTGGTAATGGGGAGGTGGGGTCGGTAACTAGTAGTTTACAAAAGCTATACTTCGATGTGGTCAAAGGTAACCACCAATCGTATGCTCATTGGTGCAAGCCGGTGTATGCAGGTGCTGGGCAATAGACACGCTTGCGACTACTGGGCTGTGGCAGCAGTTTGCTGATGTCCTTAATATAGGGGTTGTCCGTATTGTCCGATAAGAGAATGGCCTTCCAATTGTGCGACTATGAGTAGTAGGAATAGTGTCAATGCTTGGCCTATTTGTTCTGAAGATGCATGCAATGTTCTTGGATGGCAACCAAGTTGAATTCGAGAGAAAACCGCCAATGGGCTAACTTGGGACCTTTGCAGGATGGCATAGGACATTCTTTTCGTGATATTTCGTTATTACAATGTGCGCTAACGCACGACTCTCTACTTAATGAAACTAACCTCGATCAATCAGATGCAAATGAGAGACTGGAGTTTTTGGGGGACTCTGTATTAGGACTAGTTGTGAGCGTGTATTTGTATCGTCGATACCCTGATCGAGCCGAAGGAGATTTGCACTTAGCCAGAGCAGCAGCGGTTAATACCAGAAATCTATCAATCCCTGCAGAGAAATTAAGGCTGGGAGATTACATAGCTACTGGCGGGGGGGTCTTGTCAGCGTCTTCACGTGCTAGATCTAATGTGCTTGGCAGTTGTTTCGAAGCTGTCATAGGTGCTGTATTTGTCGATGCAGGGTATTCGACAGTTGAGAAATTTTTACTACCGTGGATGGATGATTTCTATGATAATTATGACTTTTCTTTGGCAAAGGACTCTAGCCAGAATAAAAGTAGGTTGAACGAATATCTAGTGGCGAGAGATAGGGGCACTGCAGAATATCAGTTGCTGGAAATGATTGGCCCTGATCATGCGCCCAACTATAGTGTGCAGCTAATTATTGAAGGTCAGACCATTTGCATCGGCAAAGGTACTAGTGTGAGACGGGCAGAGCAAGATGCTGCAGGAATTGCATTGAATATGTTTATGGGATCCGACTATGTTAGTTAGATTTGGATCGCCATGTATTTGAAGCGTCTAGATATTTTTGGATTCAAAAGTTTTCCCCGGCGCACCGTTTTGGAATTTGAGCAAGGGTTGACAGCTGTGGTTGGTCCGAATGGATCAGGCAAAAGTAATATTGCCGATGCTGTGCGGTGGGCGCTAGGCGAACAAAGTATGAAAGCTGTTAGAGGTACGAAGACTGAGGATGTCATTTTTGGTGGGGGGGGCAATCGAGGCAGATCTGGGTTAGCTGAAGTATCTTTAACTTTTGACAATGCTGATGGGTGGTTCAAAGTCGATTTCAATGAAATTGCAATTACGAGACGTGCGCACAGGTCTGGGGAAAATGAATATTTACTAAATGGTGCCCGTGTCAGGCTCAAGGACATTCAGGATTTGTTGCGTAGCGTTGGATTGGGGGTAGGTGGTAATTCAGTTATTAACCAAGGGCAAATAGATGCTGCCCTTACATTGAAGCCTGACGGATTAAGAGAATTACTCGAGGAAAGTGCAGGAGTTTCGCGATATTACGCCCGGCGTGATGAGGCACGTCGTAGGCTAGAGCAAACTAATAGAAACCTAGATAGGATTCGTGATTTATGTTCAGAGATTGAGCCACGATTGGAGCAATTAAGGATCCAGGCTGAAGTTGCTGGTAAAAGTGGAGATATTCGCATTGAACTTGAAGCTATGTTAAAGCAATTATTTGGTCACAGACTCTATCTGGCTTCCAATGCAGAAAGACTGGCTAGCGAAAGTAAATCTGAATCTGAAGAGCAATTACGTAAGCTTGAAGCGAATGAAATTGATGCTGTTGAAGGTCCATCAGAAGATGAAGTCAATTCCATGATTGCATCTTCGGAGCAATTGTCCATAGAGCTTCAGCAATTAAGAGATGAATTGTCGGATACTAAGGCTAGGTGTGCGGTTGCAGAGCAAGGAGTATTGTTCGAATTTAGAGCTGGGGAGGAGTTGCAAGAACGTATTGATGAAAACGATAAAGAGAGATGTCGAGTATGTGGTGAACTGGAATTACTTACGGCTGAATACGAGCAAAAGAAGCAGGTTATTGGAGAATTAGAATCGGCGGATTCCGATCAAGATAAGCCACTATTGTCGGCAATACCTGATTTGTCTGGGATCAAGCAAGTCGTTGTTGAAGCTCGTGCTGAAGCCGTTCGTGTCACAACGGAAGTTTCTCGCCTACAGGACTTGGTTAAGTCGTCTAGTTTGCGGTCGGACGAGCTGGTCCGTGATTTGGGAGAAGCTCAGATTGAGCACAGCCTGATAGAAGAATCCGAAATTGAGGCGCATCAAATTATAGATTCGTGTGATAAAGAACTCAGTTCGATCAGTACTGCACTGTCTGAGCTACGTAAACATATCGATACTACTGATAGAGCAGTGGTGGATGCTAGAAATGGGCTCGATAAAGTTAGAACACAACTGACTAGAGACAGGGCGATTTTGGAGGCGATGAAGGACGAATTGAAAGTGTTGGAGGATGCGCGAAATGGAGGCGATGAGGGCATTCAGCGAATTAGAAAACGCAACCAGTCATCCAATATAGTGGGGTTGCTTCGTGACGGGATACGGGATGTTCCAGCTGAATTTGATAAGGCAGTGGGTGCGGTCTTGTTTCATGCATTGGACGACATAGTTATCGAAAACACTGACGATTTGTTGACTGTCATCTCTGATGTACGGTCTGAAAAACTATCCGGGATTAGTTTGCGATCGTTGTCTGGGTTTCCACAATTGCCCTCTATTACTTGGCCTTCTGATGTGGCTGTTGGCGAAAAAGGTGTTATAGGGGCGTTGTCGTCATTAATGGAGGTGAATGCAGAATATTTGAATATGATGGAACCGTTATTGTCATCGATTATTGTTGTACAGGATCTATCTACAGCACTCACAATTCGCAACGAAAAAGTGTCTATTTCTGGGCATGTATTGGTAACACTGGATGGTGACGTAATCAGTCCTGATGGGTCGATATCCGTAAGTGCCGATGAATTGTCGTCGGGGCTCACTGTTACCCATAGAATTACTGATCTGAAAAAAAAGATCGATGAATGTTGTAGGAATATTGAGATTGGTGAGCAGGCTGAAGTTGAGGCCCAGCGAGGTTTAGAGAGTGCTGAAACGGACAAAGCTGCCAATTTGCTAGATATGGAACAGGCTACGAACAACCAATCAAAGATTGTAGCTTCCAAGCGTGGGGTGGAAGAAGAACTAAATTCACTTAAGAAGCAACGAGTGTATTGGGGTGAAGTCATTGATAGGGTGACGGTCAGTGTTAAACAATTGGAAAGTCAGAAACGGGACACAGAAAGTAAATTAACAGAGTATGAAGTGTTGCTTGATAGGGCTTTAGGTAATGCAGATGCTGCTGAGAATGACCTTTCTGAAGCTCAGTCATCGGTCTCATCTCTTGAAAATGAACAAGCAAAGATACTTCTGGATAGACAAAGTCTGGAAAACTATAACGATCGTATTATCAATTTAAAGCGCCAACTGGAAGCACTGGATCAGGCTTTGGATAGATTGGGTAGTCGTGCGGAAACTAGCGCAGCTACAAAATTAACAGCTGAGACAGAAGTTCAAAAATGTTTAGTGAAATTGGATCAATTAAGGGCAACAGAGAGGGAGAAGGTGAAGTCAGTTGATGCCGCTTCTGCTGCAGTGGCAGAGCTAAGGATAGAGCGAGAAAGGGCATTATTGGCTCAGCAGTCATTGGAAGTTGAAATTGGCAAATTGCGTAACGCAATTGAACGATCAAATGATCGGATTGCAGCTTCTCGACAGCAGATGGAAGATATTGAGTCTCGAGGCCAAGAGGAGCTTGGAGCGATAGGTATGCAGCCTGAACGATACGAGGGGTCGATTGGCAAATTAGAGTCTGAAATTGCTCGATTGCGGCACCTAGTACATGAGATAGGCCCTGTGAATCTTTTGGCTCCGCAACAATATGAAGAGGATTTGTTGAAATATGAGGACCTAAAATCACAAATTGAAGACATGGAATTGTCTATAGATGAACTGGTTGAGTTGACTAGTAACCTAGAGAATGCGGTTAGACGTGAATTTATGGCGATATTTGAGGATGTGCGCGAAGGGTTTCGTAGGTATTTTCGACTTTTGTTTGATGGGGGCGAAGCCGATATTTTGCTTGATGATCCAATAGTGCCGGCTGAATCAGGGATCGCCATTACTACAAAATTGCCAGGAAAGCGTGTGCAGTTAATGACTGCATTGTCTGGTGGGGAAAGGTCCTTAGTATCTGCTGCATTACTATTTGGAATGATTAGTGCCAGGCCTGGTCCTTTCTGTGTTCTGGATGAAGTCGATGCTGCTTTAGATGACCAGAACACCGGTAGATTCAGAAGGATTCTCGAGGATTTTGTCGGGCTGACGCAATTTATTGTGATCACGCACAATGCAGGGACTATGGAAGGGGCCGATGCAATATTTGGTGTCTCTATGGCAAATGACGGTATTTCTCAAGTAGTCTCGTTGCGAGTGAGAGAAGAGGGTTTGTTGTCATCGGACAACGGGTCGGTGGTTAGTGTAAGGGATTGAGGCCAATGGAAATCCACGATTTGACTACTGACCGTTTGGGAGTGGTGCCTGGTAGCCTTGATTTATACGCCAAACTTGGTCCGATTCACATGTATAAATGTGTAATTGAAGACGACGTATCATTTGCTCGGCTGGCTATTTTTGAAACCGCCAATTTAGGTGTGGCATTGGTAGAGCAAATTACAGCTGCAATTGGCAGATGGTGTTCAAACGAAAAGTATGATTTGAGCTATTTTGAACAAGACAAAAAATTCTATGTCTTGGACAGGACAAAAGGGTCTGAATTATTTAAATCGTGTAAAAGATCAACGGATTTGCATGGTTCTCGTCTGGCTTTTGTAATAATCGAGGTTGCCCGTATTTCTGCACAGTATTTAGTGGATGGCAACAGAGTCGTTGCTATTGATCCTATACAGGTGTTGCAGGGCGATACAGGTGAGGTAGCTCTGGCACATGGCTGGCTATCAGACGTAATGGGTTTGATTGTTGGGAAGGATGGTGCCGACGGATTGCGATTTAATCCACAAACACTAGATCGTAACAATGTGGAAGTTGGCGCGGTTTATGCGGTTGGTGTTTTGTTGAGCAGGCTAGGTAATGAGTTAATGACTGAAGGATTGCCGTATTGGCTTGATTCAGTCGCATCTAGGGCGACCAACTTGTCGGGCAAGCGATATGATGATTTGCGGGCCCTAGCGCTTGATATCGAAGAAAAGGATCCTAGTAGTCGATCCAATGTAATATTTTCGGAGCGACGTATTGTTGACCGTCAGCGTACATTTCCTTTGGCAAAAGCTGCGCGCATAAACATTGGACGAGTAACTGTGCCTGAGGACTCGAAGGCGCGCCTGAATGGCTGGATGATTGGCACTACTATCGCCACTGTGATTGTGGCGTTTTTACTAATTCTACCCAGGATTGATAACCCACTCACACCTATTGTTGGACTTATTGATGAGATGCAGGTAGCGCTGACTGCTCCTGAGAAAAGTACGTCTGGGTTTGAGAAGACTGAAAACACCATCACGGTACCAAATCTACTTAATCGTCAACTCACTGAGGCTCAAGTTCTGGCTGGGCAACTAGGAGTCCGCCTAGCCGTAGATGATGCTTTTGACTCAAAGGTTGTGCCCGGGACGGTTATAGCACAAGATCCGCCTGCGGGATCATACATAAATCAGGATGTTTCTTTGAAAATTGTTGTTAGCAGTGGAGAAGCGAGTGCTTTCCTAGTTTCAGTTGTGGGCCGCTCTGTTATTGAGGCTCGTGAAATTCTTTCAGATCTTGGATTTATTGTTGTAGAGACCAGGTCTTTTCATCCAGATATTGCTGCTGGGATTGTGATAACTCAAGATCCAATTGCAGGTCAAGTAAGAGCGCGTGGAGAGCAGGTTATATTGGAGGCAAGCAAGGGCTCAGAGCTGATTTCTATTCCGAGGATAATTGGGATAAGTGAAGAATCTGCAAAAAAGATGATTACGGAATTGGGGCTAAAATTTGTTGCTGACACTGTTCATGATGGTGTTCCCGGTATAGATATAGGGCAAGTGATTTCTCAGGATCCTGGGTCTGGTTCGGTTGTTGAATTGGACTCATTGGTCACGGCCGGTATTTTTGAACCAGCGATTGTATTGATGCCAAATTTAGTTGGGATTGGATTGAATGAAGCGTTAATTGCATTAACAAATGCAGAGTTAGTATTAAGTCGTATTAAATCACCAGCGTCGGATCCTGTCCTGCCTGTAGTAGTGAAATCGCAATCTCCTATTGCCGGGACAAAAGTTTCAGTGGGCGACTCTGTAATATTGACTACTGGAAACTAGGCTGAGCACTCACATGTTTTTCAGTGCCAAAGTACCAATTAAGACTATTTAGGACTATGTATCTCAAGTGGATCGTTTAAATAGGGTCAAAAATCGCATACTTATGGTCTCTTGTCTGGTACTTACGCTATGTGCGTTTTATGTTGATACTGCGTATGCAGATAATCCGCCAACACTTTGTTCAATTTCCCCGGACTATCCGGTTTTAGGAGGATGGTTTTACTCTCAAGGTGGTGATGGTACCGGATTGGGGTTTTCTGTTGTGGATAATGATTCGGCCGATATGTGGACAGGGTTTAATCGTCGTGGGGGAGTTCCAATTCTTGGATATCCCATCACTCAACCGTTCCGCTACAAAGGGTTTTTGATGCAAGGATTTCAATATGCGGTTTTGCGGTGGGATCCTCAAAAAAAAGATGTTAGCTTTGTTAACACTCTCGACGAGTTGAGTAGGCTTGGACACGATGATTATTTGTTGTCTCAATGGCGGATACCAGACCACAAGATCATTGATTATGGGTCTAAGTTAGATCCAAACAGCTATGTTGAATTTGAAGAGATCAAATCTGCTCATCTTGACATCATAAAGGGCAATATGATCCTGGAGAGCATGTTTGGTGAATCAAAATCATGGTTGGACTTATATGGGTTACCTGTTGCTTATGGCGAGATAGAGGGAACAAAAACTTTGCGTGCTCAGCGGGCAGTGATTCGTATTGGCCAATTTGGGCAAAATACAGATAAATCTGGTGAATTCGATGTTCCAGTGGAAGTCTTAGAGATAGGGTCTTTGGCTAAAGATGCCGGCATGTTTCCTTCTTATGCGATTGAGGCTCATCATCCGAGTGGGGACTCGGGTCGGTTACCGCAAATAATCATGCCGAACAAATTGATTCAAGGATCAGTAGGGCTTGTAAGGTTGAGAGGATTGAGGGGTCCTATGAGTTCTACAGTGAATGGAATTCAAGTGAATTCTTTCTGTATGAATGGTGAGCATGTGTTTTTTCTTCCAATACCCATCGATTCCAGAACAGGGGAGCAATCTATGTCTATAGAGTTAGTCGATGAAGAGATAAACGCCTTCTACACCGTCAGTAAACGTGATGTGGACAGCGCTAATATTGAGGTTCCAAGATCGATAAGCCATTTATTGGACTCAAAATACTCGACGGAGGAAGGTTTATTTTTTGATAGCGTTTTTGATGAAATAAATACCAAGCAGTTGTGGAAAGGAACTTTTGTGAAGCCCCTGCAAATGAACGAGAATTCTGGGTTTGGGGAACATAGAATTTTTATGCCTGGCGCTGTACATAGCTACCATACAGGGACAGATTTTCCTGCGGATAGCGAGACAATTGTCTCTTCTGCTGCTGATGGGATTGTACTCTGGGTTGGGTCACTACCAATTCATGGCAACACCGTCATTGTCGATCATGGATTGGGCGTTTCTACGGTATATTCACACCTTGCTAATTTCAGTGTGAAGAAGGGTGATGCATTATCTGTTGGTGATGCCGTAGGATTGGTAGGGTCTACCGGCCGATCAACTGGGGCTCATTTGCACTGGGAGGTTCGGGTGCTAGGTGTGCCAGTGGACCCGAATTTATGGGTCCAGGCTCAAACTATTCCTATAAGTTGAACACAGGGCTTTGTGCAAAATTGGCACCGTAAAACGGGGCTGGAGTCGATTAAAGAAAATGGATAGCAACCTAATACCTCTTGAAGTTGATTTGCATGGGAGGCATCCTGACGATATTCCAGACGTTGTTGATTATTGGATTGATCACGCTATAAAAACAAATCATAGAACTATCCATTTAATTCACGGACGAGGAACAGGTGCTCTGAGAGATATGGTTAGATTACATCTGACTGACCATGAATTTGTTGATAGTTTTGGTGATGGAGGCGTTCTTAGAGGAGGAGGTGGCGTTACTGTTGCGGTACTACGTTGTGAATAAGATGCGATGATCGATGTCTAGATGTCATTGTTTGACCTTTGCACAATGCGAGTAGATGGACACATTGTTGGTCGGCAGTAGTTTCGATAGATGCGGTTAAAGAGATGATATCAAAGAATTTGTACCAAGACGGGCGCGTCTGACCACAATCGCTCCAAGGCGTAGTGAGTACGACGTTCTTCGAGAAAGATGTGGGCCAGAATAGATCCAAAATCGACCACAACCCATCCTTCTTGGGGACTACCTTCACTCTTGCCACGTATTTTATGGGTGTCGTTCCAATGTCGGCACAGATCTTCTGAGAGAGCCTTGGCATGGACGGTACTAGTGGCTGTGCAGATTACAAAAAACTCGGCAATTGTAGACAACTGTCTTATATCTAGCAGTGTTATGTCAGAGGCGTTACGATCACTAACTCTAAACGCAATTTCTTGTGCTAATTTTCTAGGACTCATATCTACGTGATAAATTTCTCCGAACTTAGTGATGTTTGGTTCCTTTTATAGTAGCCATGTGTTAGGCCATCCAATTGTTTTTGCATGCATATAAATTGTACTTGTCTATGTACGAAGCAACGGAAGGATGTACCAATGAACTGTAGTCCTTGCCAGCGCGTGCTAAATTACGTATCTGGGTAGAGGATATGGCGGATTTGTTGCCCCAGCACGAAACCAACCTATCAGGCCTGGCATTGAGAGAGTGGGCAATGTCGGCTGGGTTAGGGGCGTCCGATCCTGGCCTATTTACTGCAATAACTCTAACTATTTCAAGTAGTCTCTTGATAGATTTCCATCGTTTCAATTCAGCTACAATATCTTGGCCGACAATCATCCAGATAGAGCTTCGGGGATTATTTTCAACCAATTCTTCCGCTGTATCTATCGTATAGGACGGGGATTGTCGGTTGATTTCAGTGATGTTGACTTGAAATAAAGGGTCGGTTTCGGCGACGAGCTGACACATGGATACGCGATTGGCTGCCGGGGCTGCCATTTTGTCACGTAACGGAGCCTGGTGTGCAGGCACAAGTATCACTTGGCTTAGGCCGAATTCGTTGGCAGCTTGACGAGCTATTGAAATGTGCCCATTGTGAATAGGGTCGAATGTCCCTCCCAGCATTCCAATACGATGCTCATAAGTCAATGTGGTCTCCGTATTTAGTGGAGTGATGTGTCTAGCGTCAAATTTAGCATTAATCTAAGAAGGGTAAACGGGTTGGGGCGCCAGCGCCACTCATTGTAAGCAGTAAATTGTGTGTACGTTTCGATTGACGCGTTGTTATAGCCGTGATAACTTGATCCTGTCGGTCGGTATTATGATTATTGGCCGCGGTCCTGAAATTGGAATAGTTTTTCAGGGTTAACACAGTACCTCTTTATTTGCAGTCGTTCGATTGTTGAATTTTTTAATAAAGTGGCGACGCACTAAGCAGAGTTTGCAATCTGGCTTTTGGATTGGCCTAAGTCATTATTTGTGTCTCTCATTTCATCTGGGCACCCAGTGATGTGCAATGAATTATCAAAATATGACTAAATTTGAATAAAAGCACCACGTACACATATAGGGAAGCCACGATGATACGTGTGATATCTCAGACAGGCGGTTTTATGATTATGGTTGGGAACAACAATGGGTAGTAGACGGAGATCTTCACGACCTTCACGATCTCGGGCAGCACCAGAGTTTGATTTTGGTTTGTTGAATGGTGAGGTCGAAAATCTTGGATTACTCTCGTCCCGAGAGTTCTACCAACGGGATATGCAAGAGCTCCTAGCCGCGGCAGAAGCTTTAGATTTGCCGGATCCTTCTTCGATGGATAAGAGGGATTTAATTGGCAGGCTTATCTCGATAAGTGATGAACTGCAGGCTAGTAGCTTGGAGGTGGGGGTTTTGGAGATCGTGGATGATGGATATGGATTCATACGTCGCGATGAGCATTGGTTACCGTCTAGAACTGACGTATATGTATCACAGACCCAAGTTCGTAGATTTGGACTTAGAACTGGAGATCAGCTTACTGGGCAGGTGCGACGACCTAAGGATAACGAAAAGTATAGGGGGTTAGTCAGGGTAGTCGCTGTCAATAATGGCGAGCCTGAGGCAGCCGCAAAGAGACCTCGCTTTCAACGACTAACTCCGATATTTCCTGAGGATCAACTTACTTTGGAAAACGATACGGCAGAGTTGACGAGTCGCATTATAGACATGATTGCCCCGATAGGTAGAGGACAGCGCGGCCTTATCGTTTCTCCTCCTAAAGCCGGTAAGACCGAGTTAATGAAGAGAGTGGCCCGAGCTATTGTTTCGAATCATGGCGATGTGCACACTGTGGTGGCATTGATAGGGGAGCGACCTGAAGAAGTTACAGATTGGGAACGAGCGATTGATGCAGAGGTCATTAGTTCTACTTTCGATGAGACCCCTGATAGCCACTGTCGTGTTGCAGAAATGACGATGGCGAGGGCTCGGCGGCTAGTTGAGAGCGGTGAGAATGTAGTTTTGTTTTTGGACAGTATTACAAGGTTGGCGAGGGCCTATAATTTGGCGGTACCATCGAGTGGTAAAACCATGTCAGGTGGTATGGATCCTGCAGGGCTAATACCACCTAAAACGTTTTTTGGCTCTGGTCGGAATATTGAGGGTGGTGGGAGCCTAACCGTATTGGCTTCTTGCTTGATCGATACTGGAAGTCGAATGGATGAAGTGATCTACGAGGAATTCAAAGGGACAGGTAACTGGGAATTAATACTTAATCGTAGGCTAGCTGAGCGTGGGACATTCCCAGCAGTGGATGTTTTGAAGTCTGGAACTCGTCGCATAGAATTGCTACTGGACGAGGAGGAAACCCGTTTGAGTTGGCTTTTGCGACGTATGCTGAGTGCGGTGGGCGACGAGGATGCAGTGGAATTGATGATGGACCAGTTGCGAAAGACAAAAACCAACAAAGAATTTTTGGAACAAATCACCAAGCAATCGTTCTAGTGAGGTTTTGCTACAATATTTGGCTATTTACCACGGATGGTGTGTTTGTTTTTTCTGAATTAGGTCGGCGATTTAAAGGACTGTATTGTAATGAAAGTAGTTTTGCTCGAAGAAGTGGCTAATGTGGGGTCTATAGGGGATGTTGCTGAAGTATCTGACGGCTATGGACGTAATTTCTTGATTCCGACGGGGAAAGCTCGTTTGGCAGAGGCGAGTATTCTTCGAGATGCTGGTTTCCGTCGCAGCATTGAGAAGCATAGGATTATGCAAGAGCGTGAACAAGCTGAGAATTTAGCTCATAATCTGCAGGGTGCAACTGTGAAAATTGCTGCTCGTGTTGGAGGGCAAAATCGCTTGCACGGACAAGTTACGGCTCAGCAGGTGTCTTTAGCGATTTCTGAACAGCTCAAAATGGAACTGGATAGGCATAAAATTGAGATTGATGAGCCAATACGTTCTTTAGGCTCGTTTCGCCTGCCTTTACGAATAGGACATGGCTTTGATGTGTCATTAAATGTTGAAGTGGTTGATGTCGCTGAAGAGGAAGACCCTATGGTTGCTGAAGCACAGAATGATAATGATGCTGTAGATGGCGATTTAGATGTGGAAGTGAACGAGGCAGAGGCATTAGATGCTTTGCGTATTGAAGAGAATCAAGTAACAGAATTGGAACAAGAGGAGCTGGGCACATAATAATTGCGGGTGTCCATCAACATAGAAAACTTGGGGTTGTAGTTGGCTGTTGACCGTTTGCCGCCACAAAATATTGAGGCTGAGCGATCAGTTCTTGGGAGCTTGCTGATAGATCCTGACGGATTTACTAAGGTTTCCGACTTGATAGATCCTGATGATTTCTACCGGCAATCTCACCGATCTATATATGAAGCGATTCGCCTATTAGGTGTTCGTAATGAACCTGCCGATTTTGTCACTGTTTGTGATGAATTGGAGCGCATGGAAGTTTTGGAAACGGTAGGGGGGGAATCCTATGTTTCCTCTTTGGCAAATGATGTCCCTAGTGCTTTTAACGTGGAGTATTATGCGGATATTGTTAAGCGGGCCTCAATATTGAGGCAGGTTATTGTTGGGGCTGGAGACATAAGTAGCTTAGCGTTGAGTTCGGATGCTGATGCGGCTACTGTCTTGGATAATGCTGAAGAGATAATTTTCCGTATCGCGCGGAAATCCGAGTCAGCTCGTTATTATTCCCTTCGCGAGATTCTTACTGACTATGTCGATGACATGCATTTTCGGCATGAGAGGCCTGAGTTACTAAATGGGGTTCCTACGGGCTATAACAAACTTAATGAGTTGCTTGGCGGTTATCAACGTTCAGATCTCATCATAGTTGCAGCGAGAACTGGAATGGGTAAAACAACATTTATGTTAAATGTTGCCTGGAAGGCAGCCCGTCAACAAGATGTTCCAGTGGCGTTGTTTACTTTGGAAGTGTCCCCGGTTCAATTGGCACAACGTTTGGTCAGCATGGAAGCCCAAATAGATTCATCGTTACTCAGGGATGCACGGCTTACTGATGCCGACTTCCAGAAAGTGGGGCAAGCTATAGGAGAGTTATCTGAATGTCCTGTTTTTATCGATGATACTCCTGCCTTGTCAATCCTTCAGCTCAGGGCGAAATGTCGGCGTATGCATGCTCAGCACAATATAGGACTGATAGTGGTGGATTACCTGCAATTGATGCGTACTAGTGGGCGCACAGAAAATCGGGTGCAGGAGATATCTGAAATTACTAGATCCCTTAAATCCATAGCTCGTGAACTAGATGTGCCTGTTATTGCTGGAGCTCAGTTGTCTCGTGCTATTGATGCAAGAGGGGACCAAAAGCCCAGACTGTCAGACCTTAGAGAATCCGGATCCATAGAGCAAGATGCAGATATTGTTATGTTTCTGTACGCTGATGGTGGAGATGTCCCACATTCTGGTCCTTTACGAATGAAAGTTGAAGTGGCTAAGCATAGACACGGTTCTGTAGGTGAACTTGATGTCATGTTTCTTAGGCAGCAAGGATTGTTCTTGGAAGCGGGTGCACGGTCCAACAATGATCGATCCGAGCCATTCAATTGAGCAATATCCCCTGACTATTTTTTGCTGTTCCTGGCGCACCTTTTTGTGCGTTATGTTTTGCATGATTCTGTTTAAAATATGTGTTGTATAAATCATCGTGATAGAAAATCCAGTAAATAAATTGCTCGGTTGGCTTAAAAATCTGAATCCAGATACACCTCAGCGGACAGCTAGGAGGCTGCAGCCTATAGTCGATCTGGTCAACCGCAATGAAGAAAGTATGCAATCCCTATCTGATGACCAGATGGCCAAATTAACTCTGCAATTCAGGGAACGAATTCAGTCCGGCTCTTCTCTTGATGACCTGTTACCGGAAGCTTTTGCTGCAGTGCGTGAAGCCACTGTTCGCACGATTGGAGATCGGCAGTTTGACGTGCAGGTTATGGGCGGAATAATACTGCATAAGGGGTCTGTCGCTGAGATGAAGACCGGCGAAGGGAAAACCTATTGCGCCCCTTTGGCGGCATACTTGAATGCTCTCTCAGGACAGGGTGTTCATGTGGTAACAGTGAACGACTACTTAGCTCGTCGTGATCGTGATTGGATGGGTCCTGTGTTGGAATCCCTGGGATTGAGTGTAGGTGTAATCCAAGCTGGCATGTCTGCTGATGACAGACGGGCGGCATATCTATGTGATGTTACTTACGGTACTAACAATGAATTTGGATTTGATTATCTTCGCGACAATATGGTGCATGATCTCTCTGCTCGAGTTCAGCGGCAACTCAATTTTGCTATTGTTGATGAAATCGACAACATTCTTATTGATGAAGCACGCACACCGTTAATTATTTCGGGTCAGGCAGAGGAATCTGCACAGCACTATTACGAATTTGCGAGATTAGTCAGAAACTTTGAGGAGGGCGCTGAGTATACGGTAGATCTTAAGGCCCGGGCGATTTCTATGACCGACGATGGCATTGATCGAGTCGAACAAAGATTAAATATCGACAATATATATGCTGAGGGTAATTTCCAGATGTTGCATTACTTGCAGCAGGCCATAAAGGCGAAATCCCTCTACCATCGGGGTAAGGAATATGTCCTGGTGAGGGATGGAGTCGTGATCGATGGTAAAGATCCTAATGCCGAGATAGCGATAGTTGATGAATTTACTGGACGGCTCATGCCGGGCAGGCGTTTTGGTGAGGGATTGCACCAATCTATTGAGGCTAAAGAACGTGTCCAGGTTCAGGCAGAAACTCAAACGTTAGCGACTGTCACCTATCAAAATTTTTTCAGGACGTATATCAAGCTAGCTGGCATGACTGGTACTGCTAAAACAGAAGAAGAGGAGTTGCAAAAAATATATGGTCTTGACGTGCAAGTTGTGCCAACTCATCAACCAATGATTCGTCAGGACCACTCAGACTATATATATAGAACCATTGAGGCAAAGTATGAAGCTGTTGCTACATATATACGTGAAACTCACTCATCTGGTCGGCCAGTTTTGGTGGGAACTACCTCTATCGAGTCATCGGAACGTTTGAGTGAGATGCTCAAGGTACGCAAGATTGGTCATCAAGTTCTCAATGCGAAATATCATGAGCAAGAAGCTTCCATAGTAGAAAATGCAGGGCAATTGGGATCTGTGACGATAGCTACCAACATGGCTGGTAGAGGCACCGATATTAAGCTTGGGTCGGGAGTGGCTGAATTAGGTGGACTTTCGGTGATAGGTACTGAACGTCATGAGTCTCGTCGGATAGATAATCAACTTCGTGGTCGCTCAGGTAGACAGGGTGACCCAGGTGAATCACGGTTTTTTATATCTCTTGAAGATGAATTGATGCGACGGTTTCGCAGTGATCGCATTGCTGGAATCATGGAAAAGCTTGGTATGGATGATTCTGTACCGATAGAAAACAAGATAGTTTCCCGGTCCATAGAATCGGCGCAAAGTCGCGTGGAAGCATATAACTTTGATATTCGTAAACATGTTGTGGAATTTGATGATGTAGTGAACAGGCAGCGTGAAATAATTTATCGTCAGCGTGAAGAATATCTTGAAGGCGAAAATCTTAGGGGTGTGTTGGAGGAAATGCTAGATCAGGAAGTTCATAATTTGGTCATTAATCGGGATCTGGATCTTCATTCTTCAGACGAAGATTTATTAGCAGGGGTTACTTCGTTCAATGAATTGACGCATAACGAAGAGCTGGAGCTTGAAGACTTATTGGATTGCGAGTCTGAGGAAATAATCAATGATCTTTGTCAAAGGGCCCGACGATTGATTGACCAAAGATCTGAGGATTTTGGCGATTACCTTGATGATCTGCTGCGTTGGCTTCTGCTACAGCAGCTTGATTTTCTATGGGTGGGACATTTGACAGCAGTTGAAGAGTTACGGCAAGGGATAGGGTTAGTGGCCTATGGGCAGCAAAATCCTTTGGTGGAATTTAAGCGTCAAGGGTTTCGATTGTTTAGGCAGCTGCAGGATGTTATGCGATATGAAGTTACCCGGAGATTTTTTCGCCTAGAGGCTCGTCCTGTGACAGAAACGGAAACTATTTTGACAGCGCAGGCAGGGCTTGAAAAACGAGGTGGTGTTCAGGGACATACGTTGGACGATAGAATTTCTTCTCAATCAACCACTGGCAGTGCTTCAGACCAAGGACTTAATCGTGCC
The DNA here is from genome assembly GCA_913043205.1 of uncultured Chloroflexota bacterium. Classification (GTDB taxonomy): domain Bacteria; phylum Chloroflexota; class UBA11872; order UBA11872; family VXNJ01; genus CAJWLF01. The sequence continues at coordinate 31,809 of CAJWLF010000003.1, read as the reverse complement.
CAACGTAGGCGGAAGGCTAAGCTGTCTAAACGCAGTAGAGCATAGTTAGGGAACATTTAGATTGGATATAGGTGTGAACTGTCGGACTCATAATGGACGCTAAGGAAGCTGCTCAGAGAGCGTTGCAGGTTTTGGATCGTGTGCGCGAGATTAGGGGGCATCTTTGACCATTCTTCTGTTGATGCACAGATAGCGGCTTTGGAAGAAGAAACTTCTAAGCCAGGCTTTTGGGACAACAGGCGAGCTGCTGGGCTAGTCATGAAACGAATTCACATTAAACGTGATGAGATGCAGTCGTGGGCAGAGCTCGAATCGGATTCCCGGGACTTACTCGAACTAGCGGAAATCGCGGTGGGCGATGCTGAAATGCTCAATGGTATTGAAATAGGGATATCGACATTAGAGACCGAACTTGAGCGCAGGCAAATGGAGCTGATGTTTTCAGGTGAATATGACGAATCTGGTGCCATTATATCTATAGCTCCTGGAGCCGGTGGAACTGAATCTCAAGACTGGGCTGAGATGTTGCAGAGGATGTATTCGAGATGGAGTGAAGCAAGAAAATATCAGGCAGAAATATTAGATTTATCGCCTGGAGAAGAGGCTGGGATTAAGAGTGTCACCATAAAATTTGAAGGCAGAAATGCCTATGGCTATCTCAAAGCTGAAGCTGGGGTACATAGACTGGTCAGGATATCCCCATTTGATTCTGGGAATCGGCGGCATACTTCGTTTGCACGCGTTGAGGTCGTACCCGTCATAGAAGATGCTGTTGCTGTAGATATACCGGCAGATGACGTAAGGATTGATACTTTTCGTGCTGGTGGAGCAGGTGGGCAACATGTGAACAAAACTGATTCTGCTGTTCGGCTAACTCACACCCCCACCGGTATCACCGCTTCTTGCCAGAGTCAGCGTTCTCAGATAAAAAACCGTGAGGTTGCTTGGACTATTTTGCGATCTCGCGTCACTGAATTAAGGATGCGAGAAAAAGAAGAAGAGCACTCTCGTTTACGCGGAGAGCATGTTAAGGCTGATTTTGGTAATCAAATTCGATCATACGTGCTTCATCCATATAAGTCAGTAAAAGACTTGAGGACTGATTTTGAAACTAGTGATGCCGAGTCTGTTCTTGATGGTAACTTAGATGCCTTTATTGAAGCTTATCTACGCTCAAATCTTGCAGCGTCTGATGATAGCTAAATTGCGTGTGTGTGTTGCCATTTTGTGTTTGGTGATTTGCTTTCATTTGAGTGTAGGAACTATATATTCTGCCTTCGATGGAACAACTGCCACCTATCCTATACAACAGCAAGATGCAATTCCGGTGCCTACACCGCAGACTTTGTTCGAAGATGTTGAGAACTTGCCTGAGCCAGATTATCGGGTAAGGTATTTTGCTGCGGCTACCGGAACACTGTTCGTTATATTGATCTCTACCGTCGCAATCTTGTCATATCGGCGACATCAAACAAATAATTGAAGGGTTTGAATGAACGACTCGGATATTGATTTATTGTTTGATGAACTGTCTTTGTTGATGATCTGCTAGATGATCTGCTATTCGAATAATCCGTTACAATGTAATGAAATGTTCGTCCTATCAAAGAACCTAAATCTTAACGTTTTAGGCGTTAACGGATAGTTATACAATTGATTGTTTTTCAAAAAGTAGTCAAATCATATGGCTCGGGTGTCAATGCCCTAAACGGTTTATCTATTCAAATTCCGGAACGGGATTTTGTGTTTTTGGTGGGATCGAGTGGTGCCGGTAAGACAACGGTGATACGGCTAATAAACTGCGACCAAAGACCCACTAGTGGTGCGATATTTGTGGATGGGGTAAATACTGGCAGGTTGGGCAGGAAAGATATCCCCATCTTCCGGCGTAAAATTGGTGTTGTGCACCAAGACTTTAAACTGCTGGGGGATCGCACTGTTGGCGAAAATATAGCATTTGCTTTGCGAGTGGTGGACGACTATGGATCAAATTCAAGAGAGAGGATTCTTGGAGCCTTGGAAACTGTTGGATTGGACTCCAAATTGAATAGTTACCCAGAGCAGCTTTCAGGAGGGGAAAGGCAAAGAGTTGCCGTTGCTCGTTGTTTGGTGACTAATCCGTCTATTGTTGTGGCCGACGAACCTACTGGCAATTTGGATCCGGACTCTGGTAGAGAAACTATGAACCTTTTGGTGCGAATTAATGCGGCCGGGACTACTGTGATAGTGGCGACTCACAATCAGGCGTTGGTCGATACGATGCAGCGCCGTGTAATTGCTCTTGAGAACGGTCAAGTTATACGAGATGAAAGATCGGGGGGATATGAAGGTGGCTAATTTACGTGCATTCCCGTATGTCCTAAAGTCTGCATTTTGGTCAATATGGAGTAACTTGGAAGGAACTATTTATGCTGTTCTGACTACAGCTGTAATGTTACTGATGTTTGGGGGTTTCCTAGTGGTGAATGACACTTTAGAACGCATGATTGATGCTATGGGTCGTAGGACAAATATGGTTGTGTACTTGAACGATAATGCCCTTCCTTCTGATACTGCTGATTTGGTGGGCGAACTCGAAAATGATGTCAGCGTTGGGGAAGTTGTTTTTATCAGTCGAGATGACGCAGCTGTGAAATTTCGAAATACACTGGATGAATTGGCTGAAATATTGGATGTGATCGAAAATAATCCTTTTCCGGCCAGCATCGAAATCCGAATGAATGATCCGGAGGCCATATTAGTGCTTGCCGATGAACTGCGAAGTCGCACAAATATTGTGGAAGAAGTTCTGATTCGTGACGATGTAGTGAGTAGATTGCTATACATATCGCAACTAGTGAGATTCGCCGGAGGAGTATTAATTGTTTCGATTGGATTGGTAACTATTTTTGTTATTCAAAATACAATTCGGCTTGCGGTATTTTCCCGTAGGGATGAAATTGAAATAATGAAGCTTATTGGTGCTACTGACTGGTTTGTCCGAGGTCCATTTGTGGTCGAAGGGGCAATAATAGGGCTACTCGGTTCTGCCATAGCATCTGCTGTTCTGATAATAGGTTTTGCTCGTGTAGGACCAAGAATAGAGTCTGTTATTTCTTTCCTTCCGATACAAACAGGAGCCGCGTTTGTTTCAAACGTTTCTGTTTTTACTATTGTCGTTGGTGTTTTACTCGGCGCTGCTGGATCTTATTTGTCTGTCCACCGTCATCTGGCCTCGATTGAGTGATTGTTTTTCAGAACGTGACTAAGTCATATGGGGGTCGTGTCGCGTTGGACGACATCACTCTCTCAGTGGATAGAAATGAGTTCATCTTTCTGGTTGGTCCTAATGGAGCTGGTAAATCAACTTTTCTGAAAATGATTACGTTGGAGGAGCGTCCTTCAAGTGGACTAATAATTGTGGGAGGTTTTGACACCGATAATGTTTCCGAGAGTGCGATTCCGGCCTATAGACGGCGTATAGGTATGGTGTTTCAGGATACTCGCCTGTTTCCTGACAGATCTGTTATAGAAAATGTTTCATTGCCACTACGAATATCCGGTGTCTCTGGCGGAGAGATGCGGCGATCTTGTGAAAATTGTCTTAGAACGGTGGGTCTAGATGGTTTCTCTAAAAGAAAAGCTTCAGAATTGTCGGGAGGTGAACTTAGACGCGTTGCTATAGCTCGAGCCATCGTAAGTCAGCCCGAAATACTTCTTGCTGATGAACCTACGGATAGTCTAAGTCCTAGTGCAGCCGACAATATTATGAACCTATTATTGGGAATCAGCCTAACAGGCGTGACTACAGTTGTTGCAACTCACGATCGTGATGCCGTGGACCGGCTCCGACGAAGAGTCGTGAGAATTGAACAGGGAAAGGTGGCCTCTGATGAGTTTTCCGGGGGGTTCAATGGCTAATAAGGCACGTCGGCTCTTACTGAAGTCTGCTATTGGAATAGGTGTTGCCGTAGCTAGTACTGCGATCGGTACAAGAAATATGATGTCGGCGGTTGATATTAGGGAAATCGATGTTGAGATTGAAGGAAGAAAAGGACAATTAGGTAGTGCTCAAGATGAGAAGGATCGTGCCGAGGCGATTTTGGCTGCTACTCAAGCTCGCAGATCTTCTTTACAGACCCAATTACGTGTAACAGATGAAGCTCGCTTCAGGGAAATTGTGAAGTTGCAAAAGGTCCAAGCGCGTCTGGATAGCCGAGAATTAGAGAGGCAGCAGACCAGACAGCAAATAGAAGTTCTGAGTTCGGATTTTGACGAATCGATAAAGGCAGTCAATGAGCGTTTACGAGCTTTGTATAAGGCCAGTAGAAGAACAAGTCATCTGGAATTGATTCTTTCTGCTGAGTCGTTTTCTCAAGGTCTTGATAGAGTTGGCTCATTGGAGTCAGTCCTTCAACAAGATATCGCCGATATTCGTGATCTGTTAGATCGTAAGCGGGAAATCGAGATACGTCAGTCTGTATTGAATCAACAATTAGCAGAGATTGAGACACTAAAAAAAGAGCGGCAATCTGTTCAGCAAGAAATCGATCGTAGAATGTCGGACCACAAGGCTTTGATGGCACGGGTTCAGGAACAAGAAGCGGAATTAGCTAAGGATGTTGCGGCGTTTGAAGCCGAAGCGGAAGCCATTAGGAGAGAAATAGCATCACTGAGGAACAAGCGACAGGCTGAAATAGACCGTCTTGAGAGGCAACGTGCAATTGAAGCAGCCCGACGTATTGCTGGACAAGGTGGGGCTGTAAGCGGGTGGGTATGGCCGGTACTTGGCATTATTACGGCTGACTATGGAGGTTGTACTTTTGGACAGTGTCCTCATCTTGGTATTGATATTGCTGCTCCGTTAGGGACGCCCATTCTTGCTGCAGCGGATGGGGTGGTTCTAAAAGCTGGGTATGCGGTTCCAGGAAACAGGTTGGCTTCATACGGTATGACGGTAATAATTGCCCATAGCAATACGGAAGACACTCTTTATGCGCATCTGGCTGACATTACATTGCCGCCTACTGTGTCTGAAGGGCAGTTTGTGTCTATAGGTGATGTTATTGGCTACATGGGAGTTACTGGATGGACTTCTGGGCCTCATTTACATTTTGAATATCGTGTTAACAATCGGAAAGCTAACCCTAGACAAGTACTTGGATAACTCAACTAAAACGAAGTCGGTTTGCATATCCAATGAAACACTGCTGACCAAATGAGATTGTTTAAGATCGTTACTGGCTCTCTGGCAGGTGTATTGATCGTTGCTGGGGTGTTCTTACTTGGTTATTTGTTTGCAGTATCCACCGATCGGCAAGACCGTATTTTTGCTGATTCTGCACCGAACCCCGAATTAATATCCGAATTACGAGGTGACATAGGGATCTTCTGGGAGGCTTGGGAGTTGTTGCAGGCGAACTTTTATTCTGGGCCGACGGAGGTTCATAAACTAATGCAAGGGGCGATAAAAGGGATGGTAAATGCTAGTGATGACCCTTATACCGAGTATCTTGACGCTGAAGAGATGCGTTTGACGCGCGAACATCTTGAAGGTCGGTTTGTAGGCGTGGGAATTTCGGTCCGGGTAAGTGAACACGGCTATCTTCTGATCGAAAATCCTCTTCCAGGTTCGCCAGCAGAGGTTTCCGGAATATTGGCCGGGGACCTAGTGATTAAAATAGATGGTAACGATATAAGAGGGCAGGGATTACGGGAAATTACGTCCAAAATCCGTGGTGACAGGGGTACGAAAGTTATTCTAACAATTATGAGGGATGGTGCTCCTGATCAGTTTGATATAAGCATTACAAGAGACGAGATTAAGATCTCTTCGATCGTATCCAGAATGATTGAGGGAATAGGATATTTGCGAATCACTTCATTCGGTAATGAAACGGCTAAGGATTTGAAGAAGTTCTTACAGACACTTCTTGATACCAATATACAAGGTTTGATCATAGATCTTAGAAATAATCCTGGTGGGTTACTTGATTCGGCAATTGATGTGTCTTCTCAGTTTTTGCCTGAACAGACAGTGGTTTTGATTGAGCGTAGTCGTGATGATCAAATTAAGGAGTTTCGTGCATCAGGTGGAGGCCTAGCGATAGAGTTGCCTGTTGTTGTGTTAGTCAATGGGGGTACGGCTAGCGCTGCAGAAATTGTTGCTGGGGCATTACAGGATCACAAGAGGGCAACTCTAGTAGGTTCTACGACGTTCGGGAAGGGATCGGTGCAACGACCATTTTCCTTATCAGATGATTCGGCCGTCAAAGTGACGATTGCAACATGGTTAACTCCAAATGGCCAATACCTGGATGGAGAAGGTATACGGCCCGACTTTAATCTTTCTCACAATAATCAACCTGTTGAATTAGAGGCGGACAACTATATTCAAGCAGCCTTGAAGATCTTGCGCGGTGAATTGTGTTGTGATGATCTAAAAGCAGCTTGATAGAATTCTTGGTACTGTAGACAGCAATAATAGTAAGTAGGCGACGTATCATACGATGACTCGTTCATTTCATGAACCTGATGTAACTGAGGCTCGCAGGATTATGGATCCTGTGATATCCCAGATGGTGGATAGCCTACCTATATGTCAATTTTCCACGAAACGGTTTATTGAGGTGATGCTAGAGCGGGATGAATTTGAGGTAGCCTACAAAGCTGCGCTTGCTACATTGGGAGATGAACCTGAGATGGCATTGATGGCTCTTCATGGACAGGTTATATCTGTTTCTCTTCGAAATGATGCAAGGTTAGATTTTGCCGGATTTGTGAGAGATGACCAACCTGATCATATTGACCCGTTTTCTCATAGCTCATGGTGGCGGAAAGAATTATGATGGCGTCCAGTTTTGGCAGAGCGCGTTAAATGCAGACGATCTGAGTGCGTATTCTATTCGTATCGAACTTGTTTCCGCCTGACATTGGTGGCCCTGCTACTCACATATCACGTACTGCAGAAGAAATGTATGTAAACGGGCATAATGTGAGGGCGGTGGTTTGCTGTGTTGCAAAGAGTGAGACTAAAGATCAATATCCTATAAAACGGATATCCCGGCACTTGCCTGTAATTATTAGATTTGCACTTGTATTCCTTTGGGTATTTGTTTGGTCATTGAGATCAGATGTTGTCTATATCAATGGCCTTGAGTTGCCTGCTACCTTAGCGTCACGTATCTCGCGAACTAGGTCTCTATTAAAGGTAGTAGGCGACTTTTCATGGGAGTATGCAATAAGGCATGAATGGACTGATGACGGTATTGACGAGTTTCAGAATCGACGATACTCGTTTAGGGTTGAATTGGTTCGCTGGGTGCAGCGTGCTTATTGCCGCATGGCGAATGATCTGATAACCCCCAGCAAGTATGTCTGCGAGCTTGTTGAGGGATGGGGAGTTCCGAACCACAGGGTGCATGTAATTAATAATTCGTTGGCTAGGTCTCCTAAGCTGGTCATCCCTGCTGATATGTTGCGGGACAAGCTTTCTATAGATGGTCCTATAGTCATCACGGTGGCACGTCTTTATTCATGGAAAAAGATTGATGAACTGATTCGTATAGCTAACCAGTTTTCGTGTGGAGCTACTCTGGTGATTGTAGGTGATGGCCCTGAGCGAAAATATTTGGAATGTTTGGCTGAAAAGTGTGCAAGTCGCGTTGTATTTACGGGTGCAATTGAACAGTCTGAGGTAGTCAGTTATCTGGCTGCTGCTGATGTATTTGTTTTGAATACCCGATATGAAGGAATGTCTCATGTGCTTTTGGAGGCTCGCTGGGCCGAAACCCCGATAGTGACTACTTCAGTCAAAGGTAACCTCGAGCTATTACAACATGAATATAATGCCTTGTTGGTGCCATTTGGTTGCAACAGGAAGCTTTATGCGGCTGTAAATTCAATTTTGAAAGATCCGGAAAAGGGTTCGGCGTTAGCTAAGCGTGCAAAGGACGGCATGGAACATTACTCGTGGAAACGGCAAGTTCGTGAGACGGCAGAATTGCTGGCAAGTAGTTATTTATAATTAAGTGGGAATTAGTGGCGCATCTCTCGTTTAGTGATCTAGATTGAGATGGTTTCTGTATTAAGCTCGATAATTTTGCATTAGATTGCTAGTGAGTGGTTCAGAGGTAATGGAGGATTAATCTTATTGAATTTACTGATGTTTACTGGGGATAGAGACGTCGTGCAGGGTAGGAAAGGGCCATTTTTTACTACTCTAGCTGGTCTATCGAAAAAATGGGATCGGATAGATGTCATCACTCCCTATACGAAAGCAGCCAATGTATACAATGTTCATGGGAACATCTTTTTACATCCAGCTTCTGGAGGCCGTCACAAACAGCCGGTTCACATCGTTACCACCACTAGGGATTTGCTAAGGGACAGGTCATATCATTTGGCTATAAGTCATGATTTTGGTTTGTTTTATAATGGGATTGGAGCTTTGTGGGTGAGATCACGGTATGGCATTCCTTATATTTCGGAATTACATCACGTTTCAGGGCATCCTCGTTCAGCAAACATTCGTGAGCGTATCGATAAATGGATAGCTAAATTTTATGTTCGCATGGTTAAAGGTCGTGTAGAGGGGTTTAGAGTAGTAAATTCCACTCAAATGCTACCTCTTTTATCGGATTGGGGTGTCCCGGCTAACAAAATTATGGTGATCCCTTCTTTTTATCTTGACATGCAAATTTTCCAACCTGACTCTAATGCTGAATCAATATGGGATGTCATGTTCTGCGGAAGATTGGTTCCGAATAAAGGGCTTGATTTACTAGTACAAGCCTTTGATGTGATTGCCGCACGCTTTCCTCAAGCCAAGTTTTTAGTAGTAGGCGAAGGTCCGTCCAAGCCGTATATGGAAAAGGAACTAAGTAAGAGAGGGTTACACGATCGGGTGACATTTGTGGGGTGGTTTAAATCGCAGCATGAATTAGCAGATAGCTATCGGTCTTCCCGGGTATTCTTGTGTACTTCCTACAATGAAGGTGGGCCGCGTGTGTGCTTGGAAGCTATGGCGTGTGGGACTCCGGTGGTCTCAACAGCGGTAGGCGTGATGCCTGAGGTAATTGAAGATGATAAAAACGGCAAGATATGTGATTGGGACGGGCGAGAGATTGGGCAAATGGCTATAGACATCTTGAGTTCCCCATCGAAGCATGAAAGATTTGCAAAATTTGGGCCGTCCTCAGTCACCCATTTTGAGGCATCACGTACGCTGAAGGCATATTCATCTGCATACAAGGATGTTGCGTTGAGCGCAATTAGGAATAAGTCGCAATGAAGGTCTTATTTCTGACTCAAAATTTAGACAGAACTAGCAGCAACTTGAGGGTTGTTGAGGATTGGCTGAATGCTTTGGCCCAAAGAATGGAAGCTGTGACTGTGCTGGCTTTTAACGTTGGGGAGCACCAATTGAGAGAAAATATCAAAATAATTAATGTTCGTTCCCATGGAAAAGTGCCACGAGTCGCTCTACTGTTTTCTTTTGCAGTGAGCATGACCCGAGCTACTGTATTGAAGCAATATGATGTAGTGCTGGCACACATGGTTCCTATGTATGCTTTGTTGGCTTTGCCATGGGCTCGATTGAGTCGCAGTCCTTTAGCTCTGTGGTATACGAGTCATGGGAATAGTCGTCTGGGTAGATTAGCCGCCCACCTAGTTGATGTCGGCATGACAGCTTCTATAGAGAGCTATCCCATCGGAACTGACAAAGTTGTTGCAATAGGCCATGGAATCGATGTTTCGCGGTATCCACTTGCTGTGAATACTGGTAATCATCCTGTTATCGTCATGGCTGGGCGAATTACCCCCTTGAAGCAGATGCATTTGGCCGTTGAGGCTATGTCCCATCCATTGCTTCGGGATCATTATCTTCAACCAAAGTTGAAGATAGCTGGAGAGACATTCTATGAGGATGACAAGCTTTATCTGGAAGATATACATCGTGTAATAGAACAAAAACAGCTTTCTGAAAGGGTTGAATTTGTAGGAGGGGTTCCAGGCGAAGAAATGCCTGAATTCTATGGTGGTGCCGATGTTTGCTTATCTTTACGATCATCATCAGCGATGGACAAGGTCGGGTTGGAAGCGATGGCTTCTGGGATCCCTATAGTGACTAACAATTGTTCCTACAGAGGGCTACTGAAGGATTATGAGTCTGCCCTTATGATGCAAAATGATGATGTTGAAAGCTTGGCATCGCAAATTTCTCGTATTATCAATGATGAACCTGCAGCTCGGGAGATGGGTATCAACCTTCGTGACAGAGTAAAGGCAGAGCATGGAATTGACCGATTTGCTGATCGCGTGATCGATGTGTTGGATGCTGTGTCTAAAACATAACGGTTTTTTGGCTATGTACTATAGAACGATGACTGATGACTAAGGGGCAATGATGTCTATTATGATGAGGCTGCTGATTCGGCTCATACTTGTTTTGCCGGATCTGCCGTATCCTTCCAGTGCTCGCACTGCTGTACAAATGATTCGAGCCAGGACCATTAGCATGTATTCATCGGTGTCGATTGGTCACAGAGTACGTATTCATCGGATGTTCTACTACCCTAAGGATATTTCGATGTATTTAGGTGATGGTGTGGAGATCAAAGAGGATGTAAGGGTAGGCCGTGATGGTGATGCCGAAACGACTGGGTCGCTTATTATAGGCAAAGGGACTCTTGTTTTATCTGGAAGTCGTATTGATTGCTCGGGCGATGTACACATAGGCGAAGAAAGCCATATAGGGCGAAATTGTCAGATAATCAGTCATACTCATGACACATCTGATTCAACCGTACCGGTTATGGAAGCTCCTGTACGAAGTGATCCGGTAACAATTGGTAGCGATGTCATGATTTATTCCGACGTGGTGATATTGCCAGGGGTCTCAATAGGTGACGGTGCTGTTGTTGCCATCCGATCTGTGGTTACAGATGATGTTGATCCCTATTCTGTGGTCGGAGGAATTCCTGCGAAAGTTATTGGTGAGAGGTCATAATGACGGCTTGTAGCGATTCCATATTCAATAGTGCCATATCCCTCAGCGTGCTAAGGCCACTGTCAAATCTTTCCGACCATTTTGATCATGCTACTGATAAAGGAGGGTACTTAGAGTGTGTCGCTCATGGGGTCGATCATACTGGTAAATCCTCTCGTTCTATTCTTATCGACTGTGGGCTATTTCAATCTACGAATGATGAAATCTATTTTAATCGAGCCAAATCTCGTGTAAATACAATACTGTCTAGGCTGGCTCCTGATCCTGAGCATGGTGGATGGATATTTCATCCCGGAAGGCTAGATGCAAGAAATATGTCTACTAGCGCCATAGATGGGGGAGAAGTTACTGATGCTTTAACTACATTCCTTGTTAATTTTGAACAACTAATTGACGACAAATTGCAGGGACGAATACTAGATGCCATAGTGCAACATGTGGATTCTTATTTGGCACAGGCTGCAATAAATAAAGAGGTTACCAACCAAAGATTATGGGCAGCTATGGGCGTGGCTTCGGCATACGTAGTCACCGAGAATGATGAATGGAAACAAAAGGTTCTTCAATCGGTTGAAATCAGCTTTGCTGAGCAGAACGACGATGGTTCATTCCCATATCATCCAAGACCAAATGAATTTGATTTACATGATGGTGCCAGAGGCGCCACGGTTTATTATCACTCCCGCCATTTGGCCTTTGCTGACCATATTTTGCGTTGTTGTGGTGAATTGGAAGCGTTTGATGAACAATTTGGGAGAGGGATAGAGTTTTTGCGTTCATTGATTACCCCTGAAGGGTTTAAACCTTTAATACTTGACTCAAAACCTTGGTTTTGGAATGGTGATTTTGAGACTGGAAGCCATCCATATGATATTTACGCACTGGCCGCGCATGGAGACCAAGCAGATCGGCGCATCATTTCTAGTTTACTTGCGAGGATGATGGACTCCCAATGTAGCGATGGGTCTTTTGCGGGAGTCTTAAAAGGTTCATCTGGGTTTGTATGTCGTCAATTTCACAATGCGGACGTAGCATGGTTAGTCAGAGCATCCAAATTCGATCAACTAATGCCTGAATATTCTCCTGTTTCAACTTCGAATCCGATTAGGACGCGTATTTTTGTCAACGCTGGAATAGCTCGTGTTCAATCTTCGAGCGCGTCTGCGATTGTGGCGGCTCCGCCTGGCCCTAAGCACGGAATACTGTATGGGTCACGTGCTGCAGGTGCTTCTTTGGTCCATTTGAGTAGACGAGCTTATGGATGGAAGGAGGAAGTATCTAGGGAGGAAGCAAGATCTACCAAGTTAGGATGGTCAGCCCCCTGCAGATTTTCGTTAGAGACGATTACGAGATATCTGTCAGATAATCCAATTTATCGAGATATCAGATTTCGCATTTATGTGGCCCGAACTATAGCTGGTTATGGTAGGCCGATAGAAGCGTTGCGAAATTTAACTAGTGAGTTTAGTTGGATACTGGGCCAAATCATTAGGCCCAGAATTAGTTCTGGTAATTTTGTGCATTGGGACCTTCAATCGGAAGGAGTTTGTTGTGTTGTGTTCAGAGGTGGCTTAGCGGATTTGTCTGGCCACCGATCGAATGTGGTGCAAATAACTCGATCTTTTTCATTGACTGAGGATGGGCAATTGATTGTTCAAGAAGTTGCTCAAATAAATGCTCCAATTGACTCTTTAAGGTTCCAAGCTCCGAGTAATGCGATGTGTTTGACTTGTTCGGATTTGGCGCAGTGGGCTGTGAATTCGCATAAGATTGAGTTTAAAAATCCCTCGGTGGGGACCTCCATTAAGATTACATACGAGTTGTGACATCTTCTGCTACACATTTCACTATTCTTGCCAATATTCGTATGCCTAGTGAGAAAGCGCACGTGCTTCAAACAATGCAGATGGCCGACGCTTTCAGCAAAGTTTTTGACCATGTTCAGATCATATATTCGAGACGGGCCAATACAGCTGCTATGGAAAAAATTGTTGATCTTTACGAATATTACGGTGTTGGAGAAACGTTTAGGCTCATCGGTCTACCGTCTATAGATGCGATCAAAAGGGCTAGCTTGGACTGGTCATTTTTCAACAGGTTTCCATTCATACAAATAGCGCATTTGGTACAACTGTTGTCATTTACTTTAAATTCTATGCTTTACGTTGCGACTTTAGGGGGAGGCGTGATTTTTTCGAGAGATTTGCTGCTCTTAGTCGCTATCAAATTCGCTTCACTTCGCAAGGACCGAACGTATGTATTCGAAGTGCATACATTACCTAGATCATCTTTTAGTCGATGGCTTCATCTATGGGCAGCTCGTCGTTTTGATCACATTGTTGTCATATCAGATGCTATCAGCGAATTTTATTTGCAAGCTGGCTTTCAACCTTCAAAAATTCTAATAGCCAGGGATGGGTTTAACGAGGGCTTGTTTTCATCTTTGCCAAGTAAATCTGTGGCGCAATTACAGATCGGGATTCCCAAGAATTGTCTTGTAGCTGTATACGCAGGTCATTTCTATCCTTGGAAGGGTGTGGACACTCTATTGGAAGCGTCGTTTTCGATGGATAATAAATGGTTTATGTATCTGATTGGTGGAACTGGTCGTGATCTGGAGCGTGTGAGAGCTGGAGCTGCGGACAATGTTTGTGTTTTGGAGCATATGTCTCAGTTAGAAGCATCAAGGTATTTGGCTGCAGCTGATGTTCTATTAATTCCCAACACCGGGGCTGAAGCTATATCTAGTTTGTACACATCTCCACTAAAGCTTTTCGAATATATGGCAGTGGGGCGGCCAATAATAGCAAGCAATGTGCAGGCAATTTCATCAGTGTTGACGCATGAGGTTGATGCATTGCTGGTGCCGCCGGACAATCCGAATGCTATTGTCGCAGCTCTAGAACGGTTGTCATATGACACAACGCTCGCAAAACGACTAGGTACTACTGCGAGTCTTCGTGCACGGGAATTTACCTGGGGGCAAAGGGCCGTTCGAATCAAAAGGTTTATTACTGAGTGCTAATTTATCTTCGCCAAATTTATCGACCCGCGTTCTTGGCGATTGGTGTGTATGTTGTGTTGGTTCTGGGTATCTACAGAGAAATATTAATCCAAGGGAGGTACTGGTTAGATTTTGACACATTGCTGAGTTATCTACCTCGCTACCAAACATTACAGAATGGTCTATACAGCGGATCTCTTCCGATATGGACAGATGGTTTTCTAGGAGGATTTCCTATAGGTTTCTCTGAGTTTGGATGGTTTTATCCTGTAACGTGGTTGTTTGTGTTGATTTTTCCTCTGCCTTTAGCTTATTACGGGGAAGCATCTGTCGGATTGGTAGTTGCTGCTGCTTGCACGTATTGGTTAGGACGCAGTTGGGGTCTGTCTCCACTTTCAGCATTTCTAGCGGGGTTTATCTATGGCATCGGCCCTTTTACTGTTGCGACTTCTAGGTTTTTGAATTTTGCGGATGTTTTCTGGGTTTTACCGGCGTCTATATTGTCGATTGACATGATAATTCGGGGTAAGACCTGGTATGTTTTGTTACTTACGTTTGCTGGTGCGACAACAATACTGGCAGGACATCCTCATATAGGGTTACTAATCGCGTTTGGAGTGGTCTTATATGCATCATACTCAGTGATGATTCTTGCCGTTTCACACGGATATCAGGCGGCCCTACGAATATTGATCATCCTAGTCGGTGTTATGGTCACAGCTGGCGCCTTGGGGGCTGTTAGGATTATTCCAGTTCTTAACCTCACTTCGTTTTCTACACGATCTGAAGGGATGGATTTAGATTTAGCCTCTGTAGGATCTGCCCATCCATTGCACCTGCTACTCGGTTACACATACCCGGCTTTTGATTTACCTAGGATTTTTGGGGATTCTTTGAGGGCGGAACCTTTAGTTTATTGTGGCCTCGCTTCAATACCTCTTGCCCTTTATGCAATATTACGACGCCGTTCGCGTCGCGTCTGGTTTTTGCTGATTCTCCTTATTGTGTCATGGATCCTAGCTTTTGGTTCTTATACACCGTTTTTTGCGGTTCTGCATAACCTTCCTCCATTTTCTTTCTTTCGTGTTCCCGGCAGGTTTGTATTTTTGTCTGTATTCGCCATTGCTATGTTGTCAGCTATAGGGTTAGAAACTCTTAAAAAAGGGGATTTAGCATTTTTTGGCCGTGTTGGTTGGGCTGCGCTGTGCTATTCCGGTGTATTGCTATTGGGACTGATAGTCTGTTCATTCGTCTTGAATAGTGACGCTCCTTTTATCCGAGACAATCTAAACAGAGGTATTGATAGATTTTTGGTGGGTGGGATCGACGCATACTCAGGTTATGAAGTTGCTTGGAAGGGGGCATTTGGGATCGTGCGAGAGAGGTTGGTAAATGCGTTTACATTTTCCTCTTTCACTCCGCCATTCTTGATGTTAATCGCCTTGTGTGCGGGGTTCTTATTTATTGCCATGGCGCGAAAAATTATTTCAGTCACTTTGGGATCCTGTGTGGTTGTGGCTTTATTGGTTGTCGATCTCACCCTGTCACCTGGACATGGAATAACTACGGTTAGCTCTGAATTGGCATCGCGGCCGATTAACACAGTTGCACTTTTGTCCCTCGAAGAAGACGATGTTCGGGTGTTCTCTTATCGAGCCCTTTCTGACAAATGGGAGCTTTCTAATGCTGCCGGCGGACGTGTAGGGAAAGCGGATCGTGACTTAATTGAACTTCTGTTTATAAGAGAAGCCCTTACCCCAAATGTGTCTTTGATGGAAGGCATTAGCTCTATAGACGGTTACGAAAACCTAATGACTCGAAGACAAGCGGAATTCCTTTCTTTTGTGGGTAGTGAACGGACCACTATACGTGGATTTGCATCCGACCACATATCTCACGAGCACGAGAAAGCAGAACTATTTTCACAGCGACTCGCTCTTCTTTCACGTGCTGGGGTGACTCACATTATTTCTGGAACTGATATTGGTCAGTACCTTGGGGAAGAAATGAATTCGACAGAAGTGGTGTTTCCTGTTGAATTTGGTGTTCGTCAAAATGTGTGGATATACGAGGTTCCTAACTCGCTGCCGCTCGCGCGATTTGCAAATGACTGGATTTTTGACGATGGATTATTAAAGTCAAAGGAAATATTCCAGGGTGTCATTGATAATCCAGGCGTTATATACACAACAAACAGTCCTAGCTTTACGGCCGATAAAGAAATCGTTAACGCCGGGATTACGTATATGGACAGTGAAAATGATGGATATCTATTTAGAGTTGCCGGGCTAGATAGACCTTCCATTCTTGTACTAACAGCCTCTGCTATTCCTGGGTGGAGTGTTTTCTTGGATGGAAATGAAGTCGATGCATCCCTAATTGATAGATTTGCTTTGGGGGTGGAGGTACCTACAGGAGTGCACGAAATTGAATTTAGGTTTGAGCCGCCGGGCTTTTCTATTGGTAGGAATATATCTCTGGTTGTATTTGGAATAGTGATAGCGGTAGCCGCAGCTTTAGCGTGGCCGCCCGGTGTCTTTTCGAGTCTTCGAATTGGCGCAGTAGTGAGGCGAAAAAGATGAGGGTATGTTTGGTTACAGATGCTCTTGAACCCAATACTGGCTGGGGTCAATATTCTGCTGAAATAGCAATTGCCTTACGAAATTTAGGTGTAGACATTCAAATTGCCAGTCCAGCAGAGCATTGCAAATACGAACAATTGCGGACCAATATTTCCGAATCCATTCCGTCATTTATGTACAGTCATAGACATTGGGCTCGATTAATGAGGTCTTCATTCGTACCACTCAGAAAAGCCACTCAAAATTGTGACTTGGTGCATTGTCTGGTTGAGCCGTACTTGCCGGTGTTGTCGATGGTTGCTAATGGAACGCCTGTCGTTATGTCCTTGGTTGGCACCTATTGTTTGCCTTCGAAATATCCACTTCTTGCCACCCAATTATTTGCATGGGGTTGTCGGCGGGCCTCTGCATTTACGGCGATAAGCGGATATACCGCTAGACGATTCTCCGCTGAGACAGGGATTGAAGATGTTGACGTTGTCCCACTGGGTGTTGACGAACGGAGGTTTTGGCCAAATCGAAATCTTCCTAGAGTTGAACCAGGCCTAGTAGTAACGGTGGGAATGCTAAAAGAGAGAAAAGGTGTCCATGTTTCCTTGGCGGCATTTGCAGAAGTCATCAAAGTGCTACCTGAAGCGCGCTACGTGATTGCCGGCGTCGATGAGGATAGCCCGTATCCCGATCAATTGCGGACTCTATGTCAGAAGTTAGGCATCTGCCATGCAGTTGATTTTATTGGTGAAGTGAACGAGGAACAAAAAATTGATTTGTACCATCGCAGCTCTGTATTTGTCGCCCATTTTCTTAGCTCTGAGACAAGCTTTGATGGGTTTGGGTTAGTACATCTTGAAGCCAATGCATGCGGAACACCTGCAATTGGAACATATGATTCAGGTGCCGAAGAAGCTATAGAGAATGGTGTTAGCGGCTTGTTAGTAAATCAAAATGATGTAGGTGCTACTGCGTCAGCTATGTTAAGTATTATGCAAGATCAACAGAAAGCGGACAGCCTCTCTGCAGGTGCTCGGAGGAGGGCTAAATCTATGACTTGGGACTCCACTGCGACTAAATTGATTTCCACATACGAGAAAATTCTAGGTAGTTGTTTGTGAAGACAGGAATGAGCGGTATCGCTACTGATAAGTCAAAGATATTTGTCGCAACACTTTTCGTTGTTGTTTGTTTATTAGCTCTTTCTATTCGCATTAGATTGGTCGATTCCTACCACGTAGGAGACCTTACGCATTTCTTTTCATTTTCCGAGACACTATTTGGTCGAAATCATTTTGACTATTACTCTCGGGAATTGGAATCTGGGGCAATATTTACTTATGCGCACCTGCCATTGTTCCCTTACATGCTGTCACCAGTTCTAGCCGTGATTCAAGGCCTTGGTTATCCAGATATATGGGCGGTTAAAGTTTTGGTTTACTTTGCCGATATTGCGGTGGCTTTGACTCTGTACAAACTGGCTATGCGAAATGGACTTAAGGAAATTCAAGCTGTGGTAGTGGCAGCCATGTGGCTTTTTTGTCCGTGGGTAATAGATTCCAGCGCGATGCAAGGTCATGTTGTATCTTTTGCAGTCCTATTTTCTCTGTTGGGATTGTTATCTGATCGACGTGGATGGATGGCGGGGATATGGTGGGGTTTGGCGGTTGCAACACGTAGCGAGTTCTTGTTCCCAGCCATGTTGATAGGCCTGCAATACGCTATTCACCGAAAAGATTTATTCAAATCTTTCTTCATGGGAGGATTTGCTGTTTTCGTAGTTGTCGTATTGCCCTATGTAATCCGTGATTTCTCTGGTCTTTCTTGGGCGGTATTTGGTCATTTACAAGGTAGGGGAGATGGGTTGCCAATCATATGGGTTTTTACACGACTAACGGGATTAGAGATGCCTGATGGTCTGAGGGGATCTTTTGATTGGGGGCTTCGAATTTTTGTCCCTTTATCTATAGTGATTGCCTCATTTGACAAAGATTCCCACAAAGCTTTTTTTAAGGTGGGTATAGTTTTCACTCTATCGATGATGGTTGTGCATTCTCGATATCTGTTAATGCCGTTTGCTGCTGGACTGGCTTACGGTGCGCGCCCGAAATTATTCATGTTTTCTGTCCTTATATATCTCTGCCACGCTTCTAAGATGTTGGACCGAGAAATCGAGTATCTATTGTGGTTTGGGCTCGCAATTATTCTATACATGTCCAAATTGCCACTTTGGAACAATATGGGTGCTGCGTTTAGGTCGAGGGTCTAGTGAACGAACATCCGCAGGATAATTCGAAGAGAAACATGCGGGTAGGTCAGAGAGCTTTGTCAGGAGTAGTGGCGCTAGGCATTCGAGAAGGATTGATGCGAATCGTTGCTTTTGGCGGGGATATCATCCTATTCAGACTGATTGCGCCAGATGTGTTCGGTCTAATTTTGCCTATCACTTTTATCGCCGGAATCATCAAGCATTTTAGTGATTTGGGTTTGGCAGCCTCTCTCGTTCAAAGCCAGAAAGAACCGGACGAACAGGATTTACGTACTGTTTTTACTATTCAGTTGCTTTTAGCTTCAATAGCCGGAACTATCGTTTTTTTCGTAGGTCCATTACTGATTCAATCGCTTGATGAGGGAAAGCCAGACCATTGGATGATAAGAGTGTTCGGGATTTCAGTGTTTTTCAGTGCTTTTCGGGTGATTCCTGCCTCTATGTTGGAACGGCATTTGCAGTTTTCACGACTTGCTATTGGTGACATTGCAGGGACTATATGGTTCTATGCTGCCGGTATTTTTCTGGCTTTGTCGGGTGCTGGCCCTTGGGCTCTGATAACGGCACACGTTGGGGCTAGTTTGATCCCTATAGCTGTCTTGAATACATTAAAACCATGGGTCCCAGCATTGGAGATACATCGCCAAAGAATTTGGCCAAATCTAGATTTTGGAGCCAAGTTTCAAGCACAACGACTTCTTCTAATGTTAAAAGATAGCCTTATCCCTATACTCGGGCCTGCCGCTTTTGGGCGTACTTCAACCGGATTGTTGAGTTGGGCTGATAAACTGGCCCAACAGCCACTGTTGTTTACCCAGTTAGTAGCGCGTGTTAGCTTGCCAACATTTTCGCGATTGCAATCTGATCGTGCCGCGGTTTTGTTAGGGACCCACCTAGCGTTGAAATGGACATCACTAGTAACTTTTCCTGTGTTTATAGTGATCTTCGTATTCGCGTCAGACATTACCCGCGTGATTTATGGACCCCAGTGGATAGACGGTGTTTCAGTGTTGTACTGGCTAGCTGCAAATGCTGTGTTGGTTCCCGTTAATGGCCTATTGCTACCTATTATGAATGCAGTGGGCAGGAGCGGCTTGATGACCTGCTTTGCGGCGATATGGTCTATTTCTAGCTGGGCCATAGCATTTTTATTGATAGCTCTTGGGCATGGGTTTGCTTCAGTGGCCATGGCTTTAGCATTAAGCCAGGCAATTGCTACTATATCTATAGTATTTGTTGCTTGGAAGACTATTGGTATTGATGTGGTCAAAGCGGTGGGTAATCCTGCGATTACTGCTGTCGTTGTTGGTGTTGTAGCTCGGTTTATTGTAGATCCTATGAATGTAAACATTTACGTTTTGGTGATAGGTAGTGTTGGGTGTTTGTTTGCGTACTGTGCAATTCTTTACGCTACTGATGGTAAAGAAATTAGGAGTGAGTTGGGTCAAGTTGCTGGACTTAGAAATAATTGAATAATCAACGATTGTAATAAATAGATTCTAGAATCTACATGCATCACGTAATAGGGAATGGTAACTTTGCGAATACTAGTTGTAGGTCCGTGGTGGGACACCGGAATGTGGTCGGAATATGTGTCCCGAGCGTTTCAGCTTTTGGGACATACTACGAGTTTGCTGCGTTACAGTTCAGATTTACATAGGTCTTTGGGAATTCGTGACCGAATTAGGCGTAAGTTGCTTGGCAGCGACCGATTTCAAATCGAGCGGACGCTAGATAGTGCGCTTAATGACAATGTTAATTTAATCCATAGGGTTGATGAATTTCAGCCAGACTTACTTTTTGTGCTTAAAGGGGAGCCTTTTCTGCCCGAGACTTTAGCAACCGTGAAAAAGCGGCTGAAAGGTCCGATGATTCACTGGAGCGGCGACAATCCGTTTTGGTTCCCGAATATAGTTGGTAGTTTTGGGATTTATGATCATTTCTTCGTGGCAGACGAACATTATGTGGATAAAGTCTTAGAGCACGGAGGTCACAATGTTTCATATTTGGCCCATGCTGTGGATGAGGAAGTCTACTCTGAGGATATAGAACCTTCTAGCCAAAAATGCGATGTGATTTTTGTTGGGGATTCTAGACACCAAATGGGGCATTTACCGGAAAATTGGCGACGAGTTGAATTCGTGGAAGCAGTTGCCGGAATTGGTTGTAATTTGGCTATTTATGGCAGAGGGTGGGATAAATTGCCGCAGGAGTATGATTTGCATGCATCGGTCCGAGCTGAGACTTTATTGCCGGCAACACGGGTTGCTGCTGCTTACAAATCTAGTTCCATAGTGCTGAATGTACACCATGCTCAAATGGTTGATGGGACAAATATGCGTACATTTGAAGCTGGGGCTTTGGGAGCGTTTCAACTTGTTGATCAGCGCAAGTCTTTAAATAGTCTATTTAATCCCCCTGAAGACATCGTTTGTTATAGCTCAGTAAGTAACCTTGTTGAGTTGGTAAGCCACTATCTGAACAATCCAAAAGAGCGATTGTTGATCGCAGAAAAGACTAAAAAAGCTGTGTTAAATAAACACACTTATCGCAAGAGAATGAACGAAGTTTTGGGTTTAGTTGTGGGAGATGCGTCATGACTTTGTTCCCTTCTGCAGTAGTCGGGATGTCATCAAGAAAAATACTCCGAAAATTGTTGGAGTGTCATTTCCACCAGCCGGCAATCTGTCTGTTTAGATCACTAGAGCTTACAGAATTACGACAGGTGGAATTTTCTTCCCCGGTGCTAGATCTTGGATGTGGTAATGGTGATATCGCTGAGATAGCATTGAGCTCCCATACGCCCGTTGTTGGACTCGACTTGTTGCACGTAGAAGCCTCAGTCGCTGCAAAAAGAACGTCTATGTTGGGCGCTGTGACGGGCGACGCAACTTCATTACCATTCGAAGATAATTGCTATGGGGCTGTAGTGAGCATATGTGTATTCGAACATATCCCTGCCGATGAGCTGGCTATAGCGGAGGTTGCCAGGGTTCTTCGTGATGAAGGATTGTTTGTGTTTTCAACCCCCAGTACAGATTTTGAGCAGTTGCTGATAGATGTGAATGATAAAGAGGCGGTTACTGCACTGAATCAGCGTCTTGGCCATTTTCATTATCGGTCGCTGGATGAATGGAGGGATATTCTCTCTCGTAATGGTCTAAGCATTCAAAAGTACGTAACATTTTTGCCGCCTCGCTCAGCCCGGATATGGCATAGGCTCGATAGATTGATGGTTTCGCGTATATTTGGACGTCGGATTCTGGATGTAGTAAGAGGGCTGAATAGACGTGGTATGTTGCCGGTTAAGCTATGGGCTTATATATGGTCTGTGGGTCTGTCTGTGTTTGCTCAACGTCGAGTAAAAAATGGTGAGTGTGGTGCTGGTCAACTAATAATTGCAAAAAAAATATCGGGCAGTCACGAGGTGCAGTAAAGGGCTAAGGAACACTTTGAAGGTAGTGCACATAACGCCACGAGGTTTTGGCCCGGATGGCGAATTTGGTGGAGGCGAACGGTTTCCGTTTGAGTTGGCACATGCTATGTCAGATCGGGTTGAGGTCAGATTAGTAACGTTTGGTTCGCGATCTTACGCGTATAGCAAAGGTAACCTCAAAGTTTGTATTGAACGCCCATTGTTGCATGTACGAGGTCATCCAAATGAACCTTTAAACATCGGTTTTTTGCGCCATATAGTCTGGTCTGATGTAGTGCATTGCCACCAATTTCGCTCGACTGTGTGCCCGATATCAGCAATAGTCGCTAAGTTAACAGGTGCTTCTTCTTACGTGACAGACCATGGTGGTGGTGGTTTAGATTTGTTGCGGCGCATGAGGTTAGGGAAAATTATTGACGCTCGAATGGTCCAGTCTGTCTTTGCCGATAAGACTATGGGGTCTATAGGGAAAGAATCAATTCCAATATATGGAGGGGTTGACATAAATAGATTCTATCCATGTAAGCCAAAAATTGCCGGTCAATTTGTATTTCTTGGAAGAATTCTTCCTCACAAGGGTATTGAGCATCTAATTCGCGGATTACCTTATGGATCGAAATTGTCAGTAATTGGTCGAACAATTGATGCGGATTATCTAACTTTTCTCAAACAAGAAGCAGTAGAAAAGGATGTAAGTTTTGTGCACGACGCTAATGACTTCCAGGTAGTAGAGTCATTGTCTTCAGCGGAGGCCGTCATATTACCTTCGGTACATCATGATTATGTTGGTCGGCATCAGAGATTTCCCGAATTACTAGGATTGGTCCTGTTAGAAGCAATGTCGTGCGGTACGGCGATAGTATGTTCGAATGTTGGAGGAATGCCAGAAGTCGTTAACGAGGGTGTCACTGGGTTTGTTGTAAGGCCGGGTTCGCATACAGATATTAGATCAGTTTTGAATAAATTCTTGAGTCAAGGTTCTCTGGGTAAGGACATGGGCGCAGCTGCGCGAAATGATGTCTTGCGGAGATTTACCTGGGAATCGGTTGCTATGCATTGCCTGGAACAATACCAAGGTTAATTTATTATGCGAATTGCGATGTTAGCGGATTTTTATCCGCCATATAACAGAGGTGGGGCAGGGGTAGTCGCTCACCGATTAGCAAAGTATTTTGCTAGGCAAGGGCATGAAATATTGGTGGTGACCACCGTGCAAGAAGAGGTCTTGCAGAAAGAGTATGAAATTGATGGTGTTGCGGTAATCGCGATACCTGTCAATTACCCGGAACGGTTTCGTAACTTTTTGGGTGTCAATAATCCATCGGCAGTTGCATCTGTTCGATCATCTCTGGCGGAATTTAAGCCTGATCTAGTGCATGCTCATAACATTCACCATTACCTGTCCTTAGCCTGCATTAGGGCTAGCGATCATATGGGTTGGCCTACCGTTGTAACTTCCCATGATTATCTTTTTGTTTGTTGCGGAAGATTAACTTGTACTACTGGACCACAGTGTTTTCGTCCAAATATTGTCAGTTGCGCTATGACACAAAGATTACGTTTTAATCCCTTTCGTAATGCTGCGGCACGTAAGATAATTAACTCTCATAGCTCGTATGTTTTAGCAATAAGTGATGTTATGAGGCGAGCGCTTGAAATAAATGGGATTGAACGAGTCGAGACTATTCATAATGGGATAGATGTCGATGAATGGGTGCCTCAGTACTTGGATATGAATACAGAAATAAGGCCAAAAGTGACTCTCCCAGGCAGAATCAGTGATGAAAAAGGAGCAGAGGTTCTATTGAAAGCTGTGGCTGAAGTTCCAATATCGGATCGGCCAACGATTGTGTTTTTAGGAGACAATCCTCGTTATGAAACCAAACTCCGAGCATTTGCTGAATCTGTGGGATTGAGTGGTTGTCTTGAAATTACGGGATGGTTGAGTTCTGAAGCAGTTAGAGATACCTTGATTAACGCACAAATAGTTACCACGCCATCGATATATCCAGACCCATTTAACCTGGGCAATATAGAGGCTATGTCCTTAGGTATTCCGGTTATTGGAACTTGTTTTGGGGGAGCTCCTGAAATCATCGTTGATGGCGAAACAGGATTCATAATCGACCCGAGAGATTCGATCGCATTTTCCACGCGGCTCATAAAATTGCTGAGGGACAAAAAACTTAGGGATTCTATGGGGCGTGCAGGTCGTAGGCGTGTGGAGGAGCTATTTACTTTGAAACAACAAGCTGACAAGACGATGGATAAGTATTTAGAGGCAGGTGCCTTTTGAACGGACATCGGCCCAAAATATTGCACATCATTACATCTTTAGCGGTAGGGGGCGCACAACATCATCTATTAAGGTTGCTAGAGGGTTTGTCGGAAAATTATGAATGTCATCTCATATATTTCAAGGATGATGATCTACTAAAAGAATTTGAAGGGATAACGTCTTCCGTGACCAAAATACAAATGGATGGAGTGTACGGGTTTGTGCGGATGCCAGCCTTGGTAAGGCAGGTGGCGCGAGGTGAATATAGTTTTGTTCATACACATTTATTGAAGGCGGATTTCTGGGGCATGATTGCATCTAAAATTGCTGGCGTCGATTGTGTGGTTAGTAGTAAGCACAATGCTGAAGTATCACTGCAGAACACTTTCGTTCGTATAGTTCATAGTTGGATTAGTAGGGGGAATAGACGAATAATAGCTTTGTCGTCTGCTGTCGCTGAATATATGATTCAGTTTGGTGGGGTTAGGGGTCCGCGCTTGATTGTGATCCACTATGGGATAGACGAATTGACAGAGAAGATGAGTAGTACTCCCACCTCGATGATTCGCTCGGAATTAGGTGTGCCGGAGCGAGCCCCGGTTGCTGTGTGCGTTGCCCGAATAGACCCGCAAAAAAATCATCAATTGTTGCTACAAGCGTGGGGTCGTGTTGTGATTGATCACCCTGATGCATTTTTAATCATAATTGGCGGAACGCAATTGGGTGGTGATCACTATGTTGAACGTCTGTGTAATATGGTAATCGAGATGGGGCTTGAGGACAGGGTCGTGTTCACAGGATTGAGGTCTGATGTGGACAACTTTTTAGCGACAGCTGATATTGCAGTTATGTCGTCCCGTTGGGAAGGATTGGGGCTAGCCCTATTAGAAGCTATGAAGCACGGTTTGCCCGTCGTGGCCACACGAGTTGGAGGAATAGTGGAAGTAGTGGATGATGGAGTTACAGGGATTTTAGTTGGAGACGATGATGCACCGGCTCTAGCTAGTGCTATAGGAGCGGTTTTATCGGATACACACAAGGCAAAGGAAATGGGTGAGGCTGGACGGCGCAGAATAGTATCTCATTTTTCTGCTGATGACATGATTGACAAGACTCTAGCTGTATATTCAGAAATGTCTTTGCAGTGAGCAAGACTAAGCATTGCAGCAATCGCTGTGTAGTTACAGGAGCTGCTGGATTTGTTGGGTCTCGCTTGGTTGAACGTCTTATTCGGCAGGGATCTGAGGTGATAGGTATAGATGGATTTACAGATAGTTATGCTATAGAGCAGAAGCGCGATAATTTGAACAATTTGACTAAACACTCGTCATTTAGGTTTGTCGAGGGTCACCTTGCTGAGTTAAATCTTTCCAGGATATTGTGCGACGTTGATGATGTTTTTCACATGGCTGCGAGAGCTGGTGTGCGAGGTGGATGGGGTAAGCCATTTGATTCTTATTACTATGACAATTTACTGTCCACACAACGTCTTCTTGAAGCTTTGCGCAAATGTCCTCCGGCTCGAAGGCTGGTTTTTGCTTCCACGTCGTCTGTTTATGGTTACAATCCCCCGTTGCCAACCCCTGAGTCAGCGGAGACGAATCCGGAATCCTACTACGCGATAACCAAACTGGCCTGTGAAAATCTTGTAAATGCTTATGGGCGACATTTTGGAATTCCTAGTACGATTTTGCGTTTTTATTCGTTGTATGGGCCGGGCCAGCGACCTGATATGGGATTCCATATTTTTATGCGGGCACTTCTTTTTAGGGAAGAGATCATTATCTATGGTAATGGTGAACAGACACGGGAAGTTACTTACATCGATGATGCTATTGAGGCAGTACTAAGTTCAGTCCATGCTGATGTAAAAGGCTCTGTGATCAATATAGGTGGTGGGCATCATGACACGCTAAACAATTATCTCAAAGTTATTGAAGAAGTGACTGGGATGAGTTTTAGCCGCAGATATGTTGAACCAGTTAAAGGCGATCAGCTTCATAGTCATGCTGACGTTGCTAAGGCTAGGCACATTCTTGATTACACTCCAAAAACCACTCTGGAAGATGGTTTGAAAGCGGAATTTGAATGGATAAAGGATCGTACAGATCAAAGTTCCTAGGATTGGTTGAGTTGTGACCAAACCAATCCGCGTATTTCAATTACTGGAAGCAACAGTTGGAGGGACTAAACGTCATCTGTTGGACCTATGTGCAGGATTGCCTTCGGATGAATTTGAAGTTGTTATTGGGGCACCGAGCATTCGTTCTCATCACCATGGTGATACCTCGTTCTTTGAAGATGTCAAGGACTTAGGAATAGATTTACGTGTGTTAGACCTAGTTCGTCCGGTAAGTCCTATGGCTGACATTCGCGCATTAGCTCAAATTGCGTCGATACTTCGGGATGAACAGTTTGACATTTTGCATTGCCACAGTTCTAAAGCGGGTGTATTGGGTAGATTGGCATCTGTTGTGTGTCCGAAAACTAAGGTCGTATATTCTCCACACGGGTTCTATTTTTTGAATTTTCCACCAAGTGTGAAACGCACGGCTTATCGACTATTTGAAAGGTTTGCATCTACTTTTGGCGATAGAGTTATTGCCTTGTCAAATGGTGAGTACAACGCTGCAATAGATCAGAAGGTGACTAGTCGCAATAAATTACGGATGATAGAGAATGGGCTAGATCATTTTCGAGTGCACACCCCTGACCAAGCTAGGAATATGCTCGGTATTCCAGGGTCTGCAATAACTGTTGGTACGGTGTCGCGTTTTACTGCTCAGAAGTCGCCATATGATGTAGTTAGCGTAGTGGATAGGTTAAGAAGTGATTTCCCGGAGCTGTGTTTTTTATGGTTTGGTGTAGGGGAGCTGCAAAAAGATATTGAACGAGAAATTGGTAATAGAGGATTGCAGGATCACTTCCGTTTACTGGGATATCGTGCGAACGTGCGTTCATTATTGCCGGCTATGGATGTTTTCCTCTTAGCATCTCAGTGGGAAGGCTTGCCTTATACCATTATGGAAACCATGTATGCTGGGGTTCCAGTAGTGGCCACGGATGTGGTAGGAAGCCAAGATTTCATAGAGAATGGGGATACGGGGTTTTTGGTGGATCATGGTGATGTTGATGGTCTTGCGGAATCGGTTGCACGCTTACTTAAGTCTCCGGTTTTATCGCAAAAAATTTGCTTTAATGCGGCTTCCAGATTAGAAACTCGGTTTAGTCTGAAATCAATGATTGAAAAAACAGCGGGCATTTACCGGGAATTAGTTAGGGGGGGCTCTTAAATGGGTAGAAGAACTCGAACCCTCGCTGCTCTCCTGTATGTTTTCGACATCCTATTCAGCATCTTAGCTTTGTACTTGGCAGACTGGTTAAGACATGAGCTACCATTTGGCTCAGGATCTGGACGGAATTTAACGTGGATAGGGGCTCAGCACTACTTAGCTGTATGGGCTATTTGGACGTTTGCATTTCAGCTTTTTAGGGTGTATCAGCCAAGGCGCATGTTCAGTACTGCCGATGAACTCAGGTCACTCTTACCGTCGGTATTACTATGTTTCATTCTTCTATTTGCATATCTGTTCGTCTTCAAAGTGGAATTTTTGTCTCGTTTATTGTTTTTATACTTCCTGCTGATGAATCTTATTGCGTTAATTGTGACGAGGTTGATGCTGAGGTTAACGCTCAAATCATCGCAACAGTTGGGCCTTAGGCGCCAGCTTTTGATTGTTGGTGCAGGTCCAGTTGGGCGTAGGGTTGCTGAGATGCTTGGTCCACGTTCTTGGATTGGATTTAGCACTGTAGGTTATGTGGATGACGATTTATCATTAGCGGGAGCGGAATTTGATGGCGTCCCCGTCCTAGGCACTGGTGACGAAATGGCTTCCATTATAAGTGATTACACAGTGTCTGATGTGATACTAGCCCTTCCATGGCGTGCCCATGATCGGGTAGTCGAATTAATCTCAGCGGCAGAAAACATGCCGGTACGAGTACATGTTGTGCCGGACATATTTAGTACTATGAGTGTCCGAGCACGCGCAGAAGACTTTTGGGGAATTCCACTAATTGGAATTCGAGAACCTACTATTGACGGATTTGATAGGGCAGTTAAGCGCGCGTTTGATTTGCTAATCGGTGGTATAGCAACAGTAATTACAGCCCCCCTTCTGATATTGGTGGCAATTGCAATATTGATCGATGATGGATGGCCAGTATTTTTTACTCAGCAACGCGTCGGGGAAAACGGTCGTTTGTTTTGGATATTTAAGTTTAGAACCATGCGGCAGGATACATCCGGCACTGATCTAGGGCGATACTCTGGACGGGTATATAAGCATGTTGACGATCAAAGAATTACCCGATTTGGAAGAGTGTTGCGCAGGTCTAGTATTGATGAGCTACCCAATCTATGGAATGTTTTACGAGGAGAGATGAGCCTGGTAGGTCCTCGACCTGAACTGCCGTGGGTAGTTGAGGAGTATGAAGCATGGCAGCGTCCTCGATTGTCTGTGCCACCAGGCATGACTGGTTGGTGGCAGATTCAGGGAAGAAGTGAGGCCCCATTGAGGGAGAATGTAGAATTGGATCTTTACTACATACAGAATTATTCACCTGTGCTAGATTTACAGATATTGTGTAGGACTGTGTGGGTGGTTTTGAGTGGTCGTGGTGCATATTAATAATTTTGTACTGGTGCGAACGGTGCAAATCACACTACAATTGCTTGATGAAGGAATCAGTGGTGGTCTTACGGACACTACGACGACGGATTAATTTGTTGCAATAGATAATTGCCGAGGTATTTGAGGTATCGATTGAAATTTCCAAGACTGACAAAGCTAATTGCACTGACATCTCTTCTGTTAGTAGGGGTGATAGGGATCAGTGCATGCGAGACATCTGAGCAGACAAAGGCACGAGAAGCTGCTGAAATCCAGGCGGGTAAAGATGTTACCTCAGAGTGGCTGACCGCTGTCGTTGAAAATGGAGTTACGGCCTCCGACAATCCATCTCTATCACACGTAACTACGAAAAGTAGGTTGGGTTATAAACGAGATACCGAAGGTAAAACCTCGTTGCTTTCATATCTCGCTTTTGGGGTGGAAATACCGGAAGGTGATCTAGCTTCCTTTACGGTAGACGATATGGAGAGAAGAAAGAGTAAGGGTCGTTCCACTGTTACTCTGACATTCAAGGATGGTAACAAAGTTACCACAGGGGTTGGGCTTCTTCTTGTGGGAAGGCGTGATGAACGTAAATGGCAAGTAGACGCTGTAGGGGAAGTTGACCTATTTACTCCGGGCGATATATCGCGCGAGTAGGTTGCATAGGGTCCGGAGCTCAGTGTTGGCTTCGGGCCCTTTTAGTATTCAATTAAGGCTCAAGCCATAAGTTTGTCTTATTTTGGGTATTTGTAGTCCAGGAATATTCTGGGGATGATGGACCATCGGCTATATAAAATAGGAGTTGGTTGACTTAAGCCGGAGTATGGTCCTGACCGGCCTGGGAAAGCCGATCTTGATAGACTTCCTTGTAGTAATTTTCAAATTCTTCACTACGGGCTTCCCGCCACCACCATTCATTTTTAACATACCAATCTATGGAAGAATTAAGAGCGGCGTTTAAGTCATATTGAGGTTCCCATCCCAATTCTCGCATGCGCGTTGAATCCACAGAATAGCGAAAATCATGGCCAGTCCTGTCTTCAATATATCGTTTAAGAGATTTGGGTTTATTCAAACGTTGCAATATGTGATCGACCATATATTCGTTCGTACATTCATTGTCCACGCCGACGTTATATAAGCCTCCAGGTTCGCCACGCTCGAGTGCAATTTGTATGGCTGAACAATGGTCTAATACGTGCATGCGATCCCGAACTTGTTGTCCAGTGCCGTAAATCGGCAATGGCATGTCTAGTAATGCATTAGTAACAAATAACGGCAGAGCTTTCTCAGGGTGCTGGTAGGGGCCTATATTATTTACGCCACGGGTAATGCATGCTTCGAGCCCGAACGACTCCACGGCGGCTAAAATCATCATTTCGCCTCCGGCCTTTGCCGCTGGATAGGTGCTTCTTGGCCGAAGCGCCAAAGACTCGTGGAATGATCCCTCACGTATCTCCCCATACACTTCGTCAGTACTTACATGAACCATACGTTTTACACCGTTTTGTGCAGCTGCATAGGCAAGTATGCCAGCCCCTTTTACGTTTGTTTCAATGAATGGCGATGGGTCTAGTAGAGCGCGATCATTGTGGGACTCAGCAGCAAAATTAACTACGGCGTCACAATGACGTATTGCAGATTCCACATCCTCTTCTACGGATATGTCTCCCTGGATGAACTCTATCTGCCCATTAGTTAACGGAGACCTAATGTTATCTAAGCTTCCGGCATAGGTTAGTTTGTCTAATACGACAATGCGCTCTATATTCGTGCTGGCGAGTAAATAATGCACATAATTACTACCTATAAATCCTGCACCACCTGTAACAATAATCATTATATTATTTTTTTAATTTATTTATAAAATTTGTTGTTGAATATCCTTTAATAAAATCTATAACTTTTACTTCTTTAGAAAACTCTTTACCTACAATTTCATCAATGCTATAATCTGATCCTTTAATTAATACATCTGGTTTTATTTTTTTTATTAAGTGGTAAGGAGTTTCCTCATCAAAAATAATAATATAATCAACAAATTTCAAACAGGAAAGCATATATGCTCTATCTGCTTGAGAGTTTATAGGTCTACTTGGACCTTTTATTTTTTTTACAGAAGCATCGCTGTTTAAGCCTATAATCAATATATCACCATTTAATTTTGCCTGTGACAGATATTCCAAATGTCCCCTATGTAATATATCAAATACTCCATTTGTAAAAACAATTTTTTTGTCTTTGTTTTTAATAAAATTAATTTTATCATCATCTGTAATAACTTTTATATTATCTACTTCATCAAAAAGATCATTAATATTTACTGCTTGAGTTCCAAATTTACCTATAACTATACCTGCAGCCTTATTACACAAATTCAATGTTGTATTAATTTCAATATTTTTAGCTACGCATAGTGATAAAGCTGCAACAACAGTATCTCCAGCACCACAAACATCAAACACATCTTTAGCTGTAGTATCTATATGTATAATATCATGTTTATTAATTAAACTCATCCCTTTATGTGATCTTGTAACTAAAATATTATCTACCAATTCTTTTTCAATAATTTTTTTACCG
>CAJWLF010000002.1 GCA_913043205.1 uncultured Chloroflexota bacterium | reverse complement strand
ATAAAGCTGGCTTTAAAAATTCTCATGACAAAATTGACTGGGTAAAAGAAAATGACCCTAACATGTTTGCTTTGGCGGAAAGATATTTCCCAACAGAACCCTGGGATTATTGTTCTGAGGTTGAATATTAGATGAAGCGAATTGTTTTGATCGTTGTCTTAGCGGTGGCTCTAGTGGGTTGCGAATCTCCTCAAACAACCTCTAAGTTAGAAAGCCAAGCTGCCCAGTTAGAGAGTCAAGCTGCAAAAATAGAGGCACTAGAGGCGAAGATTGAGGAACAAGCTGCCCAGTACGGAAGGGTTAATACTGAGTTTGTCACTGAACTTAGAGAGACTTTAGTTACCGTCTTGGCCAACCAAAAAGATGTTTCTCGAGAACTTGACGATGTCCATTTAAAAACGACCTGTCTAAATATATTTGAATATGTGGAGTTATTCCGAGAAGACCTCGAGGGCCTTAGTAAGGCGGTTAAGGCAGGGGAAAAATACGACCCCATTTTTACGAGAGGAAGTTACAAGATTTCAGATGACATGATCCAGACTTGCATTGATTTGCTTGGTGAAGAGATCAACGACAAGTCAGACGGGCACAGACTAGTGAACAAACACCTTTCTGAGGAGCGTGCCAAAGGGCATTTTGGTATTCCGTGGTCTGCCCGTTGGTGGAAGGATTAATCGGACTTCAGACTAGACAATGCTGCCTCAAAATTATCCTCGTGCTCTTTCAATGCGGTTTCACATTTAGCTCGAGATAAGCCAGTTTCTTTTTGAAGGCGATCTTTCCAGCGAGACCTTTTGGTTTTGAACTGATTGCGGCAGGGGCTAATTTTTTGAAAGCCTACTATGGGGCAAAAATGCTGGTTGCTTTTGGGGGCAAGAAAGGCCTTGCCACATTGCTTGCAACGTCTGAGTAAAAGCCCTTCACTTTTAGAAACCATTTGATGCAGATGGTAATAGGCAGATTCCATACCAGTTTCGATTCGTAGATGGGAGACGAATCTATTTTGCTGTCTAAGCGGAGTGTTTCGATTCGGGCTATTCAAAACGAGATGCACCCGTGACAGGTTGCCATCGATTGCATAATTCAAAACTTGCATGGCTTTTTGATATGCGTTTTCCAATGTAACCCCCTGCAACAACCGCTTCTGGTTCAAAATTAGATACTCTGGCACATCGACGTGAAAACTTTGGTGCCAGCGTGGGTCAAATGCGGAGGCCTCTTCCGCTTCTTGTAATGTTTCGGGCGACTTCTCTTCCCGTCCCATACGGATAAAAAGCTTGCTATTGAGGAACAATTCCAATATTTTCCAACTCGCCTTTTTCCTCCCTTTTTTTGAATTTGCCAAATCGTAGGCATCCAGAAGGTCGGTCAATTCAAAGCACAGCCTGATGTTTTCGGCATGGCGGGCAATCCAAGTTATCGGATCAAAAGGAACGGGATGAACCTTATCGGATAAATTGAGCGCATATCTGGGTGGCGAGTAAACATCAGCCAACCACCTTGAGAATCCCATCAATCCGAAGATTTTTGCGAACGCAACAAATTGATCTTCATTGGAAGAGTCTGCCAATTTGGCAAGCTCTCCTACCAAGGCAATACTTTCCTTGCCGACAAGGGAAACAAATTTAACCCCTGCTGCTTCGTATGCAGTGGGATCGAACATTCCATCGGAGGCGATTAAGGGCGCATACGAGCCGTCGATATAGCATTCTGGAAATACCACCGTGTGCTTGTCAAATTGTTCCGCCTTGTAAACATCGGCCAGTGGTCGAAAATTAATGAACCCACGGGACTGGGCTTCTTCTAAATCCGAATCAACCAATTCGTTTTGTCATTGATTTAGCCTGATCATATTTGGCGGTCTGCTTCGAAGCAGCGTAGTGCTTGAAAAGAGTGTTTGTGTCGGCCCAGCCCATTGTAGCCGCAGTGTCAGCTGGGGAAATGCCATCGTCCATCATCGCTGTCGCTACGATGTGCCGTATTTTATGTGGAGTTATCCCCTCCGATGGGCCAGATATTCCTGACAATTCACAGATCTGTTCAAACTCTTGTCGGAACACGCCTGCATTGATTGGGCGGAAGTTCTGACTTGTCCAAATCAGATCACCCACATCACATTTCTGTTCGTCACGGCTTTCTTCCCAACGTTCCAAGAGAAGTCTTTTGGTTTTTGGCGTGAGGATAATGCTTCGGAATTGGGTGCTGTCGGTTTTGGTCTGGCCCAAATAATAGGATCCGCCGTTTGCCCGTTTCGCCAGTTTGGTAATCCGACTGTTATGGCGACGCTTAAGTTGATGATGCAACGTAATCTGGACCACTTCATCCCCAGATGGGGTACGGTGATGCCAATCAACATTATTCCAGCACAGCCCCAAAAGTTCATTCTGTCGGACTGCAGTGGTAGCCCAAACCCACCATAAACTTCTATGTCTGGCAACGTCTGAGTTATCGACAGTTTTCAAGAATGCGCCCACATCGGCATTAGTCCAAATTTTGACGGGTTTCTGCTTTGGCTTCGATGGCCTTTTCATGCGGTCTGTTGGCAGTTGCTCAGGGAGCATCTCTAGCTCTCGCCCGTAATTCAATGCACTTACCAAAGTGTCAAAGCATGTCGTAGGGACGCTGGGGGCAGAAGTTCTTTTTTTCTTATCCAGAAAATCGTAGATGGACTTTTTGGATAGTCGATATGGGCCGTCAAATTCAAGGCCGCCAATCTGTGGGATCAGGTGGTTGCGGCAAGTGCTTTCTAAGCTTCGAAACGAATTGTCCTGATAATTCGAATCATCCCTTCGGCGAGCTATGTACCAAGTGAGGTACTGGCCTAACGTTTTGAAACTATGCTGGCCCTCTAAGTGAGAATCTAGCTTTGCTTGAGCTTCCCGCATCTTCCGCCGAGCCTCCCGCTTGGTGTCGGCTCGGCCACGAATGTAACGGCGGCCACCGCTTGGTAGTCGGCCATTCTCAATTTGAAACATCCATCCATCTGCTACCCGATACAAGCTGCCATCTGACATTTTTATGTAACCCCCATGTAACCGTTTACAGCATGACGAAACGTTCACTAACATTAGCCCTGCTGTAAGAAAATTACAAACAGATTTGAAGGAAAATCTTTATGCAAACAGAAACAAAAAAACGCCCTACGGCTCTTGAGATGGAGAGGCGTCGGCAAGGATTCACTTTGGCTCTACTGGCGAGCAAGGTCGGCACTTCTGTAAGTGTCTTATCGGGGATTGAGAGTCGACGGGCATTACCAACTTTTGCAATGCAGGAACGCATAGCTACGGCCCTTCAGCTTTCAAGGGATCAATTGTTTGGTGCCACCCCAGAACGGATCGATTATTGATGGTTGCTGATGGCTCTCTGGAGTTAATGGATCGAATTGATTGCATGGTCGAGGAGTTTTCGAAAGTTGAGATTAGTGGTGACGAGGAGTATTTAACAATTCGTCAAGCGGCCCACTTAATTGGAGTTTCGGAGACAACGTTTCGGGATGTCCTGATGAGCGTGTCGGGATTCCCTATAACACGAATCCCGAACATCCGAAGAGTGCTCATTTCTAAGGCGAAGCTTCTTGCTTTTATGTCTGAGCATACAAAGTGTCTGGCTTAATGATTGCCGCCCTCAAATATTCCTCGCTCGGTTGGCCAGTGCTACCGACCTTTTCGATTAGCAGAAGCGATGGTGAATTCCATTGCGACTGCCATTTAGGAAAAGATTGCCCTAGTGCAGGCAAGCACCCACGCCTTATTAAAGGGGTTAAAGGTGCGACGGTCGAAGAATCGAAAATACGGAACTGGTGGAATATTTGGCCTCAGGCAAACGTCGCAGTGGCTACGGGAGATATCGTTTGCCTTGATGTCGACCCACGCAATGGCGGCGATGCGTCCCTGCGACGGCTATTTCAAAAGGTTCCAACCATACGAACTAGATCGCATGTCGTTGCCAGTGGAACGGGCGTTCATCTTTATTTCAAAAAGCCAGACGTTAAGTGGCGGCCTAGCCATCTGCTTTCTGAGCAAAAAGGTATTGATGTGCGGGCGAAAGGGCATTACTGCATCGCTGCCCCAAGCCTGCATATCTCAGGTCGTCGATACCAAGTCGTGAAAGATCGTAGTAGCGATCTGCAACCGCTGCCCCGCTCGCTGTGGATACCAGCGCAATCCAAAAAGTCTCGTACAAGTGATGCACCTATGGAGTTCAATGATGCCTTATTACTGAAGATTCTTAATGTGGAACTGACACGATCCGAACGCCGAATCAAAACTGCTGTTAGGGGCGATCGGAATAATCGTTTAAACCTCGAATGCTTTTTGTGGGGAGGGAGATCTTCCCACCATCAGCTCGACATAAAAAATTTAGTCCAGCACAGGCTTTCGGCTGCTGCCAAAAAGGCAGGCCTTTCAAAGTCCGAAATTGAACTGACATTCAATTCTGGATGGACGGCTGGCCATAGCCATCCGACAAACCTGGCTGGACTTCCTAACGGCAATAAATCGCTGTAACAACTTAGTAGAAATTAGGAGGAAGCAATGCTTCCAATTCAGATAATAACGGTTAGTGGCAATCTTGGAAAAACGAATCCAGAGCGCAAACAGATCGGTGGCAATGACGCTGTAGTCTGGACAATGGCTGCTGATAATCGTGACAGCAAGGGCATGAAACTGCCCAATCCAACGTGGTATTCCTGCACAATGTACGGCCGCTTCGGCGATCAGATTTTGAAGTATCTGAAAGCTGGTGAAAGCTGTGTCGTTTGGGGTGAGTTAAATGTTTCAAAGGGCCATAGCCAAACGTTCCACAATGTCGACGTTAAATACTGTCGTTTCGTAGGTGGCGGTGGCGAAGATTTGGCAATTGAGGCCGATGGGACAGGTCGCCAATTCCCTGATCGAGCACAGGAGTTATTTAATGACGAAGCCTAAATTTAGCCCCAGATTAGGGGCCACTAAAAATGGGTCATTTCGAGGCAGTTTTGGCACCTATAGGGACAACCATAGGCGGCGGCGAATAGACTTCAGGCTGGATCAATTAGCGGCCTTAGAGAGGCTTTCCCAGTCCAACGAAGTGACTATTAGTCGACTAGTGCGAGAGATCGTCGACCACCATTTGGAAACTGTCGAATTCGAGGTTGAAAATGAAGCCTCTCGATAGGGCCTATGCGGCCAAAATGGAGGCTTGGCATAAGTTGCAAAAAGCCCACAAGCACTACGTCAAAGCTTCGGACATCTATTTAAAAAATCGCCAGCGAAGCTCTCACAAAAGTCTGGGTATTACGAGCGACCTTATCGTTTATCACACGATTACGGAGGTAGCTGAGGCTTGTGGTAAAAGTCGCCAGTGGTTTTACGACCGTATTCGACTAGGAAATTCACTACCACCCGCCGAACATAATGGCTACGGCCGAGTTTGGTGGGAGCACCTAAAGGTGGCCGAGTGGTTTCAGAGGGAGTATCCGACTGAAGCTTCAGGACTGTGGAGCGATATTCCTCAAGTAGCGGGTGTCGGTACTCAGCCTGAAGACCATGTACGGCTCGCCGATTGGTGGACGGGCTTCGCCAAGCGAAAGAAGATCCCTATTCTTCAAAAGTAGAAACATCTTCCTCTGGGAGAGGGTCGTCTGGATTGATGCCAGACGGCCCTTTCGGTTTGTCACGAGCATAATCAGCAGCTCGGACACATAAATCGAGTTGCGTGCCACTGTTTATATAAGCATGATCTTGATAGATCAAAGCGAGTACATCCAACAAGTCTTGCCCATAGAAGCAATCAATAACATCCATACGTGTTGATAAATAACGTGAATAGGGATGTAGTTCATTGTTTGACTGAAAAAGGCCAATATTACTTTTTGGTCGGTCTCTCTCTACTAAGAGAAATTTTAAAAAATTGCCCTAGTTGATTAGTACGACTCACAATCGGACTCACAAAAGACTCTATTTAAAGTAATGAAGTCGGTGATTCACCCTGTAAAGAGAGATGTTTTGCGGGTGTCAGTGTGATATGAAGTTGTCGTCAGGCAGTACCCGTTTTAGCCATTTCGGTGCCCACCAATTCCAATTCCCTAAAAGTTTCATGCTGGAGGGCACAAGTAAGCCTCGTACTATGGTTGCATCTACTGCTACAGCTAAAGCGATACCCAAACCAACCGCTTTAACTGTGATTATGTCAGCCAGGGTGAAAGATCCCGCCACGATTACGAGAATGGCCGCAACCCCGGTAATTATACCGCCTGTTTTTGCCAATCCACTCGCGACAGCGTCGGTGTTATCTCGTGTTTCCAGATAACGTTCGCGCACTCTACTTAGTAAGAAAATTTCATAATCCATGCTCAGACCGAATAGTATGCTGAAAATCAGTACTGGAAGTAATGCGTCCACGTAGCCGCTGGTATCAAAGTTTAGTATGTTTGAAAAATTTCCTTGCTGGAAGACGAACACTAGTGCTCCATAGGCGGCAGTAATACTTAGCAAATTCATAAGCACTGCTTTCACCGGTAAGACGATTGAACTGAACATTATGACCAAAACAACATATGTAATGGCGAGAACTATGAGGACTGCTCTAGGAAACTCAGAATATAGGGCATCTATAAACTCTTCGAATGCGGCTGCAGTGCCACCGACTCGGATGTCGAGATTAGATGGCGCTTCGTAATTGCGGATTTTGTCCATCGCAGACCGCAACTTGGCATCGTTTGCACCCAACTCTGTGGACAGCCTGATTGCTAAATGGTTTTCGCTGATTGCACGGTCTAGCCCTGTGTTCGTTACTAGCTGCTTTGGCCACTGGGTATAGGGCGTTGATGATAGCAATTTAAGTGTAGACTGCCCCTGTGGGTTTTCTGCCATAGCTGTCAAGTTGGGCACTGGTGTGACATAGTCCATGTCATTCAAATATTTGTCGAAATCAAGCAATTCTTTCAAATTGGTTGAATTCATAATGCCGTCAGAATCGCTGACGGTGACTATGATCGGGGCCGAACTTTCAGGAAATTCTCGAATAAGCAGCTCGGCTCCTAGGCGACTTTGGGAATTTGCAGGTAGGATTTCTTCGTTTGGTAGTCCGAAGTTAATTTGAGTAATAGGGCTTCCCAAACTCAACAAGAATACGAGCACCACTAACATTATTGGTATCGGCCTCTTCATCACTATATGGGCCAACCTACCCCATATTGGACTTTCTCCTAATTCCCTTCGTAGGACACTCAATTTGTTTACTCGACTACCTAATATTCCCATTAAGGCGGGCAATAGCGTGATTGCGGACAGTACCGACACAGCTACTACTACAGTACCGCCAATCCCCATTGAACGTAATGCGCTAAATGGCAACAACAGTAATGTGGATAATCCGATTACTACTGTTAATCCTGAAAAAAACACAGCTTTGCCTGCAGTCCCCATTGCTATTTCAATAGCATCCGCCGGATCTCGTTTTCGTAATTCTTCGCGGAATCGAGATACGACAAAAAGGGAATAATCGATTGAGACTCCTAATCCAAGCACGCTCGTGGTGTTGAGTGTGAACACGTTTACGTCGGTCACGAATGTAATAGTGTACAAAATGGCCATAGTTGTCGACACACTCACTGCTGCCATTACCAGCGGCAATCCTGCTGCAATTAGTGAGCCAAAAACCAATACCAGGGCAATAAGGGCAAGCGGAAAAGTGACTAGTTCGGCACGTCTAAGATCTGATTCGCTGACCTCAGTGATGTCGCTATAGATAGCTCCTGTACCAGTAAGGTATGCCGGTACTGTGAGGTCTGATGGTATAGCTTCATTTATCGCATGAGTCTTGTTTTGAATTTCATCTAAGTTGAGACCTGTGTGTAAAACAATGTAAGCCGTTGTTTTGCTTGAGGATACAAACGCGTCTCCATTGGGACTTAGTGGGGATGAAACCATTTGTACGAAATCCAGCTTTTCCATAGCAGCAACTACGGACTTTAAAGAATTTACGAATTGAGGCTCAGTTACAGAATTAGGTTCACCTCCTAGTACCAAAACAGGCTCAATGGGTGCTGCTCCAAAATGATTTGCTACAATTTCGCCGACAGCATCTGATTCTCCTGGTTCGGTGACCTCAAATCCTCCGCCGGATAATTGGCTTGGCAATTGCGATGCGAGTGGTGCTGCTACTAATGCGATAACCACCCATACCGCGACTATAAAGAAACGAGCTTTGTAGGTGGTCCGTCCTATCCAATAAAACATCGTAAATGACTCCGTTGGAAGTGGCTAGACTGTGTGCGATCACCGATAAGATACCATTTGTGAAACAAATCACAATTTATATTGAGCTAGTATTTTGTATAACTCAACGAGGTACCAATGCTATTCTTTTTTTGGTTGCGCAAGAATAAGTGACTGAAAACATTTGATCGGTTCGCAACAGCTTTGAGGGGAAGGCGTTGTGCACTGCCCAAAATGTGAAAGTGCATCTCTAAGAGTAATAGACAGCCGTGATAACGACGGGAGTATCCGTCGTCGTCGTGAGTGTGGTGATTGTAGTCATCGTTTTACCACGCATGAGCGGATAGACAGATTTACGTGTCCAGCGTGCGAATCTTCTGATTCCAGAGTGAGTTCGGTGGAGGTTTTGGTTGGTGGGTTGCATCGCCGGCGTGAATGTTCGTGTTGTGGACATCGATATATGACGGTAGAAAGGCCTGACATATCTAAATTATTGGTGGTCAAGCACGACGGTCGCAGGCAGGAATTTGATAGCGCTAAGATTTTTGAGGGCGTGCGGATAGCATGTCAGAACAGACCTGTGTCAGTTAGTCAGATACAGGGTTTAGTTGAGCGTATAACTGAGGAATTGACTAATTCGGCCGGGGATGAAGTGTTGGCGAATCGCGTTGGGGAATTAGTGATGGGGCACCTACGAGATATTGACGAAGTTGCGTATGTAAGGTTTGCATCTGTGTATAGACGATTTGATGATGTTGATCGACTTAGCGAAGCAGTTGATGAAATCAAGGCCCATAGACGCCGTCAAAAATTTGATGAGGTTCAACCTAGACTCATACCAGACGAAGAGTAACGCCGAAGTGTTCCATCATCTTTTTTGCTTGACACGTATTTGATCATCGCCATAGTCTCCCACTTATAAGTGAATAGCCGCAAAGGCATTGAACGGGAATAGTAACTGACGGTACGAAGTCTTTAAGAGAGTCAGGATGGCTGGGAACCTGATGTCAGAGTCCGCGTGTGAATGGGCCCGGGAGCTGCGATCTGAAAATTAGCAAGTAGGCATCGTCGGAAGTCCTCCGTTATGGACATGACATCGGTATATGGCCGTTGTTTAAATGAGCGAGGTGCTTAGGCGCCTAACCGGGGTGGCACCGCGCGCGGGTCTGAATAGATCTCTCGTCCCCGTGGACGGGAGATTTTTTATTTTCCTACATGCATAGCTCTTTAGCTAAGGAGGTTTTGATGAGTGCCACATATGCAGAGCTCGTCCCTGTCAATCCTGGACGGGATGAGGCGCTCAGCTTGTTGCATCAGGGTTTCAGCGTGCCTGTGTATCGCGAAATTCTTGCAGATCTCGAGACTCCCGTATCTGCCTACTTGAAATTTTCCGATGATGCCCCTTCTTTTTTGTTAGAGAGTGCTGAATCAGCTGACACAATTGGTCGCTATAGTTTCGTGGGTGCAAACCCATACCTTGTTGTCTCGATGCGTGATGGGCATGCTGAATTTCAACGTGAAGGTAAATGTCACAAGGAAAAATTTGACAACCCTTTGGATCTGATAGAGCGGGAGTTGCGTTCACGTAACGTTAAGGCCAATCCAGATCTCCCTAGGTTTCAAGGAGGGGCGGTTGGTTTTTTAGGTCACGAATCTGTGTGTTACTTCGAGAAAATTCCGACTACAGGACGAGACGATTTGGGTGTCCCTGACTCGACTATGATGTTTGTGGATTCCTTTGTAGTATTTGACCACTATACGCGGAGCTTAAAGTTGGTTTCGCAGGCGGTTGCTGACGGACATCCTGAACAATCCTATGATCGAGCCATTGAATCCATCGATCAAATGCAAGGTATTTTGAATGCTCCGCTGGAGATACGTCCTAACAAGTTTCGATCTGTTTCCTCTGAACATAAATTTGATTCCTTGAACCAATCACAATCTCAACACGAGAAATCTGTTTTACGGGCAAAGGAATATATAGCTTCCGGCGATGTGATTCAGGTTGTGCTTTCAGTGCGTATTGCTCGCACCTTGTCTGTCCCAGCTTTTGATGTCTATAGGTTTTTACGGCAAGTAAACCCATCTCCGTATATGTTTTTCTTGGATTTGGGTGACATGCAAATTGCCGGGGCTTCTCCCGAAATGCTAGTCCAAGTCGAGGGTGACGGTGTTAAGGTCAGGCCTATTGCAGGAACTCGCTGGCGAGGATGTGATGCGGCAGAGGATGAAAAGTTAGCTAATGAATTACTAAACGATGAGAAAGAACGCGCTGAGCATGTGATGCTGGTCGATTTGGGTAGAAACGATGTTGGACGTGTGGCGATTGGGGGTACGGTGAAAGTCCCTACGTTAATGGCTGTCGAAAAATTTTCTCATGTGATGCATATAGTATCTGAAGTAGCTGGCACGCTGGCGCCTGACATGAGGAGTGTTGATGCATTAAGATCGGCGTTTCCGGCGGGAACCTTAAGTGGCGCACCTAAGATTCGCGCTCTTGAAATAATCGATGAATTGGAGCCAACAAGACGAGGAGTATACGGAGGTGCAGTGGGCTATTTTAGCTTCACAGGTGACGTCGATACAGCCATAAGTATAAGGACAATGTTGGCTCGTCATGGACATGCGTTTGTGCAGGCTGGTGGAGGAATAGTTGCGGATTCTAATCCTGAGTCCGAATTTAATGAGTGTATGAATAAGGCTCAAGCAGTGATAAGAGCCATAGAAATGGCAGAGGAGGTGGGTTTTGTTAATAGTGATTGATAATTACGATTCGTTCACATACAACTTGGTCCAATACTTACTAGAACTAGAGCAAGAGGTGGAAACTTATCGGAAT
Organism: uncultured Chloroflexota bacterium; assembly: GCA_913043205.1. GTDB lineage: Bacteria > Chloroflexota > UBA11872 > UBA11872 > VXNJ01 > CAJWLF01. Next base: position 200,684 of record CAJWLF010000002.1, on the reverse strand, counting down.
GATGTTGTTGGAGTTGATGAAATAACTTCCATGCAACCAGAAGCAATAATTATTTCTCCTGGGCCGTGCACTCCGAATGAGGCTGGGGTATCCGTCGAAGTCATAAAAGAATTGGCAGGTAGAGTGCCTATTCTCGGGGTGTGCCTAGGTCATCAGTGCATAGGCCAGGCTTTTGGCGCAAGAATAATTCGCGCACCTACTTTGATGCATGGTAAAACTTCTTCTATTTATCACAATGGGACTGATGTTTACAAAGGATTGGAACAGCCGTTTGAAGCCACCAGATACCATTCACTTATTGTCGAACGGGAGACCTTGCCTAGTGTATTTCAAATCACTTCCGAGACAGAAGACGGCATAATCATGGGGCTGAGTCATCAGTCCCATGCGATTCACGGTGTGCAATTTCACCCTGAATCAATATTGACAAGTTCGGGAAAGGATTTGTTGCAAAACTTTGTGGATATGTACACATCTAGGGATGCCAAATGATTGTGGAAGCGACTAAAAAGCTCGTGTGTGGAGAATCTCTGTCTACTGGTGAAGCTAGCGAAGTAATGGGGCAAATTATGGATGGAGTACCTTCTGACGCCCAATTTGGTGCTTTTGTGACTGCATTACATATGAAAGGTGAATCGGCCTCTGAAATCGCTGCTATGGGGGCCGTTATGCGAGAAAGATCGCTTAAGGTAGAGTCAGCATATCCAGCATTAGTTGATACATGTGGTACGGGAGGGGATGGCAAAGATACATTTAATATTTCGACAGCTGTTGCTCTGGTGATGGCAGGAGCTGGTGCCCGTGTGGCTAAGCATGGCAATCGTGCTGCAACAAGCCGCTGTGGTAGTGCCGATGTTTTGGAAGCACTTGGAGTAAAAATTGAACTAACTCCTGTGGAAGTTGCGGAGTGTATAGATGTTGCTGGGATAGGATTTATGTATGCTCCGATCTTTCATCCTGCTATGAAATTTGCAGCTCCCTTACGCCGCGAAATTGCTATCCCGACCACGTTTAATTTACTTGGACCAATCACAAACCCGGCCCGTGCAAACCGCCAATTATTGGGTGTTGCTCGCTTGGAACTAGTGGAGCTGATGGCGGATGCTATTTGTGAGATGGGAATTCAATTTGCTCAGGTTGTCCATGGATTGGATGGGTTGGATGAAATATCCATATCCGGTCCTTCAATGATTGCGACAGTCGACGCAGGCAAAGTAAAGATTGTTGAAACAAGTCCTGAACAATTTGGTTTGGAAATATCATCTATTGATGAAATAGCTGGTGGAGGGGCCAGTCATAACGCTGAGTTAATCCGAAATATTCTTCAAGGATCTACCGGGGCTTGCAGAGATATAGTGATACTAAATGCGGCTGCAGGGCTTGTGGTAGCGGGTGTCGTTACCGAAATGCTGCAGGGAGTGCATATTGCTGCGGAAGCCATTGATAATGGTGCGGCGTTTAATTCTTTGGAAAAATTGATATCCGTTAGTAATCGGAATTAGAGTTTGGCTAAGCCAGTTACCATTTTAGATCGCATAATTGCTGATAAGCGGATCGAAGTTGAATCGGCTAAGAAGCAAATTGACATCGACGAAATGCAACGTCGTTGTGTGGCTGCCCGAGAAACTCGCGGTTTTGCCAAGGGTATAAGCAAAGATGGACTATCTGTAATAGCGGAGATTAAGCGTGCATCTCCATCTGCGGGTCTTTTTGCTCCTGATCTAGATGCGGTCGATACTGCTTGTGCATATGAGATTGCTGGGGCATCTGCTTTGTCTGTTTTGACAGATAGAAAATATTTTCATGGATGCAAGGAAGATCTAACTCTTGCGAGAGATGCGGTGGGATTACCTGTGCTTCGCAAGGATTTTATCGTTGATGTGTATCAAATTTATGAATCGCGAGCTATTGGTGCTGACGCCGTACTGATCATAATATCCGCTGTGACCAATGAGCGAGATTTGATAGAGGTGGCGAAATCCGCTGGATTGGACTGCTTGGTGGAAGTTCATGATGAGTATGATTTGGATAGAGCGTTACAGGCCGGTGCTTCCATTGTAGGTATAAATAATCGTGATTTACGTACATTCCATACTGATTTGGCTGTCACAGAACAGCTGTTACCGCTTGTTCCTGAAGGAGTTGTCACTATAAGTGAGAGTGGTATCAAGTCTGTCGATGATATTGCTCGGGTTCATGATTGCGGAGTAGATGCGATTCTAGTTGGCGAATCCCTGGCGCGTAATGCTGCTGACCCAACAGTGCTCAAATCATTGATTGGTGCAGATTATGGATAATCTGAAAGTGAAAATATGTGGAGTGCGTTCTCCTGCGATTGCTGAAGTCGCCGTTGATGCTGGGGCCGATATGATAGGGATTATATTAGCACCTTCCCGTCGAAAGGTTTCCCTGGAAGTCGGACGAGCAATATTCGATTCCGTCCCAGATACCGTGATGAAAGTAGCCATCTTTCAGGATTCTTCTGTCAGTGATGTAATTGATGGGATGGAAAGTACAGGTGCCGATCTAGCGCAGCTTTCTGGTAATGAAACTGTACAATTTGCTGACTCTTTAAAACTTCCTTTTATGAGGACTTACAGGTTCTTAGGGTCTAAATTGGTTCCTCCGATAGAAGATCGTTGTGAAGATCAAATAATCCATGTGGATGCACCAGGTGATGGTGGAGGGCATGGTTCCGACTGGGATTATTCACTTGTTTCTTCGTTGCCCGGTCATGTGCGCGTGCTATTAGGCGGAGGGTTAAACATACATAATGTTGCCGATGTTGTTGAATCTGTAAGGCCTTGGGGAGTAGACGTATCGAGTGGTGTGGAGAATTATGGAGCTAAAGATGAGGATATGATTCGACGATTTATAAGTGTTGCAAGACTAGCTTAGGGTTGAGTATTTGAAGACTAAAGACTTGAAAGAATTGCCGGATGGGTATGGTAATTTTGGTGTGTGGGGGGGTATGTATCTCCCTGAAACTTTGATGCCAGCTGTCCGTGAATTGGATGAATCATACAGGTATATCCGTAGGGATCCTGAGTTTAAGAAGCGTCTCGGCGATTTACTGACGCATTATGCTGGGAGGCCGACACCACTGTATTTCGCTTCTGGTTTGACCGAACATGCTGGGGGAGGCCAAATATATTTGAAACGGGAAGATCTTGCTCACACTGGCGCTCATAAGATCAATGCTGCCCTTGGGCAAGGGCTTCTTGCTCAAATGATGGGTAAACCGCGTGTGATAGCGGAAACTGGCGCTGGTCAGCATGGGGTGGCTACCGCAACCGTCTGTTCAATGCTGGGCTTGGAGTGTGCCATTTACATGGGTGACTTGGATGTGCAGAGACAACAACTTAACGTTTTTCGCATGAAAGTTTTGGGGGCCGAGGTGGTTCCGGTCAAAACGGGCAGTAAGACTCTAAAAGACGCTATCAATGAGGCTATTCGCGATTGGGTAACTAATGTTCGTACGACATACTATTTGTTGGGATCGGTGGCTGGACCGCATCCGTATCCAATGATTGTGAGAGATTTTCAGCGAGTTATAGGTGAAGAGATTCGATTACAAATGATTGAGAGAATTGGTAATTTGCCAGATGCTGTTGTTGCGTGTGTTGGAGGGGGAAGCAATGCAATTGGAGCATTCTTTGATTTTATTCAAGATGAAGAAGTTAGGTTGATAGGTGTTGAAGCCGCCGGGTGCGGAGTGACTTCCACCCGGCATGCGGCTACTCTGGAAAAGGGAAAGCCTGGAGTTCTCCATGGGGCTAGAACCTATGTTTTACAAGATGATTATGGGCAAATTGCTGAAGCCCATAGCATTTCAGCTGGATTAGATTATCCAGGGGTAGGGCCAGAACATACTAATTTGCGAGAAATGGGCCGTGCTGAATATGTGTCGGTTACCGATGACCAGGCTTTGGAAGCACTTCAATTACTGGCAAAAACGGAAGGCATAATCCCAGCTCTTGAATCTGCCCATGCTATCTATCATGCCGTGAAATTAGCTTCAACTATGAGTAGGGATGATGTAGTTGTTGCAAATTTATCAGGTCGGGGCGACAAAGATATGGGGACTGTCGTCAAGGAACTCGATCTGCACATATGAGCCGGCTAAATCGTTTGTATGAAATTGCTAAGCAGGAAAATCGTGTAGTATTAAATATATTTCTGACAGTAGGGTATCCAGATCTTTCAGCTTCCGAGGAACTTGCTAGGATTGCGTTGGAGTCAGGTGCGGAAGTAATCGAACTAGGTGTGCCTTTTTCGGATCCTATGGCAGAGGGAATGACTATACAAGAATCGTCTCAAGTAGCTATTGATAATGGCATTACTTTGGATGATTGCATTGGACTAGCATCTCGATTACGTGCTGATTATGAGCAAGCAGGTATATTGCTCATGGGTTATGTTAATCCGTTTATTGCGTATGGGCTATACAAACTTGGTGACAGGGTTCGCGACGCAGGTATTGATGGACTGGTCGTAGCTGATCTACCTCCAGAAGAGGCAATGGAATTCCAAAAAGTTATGCGTAAATCGGATGCAATTTTAGTACAATTTTTGGCACCTACGACGGATCCGAATCGTGCAAAAATTGTCATAGAATCTGGAGATGGGTTCATCTATTGTGTGTCGTTGACTGGAGTTACTGGAGAGCGTGATCAATTGGATCCTGGCGTAGTTGATTTCCTGAAAGAAACTAAAAAGTTGACGGATCGGCCGTTAGTTGTGGGGTTTGGTATCAGCAGTGCTAAACACGTTATTTCCTTGAGAGGAAATGCTGATGGAGTGGTAGTTGGGAGTGCTTTTGTTCGTGTGTGTGGCGACACTGATCTAAGTGTCAGAAATATGCAAGCGGGCCAGTTGGTGAGGGATTTATCTGCGGCTGCTAAAGGAATGGACGACGTTGTCTGATCGACGGCCAGACGCCAATTCTGGATCAAATTGGCCTTTGCTAGTGTTTGTGAGCCTAATTGTTACGTATGTGGCAATAATATTGCGTACATCTTGGAAATTAACGCATGCAGTGCGTGATTATCGACCGCCGGATTACAAGCCATCAATGCGAGCTGATAAGGTCAGATTTAGGAGTCGGACTGGTACAGGATTGATTGGTTGGCACATTGCTCCTACTGAAGTAAATATATCTGTGATATTGTGCCACGGCGTTTGGACAAACCATTATGAAATGGAGACACGGGCACAAGGATTGGCTGATCGTGGATTTGGTGTTTTTGTATTTGATTTTTCCGGTTCTGGTGAAAGTGGTGGTTCTACAACTAGCTTGGGAACGCGAGAGACTCAGGATTTACTGGGTGCAATTGATTTTCTGGAGACTAACAGCGAAGAAAGTATGTTCGTAGTACTGGGGAATTCCATGGGTGGGGCCGTTGGCATTATGGCGGCGGCCTGCGATCAACGCATCAAAGCGGTTGTTGCTGACAGTGCATTTGCTACTGTGGAAGACAACGTACCGTTCGCGTTCCGTGCAATAACCGGTCTACCTGCATATCCATTTCAGACTCCTATTGTGCGAGTTTCTGAATTTATAGCGAATGCGAAGATTAGTCTTCTAAGACCTGTCGACGAAATAGCAAGAATATCGCCTCGTCCAGTTATGCTGATCCAAGGGAGTCAGGATCAAATTGTTGATCCTAGGGATGCGGAACTACTCTATCAGGCAGCGAATAATCCAAAGGCGCTTTGGCGGGTGGAAAATGCGGGGCACGTGGAATCTTTTGACCTTGATCCCAATGCTTACTTAGATAAAGTGGACGGGTTTTTCCGTGAGGCTGTTTTTGAGTAGGTATGGCATTTAACTATTTGCAATCCTAGATTTACGCCAATCTGTTAGTTCGTCCAGCGACATGCAATTGAGTACATGTTCTTTTGTAACCCATGCTCTACGTGCAGTGATCACACCGTAATACAAAAGGGACAAATGTCTTGCAGAATGGGCGTCTGTATTTATGACCAATTTTGCCCCTTGATCTACTGCTATTCGAGCGTGTGTATCTGGTAAATCAAGTCGATCTGGCATAGCATTAAGCTCCATTGCGGTGCCCGTTTCTATGGCAGCATTTATGACCTGTGTAATATCAATGTCATATGCTTCTCTTTGATTTAGAATTCTTCCGGTGGGGTGACCTATAGAGTCAACAAAAGGGTTTCTGACTGCTCGGATCATTCGTTCGGTTTGTTTGGTTCTAGATTGGCTAAATGATGTGTGTATTGATGCGGTGACCCAATCCAATTGTTGTAAAATATCGTCCTCGAAATCTAGTTCTCCGTTTTTCAATATATCGGTTTCTGACCCATGCAACACAGACAATCCCTTAGTCTGCATGGCGATCTTATTCACTTCCGACCTTTGTTCCATTAGTCGAACAACGTCTAACCCATTAGCTATTTGTAGAGAATGGGAATGATCACTTACGACGTAATACTCCAAGTTTTCGCGAATGGCAGCAGAAATCATGTCTTGTAAGGTGTCTGATCCGTCACTCCAATCTGAGTGGGTATGCAACTCACCAACTATGTCTGACAGATTGATCAACGCTGGTAGTCTGTTTTCTAGAGCTGCCTCAATTTCACCTTGGTTTTCTCTTAATTCTGCTGGTATGAATGGCATCCCTAAGCATTTATAGATAGCTGCTTCATCATTATCAGTAGTTGTCTGTCCGTCAGATTTATGTCTAAGGCCTTCAGGATCTAGGATCATGTCTCTTGAGGTAGCAATCTGTCTAAGCCTATCGACATGATTTTTCGAACCTGTGTGCCATAGCAAGTTAGCAGCATAGGCTCTAGGTTGACATAAGTGTATTTGCACAGGGAGTCCGTTGTTTAATTGTCCACTAAGAAGATTTTTTGATATTGATTTCAGGGATATCTTGTTGTTCAAGCTGCGACTACAATCTTCTGCTGGTGAATAAGTGCTGGCTACGAGTTCTACTTTCCTGACTGTAGACTCACCTCGGCGTATAGCTCCAGCAATTCCTATTCGTTGAATGTCGGTGTTGCCGATGAATGAATCTACTAAAGCGGTTGCAGCTGGATAAGCGTCGCCTAACAAATAGCATCCTGCTCTTTGCCGGAATAATGTTATTTCAGAAACAATGCGTCGTTCGCGTTTGACACCCATCCCTGACAATTCTCTGATTCTTCCCGATAGGGCTGCCTGTTCGAGTGTGTCTATACCATCGATGTTTAGTTCTCTATACAACCTTCCTACGGTTTTAGGTCCCAACCCCTGCAGTTTCAATAGATCGAATATTCCGTCTGGAAGGCTGTCTCTGGCGTCTGATAATTGGCTACTAGAGCCAGTGAGTGTGAATTCTTTTATAATTTCAGCAATGGTCTTGCCGACTCCTGGTATGTTACCAATATCACCATCAAGTACTGACTGCATCACGTTCACATTGCTGGCTTCAATTCGTCGGGAAGCAGTGCGGTAGGAACGTACTCGATTAGGGTTTTCTCCCTGTATTTCCAATGCGTCCCCAATCATATCTAAAATTGAGGCAATCTGTTTATTAGTGACGGTATGATCGATTGTAGACGTCCTGTTCAGGTTCGGCGGGCATTCAATATTATGGGATAAAAACTCTAAGAGTTTTGCCTGAGTGGACTATCGTTATAGCCCCCTCTGCCTACCCCTATGTATGAAAACCCAATCTCAGACATTTCAGTGGGGTCGTATACATTTCGACCGTCAAGTAGAACTCGTTGTTTCATTAATGTTCCTGCATGTTCCCAGTCAATTTCACGAAATTCATTCCATTCGGTGCACAATATAGCTGCGTCTGCTTCTTTCAACGCTTCGTATGCTGTGTTAGCAAAATTGATGGAATCAATTTCTGCAGCAGCCCTGTGCATAGCCTTTGGATCATAAGCATTTACCACTGCCCCTTCGGCAACGAGTAGCCTTATAACTTCCAGTGCAGGGGCGTCTCGCACGTCATCAGTATTTGGTTTAAAAGCTAATCCCAGTACGCAAATAGTTAGTCCTCTAAGTTCACCTAATTGATTCCGTAATTTGCGTACTATCGATCGACGCATATCGCGATTGATTTCCATGACGGCTCGCAATAATTGAGGGTGCGTCCCGTTTACGGCTCCCATGTGTTCTAGTGCCATGACATCTTTGCGAAAACAGCTACCGCCCCAACCCAATCCAGCACTAAGAAATCCGACTCCAATTCGATTGTCTAGACCCATTCCTCGGGACACCTCAGTTACATCTGCTCCCAGCTTTTCACACATGTCTGCTATCTCATTGATGAAGGAGACTCTAGTAGCAAGAAATGCATTAGACGCATATTTAATCATCTCAGCTGTTCTCAAATCAGTGAATATTTTGGGGCATTTGAATGATCGATATAGGAAGGCTACGTCCTGCTTGGCTTGTTCGTCGTCAGAACCTAGCACTACCCGGTCAGGATTTAGAAAATCAAAAACCGCAGATCCTTCTCTCAGAAATTCTGGGTTTGAAACAACATGTGCTTCTACATCATGTTTCTGATAAGTTTCAATCAGGTTGTTAACTAGATCTCCTGTTCCCACCGGAACTGTACTCTTATCGACAACAATTGTCCGACCTTTTAAGTGAGGGGCCAAAGAAGCCACGGCAGCCTGTACGCTTCCTAGATTTGCTTCACCTGCGGATCCTGGAGGAGTGTCTACCGCAATAAACACAAAATCTCTGTCAGGGATTGCTTCTCTATAATCTACTGTAAATGACAAGCGACCTGCGACTTTATTTCGCGCGACGATTTCTTCTAGGCCTGGTTCGAAAATAGGCATTTCACCACGGTTCAGCCGGGCGACTTTCTCATGGTCAATGTCCAGGCATACGACGTTGTTGCCTAGATCGGCGAAACAAGCACCGCTTACCAGTCCTACGTAGCCTGTTCCGATGATACAAATATCGCTCAAGTTGAATAAATCCTATACGTGGGTAAATTTACACATGCTAACTAAGGGATGATTGATTTTAGACAATATTGGTGATTGGTATGTACTTGATTGAAAATAGCTAGTTCCTATTATTGCTACCCTCCACATTTGACATTCGCTTGATATACATAGAAGTACTCTATGTATTGTAGGGCTTGGGTGTCTTTTTTATTTAGTCCACTCAATTTGATACAAGTTCACTTGCTACCCGAATTGCTAATTGTGAATCTACAGCCTTTTTCGCTTGAATAATGGCATTTGTTACAGCCTTGGCATTAGATCTACCATGTCCTATAAGAATCAGGCCTCGCAATCCGAGTAAGGGGGTAGCTCCCCTTTCAGTGTAGTCGAACGATTTTGCGATTTTTTTTAATGACGGGCGCAATGCTAATGCTCCTAATCGGGACAGTAATGATGTTTTGATTTCTGTCCCGAGTGTTCCGAGTGCAAAATCTCCAACACCTTCTGCTACTTTCAATGCTACGTTTCCAGTGAAACCGTCACATACTGCAATATCCACTATGGAACGAAATAAATCCACCCCTTCTACATTACCATGGTAGTTGATAGGTGATTCCTTAAGTAATTTTTCGGAGTCTATTGCTAATTGGTTGCCCTTCCCTTCCTCTTCTCCCATGTTTAGTTGTCCAACGCTGGGCGCATCGATGCCAAGTACTGTTTTGAGGTAAGCAGATCCCATCACGGCAAATTGCCTTAAGTTATCTGGACTGCAATCGCTATTAGCTCCGACGTCTAGCAATAAGGTGTCTCCGTTAACTCCTGGAAGCATTACTGCAAGGGCTGGCCTCAATACCCCTTCAACTCTGCCTGTGATTAGGACTCCTGCAGCCATGGTAGCTCCACTATTACCCATCGATACCATGGCCCCAGCTTCTCCGTCACGTACTAACTGGGCTGCTATCTTGACTGAAGAATGCTTCTTTTTTCTGAGTGCTTCTGCCGGATGTTCACCCATAGCTATTACTTCGGAAGCATGCACTATCTCTAGAGATTGTCCGGCTCCCTGGCTGGCTAGCTCAGCCTGCAACGTTTTCTTGTCACCTACTAGTACCGATTCAATACCTAGTTCACGTGCGGCCTCTAATGCTCCTGATACGGTAGAACTAGGTGCGTTGCTACCTCCCATCGCATCTAGGGCTATGCGTGATACACCGGCAGAAGAAATTATTGTTTTCAAACTGCTAAACAATCCTGATTTTGTTGATTGGGCGACATTTGTTGACTAAACGTCAAGATTCCGGACATTTTGTGAATGATGCATAATGTATTGCCGTCGTAGCGCTACATCATCACCAAGCAATACAGAAACTAATTGGTCGGCATTATCTTCATCATCCATCACAACTTGGAGTAGGGTTCTAGTATCGGGATCCATCGTTGTATCCCATAACTGATCTGCGTTCATTTCACCTAACCCCTTGTATCTTTGTATGTTTATAGAACCTTTCATTTCCTTGACTACTTCTTCCCGTTCAGACTCGTTATATACGTAAGTACTGCGTCGACCGCTGGATATTTTGTACAAAGGTGGTAGCGCGATATAAATGTTCCCTCCATCCACCAAGTCTTTCATGTATCTCAAAAAGAAAGTCAGAAGCAAGCTTCGAATATGTGATCCGTCCACATCGGCATCTGTCATTATGATCACCCGTCCATAGCGCAGGTTTTCGATGTTAAAGTCTTCACCAAGCCCGGTACCAATTGCAGTTGTAAGATCACGTATAGCTTCGTTGCCTAGCATCTTATCCAGTCTTGCTTTTTCCACGTTTAGTATCTTTCCTCGCAGTGGCAACACAGCTTGATGTCTTCTGTCCCTGCCTTGCTTTGCGTTTCCTCCGGCTGAATCACCTTCAACGATAAATAACTCGGATCGATCTGCATTACGTTCCTGGCAATCAGCAAGTTTGCCTGATAGTGCCATTCCGTCTAATGCTCCTTTTCGCACTACCAGATCTCGTGCTCTTTGCGCAGCAACTCTTGCACGGCTCGCGGTCAGGCATTTGTCTACTATTCGACGACCCTCCCCCGGGTGTTCGTGTAGATATTCTGTAAGTGCTTTTCCTATCACCGCTTGGACTACACCAGCTACTTCTGGGTTATTGAGACGAACTTTGGTCTGGGCTTCGAATTGTGGTTCTGGTAACAACACACTTACAACCGCAACCAACCCCTCTCTCGTATCTTCTCCGGTGAGATTAGGATCGTTGTCTTTTAGATGTCCGCTCCGTCTAGCAAAGTCATTTATGGTACGTGTTAAGGCGGACCTCAAGCCTGTCATATGTGTGCCACCATCAGCTGTGTGAACAGTGTTAGCGAACGCCCAAACTGTTTCTCGGAATGTATCTGTGTACTGTAACGCTACATATACAGAGATATCATCGACCACTTCACTAATGGATATGGGATGGTTATGTATGGGCTTCCGAGTTCTAGCTGACTTTTCGACGAATGATTTGATTCCGCCTTCGAAATAATAGGTGGCGATTTTGCCATCCCGTTCGTCTACAAGCGTAATCTCAAGCATTGGAACTAAAAATGCTAGTTGGCGCAATCTATCTGCCAATAACGTGAAATTAAAAGAGAGTCCTGGAGCAGTGAAGATTTCTGGATCTGGCTTAAAGCTGATGGTAGTACCTGTCCGATCAGTTTTTCCTATGACCGATAGTTTTCCGGTTGTCTTACCAGCACGATACTCTTGGTGATACACCTTGCCGTTACGGTGAACTTCAGCAATTAAGTGTTCTGACACAGCATTTACAACGGATACACCTACGCCGTGGAGTCCGCCAGACACCTGATACGCCTTATCTCCAAATTTGCCGCCAGCATGCAGAGTAGTCATAACCACTTCTAACGCTGGTTTCTTTAATTTCTTGTGTCGATCGACCGGAATTCCACGCCCGTTATCAGAAACCTTGCAGTATCCGTCCTTGGTTAAGGCGATTTCTATTTTGTTTCCGTTTCCTGCTAGGGCCTCGTCAACGCTATTGTCTACAACTTCAAATACGCAATGATGCAGTCCTGAATTATCTGAATCTCCTATGTACATGGCTGGTCTTCGCCGAACGGCATCTAGGCCTTCTAGGACTTCGATGGACTCAGCGCTGTAGGTACTCAATAATCACTCCTCTATGGATTTATGATTTATGCAGGGTTGTGGGGGTATTATTGTGACCCGCCTGATAATTGGCATATTTGCAGGATTGTGATACCTGAATTTGTCGGGTCGAATACATGATTTGTGCCCAGCAATAGTTTCTCGGATAGACCAACATACAATGACCTGTCGTCTTAAACATGTCGGATAGATAGTGGGTGCTAATTGCCAATACATTATCTCCCGAAGACTCATACATATTGTATCCGAAATCCTCGTTCCTCTCGAATATCTACCGTTGTTTTATGGTCTACTGTCAAGGCAAGGATTTGATGCAGTGGTTATGACTGTATATACGTAGATATTCGTTAAAGGATTTCCCATCATCAAAATGAAAAGACTGTTGTGTATCGATGATGTTATTCGTACCAGAATTCTGTTGCCCGACCATACCTATTCGGTCGCCAGATCTATATTGTTGTTTAGGTCCTTCCTCTATTAAAAAGACTAGAGGTTAGAAGCTTTCCTATTTTGTGGAAGCAGGTCTGCAGAGCAACTACAAGTATATCGAACAAGATCAGAACGAGATTTTGGGGCAAGTGACCTTGTTTATAAATTATAAATCTCTCCGTTAGATAGGTTATTTATTCATTAGTGAGGCAGTTGCGATATTCTCTGGGTGGTATGGTCACAACAAAGTTGATGATATATGTCGGAGAAGTTCATTGAATGAAAGTCCTGAAATACAGAAAAATGGTCCTGATGTTGAAGGCGGTTCCGGAAATGCCTCGGAGAACACTAGCCATGAGTCAGATGGATCTCGATTAAATGGTCGAGATGAAGTAGTTGCTGCACTAGAAACCGTAATCGATCCTGAGTTAAATTTGGATATATGGAATCTCGGGCTTATTTACGGAGTATCAGTAGATGAAAGCAAAGTGACTGTAGATATGACCATGACTTCACCCATGTGTCCATATGGTGCCCAATTACTTGCTGACACAAAAGCAAGTGTCGAGTCTTTGGATTGGGTTAGTGATGTAACTGTTGATTTAGTTTGGGATCCGCCTTGGAGTATGGATATGATGAGCGAAGATTTGAAGTTTATGCTTGGGAGATCGTAATTGCGAATTATATTGTTGTTGAGTAGATCGATTTAATTTATGTGTGTCTGGCTAAATAAAGCTCGGGTGAGCAAAGCCATTCTGGCTGGCCGTTGAAGGTCAAATATCAAGCTGACGATTCTGCATTTCGAGTTATAGGATTGAGGTTTTATTGTGTTGTACAACTCTAATGACGTCGAAGCCTTTGGTCGCGCCTTATTTATCGCTTATGGGGTTCCTGAAGATATTGCGGGTGATGTTGTTAAATCACTCGTCTTGTCTGATCTATCTGGGCATCCTTCCCATGGTACGATTAGAATCATTCAGTATTTAGACAACGTAGATACTGGCCGACTCGATCCCAGTGCTCGTCCTGAAATTGTTTCTGAAACTGCTGCTACTACTCATATCAATGGTAACTGGGGATTTGGCCAAATAGCTGGGCGGGTTGGTGTAAACACGGTGGTGGGCAAAGCTAAGCAAAATGGTGTGGCTTTAGCAGGATTATACAATTGCAACCATCTAGGAAGATTGGGGGAATGGGCTGAGGCTGCTGCTGCACAAGGGGTACTACTTTTGATGGGTGTTGGAGGGCCTAGTTCATTTGCTGGAGCTCCGTTTGGCGGAGCTGAAAGGGCTCTTGCGACCAACCCATTTGCGGCCGGCGTCCCGTCTGGTAACCGTTCGCCGATGATCATGGATTTTGCAACAACTGCTACTGCCGAAGGAAAGATCCGGGTAGCAAAGGCGAAAGGTGTGGAATTACCTTCAGGTCAAATATTAGACAAACACGGTAAGCCTTCTGTTATTCCTGATGATTTTTATTCGGGGGGAATGATGTTGCCTTTTGGAGGGCATAAGGGATCGGCGTTAGGTATTTTGATGGACGTTCTTGGTAGCTGTCTTACAGGGTCAGCGGAAACAGACAAGGAGTTCAAAATGGGTGGCACTATGATAGGCATTAATCCGGGAGTGTTTCGGGGAGTTGGGGATTACGATCGGGATTCAGGTGAATTATTTGAGCGTATCGAATCGGTTGAGCCTGCTCCAGGTTTTGACGAAGTCATGTTGCCTGGAGAGCCAGAGAGGAGAGCTCGATCACAAAATCTTGAACGGGGTGTGGAAATCGCCTTATCTACTGTACAGACATTCGTTGCTCTAGCAGGTGAACTTGGCGTTGATGCATCTTTGTTTGATACCACTTAAATAAATGGGAAGGGTTAGTTAGTTTACGGGTGTTGGGGAATATTTAATCATGGCGTCCACCGAATGACCTGCTCAGAGGTTCAAAGATTTCAGAATATGTGTCCAGGGCGAATCTGTCTGTCATGCCTGCGAGAAATGTTGCAACTACTCTTTCTGTCGACGCTCCAGGCAACTTGAGTTTTTCTTGAGTTGATAGAGGCATCAACGATGGTTCATTGACGAAGCGTTCAAAAAGTGCTGTTAGAACCATCTGCCCTCTCTGGGTCTGCCGTAAGATGCTCGGATGCCTGTACACCCGATCTGTCATATACCGATTGATTTCTTTGCGATGTTTTGTCATTTCCGGAGAGGCGCAGTACATAACATTCGATTGATTACGGACTTGATCATTAGATGTGATTCCAGATGCCGAAATACGGTCTCGGCTTGATTTCACGATATTTTCAATCAATGATCCTATAACCCAACTAGTTGCACGCCGAAGTACAACGCGATCGCGATCTCTTATTAAGTCTGCTCTAGGATTTGTTGAACATCTTTCCTCGGCCCGGGTTATCGCCTCGCGCCAAAGCGCTGGCCCATCACTCTTTATTTCATCTAACCTAAGTAATCCACCATTCACCGAGTCTTCGACGTCATGAGCAACAAAAGCACTTTCATCCGCCTCCGAGATGATTTGGGATTCAGGTCCCCCTTGAGGAAGTTCTTTGAATTCAGCAGATTTGGCAGGTTCATCGAAATCCGTTGCATGCAAGGCTAGTCCCTCACGAGTAGCGCGAGTCAGATTAAGACCTCTAAATTCTGGATATGGTGACTCGTGTTCATCTACTACTTCCAGAGAGTGCTCGTTTGCATTCCATCCTCCATGGTCAACCAGCAGGTCATTCAAAACACTTTCACCAGCGTGGCCGAAAGGTCCATGGCCCAAGTCATGTGCCAGGGCTATAGCTTCAGCGAGATCCGCATTCAATCCCAATTCATATGCGATGCCACGTCCTACTTGGGCAACTTCTAAGGAATGAGTGATGCGAGTTCTAAAGAAATCAGCTTCTGTTACAACGAATACCTGAGTCTTATGTAATAGTCTGCGAAAAGACCTGGAATGAAGTACTCTGTCACGGTCTAATTGAAACTCGCTTCGTCTTGCAGGATCTTCGGCAGCCTGAGGATGTATTCGGTCTGTCCAGGGTGGACTTAATGGAGTAGCGATCTTCATGTTTAAATATTTGGTGTGCTCATATTAAATTCGAATTGTGGGGATTCGCGATAACTAGGGTAGTTCTTAAAGATGACATAATTCTACCAATACTGTACTACTTTTATACGGTTATCATCGCTGATATTGACGTACACCGGATCTCAGGTTTAGGCAGCATACATGCACCAGTAAATCTTGCTGTTGTTCAATGAGTCAATTACATAACCGTGGAAAGACCCATAAATTGAGAAGCAAACGATCTGATAAAAGTTCCTTATCGTGATTGCTGCATATCTATTAGTTATGCGTACCTGGAGTCCTACTTGGTTGATGCTATTAGGGGCAGTACTGGGTATTATCAGCAAACTCATTATTGGTTAGCATGTCGACCTAGGTCATCATGTTTCGGGGCACCGTGAGGGTATCGAACTTAGCCAGCGCTGCATCAATATGGGCTTGCCCATACTCTAGTGAAATTGAGTGGTGTCCTGGGAAAAGTCCGTTAACACCAAAATCACGAAACTTGTTAAGACTTTGTCCTAATAGCCAAGGTGATGTTTCAGGGGCCCAATTTAGTACTACCTCACCACCTTCAAAAACTAAATCACCGCTAAAAAGATAAGTCTTTCCATCTTGTCTTAGAAGGTAGGAGTTATGTGGGTTAGCGTGACCTGGCGTGGAATAAGTTTCCAATTTTAGCGATCCTACTAGTATCGTGTCTCCTTCATCTACTTCTCGTGTTACATGAAAAGTTTGAAACCTATAGTCATCAGGGTATCTCCCTGCAGCTCGAGCACGAGTTAGATTGATGGAATCCTCGTCTCCTTGCTCGAGCCATTCTTTTGATCCTTTAGGCGAAATAGCCTCAATCCCCAGTTCTTTAACTAAATAAGCACCGGCTCCAGAGTGATCGCCGTGGCAGTGGGTCAGAATCAGTTTTGAAATGCAATCGGGGTCTATTCCTTCTTTTCGAATGTTGTTAATGATTGCAGGTGACTCTGGGCCATACCCTGCATCAATAATGGCGCCATCATTGCCATCAGAGACCAGGTAGACGTGACAGTCACCCGGATCGCTGATGCCAAACCCCATTTTCCCGCTACCTATCAAATAAACATTTTCCATCAATTTCATGACTTCTATCCTTTACTATGAGTCCCTGGATCCAGATCTATATAGAGATTTGACAGATCAGAATCGTTAGATACGGTTCCGGGAGATATTGGTTTGAACGATTATTCGTGTGGACTAGTACCAGCGTTCTATTACCACTTTGTCTTCGGTAAAGAAATCTACTGCGTCGCGTCCTTGCCCGTGCAGATCACCGAAGAATGAATCTTTCATACCTCCAAAATGAAAGAATGCCATCGGAGCTGCAACTCCAATGTTAATACCTACGTTACCAGCCTTGACTTTGCTGGAAAATTGGCGGGCCGCTTTTCCACTTGAAGTAAATATGCAAGCCATGTTTCCGAACGGTACCGCATCGACCAGATCTAATGCATCGTCCAGGTTGTCGGCGGACATGACACTAAGTACCGGTCCGAATATTTCGTCTTTAGCAAGCGACATCTCAGGCGTTACCTCAGCAAATAATGTAGGACCTAAAAAATACCCTGAGTCGTAGCCTGGCACCGCCTTCCCTCGGCCGTCCAATAATATATCGGCTCCTTCGTTAACTCCGTTTTCTATAGATTCGAGTATTCGTTGGCGACTAGTTTCTGAGATAACGGGTCCCATATGGACTCCGTCTTTTGACCCATCACCTATGATCAAATCTTTAGCTCCGTCCAGAAGGCGTTTTTTGACGTCATCGTATGCATTGCCGACAGCGACCACTACAGATCCTGCAAGGCATCTCTGCCCTGCACAGCCGAATGCTGATTCGACGATGTTTTCAATTGATGGTTCCATTTCCGCATCGGGCATAACGACTAAATAATTTTTTGCTCCTCCTTGGCATTGCATTCGTTTACCGTTTTGTGTACCTCGCTCGTATACGGATTTGGCTACTGGGGTGGAACCCACGAATGACGCTCCAGTTATTAGCGGATGATCCAGTATCGCTTCAACTGTTGAGCGTCCTCCATGTACGAGACTAAGGACCCCATTTGGTAATCCAGCTTGCGTTGCTAGTTCAGCTATCCGTACTTGCGAAAGAGGAGCCTGTTCAGAAGGCTTTACTAGGAATGTGTTCCCACATGCTATTGCGTAAGGCAAAAACCACATAGGAACCATAGCCGGGAAATTAAAAGGGGCTATTGCGGCAAAAACACCTAAAGGTTGGCGTACAGCGTATTCGTCTATACCGCTTGCGACGTCTTCTAAGTTAGTGCCTTGCATCATAGTAGGAACTCCTACGGCAACGTCTAAGTTCTCGATTGCACGTCTGACCTCCCCCCTACTTTCGGATAATGTCTTACCATGTTCTCTGGTGACAATCTGAGACAGGTTTTCGAAGTCGTCTTCCAGTAACCCTTTTAACTTGAACAATATTTGGATTCGTTGCACCGCTGGGGTTTTGCTCCATGAGATGAATGCTTCATGCGCTGCTCGAACTATACGGTCTACTTCTTGGGTGGTTGAGTCGGGAACTGTGGCGATGATATTTCCTGTAGCAGGATTTGACACCTGGATCCCAGGAGTATCCTCAGGGACGGTCCAGTTACCATTCACTAAGTTAGGCATTAGTGTGTCTATGGAATATTCTTCAATGATCGATTTATTGGACATGTTTCCTGCCTTGTAAGTACGGTTTCTTGGTGCGCTGATACTATATCGATTTACTTTTATCTTAAAATAGGATGAACAAAAGATGATGGGTCGCTGATTCTATAGCATCCAACAAATCAATTGAGCATTCTATGTATTTACATAGGTTAATTCGTGTTTATGAAGGATAGTATTCGCCGGATTTAGAATGGCTTAGTATTCCAGGGTCAAGCCAGCTTTCAACGTATTCTGGTGGGTATCGAGTTGCTCTATACACATTGACTAGCTGTCCACCGAAGAACGGTGAGTAATAGTCCCATACAATTTCGTTGTCGCTGGTTACTTCAAATATATGCCCGCAGTCTGATTCACATATGAGGGTGTTGCCGTTTGGTAGCCTTTGTTGACCCGCTCGAAATGGACTGAAGAAATTGTTTTTGTCCTCGTACTTCCATATTGCTACATCGGGGTTTAGGGGGTTGAATTCCCTAACTGTAGAAAATCCTCTTCGAGTTCCGTTATCGAACAACAATATGTTGCCGTTAGGCAGCATTTGAGATTGGTGTTGGCCATCGAGAGTATCAAGGCCCCAGGCCCAAACTATTTCATCAGATTTGTGATCTACGATGGATATTACGTCTAGCTGTCTGTGGCTAAGCAGAAAATTACCCTGCTTAAACCTATCGTCCGTTAATCCGATAGGGTTCTCAGGTAGCACCGAAACGGTGTTTGTGTGAGCCCAATCCGCGTTGCGTCTTGGTAGTTCGATTCCCGACAATGTTGCTAATTCGTCTACATGGTCACTAAGGGTCCAATCTTTTCGGATAAATCCATCAGGGTCTATCAATAGAAGCATGTCGTCTTGTATTGGGCCTCTCGGAAATATATCAGGGCGGTCAAAATCTCGTTGGTATAGGGTGAGGATTGAACCATCATCGTACCTATGGAAATCGTGGTGAGTTCTTCCGTGCCATTCCCAGAATATGTTTCCATCAACGTCAGAGTGAAATAGACCTCCGAAATAATTGTCCCAGAATATAGAGCCGTCGGAGTCAAGCTCAGCCCACTGACTGTGCTGTACAGGCCAGCAATGTACAACACGACCGTTCATATCTATCAAATACTGAAAGTCTCCGAAAGCGGAAGCGAATAAAGTGTAGCCATTAAAACACCGATCTTTGTTCCATAAACGTACGCCTCTCAGCCCATTGTAAGTTCGAGGTGGCATCTTTTCTGTTGGGTCGCCATAGTCACGGCCGGGAGTGTACTCTGTCCCTGGTTTGGTTCTATTTAATTTTTTTGCCATAAAGATGCGCTCCCTTTTACTTACCTACTTAAGATGCTGTATATAGATGAGCTATTATCGAAATCTAACACTGTTGCTGTTACTGGATAGGTGACTTCGGGGTTGGCTCCAAGCGAATAACTTTTATCGCCTCGCGGTCCATCATCTTCGAAATGCGCGGGGCGATATTATCTTTCCAGTGGGTGGATTCGTAGACTGTCTGGTAGAGGCGCTTGCGTTCGGCTTCATTCTTGAAACGTCGGATCCACACGTAAAGGGATGCGTCGTCCTCACCTGTGAAACTGCCGAGTATGACCATGCCTTGCGCGACCTGGAAGGGAATGATTTCATCTTCCATAAGGCGCACCCAGCTCTCCTTATGTCCATCCCGGATTTTGTATTGGCGGAGTTCGAAAAGCACTGCGATCCTCGCTGCAATTGTTGGCCGATCAAGATAATAGCTACTCAGCCATTAAAAGTCTTGATTCTTGGTGATCCTTTATCGATAACTCAAATATTTGCAATATATACTGTGGACTTTCAGAAGAGTGCGGAAAAAGGATTGTTGATGAGATGATGAATAAGGCAAAACAACTTCTTGTAGATGGTGAGCCAGCTATTGGATGTGAGTCTAGCAGCGGTTCCCCATGGAGTGCAGGGCTTTTGGCTAAGGCTGGATATGACTGGGTGCTTGTAGACACTCAGCATGGCTTGTGGGAATTGGACGACCTGAGAACAGCAGTGGTTGCGGTTACCAGTGCAGGATCGACTCCAATGGCTCGTGTCCAAGAAAATAGATTTGGCTTAATAGGTCGTTTGTTGGACGACGGGATGTTAGGTGTCGTAGTCCCAATGGTGAACACTGCGGACGACGCAAGGGCCGCGGTACTTGCTACACGCTATCCTCCTTTGGGAGGGCGATCGAATGGCCCAACCTACTTGGCAGAAATGCATGGCGACAATTACTTTGACAATTCAAATGAACAAGTCTTTCTTGCAGTACAGATTGAATCGGTTGAAGCAGTGGAAAATGCGGAAAAAATTATGTCTGTTGAGGGAGTAGATGGATGTTGGATTGGTCCATCGGACCTCGCTCTTTCTATGGGGCTAGGATTTGCAGATATAGGTACACACAAACGACATAATGAGGCGATTGCTCATGTTCTGGATATTTGTGATCGCTTGGGTAAAATCCCAGGCTATTCGTGTACTGGGCTTGAGGACGGTCAGAGGCGGCTGAGTGAAGGATTTCAGTTTGTTTCCGTAGGGGAAGATAGCGAATTTGTGCATGCTGGTGCGGTCACTACCCTCAATTCCTTACGTACTTAAAATAGTTCCCTAATGTTTCCACATTACATGGGGAAGACAGATAAGAATAAGTAGAGTCATAATTGTGGCCAAATGCTAGTAGTAGCGATTATTGAGGGAATAACATACACGCCTGATTCTGGAGGTTGCGATGGATAATCTCTATTCGATCAGTCCACGGAGAAATCCCAACGAATACATTGCGGCTGCTGCGATCACCAGGTTTTTAATTAGCCTTCCCAAAAACGAAATTACTAGGAATTTCTTCCACCCAATTCTCATCGAACCTGCAATAGCTCCGGCTAGGTCAAATATTGGGTTGGGTGTAGCGGCTAGTATAAATATCGCTGGGGTTCCCCAACGTTTGACTAGCACGCGTAGTCTTTCAATACGATCGTGTTTTGGGAGTAATGAAGACGCTGTGCGGCCAAGGTAGTAAGAGTACATTTCGCCAATTGCTTGTCCTATGCTGCCTACCAATGCGACGAGCCATATGTTGTCTAAGGCGATCGCAAAAGTGGCGATTGAGGCCCAGCTAAATCCTGGCATCATAAATAATGCCCCACCGATGAGATTAACTAACAGTAGAGCCCCATAGCTGTAATTAGAGTTGGAGCGCAGATCTTCAGTGAACGGTATAGCGACTATTGCTACAGACAGTATGCCCACTACACCTGCAATTTGAACCCATAAGTGCTTTGCTGTCGAAATATTTACGCGGGCGTTTTTGTTTTTGTGTTGTGTTTCTGTGGATTTATACATGTTGTCTTAGACTTGGGTATGTCTCTTTAGAGGCATGCAGGTTACTATCGACCCTTCTATACTTGGGTTTGGGCTATATGTGGTCAACAATTTTATTCCCGGAGTGCGTAGTGTGAAAGCGGCTTTTTTGCAGGCGACGAGGCAAATAGCAATAAGTTCTGTGGCACGGCCTAAAGTAGGCCGTAAGGATGTATTGGTTCGAGTTAGGTCGGTGGGTGTGTGTGCCTCCGATATTCATTATTACGAACACGGGCGAATAGGGCGCTATATCGTGGATGAGCCGTTGATTCTGGGTCATGAATCGGCAGGAGAGGTGGTCGAAATTGGATCAGATGTGACTCACCTGTCCGAAGGAGACCGGGTGACTTTGGAACCAGGTATCCCGTGCAAAAGCTGTAAATATTGCCTCACCGGTAGATATAACTTATGTGAATCTGTTTGTTTCATGGCGACACCACCAGTGCACGGTGCCTTCGTAGAGTATGTATCTCATCCAGCAGATTTTTGCTTCAAAATACCAGATGAGATGAGCTTCGATGAAGCAGCACTTATGGAGCCTCTTTCTGTGGGTTTATTTGCGGTTGAACGATCTGATGTTCGAATTGGAGATAATGTCGCAATCATTGGGGCAGGGCCTATAGGCTTGGTCACCTTACTTGTACTTAAAGCACAGGGTATAACGGATGTAACCGTTTTCGATGCGGTTGAAAGTCGTGTTGAGAGCGCTGAGCAACTGGGAGCTCGTGCAGCTTTTAACGTTCACCAATGCGATTTGGCGGTTAATTTCGATTCGGCTTTTGATGCTGTTTTTGAAACAGCAGGGAGCGCGGAAGCGACCGCTTTGACTACTAGACTCGTGAGCCGAGGTGGATCCATAACCCTGGTAGGACTAGTCGCGGAAAATACAATTCCATTCAATAGTAATGAAATAGTTGATAAAGGTGTTGATATGAGAGGGGTGTTCCGATACGCCAACACTTACCCTAGAGCTATAGAGTTAGTTTCTTCGGGGCTTATTGATTTAAGCCCGTTGGTTTCTAGGCATTTCCCTCTGGACAAGACAGCGGATGCGCTGGAATTTGCCCGTAATGCCAAAGATCGATGCATAAAGGCAATAGTAACTCCGTAGATGTGGATATTCTCTCCTAATGTCAGGAATGATCATTGTTGATGATCAATATTTACTCCGTATTCACCTGGAATTCCTAGTACGTTAATTCCTCTTTGTTGTAGAGCGTGGTCTCCTATCGCTCTTTGAACAAATAAAGGCATCGCCAATTTGTTTTGCCCGGGCCAGGCGGATCCGTAATAAATCGATCCATATTTAGCAATTAACTCTGTAACCAAATCAGGATTTGCAGAGGCTAGATTTGTGCTTTCTCTAGGATCTTGGTGCTGGTTGTATAATTCGTGCTGTTGATTAGGAGGGCGGATTATCAGGTTCCATTCGTTTGTGCGGATTGCACGATCTTGACCATCGTAGTATCCGGTCATGATTGAGTGACGGTGATTTTCCACATTGCCAGTGATGATTTTTGCGAAGCTTTTACCAGGCAAATACTCGATGCAGTTATCCATTCCCATCAAGTCAAGTATGGTTGGCATAAAATCGTTGAATTGACATAGAGCCTGTACGGTACGTCCGCCGTGTTTCCCATTTGGCATGCGTATCATAAACGGAACCTTTAGGAGCTCGTTATAGAGCCTATCAACTCCCTTCAGGAACTTTCCATGGTCTCCCAAAGGCATGCCATGATCTCCAATTAGAACTACTATTGAATCTTCGAAATAACCCTCTTGTTCCAATGTAGCAAATACTCTGCCTAGTGCGTGGTCTACGGATTCGACTTCCCCTGCATATAGACCTCGAATATGGTTGACCTCTTCATGAGTAGCCCAGTCATCGGCTAGACCGCCCTTAGGTAAAATCAGTCTATTGCCTGAATAATTTGGATCTGTGTATTGATCGAATTTGGCTGGAGGATCCCATGGTTCGTGTGGATCAAAGCTGTCCACCCAGAAAAATATTTTGTCATGAGATCGATTATCTGAGAGCCACTTTACCGTGCGGTCTGCAATTTGAGCGGCAAACCAATGATCTTCTGACGTAAAATCTTCTGTATTAGTTAAAAATTGAGCTACTCTAGCCCGCCATGATTCGTCATAATGATCATTTACGTAATCGTCGACATTTTTGTGTTTAGGTGGTGAGGATCTGTAAGGGTCATATTCTTGGCCATGGATCCATTCATAGGAATGGAAAGCACGGTGATAATTCATGTTGGGTGATCGGAAATGATAGTTGTCTGAAACGATCCCGCATACCCATCCATTTGGTCCTAGAATTTCAGATATGCTTACGTCTTCGTCAGCAAGTCTCTGCCAAGGTCGAGACACGAGAGTACGTTGTCCCGTAAACAAACTGGCCCGGGCGGGAATGGTAGGTAACGCTTCAGGGTACATGTTTTCAAAAACTACACAATCCTCCGCAAATCTATTGATGTTTGGTGTTTTGCAAGGTGCTATACCATCGAATACAGGATTACCTTTATGGTAGGTGCCTATGTGGTCTTGGCGTAAGGTGTCAATCGTTAACACTATCAAATTCAAAACGTTATCCCTCCCATACTCCTGACACTTATCTCTGTTAATGTGTTTAAACGATGGATCTTATCAAAGTGATACAGTGACCCTGATGAAGCGGTTGTAATGATTTAGTACTGCTAGGAGCACTCTCTTTATGAATTCAAATATTCTACCTGTTTATCTTCGCGGGCTCATTGATTATGTTCAAAAATCTGAGCGTTTAGTAGTAGGCCTACATTCGGGTACGTCTGCAGACGGGCCTACTGCGGCACTGGTTCGTGTTTCTGGAAATGAACAAAATACTGATATCAATTTAGTGGACTGGCGTAGTTACGAATACGAGTCTCCACTTAAAGAGCGCATATTCGACGTGTTTGCTCGTGAGACTGGTAGCTTGGATCGAGTGGCTCAAGCAGACAATGTGATAGGTGATTTTTTTGCGGAAGTTGTACAGCGGTTGGTAGCGAAAGCTGGCTTTGCTATGTCTGACTTAGACCTGATTGTCTCTTCCGGTCAGGTTTGTTATCAGGTTATTGATGGTCAACGTGAGGACCACAATTGGCTGGGCGATAAAGCTATAGCTTCTTTTTTAGACTTGGGTGCAGGTGCTTTTATTGCTCAGCGAACTGGGGTGACAACAGTATCGAATTTGCGTCAGCGTGATATCGCTGCTGGTGGTTTGGGTGTTCCAACGGTGTCTTATGGAGACTGGGTTTTATTTGGAGACTCAAAAGTCAACAGGGCTTTACATAATATTGGTGGGATTGCTAATCCGGCTGTTTTGCCAGCGGGGGCATCGATAAATGAAATGTTTGCGTTCGATTCTGGCCCAGGCAATATGATTATTGATGCTCTAGTAAATTGGATTTCTGGCGGGGAACAATTCTACGACGATAATGGAGCGATTGCTGCTAGAGGCAATGTCGATGACAGTCTTCTCTCTGAACTAATGCGACACCCTTTTGTTTTGCAAAAGCCGCCAAAAGGGGCTGCGCGTCAATTGTTTGGCCATGAATATTCACGTGGCGTGATGGAGCAAGGTAGGGCTTTAGGGCTATCGGATGAAGATATAGTGGCAACAGCAACAGCATTCACAGCTGAATCCATAACTCACAATTATAAGGAATTTGTTTTTCCTAGGGTCTCGATTGACGAAATATTGCTTGCTGGTGGTGGGGCAAATAATGCTACTTTGATAGGTATGCTTCGAGACCGATTGGATCCAATACCGATAACAACTATAGAGGAGCGTTTAGGTATCCCAGTTGAAGCTCGCGAAGTTTTGACGATGATCGCGATAGGTAATGACACCGTACAGGGTAATGCTGGTAATGTACCGTCTGCAACTGGGGCTCAAAGTAGAGTAATTGCTGGAGATATAACTCCTGGACAACTTGGCTGACAGAAGAATTGTCACTTCCAATTGGTCGTTACTTAGTGTCTGTTCACACTGTTAAAGTACCGAGGTAAGTGCTTCTCGTAACGTGTTGTATCGAAATTGAAATCCTGATGCATTCAGTACGGAAGGTACGACCAGCTTACTGCCAAGCAATTCTTCAGCCATCTCTCTCATTACAACTTTGATAGGGAATTCTGGCACCCGCAGAAATGCTGGCCTTCCTAAGGCGAGGCCTAGCAATTTTGCAAAATCAGCCTGCCTTACTGGCTGTGGACCTACGAGATTGATAGGTCCTATTAGATTAATATTGTGTACGGCTTCCATATAGGCGGACACTACGTCATATTCATGCACCCAGGTCCACCATTGTCTGCCATTTCCCAGACGGGCCCCCAAGCATAACGACCAAGCTAAGCTTAGTAATTTTACTGTTATTGATTCTGGGGCAAGGACGACTCCCATTCGCATCCTTACGACTCGGGCTCCGAATGATTCTGCACGAATTGCTTCGGTTTCCCAGTCTGCTGCTACTTTTGCTAAGAATCCTTCTCCTGGCTTTTCCTTTTCCGTCAAGCGTTGATCCCCTCGATCGCCATAATATCCAACTGCACTGGCAGATATGAGTGTTACTCCGGATGGGCTAGAGAGCTTCATGCCTTCGACTAGGTTGCGGGTTCCTATGATTCGACTGTTTAGCACCTTAGTGCGTTTGCTCGCAGTCCATAATCCTGCAATGCGTTCGCCAGCTAAGTGTATTACGGTATCTGCATTGTTCAGTGCATCTGCAGGCGGTATCTCCGTCATCGGATCCCATCGATGTATTTCTATAGCATCACTTAGCTGAGGAGTAGTTTTATTCCTTGAAAGTACGACTAGTTCATGCTTGAGTTCTATCAGGCGTTTGATTAGTATTCGCCCTATCACCCCCGTGCCACCGGTAAGCACTATGCGCAAAATCCTAGCTCCGATAAATTACTATTCCTAACTTCAATATGCTCCTATCATATGGGACCTGCTTATCGTTGCCCACAATTCGGTGAAATAATCTTGTACAGATCTTTAGGGCGGTTTGTTGTTCGAAGGCGTTGGTGGATATTGGGTTTGTGGATTACTGTCGCGATCTTAGCTTTGCCGTTGGCTGCAAACGTAGGATCCGTATTAAGAGGGGGAGGATTTTCAGCTTCCAGTATTGAGGCTGAGCGGGCGTACAATAGATTTAAGTCAGACTTAGGTACATCTGGCCCGACTGTGTCCGTCGTTTTTAATTCTGAAAATCATACAGCGTACGATCCGGAGTTCGTTGAGCCTGCCCGTGAAGTGTTGAACTCGATTAGTCAGCTCGATTTCGTTGAAAATATCGTGCCTTTTTGGGAGAACTTCGCTCAGGTGTCTGAGTCAGGTCATACGGCCTATGCGGCTATATATGCTGATGTGGATGACGAAGACGCGCATCGTATAGTTCCGGTGCTGCGCAAATCTCTTGGCGAACCACCGATCCAAGCCTATATAGCGGGACCCGCAGTGTTCTATGATGATATACAGAGGCTGAGTGAAAACGACCTTCGAAAAGCCGAAATAATCGGCCTCCCATTCGCTCTATTGGTCTTACTTCTTGTTTTTAGATCAGTCTCTGCTGCGGTAATACCGGTTATAGCCGGTGGTGCTAGTGTGGTTATGGGCCTCGCGGCGGTTTGCGGGCTTGGACAGTTCACTCCATTTTCGATATTTGCCTTGAATGTGGCAACGATGGTTGGCCTGGGGTTGGGGGCGGACTATTCGCTGTTTTTGGTTAGTCGGTTTCGGGAAGAATTAGTACATAGTGATTCCGATGCAGCGGTGGTGACGACTGTAGAGACTGCTGGTAAAGCTGTTGTGTTCTCAGGGTTAGCAGTTATGGTCGGACTATCTTCATTGATACTGTTCGAATTTATGATGCTTAGGTCGATAGGAGCTGGAGGTGCGGTTGTGGTCGCTATAGCGGTCATGGCCGCTATTACATTAGTGCCGGCACTGTTGGCCATAATTGGTTCAAACATAGATCGTTATCGGGTGTGGAGACGTCGTTCTGACACGACTGGGGGTTGGGCTCGAGTGGCCCGCGCAGTAATGGCTAGGCCGATCCCGGTGTTTTTTATCGTGTCATTATTTTTACTTGTCATGGTAACCCCTGTATTACGGGCTCGCGTCAGTGCTCCAGATGCATCTGTATTGAACAAGTCGACGCCGTCTAGAGAAGCTTATGACCTTTTACAAGAAGAGTTTGGTCCGGGCCATGTCACTCCGATTTTTGCTGTATGGCGTTTTCCAGACTCGTCTTTAGCAAAAACATCTTTGAATGTGATGCACGAATTCACGAGTGTCTTGAAGTCAGATGACAGGGTAAGTCGAGTAGTGAGTCCGGTTTCTATTGATGATCGTATCACTATAGAAGAGTATGAGTTGCTCTATCGTAATCCATCAGTAATTACCGATCCC
Source organism: uncultured Chloroflexota bacterium (assembly GCA_913043205.1). GTDB lineage: Bacteria > Chloroflexota > UBA11872 > UBA11872 > VXNJ01 > CAJWLF01. The sequence continues at coordinate 172,565 of CAJWLF010000002.1, read as the reverse complement.
TATGCTCGTGCTATAGCCCACATGACAACCTTAGGTAAATCAGCATTAATCATCATAGAACCTAAAGGTGCACCAACCAGTGACGATGCTCGCGGCTTAGTTTATGCAATCCGTGATTATAGAGATACCAACAATCTTGACATGCTTGTTGGTGGAGGGGCTGCTGGATTGACAGACTTCGTGGATAGGCTCTATTCAGAATTCCCTCGGGCCATAGGGATCATCTTTTTGTTGACCTATATCGTTTTATTATTATTGTTCCGATCGGTGTTTTTGCCTGTCAAAGCTGTGTTAATGAACGTCCTCAGTTTGGGAGCTAGTTTTGGTGCTTTAGTACTCGTTTTTCAGGATGGGTGGATGTCTGGAATATTGGGTTTTGAACCGCTGGGATATATCGAAGCCACTCTGCCAATCATTATGTTCGCACTACTATTTGGGTTGAGCATGGATTATGAAGTGTTTTTGTTAGCCCGTATAAAAGAGGCTTATGATGCTGGGCACGACAATGCGTCCGCTATAGCGATAGGGTTAGAACGTAGCGGCAGAGTAATAACGAGTGCCGCTACGGTCGTTATAGTCGTATCTTTGGCTTTTGTGTCTGCGGATATAGTATTGATTAAGGCGGTTGGGTTAGGTGCTGCTATCGCTGTGTTTGTGGATGCATCGATTGTTCGATCTCTACTTGTTCCATCGACTATGAAATTGTTAGGTGATTGGAACTGGTGGGCTCCAACAATAGTACGTCGGAAGTATCGCGAGTAATGATCAAGCGTATGGCGTGCGTTACAGGGATTATTTTCATTATTTTGTTGGCTGGGTGTGGCATGGAATATAAATCATTGCCTGAATTTTCCGGTTCAGCTCCTGCTGATGTGTATCAAGATATACAACTCCCAGCAGACGAATTACCTCACAACAACCTATCTGAATGGTGGTATTTCACAGGGCATCTTGATGGTGCCCAAGAAAATCCTATGGGGTTTGAATTCGTCATATTTCAGGCAAATCGTGAACTAGCTCCAACTGCCTATGCGGCTCATTTTGCTATATCGGATATAGGTTCCAACAAATTTGTTTATGCCGAACGTAATTCTGTGACGGATGGTGCCAACGCTAATCCGGGATTAAATTTGTGCGTTGGAGGATGGAAATTGGCTCTTATTGACTCTGGCTTCAAGATTAACGCTAATATGCCTGGCTATTCTTTGGACTTGTTGGCCGTGCCTCAGAAGCCTGTGACCCTGCATGACAATGACGGATTGTTAGATTTCTCACCATATGGATGGAGTTATTACTATTCGTATACGAGGTTGCAACTAGCAGGAGTTTTAACTACTGACGAAGGGCCTAAATACGTCACTGGTCAAGCCTGGATGGATCACCAATGGGGAGACTTTGTTTCTGTAGGTACGGGTGGCTGGGATTGGTTTAGTTTGCAATTGGATGATGGTCGTGATTTTACTGCTTCTTTTGTATTCAACGAAGATCGTGAAATCGTGATGAAATATGGCACTTTGGTCAGCGAATTTGGAGCAGTACGGCATCTGACCAGTGAAGAATTCGCTATAAAGGCCCTTGATAGCTGGACTAGTCCTACCACTGGAGCTACTTATCCGTCTGGATGGGATCTCACAGTAAAAAACACCAACATCAATTTAACGCTAATTCCTGTAATGAAAAATCAAGAGCTTGATACCCGTGCCAGTACAGGCCAGGTATATTGGGAAGGTGCCGTTGAGGCATTAATAGCAGGGAATAAAGTTGGCAGAGGGTTTGTAGAGCTTACTGGCTACTATGAAGGCAAAGACCTAATTAATGCTGAGACTGGACAGATTACCAATTTATGTGATGCGAAATCCGAGTAGGAAATATTGGCCTATTACAGACATGTGGTCCAAGATGTTCAAATAAATTAAATTTATGGCATCGGGTTATTCGACATGTTGCAAGTTTGGAGTTTGAACAATTTTTCCTGCGATAGAGATTCCTTTCGGCCCATACATACCTGTGGGGGATATTCAACTTAGAACCTATGGGCCAATAGTTGTATTGGGTATTGGTATGGGTTGGTGGCTATGTAGACGCTATGCGTATGCTGTTGGCATAAGCCCGGATGATGTGGACGCCATAGCGTTCTGGGCGATTTTAGGTGGTATTTTGGGGACACGGATACTGCATGTAATCGATAAGTGGGATGAAATCTATTCCAAAGATATGATGTTGATTCCGCAAATGTGGAAAGGAGGTGGTGCGATTTGGGGAGGGATTATAGGAGGTGTTTCCGGGGGTGTTTTAGGATGCATCGCAAATGGATTGCCAATAAGACCACTAATGGATGTTGGCGGGTTGGGGCTGATTTTGGGTCAGGCTATTGGAAGATTGGCTAACATAATTAATGGTGAACATACCCGTGTTGCTTCCGATTTGCCTTGGGCATTCTTATATACGGATTCATCGACGCTTGCGGAGCGCGATTCAAACGGTATTACCTATCCAGCCCATCCAGCTGCCGCTTATGAGGCAGTGGCAGACCTAATATTTCTTGCGGTTTTGATTAATTTGATACATAGGTGGGGTGGCTCTGGGCGAGTATTTTTTGTCTATATTTTCTTATATTCCTGGTTTAGATTTGCGGTAACCTTTTTGCGTCGCGATGAACTCTATGGGCTATTTACCCAGGCCCAATGGATAGCGCTGGTACTTGGTGTTGTTGCTACTATAGTTCTCATAATGTTTCAGTTAGGAAACATTAATACACGAACAGATCACTGGAAGCGTGCTCGGCAGCAATCTGGCTATAAGTGATGTTTGGTTTTTTAATTGTAGAACTTAAGATAATTAATCATAGATCCAAATCAGAGAGAGACCGACTGTAATGGCGGTTCATTTTGATCAGAAAGGTACATAATGTCTGAAAAGGTCCCTATTACGGTGGCGTACGGTGACGGTATTGGTCCAGAAATCATGGAAGCTACACTAAATATACTCGAGGCTGCTGGGGCCGATTTAGCACCTGAAAAAATTGAAATAGGCGAGTCAGTGTATCTGCGTGGGGTTAGTTCTGGTATCGAAGATGAGGCGTGGGATTCGTTGCGGCGCACGCGGGTATTTTTGAAAGCTCCGATCACGACTCCTCAGGGTGGTGGATTCAAAAGTCTAAATGTCACCACACGCAAGGTGTTGGGTTTATATGCAAATGTTCGGCCTTGCGTTGCGTATGATCCATTTATTTCCACCAAGCATCCAAGTATGGATGTTGTTATTGTGCGAGAGAATGAGGAGGATACCTACGCTGGCATTGAACATATGCATGCGGATGGAGTTGCACAAACTCTCAAGTTGATTACTCGTTCTGGTAGCGAACGAATATGTCGTCATGCGTTTGAATTTGCCGTCACTCACGGCAGGGATAAAGTTACCTGTTTCACTAAAGACAACATAATGAAGCTAACAGATGGTCTTTTTCACCGTGTGTTTGACGAGGTTGCGGCTGATTATCCCGATATAGAGAATGAGCATTGGATTGTAGACATAGGTGCAGCCAAATTAGCCGACACTCCAGAGTTGTTTGATGTGGTGGTTTTGCCAAATCTGTATGGCGATATTTTGTCTGATGTGGCGGCTCAAATTGCTGGGTCAGTTGGTCTTGCTGGGTCAGCCAACATAGGTGATGGATATGCGATGTTTGAGGCTATACATGGATCGGCCCCTCGACGTGCAGGACAAAATCTTGCCAATCCATCTGGGTTATTACACGGGGCAGTAATGATGATGGTGTACGTTAAACAAGTGGATATTGCGTCTTCTATTCACAACGCTTGGTTGAGGACGATTGAGGATGGGATTCACACCTACGATGTCTATACGGAAAAACATAGTACAAAAAAGGTCGGTACCAAGGAATTTTCGGAGGCTGTAATAGATCGATTGGGCATGATGCCGACTCATTTCGATTCAGCCCAATATGCTGAACGACCAAGTCATAAGCGATCTACTGTGATTTTACGGGATGAATTTGTAAACAAAGCATTGGTGGGAGTGGATGTGTTTATTGATTGGACAGGTGGCGGCCCTGATGATCTTGCTGGATTACTACAACCGCTGCAAGGATCTCAATTAAAACTTGAAATTATTGATAATCGCGGTGTAAAAGTATGGCCCGATGGTCTGCCGGAGACATATACGACTAGGCATTGGAGGTGTCGATTTGGGGGGCATAAACCAATTAATCATGAGGACATTGTAGGTCTTCTGAATAGGATGGGTGATTCTGGATTCGATTTTGTTAAAACCGAAAATCTTTATACATATGATGGTGAGCGAGGTTTCTCGCTGCCACAAGGAGGCTAGGAATTGGATTCCCAATCTAATATTGCAGTAGGTGTTGTGATGGGTAGCGCATCTGATTGGTCTACCATGAAGTCATGCACCGACATGTTAGAGCAGTTTAATGTTTCTTATGAAGCTCGTGTTCTTTCTGCTCACAGAACCCCCACACAAACTGTGGAATGGGTTTCAAGCGTAGAGGATCGTGAGGGTAAGGTCATAGTGGCAGCGGCAGGGGGAGCTGCGCACCTGGCTGGGGTTGTAGCAGCCCACACGATATTACCAGTGTTGGGTGTACCGATGACAGGGTGGGCTCTCGATGGTCTGGACTCGTTATTGTCAACAGTCCAAATGCCACGGGGAATTCCTGTTGCCACACTAGCAATAGGGAAGGCAGGGGCAGTTAATGCGGCATTGCTGGCAGTAGAGATTATTGCGCTTAGTGATGAATCAATGGGTGCCCAAATGCTTGAGTATCGGCAAGAACAGCAAAAAGCGATATTAGGGACGACTTTGGAATAAGGCTTGAATTAATATCTTTGAGATGCGGTCTGGTCAGGGCGTCGAGGAACGAATAGATATGGTGCCGAGGGCGGGATTTGAACCCGCACAACCCGAAGGTCACTAGCCCCTCAAGCTAGCGCGTCTGCCGATTCCGCCACCTCGGCCTAACTGCCTCAAATGTAGCCATGTGTCGTGGATCTTTATGAGAGAGCACTAGAGTTTAGGCTACTACGGTAATGTTGTCCCGGATAGTCAATCGATTATGACTTGTCTTCACGATATGCCAGTATAGAGTCTAGAAGTTCAGATCGAATGAGATGCGAGTTGTCATATGCTAGCGTGAACGTAGTGATGTGGTGCTGATTTTTTGTTTTATCACTTCATTCCGGCAAAGATTTACGGTAGTGGACTGATCTTTTATCTAAGGACTTACACAAATGGCTGTTTACACATGATTACTGGTGGCGCCTTGCTTGTTCGAAGCCTACGCGAATGTGGGGTTCAATTCATGGCGGCTGTCTGCGGTAATGGATTGAATCCTGTTTTAGAAGCATGCAGTCGTAATCAAATGCGAGTAGTGGATACCCGTGCGGAAGATAGTGCGTCATATCTTGCGGAAGCTTACTCCCGATTGACTGGAAGAATTGGGGTGGTGGCCAGTAGCAGTGGTATAGCTCATATAAACGCTATGGCAGGATTGATGAACTCGTATTTTGATGGGTCTCCGTTACTTTTGATTACTGGTGAATCCACCTCTATGGAGACTGATTTTGGAAAATTTCAAGAATTTGATCACACCAACATCGCCTCGTCGCTATGTAAATACAGTCGTCGAGTAACCAGAGCTGAAGACATAGGGTTCTATGTGCACGAAGCGATTCGAATAGCTACGAGTCCGCGTCCTGGCCCTGTTCAATTATCGATACCCGCTGACTTAACAGCGGCATTATTAGACGAGGACGAGATCCCGAAGCTGCCATCACTTGATGGACATGTGTTTCGAGGAGGATTACCTGATGAACGATCGATCACCGCTGCTATTGACGTGGTAAATTCATCTCGCAAACCACTTATCATAGTTGGTGGTGGGGTTCTTCACTCCTCGGGATCCGGAGAGCAAATTGTGGCCTTAGCAGATCTGATACGAGCTCCCATAACAAGCCTGATTTGGGACAGGGCGATTATTCCTGACAATGACTTTAGTGTTGGGGTTATAGGTGCAGCTACTGGCCAACCTGATGTGTTGGCCCAATCAGACTTGGTTATTCTAATTGGCGGACGTATTGATTATCGAATGGGGTATGGGCGCCCTCCGACCCTATCCACGAATGCGAAAATGATAAGAATAGACCCTGATTCTGACGAGCTAAGGCAAGGAATGTTAACTGATATAGGACTGCTGGGCGATCCTAAATTGGTCGTTCAGGCGATGTTGGATCACCCTACGGACAAACTGGTTTCTCGTACAGATGATTGGTTGATAGAAGCACGCAGAGCTGACACGGCATTTCGTGACCAATGGAGGCGCCCAAACAACGATCAAAGTGATGGTATGACAGGCAAGCACGTGGCAGAAGCTATAGCCCCAATAATTCAGCGAGACATAAATTTTCTGATTGATGGTGGGAATATAGGGCAGTGGGTTCACCAATTGTTGATTAGATATTACAGCCAAGGGTTGCTTACTTGTGGGGCTAGTGGAGTGGTTGGTTGGGGCATTCCGGGAGCTATGGCGGCCAAGATAGCCTACCCGGACAAACCCACCTTACTGTTGACTGGTGATGGGGCTATCCATTTTGCGCTTTCCGACATAGAAAGTGCAGTACGACAGGACTTACCTTTTGTTGTAATAGTTGCGGATGATAGCGCGTGGGGGATAGTTGTGACCGAGCAAAGGGCCGCTTATGGTCATGATGGTTTGCCTTCGAGTCGAATTGGCCCTGTCGATTATGTGGCTATAGCAGAAGGATTTGGCGCTAGGGGTATTAGAGTTGAAACAGCTGGTGCATTGCGCGATGCTACTATCGACGCTCTCAATTCAAAAGTGTGCACATTGATACATATACCGATAGCAATATCGGGTCCGAATGAGCATTAAGCAGGGCTTGCTTGTGTCCGCATTGGGGCATCAAATTGGGAATATGGGATGGCATTGTTTGAACTAGTATCTGATTACGAGCCTTCTGGTGATCAACCTGCTGCCATTCAAGCACTGACTGAAGGATTAATGCAAGGTCACAGATTTCAGACCTTGTTAGGAGTCACTGGTTCAGGCAAAACTTTCACAATGGCTAATGTAATAAATAAGGTGCAGAAGCCTACATTGATTTTGGCTCCAAACAAGACTTTAGCTGCACAGTTATGTTCGGAATTTCGGGAATATTTTCCTAACAATGCTGTCGAATATTTTGTGTCCTACTATGACTACTATCAGCCCGAAGCGTATGTTCCTAGCAGCGATACTTATATAGAAAAAGATAGCGATGTTAATGAGGAAATTGAGAAGCTTCGTCTTTCTACCACGCGTTCTCTTTTTTCAAGACGCGATGTCATAGTGGTGGCCAGCGTCTCTTGCATTTATGGGATTGGGTCACCTGCTGATTACGGGGAAATGAGTGTAAGTTTAAACGCAGGTCAAGAATATAATCTATACCGATTGCTTCGCCATCTCACTGCCATTCAATATGAACGCAATGACATTAGCCCATCACGGGGAAAATTTAGACTACGCGGAGACGTGTTAGAGATTTTTCCATCTTATGAAGATTATGCTTTCCGCCTCGAGTTTTTTGGAGATGATTTAGAGCGTATCGTGCAAATAGACCCCCTTACCGGAGAAATTTTAAACAACTTGGAATCAATCGACATCTATCCTGCACGACATTGGGTTACTCCAGCTGAGCGACTGGATAAGGCAATACTGGGTATAGAGAATGAATTGAGTCAAGAATTAGCGGAGATGGAGTCTAAAGGTTTGATTGTGGAGGCTGCACGATTAAGTCAGCGTACAAAATTTGATTTGGAAATGCTTCGGGAAGTTGGCCATTGTACTGGTATAGAGAATTACAGCCGACATCTTAGTGGAAGAGATCCAGGGGAACCTCCATGGGTGCTTTTAGATTATCTGCCTGCGGATGGACTAATAATTGTCGACGAATCCCACATGGCACTGCCTCAGGTAAAGGGTATGCTAGCTGGGGATCAGTCTCGCAAGAAGTCTCTTGTTAATTATGGGTTCCGTCTACCGTCAGCCTATGATAATAGGCCATTGTCTTTTGATGAATTTATGGAGCGGGCTAATCATGTGATGTTTTCTTCTGCCACGCCGGGAGAATTTGAGTACAAGAATAGTAAGCGTGTGGTTGAGCAGATCGTTAGACCTACAGGGTTAGTTGATCCTTCTATTGAAATCAAGCCGACGGAGGGACAAATCGATGACTTGCTTTTTCTGATTCGTACACGGGTGAGAGATGGCGATCGGGTAATTGTTACTACCTTAACAAAACGTATGGCGGAAGATCTCAGTGACTACTTGTCTGAAATGGGAATAAAAGTTCATTATCTTCATTCTGAAATAGACACTCTACAGAGGGTGGAAATTCTGAGCGATTTACGTAGAGGTGTTTACGATGTGGTGGTAGGAATAAATTTACTTAGGGAAGGGTTGGATCTTCCAGAAGTCTCCTTGGTAGCTATTCTTGATGCTGACAAGGAGGGCTATCTCAGATCTGAAGTTGCATTGATTCAGACAATTGGTCGTGCTGCTAGAAATGTTCGAGGTCACGTGGTTATGTATGCCGACAATGTAACTGGAAGTATGCAGAGAGCCAAAGATGAGACATACAGACGTCGTGATATTCAATTGAAATACAATCGTGACAATGGAATTACAGCTGCATCTATAACCAAAAAATTGCATGATATTAGGGAAATGTTAGTAGATAGTGATGGGGTGATCGATCGGGATTCAGGATTAGGTGAGAGGGGTGAACAGGAAAGCGTGGCTGTACGAGATTTGGTGGAGATGTCGCCTCTGGAATATTCCAAGCGTATCCGTGAATTAGAACGTAGGATGAGGCTCGCCTCAGATGCGCTGGAATTTGAAAAAGCTGCGATGTATCGTGATGAAATATCTGAACTGAGGCAAGCTTTAGCTTCAGAGAGAGCGGGATAAATTACATGACGATGACGATATGAATAGTTGGTGGTCTAGAGCTAGGCTTCCGATTGTCGCTTTGCTAATCTTTGGTCTTGGTGTGTTGCTGAATTTTGCTGTCAGCTCCACTGGAATTGTGATACCGGCTTTGTGGCTTTGGCCACTTCTGGTACTGAGTGTGTTTTTGGGTGTGATATGGGCTGTTGGAGGCAACCTTTTAGTGAGGCGTGTGTGGTACTGGATATGGGGAGCTCCCTGGGACGCAGCTGGGTGGATAGCGGATAAATCGTCTCGCAACGAAGGTGAAGACTAACTTGAATGATGTGCTGAAATTGGCTTTTGTTGGTTGTGGATCTATAGCGAAAGCTCATTTAGCTGGTATTGAACAGTATGCTCCTCGGGTGCGAGTTACTGCACTGATTGACCCCGATCCAAAGGCGGCTGCGAGATTTGTGCAGAGGACCAATGGTACCTACTATGCGACTTTGGATGAGGCTCTTAAACGCGGTGATTTCGATGCTGTTGACATAATGGTGCCTCACGATTTGCATGAAGAATTGTCTTTGCTTGCTCTGCAAGCAGGTAAGCATTTATTGCTGGAAAAGCCAATGGCTCCGACTCTACAGGCTTGTGATCGTATTTTGAACTGTGCGAAAGAATCTGGCCTGGTGTTTGCAGTTGCCGAAAATGCGCAGTTTTGGCCTGAGATAATGGAGGTTGACCGGCTTATTCGTACGGGTGTCATTGGCGAAGTAATCACTGCTAAGGCGTCCTTTTGGGTTCAATATGAGCCTGGAGATCTGAAGCCACGGACCCCTTGGAGATTGGATCGAGATAGAACTGGGGGAGGAATTACGATAGATGGCGGATCGCATTGGTTAAGGCCGCTTAGAATTTGGATGGGTGAAATCACAGACGTTATCGCCGCTGTTGATCATCCACTGCGATCTATGCAAGGCGAATCTTTGGTGCATGCCTTAGTAAAGTTTCAAAGTGGCAGAATTGGTTCTTTTGACGCTCTTAATGTGGACTCCGTCTTGGCTCCAGCTGAGTGGTGGCGTGTTACTGGTACACGTGGGGAGATTGTCGTAGAGGGCGGATTCCAGTCAAAGATTGTGAGATCCCAGGGCCAGAAAATCAAGATTTATGATGAATATAATCCGGAAGGTAATGTTGTTATGGATCAAGGAAATGGATACCAAGCTTCTTTTGGGTTAGAAATAGCAGATTTTGCTTCAGCAATTTTAGATGGTAGTGAATTGTCTGCGTCTGCAGAATATTCTCTTGGAGAGTTGAGAACTGCTTTAGCTATGTACAAATCAGTGGAGTCGGGGGAATGGGAAAGAGTTTGGGATTAATTGAACCGATTTGGACTGTTTGACTATGTCGTGTCGAAGATCAAATGATGGGTTCTTATTTTGCGAAGGATAAAAAAAATGCCTAGATTACACTTAATTGGTGCGGGTACCCCTACCCCTACTAAGGATAGATGGGGCACATGCTTTGTTTTAGACATAGTAGGCCAGAGATTTATGATTGATTGTGGACCGGCTTCTACATACAAATTGTTTCATGCTGGTATTGCTAGTACTGATGTGGACAATCTTTTTTTTACCCACCTACACTCAGATCATATAGCGGATTACCCTTGCTTTCTTATGACTAGGTTTGATCAATCTGTTGGCGAAGAAAACGTCTTGAATGTTTATGGCCCTTCTCCTGTGCGCGACTTACATGAGCGATTATGGAGTCCGGAGCGGGGGGTGTTTTGGTACGATGTTCGAGCTAGAGTTAACCATCCAATGAGTATTCACGCATACCATTCTCGGGGAGGTGAGGGGGATAGACCTGAACCTGTTGTGTCGGTTAAGGAGTATGGAGAGGGTGTGGTGGCTTCCGGTCCTGGGTGGTCCTGTAGTGCTATGGAAGTACGCCACGCACAACCATGGCTGAATTGCTTTGGATTTAGATTTGAAACAGATGAAGGGATCGTATCATTTACAGGTGATAGTGCGCCTTGCGATTCCGTAGTTGAACTTTCTCGAAATGCGGATCTTACAGTTATAGAATCTGTCCATCGGGCACGAGATATAGCTCGGTATCCTAGTCGCATCTCCGAAACAGGAACAACCGACGCTGGTCGCATGGCAGATAAAGCAAAGGCTAAACGCCTAGTCATCAATCATCAATCTGATAGGTTGGATCCTCCGGATGCTATGACCGAAGGCGTAGCTGATGTCAAAAGCGCATATGGCGGTCCGGTCTGGTGGGGAAAAGATGGAATGGTAATCGACTGGGATTGATAAATGGGAGAGAAAATAGGGAATACGTCACAGGGACTACTTATCACTAATAAGACCTTGTTATCCTGAATAAAGGTCGTCGAGTTCACCGTTCTTCAATGGTCCGGCATATTTCCAAATCTCATCCTCAGAGCCTGACTGCCAAGCTTCGCTTCGAGCCAGGTGAAAGAAACAGTCAGATAGCTCATTAGCTACATGTAATATGACGGGGCTGACGGGCTCTTCCGTGTCTAAGTCAATTGTTGATCTTTCAACTCGGCGAGCGATCGAACGACATAGATGCAGTGAAGCTGCAGTGGCGGGTTTGCCAGGATGAATGAAGTGTTTCAATGGTGGTAATGATTGTTCAAGAGTGTTGCTGAAGCGTTTTAACTCGGTAAAATCACTCTCTTTTAATTTCGTAGAGTGTCGCCCCTTAGGGTCTGCAATATGGGCTCCCATAGCCAATAAAAGCGCCTGTATGCGGCGAATCGTGCAATCTAATCGGGGATTACCGTGTGACCTGACTATAGATAATGATGACACCAATTCATCAATCTCTCCTAGTAGTTTTATGCGTCGAGTTGTCTTCTTGGCTTCATCACCAAAAATACGTGTTCCTCGGGGATTCTTATTTGGAAGAGTCATCTTGTCCTCGATTGATTACAGATATACCGTAAATTCTGTCTATATTGGCCGTGTTCATAATTTTCACTACTATCTATCGCTTTAGCAAAGTACTGACCGAAAATGTAGTGTCAAACTGTCGAGGCAATCGATACATGCACGGTTTATTTACACATCTCCATCGGACACATCGTCGGATGTTGGAACTGGGTCGAACTCTACGTGCTGGACCAAGTCTGGAAGATCTATGTCCAGTGGCCCCTCAGCATGGCTTAAACTACCATCATCCATAAGCCACGTATCATCAGTGAACTGACTGAGTGCTGGATCATGAGTTGCCATTACGATTGCAATATTCTGTTCATCCACTATACGCCGGAAAAGCATCATGATTTCTAGTCCAGTAACACTGTCTAGTGCGCCGGTGGGTTCATCTGCAATTAGTAATGAAGGCTTATTTGCTAGTGCCCTTGCTATTGAAACTCGCTGTTGTTCGCCACCGCTGAGTTCGAATGGTCTGTGATGCATTCTGCTGGTGAGTCCCACCAAATCAAGAAGTTCCTCTGCTCTTTTTCGACGGTCACCACTCGGCAATCCAGCTATTCTCATTGTTAGTTCTACGTTCTCAACTGCAGACAAAACTGGTAGAAGAGAGAAAGTTTGAAATACGAATCCCATTTCGTGACGACGTAATTTTGTGAGGGCTTCATCATTCATGTTAGCCAAGTCTGTATGGCGAAACTGCACGCGACCAGCGGTAACCTGATCTAGTCCGCCTATTAGGTTGAGTAGAGTGGTTTTCCCTGATCCTGACCGACCCCTTAATGCCACAAATTGAGCATTGGCAATGGTTAAGTCAACTTTGTCCACTGCCCGCACTTCGTTATCTTCACCTTCGTGGTAGTAGCGACATGCTGACTCGATTTCTACAAGTTCATTTTTAGTGTGAATGGTAGGGGTGTCAGAGTCCATTGCTGGTGTCTTCACTGGCCTTGCGGATGATGACGTTTCCGTCTTCTACGTCTACGATTGCCCTATCTCTAATGCCCAATTCTTGAAGATATTCAGAGGGGATTTGAAGTCTGCCATTAGCGTCTATTATCACGAACTCATCGTGGGATTGAGGTAATCCGTCATCAGTAACTCGTCGCACTGTTTCGGTACTTGTTCGTCCGTCACGAATTGCCACAACCCTATCCACTTGTCTGGCTATATTTCTGTCATGAGATACGATGACAACAGTTAATCCCTGATTGCGGTTAAGGTCATGTAATATTTCGTAAATATGTCCAGCCGTCTCATTGTCAACTTCGCCTGTAGGCTCGTCTGCCAGTAATAGATCAGGGTTGTTTGCAAGTGATATCGCTATTGCGACTCGTTGCTGTTGCCCTCCAGACAATTCTCCTAGTCGGTGATGCATTCTATCTTTTAATCCTACCGCCTCCAGCAGTTCCTCAGATCTAGCCTTACGTCTTTTTGCTGACATACCAGCAAATACCATAGGAGCCTGAACATTTTCATTGGCTGACAAGTAAGGGATCATATTTCTGGAGCTTTGTTGCCAAACAAATCCGACCATGTCTCTTTTATAGCGAACCAATTCGGCTGAGCTGGCCTTTACTATATCTAACCCTCCGACTAAACATCGTCCCGCACTTGGCCTATCCAATCCGCCTAGCACGTTTAATAGTGTGGATTTGCCAGAACCACTATTGCCGATGATGGCCATCAACTCCCCTTTGTTGACGATCAAATCTAGCCCTTGAAGAGCAACCACTTCTAAGTCAGCTACTTTGAATATGCGGACCAGATTGTCGCACGTAATGTAGGGTTCACCGATTGCAATACTACTATGATTGCTCATCCAGTTTCCTCCCCAAATTTCATGGCTTCATGTATCCGAATATTGCGTAGCATCCAAATGGATATGGGAACGGCGATTGCAAGAACTAGAATGAACAACATATATATCTTGGCAATATCTCCCCATGCGGTTTCGATCACAAATGTTGGTGTTGAAGCTTGTTGATCAGCACTTAACTGCAGGAACGGTATAAACATTTTGCCAGTGATTATGCCGAGAATTGTTCCAATTATGGTTCCTAATCCAATCAAAAATCCGTTTTCAAACATGAATAGACCGATCATCTGTTTTACGGATAGACCCATTGCACGCAGTATCCCGAATTGTTGCAACCTGCGACGAAACGAGAAGAAGGAATAAAGTAGAAATCCTAGTAATGTCAAAATGGTTGATATAACAAACCCAGCTGTTAAAACTCCGAAGGTTCCGATTTGTGTGGCATCATCACGGGCGTCTTGAATTATTACTCGAGCGTCTTTGCTGTCCAAGATGTGGAGATCTAATTGTTTGAGTGCGTTAGCTAATTCAGTAGCGCTAGCGTCGTTTGCTGGTTGTACCAATACATCCCACGGGCTTTCACCTATATTTCGGTGTATATAGTCAAGATTGCCGACAACGAATGGACCATCCTCTGGGTAATGGGTTGGGAAGCTGTCGATCCATCCGGATAGAAAAAATTCAACATCAGTTTGTCCGAAGCGAACTACTATCGGGTCTCCCAGATTGTAGCGGAGTTGGTCTCCAAAATAGGACTTATCGGCGAGAAGCGCCCGTTCATCACCAGCTAGTACATTTGCAAGTGAATTCAAATTGTAAATTGAAAAATCAGGTCGCCAGAACGTTGTTTTTGCGAATGGAATAGGATCAATTCCATATACAAATATATCTTCCAGGGCACCTCGCCCAGGGACTTCAAATTTCGCATCTCCATCCCCTCCTTTATGCCAAAATCTTGCGTAATTGTTAATGAGTGGGTCTCCGTCTTCATTAGAAGCTTTTTCATGGACGTCTACAGGTTGGATTAACCATTCTTCATTCTCTTCGTCCCACTCTCCTGATTCTTCGATAAATGCCAGGGCTCCTACACCAAACAATGCTCGGTCGGTAACATTCCGATCAATAGTTGATGCCATTGATGCACTAAAAGTTCCTAACGCCAAAGTCAGAATTAGCAGTAGGACCAACCTTGAGAATTGCCCAGGACTTCTCCCTATTTGGCGAAGTCCCAGATGAATTCCAACCCCCCACCATCTGGACCCTGCCCATGCGAATAGTGCCACAAGCCATGGGAAGAATCTCAAAAACAGTACTGCCACAGCGAAAATGAATATCACAGGCATTACTAGCAATAATGGGTCCGAAAAGAATTCTCCCTCAGGCCCTACGCTAAGTAATGAATCCCGATTTCGCAAACTGATAAAGCCGTAGATGCTTAATGCAAACAGAGCTACGTCTAAGAAAAACCGTTGGAATAGTGGTTTTCCTGTAGTTCGTGACACACCGGCCTTGTATTCCACTATGGACTGCCTGGCAGCACTAATTGCGGGGACCAAAGTAGCAGCTATAGATAATAAAATAGCACCGCCGGCGTACGTATAATGGCGCGGAGATAGGTCGATCGGAAGAGATTCTCTATTTGTGAACACTAAAAACGTATACGTTTTACCGACGATTTGAGCCATTCCTAATGCAAGTAAAGGGCCGATGGCCAAGGCGAATGCTCCGATGATAATCCCCTCTAAGAGGTATACGCTTGTTATTTGTAAAGTCCCGACGCCGCGACTTTTTAATATTGCTATTTCAGCTCGTTGCCTGTCGACAACCATGCCTGCAGACAAACTGATGTAATAGAGAACTATTGCTACTACCGGAGCACTTAGTACTAGCAGCAATAATTGCAGGAAGAACAACTTGTTTTCGAATTCAGCGAATATTTGTTCTGGGGAATACTCTAGCTTTGTATTTGGCAAGATAGTATTTGTGCTCGACCGAAGGCCATATAGACCACCGGTAACTCTGCGATAATTTCCGGCGTTTATGCTATCTGGGTTGAAATCTGAGTACCAAGTTGCTTCATAAAAAAGCCCAGGATATTCTCCCAGTAGCCTGTCTAAATAGAGGTCCCGATTTACAAACATGCCTCCTCTATCGAAGGAGCTTTCTACGTTGTAAAACCAGTATTCTGACGATAGATCTTTAGGTACAAAACGACCCACTAGATCGACGGCTATTGGGAACTCCTGCCCGGTGTTGATGTTCTTGTATACGGTTTTCACTCGATCACCAACCAAGTAACCTAGAATGTCCAGAGAATCATTTATCATCATGGCTTCGATTAGGGGTAATTGTTGCCCTGAGCCTTCTTCGACAACCGTGCCCCAGGTGCTTTCAGGGAGTCGCCCTTCTAGCAATTTGACATGGTTGTTTTGGTCATCGATGGTAACGAAGAAGCCGTAGTTTAGGCCTCGCGCTTTGAGCAGAGACTCGGTGTCATCTGAAAATCTCATAAGGGGAACGACGTCTGTCTGCAGGTAACTCACTTGGATTTCTTCTTCAAGTCCTACAATTGCGCTCATTTGGGTGGAGTAAAAGGCATCTGCTTCTAAGTAGGTCGAAACTGACGTTGGTGGTTCATTAGTTTTATGACGACTAAAATGGCGTAGCTGCACGGCGCTTGCAGGCAATCCTGATATACGCAGATTCGGCTTCTCAAGTTCCTTCTTTAGTAATAATTCACTTATCCCCTCTGCGAACATAGGGATTGCTGTTACTAGAGTTGCCGCGATCAGGAGTCCGAAAGCCGTACTAAGGATCAGGAGCCCATTGTTCCACAATCTTTTGGCCGCGAAAGCCACTAGCGAGTAAATCAATAGTACATCCCAAACATAATGAAGCTGCCAATTCTAAGGGGCAGCGAAGATTGACATTCCTTCCTCAAGGCCATTCACTATCTCCACATCTAAATCACTTCTAATACCGGTGGTGACCGGTAAGCTTCTTCTTTGTCCATCTATTACTGTTTCGACAAATTCCCTGCGGTTCACTGTTCGGACAGCGCTGATGGGAACTAAAAGAACGTTGTCTTTGACTTCTATGGTTATTTTGAGCCTGGCGAGCATTCCAAGCTCGGCAGGGGCGGTGCCCAAATCGACGTTAAATTTAGTTTCTGGAACTTTTACCGATTGACCGGTACTACTAACTATGTTTCGAGGCAGTGATGCTACCTTGCCTTCAAATGTTTGCCCTGGGAATGCATCGAGCACTACTTCCACAGCCTGTCCTACAGACAGTGACGGTTGATCTACCTCTGCAATCAGGGCTTCGACGACCAATTTGCCCTGGTCTGCCAATCCGATAATTTCTTTGTATGCAGCCACCTGGTCTCCAGCCTTGCCCTGGACGAATGTGATCTCCCCATCAAACGGAGCAATAATCTGATTCTCAAATTCTTGTTCTTGAAATCGCTCCAATTTTATTCGAGCTTGATCGCGACTATTACGAAGAATTATCAGGTCCATGTCTTTGGAAGATGTTTTTGACTCATACTGTTCAACTTTTTGCTTAGTATCTTTACGTTTGGTTTCGGCGGCTAATGCTAGGTTTTTCGCGACCTGAAGCTCGTCTTCAGTCGGGCTATTCAACTTACGCAATTGCTCTTTTGTTTTTGAAAGAGTTGCACGGGCTTCATTTAATCCGTAACGGACTTTCTGTAACTCAGCCGTGCCGAGACCTGCAGAAACATCTTTTGTATCTAGCAATGCGGATTCGGCCGCTAGAGTGGCCGTTAGCTCAGCTGCTTCCGCAATAGCCAGTTCATCGTCGTATTCGCCTTGCACCTGTATCGCTAGTCGATCTATCGCTTGTTGGCGTGACCCGTTGCCCAAGGCCTCCGCTAGATTATTAGCGGCTTTGGTAGATGCCGATCTGGCAGTAGTCACGGCTGTCTTTGCTTTTGCTATCTCAGCAGCACTTGCTGGCAAAAGAGAATCGTTGTAAGTTCGGGTGGCCTCTTGGAAATCTAATTCAGCTTTCTGTTTCTTCTCTGTTGAACCACTCCCACCTATCACTTCTTGATGGGTAAGTTTAGCCTTCTCGAATATTACTTCAGCATCTCTTTTAGCGGATGCTGTCGGTTGGTTTAGGGTGTCTTCAAGCGACTTCTCTGACTCGTAAAATGCCGTCAAGGCTTCGTCTCTTGCCGATTCCAATTCGGTTAATCTTTTGCTGGCTTCGACTTTGGCACTCTCTAGGCTGGGTTTTTTACGGGCTCGAATCCCTTCGGTTTCTTGTGCGGCTTTTACTCTATTTGCTTCCATTTGAGCTGCTGTACTCGATGCTGCTTTATCAGACAACGCTCCGGCGGCTATCAATGAATCATATTTTCGTTGTGCGTCGATTAAGGCTATTGAAGCCTTTGCTACCGCTGCTTCAGCCAAGCCCACATCTGCAGGGTTTCCTCCATTCTGCAAGTCTTTCAATGACTGGTTACGGAATATCGCATCGTTTTCAGCGAGTAACCATGCCTGTGTGGCAGCAGAGCGAGCTGCACTTAGAGCTGACTCGGCAGACTTTACCCGCAGATCCGTAGTCTCGAACGCCTTCTTAGCGTCAGCAACTTGAGATTCCAATCCACCCAATTCTAACTCTGCGAGTATCTGGCCTGTTTTCACCAAATCTCCCTGTCGAACTGCAATATCTTTTATTCTTCCGGGTGCACGAAAGAACAGATCTTCCCGTTTATCGGCCTCTAGCCGCCCTGTGGATCTGATTGCTTCTTCGACTAGCCCCTTCTTTACGTCGGTCATCACTCTAGTTCCAGTGTTAGCCTGGCTTACTAGAGTGGGCGTTGGGGCCACCGTGGATACGAAAACTTCACACGCTGAAAGTACACACAATGCTGCTGTAGCTAATAGGCAAACCGTAAATTTGCTCGCAGATTTCAGTGGAGATCACCTTTGTTTTGTATCAGCAGTGTTGATGGTGATTGCGAGCTGTAACTTTGGAGTTGGTGCATTGTGTCTTACAAATTCTCAATCTGGCATTTGGACATTGTGCATCTGATAGAAGCACAGTCGTTTGTAGCACCCAATTTTTGATGTATACAAGTTTTGTTTGTTGTTTACTGCAAAGAATGCCCAGACGATACTGGCGACTATTAGGATGACTATGGTATCGGTGAGCTAATGCGTCAGTCAATATAAAGAGCCCTACTGCATCCAGGCAGATTCTGTAGAAGTTTTTATCCGTGTAAAAAGAACATGTATCGAACTAAATCATCTAACGTATAAGCGTTACAATTGAGGGTCTTCAGATAGTCAAGTTGATTGACCTGCTAGTATTGTTGTTGGGGAAAACGGTTTTCCTGACAAAGTAAATGTGTAATTTGATTGAGTTAAGTGCTTGAAATCTGAAGTATCTAAGTTGTCCCAGCGTATGGAGGCAATGATCGCAGGACTGCCAGAAAGCGGTCTTTTTGGTGAGGTTGGTATGGGGGTAGGAGTGTCCAAGGTCCCGTTTCGGGTATCTCCTCAGCCAATTGAGATATCTTGTGATGTCGCTGATAAATTTCGATCTCTGGGAAATCACCTCTTGCGTTTCTATAAGGCGTCTAACCGACTGTATTTGGATAGTGTTCGCGGGCACCAGCCGGGCTGGATATCTGAATTACTGGATCGTGGAAAGAGTGATTCTGTTAGGGAATTAGGGAGGCTGAACAGGACGAAATCCAACTTACCATTTGTAATTCGACCTGATTTAATGCTTACAGAGTCGGATAACTTAGTGGCGACTGAACTTGACTCTGTGCCAGGAGGAATAGGGCTTTTAGATGCCCTGTCTTCTGGATATAAATCCATGGGCTACAGTCTGTTGGGTGCTGCCGATGGAGTTGTAGAGGCTTTTGGAAGGGCTTTAATTGATGATTGTAGATTAGATGTTCCTAGTGTGGCCATCGTGGTGTCTGATGAATCAGAATCATACAGGTCTGAAATGCAGCTTGTGTCGAGCAGGCTGGAGAAAATTGGGGTAAGCGCTAGGCTGGTTCATCCTCGAGACTTGGATTACCAGCTAGGGGACCTGGTCACGAATACAAATGGGGAAGTTCAAAGAATTGATGTCCTATATAGATTCTTTGAATTGCATGACTTAAAGAATATTCCTAATGTGGATTTTGTTTTTCATGCGATGCGACACCGGCGTGTCCACGTATCTCCTCCCCCTAAGGCACAATTGGAAGAGAAATTGCTTTTGGCATTATTTCATCACCCTGAATTGACTGATTATTGGGTGCACGAGATTGGTGATCAATCCCACTCGGTGCTATCAAACATAATTCCGCGTACTTGGGTGTTGGATCCAACTGAGCTGCCTCCGTTTGCTGCGATATCTCCTCCGCTAATCACAGCGGGTAAATCAATAAGAAGGTGGTCTGATCTATCCAATATCACTCAGAAGCAGCGTCGAATGGTTATAAAGCCATCGGGTTTTTCAGAATTGTCCTGGGGTGCTCGTGGTGTGACTATTGGTCATGATGTGAACCAAGATGTATGGGCTTCGTCGCTGCAGGAAGCTTTGCAAGCTTTCAGTACAACTCCCTATGTGCTGCAGCCGTATGAACAAAGTAGACGATTGGCGGTCGAATATTTTGACTTCGATTCAAACGAGGTTAAGGTTTTTGATTCTCGCATCCGTTATTCCCCGTACTATTTTGTGGAAGACGGAGAAGCAAAGTTGGCTGGTGTGTTAGCAACTGCGTGCCCTGCATCAAGCAAAATATTACATGGTATGAGTACTGCAGTTATGTCTCCAGTTATGGTTGGCAATGACTGACAACATTATTCAAATAAGATCGATGTATGGCTCCAAGGTAGCACCAGTTTATGCACGGATTCAGGGAACGAGAGGATTCCTGTATTGAGTAGTACAGTACCGGAGTGGAAGAGTCTAATGCGCTCTAATATTCGCCGCGGCTCTGACCTTCCAGATTTAGATGGTCTTAAACAGGACGAAATAGATAACGTACGCAAACTATACCCGTTTTTCTCAAATGCCTATTACACCAGCTTGATTCGTGAAGAAGGTGATCCAATATGGCAACAGATCATTCCTTCTGAGCAAGAATTGAATGATCCTACGTATTACATGGAGGATGCTGTAGGCGAGGATGGAGATGATTCTCCCGTTAAGCATCTGACACATCGTTATCCAGATCGCGTCTTGTTTACCGTTACTTATACATGCGCTATTTATTGCAGGTTTTGCACTCGGAAACGCAAGGTCGGGAAAAATCCTGTGCCACCGTGGAACGAGATGCAGGATGTATTCAGTTATTTGCGTGAGCACACCGAGATCCGTGACGTTCTTCTTTCGGGAGGAGATCCACTGCTCTTAGAGGATAATTATCTTGAACGCATTCTCAACGAATTGCGATCCATACCACATATTGAGGTGTTGAGGATTGGTACGAAATTACCATGCGTGCTTCCTCAGCGAGTAACTGAAGGGCTAACCGATGTACTTAAACGATACCACCCGCTTTTTGTGAATACTCACTTCAACCATCCGCGAGAATTGACGGAAGAAGCATCGGTGGCATGTGGTCGATTGATTGATGCTGGTATCCCGGTAGGATGTCAGACGGTTTTGTTGAAAGGAGTGAATGACGATCCAGAAATTATGAAAGAGTTGATGTTAGGATTGCTCAAAATGCGAGTAAAGCCTTACTACCTGTACCAAGCTGACCTGGTTAAGGGTACTCATCATTTTCGTACTGATGTTAGTACCGGTCTGCAAATAATGAATTATTTGCAGGGTAATATTTCAGGCTTTGCGGTTCCTATGTATGTGATCGATGCCCCAGGAGGTGGAGGTAAAATGACCGTAGGTCCAAATAGAATGGTATCGGTCGACGATGAATGGATAGTATTGCGAAATTATGAGGGCAAGGAATTTCGTTATCCGGCTTCTGGTAGCCATGATGCAGAAATCCCATCAGAATATCTGACAGGTACAATTTTGGCCGACTACTTATAATTCTTGGTTCAGCAGTACCACATCTGACAGTGATTAATTAGCTAGCTGAGCCATCCGCGCAATCGTAAATATTCTTCACCAACGTTGCCTGAGAACACGCCAAACATTCCACCCAGTTCAGGTCTCCATTCGAAACGACCTCGCTGAAAATATTGGACATTAGTCCCTCCTTCAAAAACCTCTTGTGATATTGGATATCCCCACCTGTCAATACCACCAAATCGTTCGAAGTATTTCTTGAATCCGAAATGAATAGAGTTTTGTGTCTCTGCGAAATATCGATGTTGAGAGTTGTTGATGAAAGGAGTGTCTTTTGCGTAATTTCTGCCTGCTGCAATTTGATCTCCAACTAGACCTAATTGCACCTCGTATGGAGTACCGGCCAGCTCAGGATGGTATTCGAGTCGTACCTTCTGAAAGTATTGCACCCGCATTCCATTTTCATCAAATTCTTCTGTTAGAGGTAACCCGAATGCAGCTACGCCACCGTTTCGTTCGAAATATTTCTTGAATCCAAAAAAGACGTTATGTCCGGTTTCTTCAAAATATATTGACTGCCCTGGAATGTTGATCCGCGGGACAGGGCGGGTGTGAGGGAATGCAAATTCCACGTCGAATTTTGTGCTTAGCATTGCACCGAGGGATGCGGGGGTTCTCTTGTTGTAAATAGCCTGGAAAAAGGATGCGTCGAGCTTGCGGTTGGTTTCGGAACCTTCGATAAATACGGTTCTAACACGTCCACTTGCTGATCGATCACTAAAATCTATTCGTCTTAGACTTCCGACTCGAGAATTATCTTTCTCATTGAGCATGTCTTCGATTACTTTCATAGGGAACTCAGAGGTTTCCCATTTAACGGCTGGAGCATCTCGGTCGAATGGGAGACCTGCTGCGTTATGATCCCTAAATCCTTTGAGATATGGCAGGTCTTGAGTGAATACGTCCCCAGCACTTTCTGTGAATCCCCCTCCACTGGAGAAGTAGTAAGCGCGTATGGGTTGGCCATTCCATCCGATTACGGTATTCCAAGTCTGTTCCACCGCGCTATTTGTGATGTGGTGTTCTCGATGAGATCCTTCATAGAGTTGATAGTAAGTAGTGTCATCTAAATCCCACCAAGGATTGGAAGTGTTAAGGCTTGTTAGGGCATAGGTTCTGGCCGCCAGACTTTGAGCTTTTATAGCTTCCATAGGCCAGTCGCGAGGCATTTCTGCAGGCACTACCCCCCTCACGTAATCGTCGATTCCCAGTTCGTTAACTGTATCTAGTGTCCCTTTGCCGTTTTGTCTGATCCAGATATCACCACGGTACATGTCGTAGAATTGTGTACCTCCTGAACCGGGTACTATACGGGTGTATTTGTAGTAAACCTGAATACGGGTTTCTGGGCTAAGAGACACTAGCTTAAGTGCGCCTGGGAATCCGAACTGAATCATCAATTGTCCTGCGGGATCATAGAGATAGGCGTGATGAGACTTCTGGTCTTTGTTAGATACTAGATTGAGACGCGTTCCTGGCTGCAGGGCCCCAGTAACTCCTTCAATTGCCCAGGGCCCACCCCACCCGTACACATTGCCTGGTAGCTTGTTGGAAGACGTAAATGAACCATCTATAGCAGGTGGTAAGTATGCTTCATCGATGAGCACTCTAATGCGAGTTCCAGCAGTGTCATAAGGCATCAATTGGGATCCCTGATAATATGCGCCAACTATTTGCTGGGCGTTTTGCCCTTCAAGCGCTCTGCCTCGAGCTCCCCATTGAGACAGTCCCACTCCGTGCCCACTCCCTGACCCTACAAATTTTACGACTTGATCTGGTTCGTACATGGCTACTAGTGCATCTGCCGGTTTCGTCAATCCAGGCCATAGGCTTACCACCATTGGAATTAATAAAACCACAGCCATCAATAGTGACCGTATCATTTGCGTGGCTCCACTGACGTATGTTTCGGACCTATTTCTCCGCTTTCGGCGTGATTCCTTTGGCGGGTGATTGAAATAATTAATTAAGTTCAAAATAAGATTGCCTCCCAGCAGTCTTCTTATGAACTCCTTTACAAATGTATGATGGATGAACCAAGGCTAATATTATCTCAGATTGTCAATGCGTGGCATATTGTTCGGCTATAAAGGTCTATGCAATTATCCTATTGGCGCTGTCATAGTGAGGCCAAACGGGGGTGTATATCAATGGAAATTAACAGGATTCAGGTATATAAGGTCGATTTGCCGATCGATGATGGACCGTATCGGTGGTCTGGTGGCAATGAAGTGCATTATTTTGACAGCACGATAGTTAGAGTGGAAACAACCGACGGACTTTGTGGTATCGGTGAAATATGTCCGTTAGGTGCATCTTATTTGCCGTCTTTTGCTGAAGGAGCCAGAGTAGGTATAGAGAGATTGGCCCCAGAGCTTATAGGATGTGACCCAACTCTGATTTCCGTGCTGGGCAGTCATATGGATAATTTGCTGAAGGGGCACCCTTATGTGAAATCAGCCTTAGATATGGCATTCTGGGACATTATGGGAAAAGTGGCTCAGATGCCTATTGTTGCCTTGCTTGGAGGCCGGTATGGGGACGTAGTGGATTTATATAGAGCTATTTCACAAGGTTCGCCAGACTCTATGGCAGAGCAAGTACGAAGGTATAGGAAAATGGGCTACCGCAGATTTCAAATTAAAGTTGGCGGTGATCCCGACACTGACATCGAGCGTATAAATGCGGTTGCTGATGTACTCCACCATGGGGATGTCCTTGTTGCAGATGCTAATACTGGTTGGCTTCCTCATCAGGCTGTACGGGTGATTAATGCTGTGCGAGGTTTAGACATATATATCGAGCAACCGTGCGAAACATACGAAAATTGTCTATTTATACGCCGTAATACGGATTTTCCGTTTGTTTTGGACGAATCAATTGTTGATGTACCGAGCCTTGTGAGGGCTATATCTGACAATGCTATGGATGTTGTTAACTTGAAAATAGGGAGATTAGGAGGAATTACGAAGACTCGGCAACTGAGGGATGTTTGTGTGTCTTCTGGTATCGCCGTGACTATTGAGGATTCTTGGGGGAGTGATGTAGTAACATCTGCCGTGGCCCACCTAGCTCACAGCACGCCGGATTATGCAAGGTTCAGTGCAAGTGATTTCAATAGTTACACATCTTTGTCTACCGCGGTCGGGGCTCCAGTTAGAATAGATGGCACCATGGTGGCTCCGAGCGGAGGTGGATTGGGTATCGATTTAATAGAAGAAAATCTAGGGGGTGCCTGTCTCGATATTCGTTAGGTAGAAATTACATGTCAATTTGGGGTTTATCTGTAACGTCGTAAATTCCAAATGATTGATGGGTTCTACCAGTTCATATCTCTGCCAGCAGGTTAGTTAGATGCAAATGCTTTTTGGCAGAGTGCCTCCTCATATGCTGATAGGGTTGGTTTTTTGTGTTTCAGCCGGTGATAACTATAGATGGTCCCGTTGGGGCTGGTAAGACTACTGTAGGTCGCCTGGTGGCGGGAGAGCTTGGGTTTGCTTTCTTGGACACCGGTGTGCTGTACCGTGCGTTAGCCATGTTGCTTCTGAGAGTTGGTGCCGATAAAGATGATTATGCACAGGCTGAGGTCATAGCTAGAAATATGAATGTGAAGATGCTTCTAGAAGATGAACATCATATGCTGGAAATTAATGGGGAGGTTGTTAGCGAGGAACTCTATAGCCCTGATATTGAACAAATTGTGTCTCATGTAGCGCAGCAGCCAAGAGTGCGTAGCTCTCTGTTACCGATACAGAGAGATATAGCGTCGACTGGTCCTATCGTATTGGTAGGAAGGGACGTTGGCTCGATAGTGTGTCCTGATGCCGAGTTGAAGATCTATATAGATGCTCCGGTAGCGGTGCGAGCAGAACGGAAGTATCTGGAGAAAATAGACTCTGGAGATACCATAAGTAAGTCAATAATATTATCTCTATTACAGAATCGAGACGAAGTCGATTCGGACAGGGATGTATCGCCATTGGTAGTTCCGGAGAGGGCTATTGTAATTCAGTCTGAAAACCTTTCAGCCATGCAAGTTGCCACATTGATAATCTCTTACTTTTCGGATTTGAGGGGTAGGGAGGAGCAGCTGACATGAAATATGAAGCCTTCAGCTGGTCGCCACAAAGACGCATGACCTACAACGCGATATGCAGAGGGATTTTTCATTATTTGGGTATGTATATCGACGAACTTGAGGTGTATGGACTGGAAAATGTCCCGGCTTCTGGTCCATTTATTGCGGTATCTAATCATGTTCATATTAGTGATCCTAATTTTCATGCCACCTTAATACCCAGACCCATGCATTTTATGGCTAAGAGATCCTTGTTCCAGATTCCTTTGATTGGTTTCGGGATGCGATTACTTAATGCGATTCCTGTGGACAGAGATGGTCGTGACATTCCAGCTCTCAGAGCAGCCTTAAGCGCTCTAGATAAATCACGACCAATTTTTCTTTATCCTGAAGGTACTCGGAGCCCAACGGCTTCCCTTCAGCCCCCTCAACCTGGAGCGGGATATCTGGCAGTGCGAGCCGGTGTTCCTATACTCCCCATAGCAATTTCTGGGACTGAAAACATATCGTTTGGCAATTTTTCCAACAACACTGCCGTGCGTGTCAGTTTTACTGTTGGGTCACCTTTTGAATTGAATCCGCCATTCAATTTTGATTTGCGTGAGTCTTCGGAATGGGCTGGCCTCGAAATGATGAGGCGTATCGCCTCTATGCTGCCGGTTTCGTATCGTGGGGTGTTCTCCGATGATCCATTGCTCGTTACGACAGGAGGCCAAAGGCATGCCGATGATGACATCCAATGTCGGCAAACAACAGATTAGTTCGAACTCTCCAATATTGGCCGCACTGATTGGTAGGCCTAATGTAGGTAAGTCTAGTTTGTTTAATCGGATTTTAGGTAGGAGGCAATCTGTAGTTGAAAATGAACCTGGTACCACCCGTGATCGGTCTTTTGCGTCCGTTGAACACGGTGGCAATCAATTTATCTTGGCGGATACAGCTGGGATGTTTGCTGGGCAATTGGACGAATTAGCTCAAGCTGCTGATGTGCAGGCCCGTGCAGCTTTGGCAGATTCAGATCTGGTTCTATTTGTTGTCGATGTGACCACCGGCATTACGACTGAAGATATGTCGGTGGCCGATCTATTAAGGCGTGGCAATAAACCAGTCATTACCGTAGTCAACAAATGTGATAACGAAATTCGGAATACAGATGTCCCTGAATTTAATCGATTAGGGCTAGGTGACCCTGTGCCTACATCCGCTACTCAGGGATTTGGTATAGAGAAGTTGCTGGGGGCTATTACAAAATATGCGACGTCGGATACATCGGTTGGTACTGGTTTAGACATGCCGTCCTTAGCAATAGTGGGGCGTCCCAACGCTGGGAAGTCTTCATTGTTCAACTCTATAGTTGGGGAGGAACGAGCGTTGGTGAGCGAGATTCCAGGAACCACACGGGATGCTATAGACACGGTAGTCTGTGAAAAAGAATATGGGACGGAGATGCGGATAGTAGATACAGCAGGCCTCCGAAGACGTGGGAGAGTTAAAGAAGGAGTTGAACGACATTCGGTTTTGAGGTCTTTAGGGGCTATTCGGCGTGCGGATGTTTGCGTTCTTTTAGTGGATGCCTCCGAAGGTGCGACTGACCAAGATGCTCATATTGCAGGTTTTGCACTTGAGAACGATCGTGGGTTGATCATTACTGCGAACAAATGGGATATGGTGATTGGTGACGATCATGCAGTTAGAAAAGCTCAGGAAAGCCTGTTATGGAGATTTAGATTTTGTGCCCACGCACCTTTGCTAAAGATTTCAGCTCTGACAGGAATGAATGTGGATCGTATATTGTCTACGGCCCTAACTGTTCGAACAGATATGGGCAAATCAATAGCGACTCCTCAGTTGAACAGGTTTATGGCAAGACTTGTTAATAGCCAATCCCTCCCATCACGTAAGGGTAGGGTTTCTAAGTTTCGATATGCAGTTCAGACTTCGACCCGTCCTCCAACCTTTCATATGTTTTTTTCTGATCCCAGGCAAGTTCGTGCGTCTTATTTGCGATATATAGAAAACAGTCTCCGGGAGCGTTACGGTTTTGATGGTTCACCAGTTAAAATAGTTCCTAGGAAGAGTTCCCAGCGTGGGGGCCAGGGACAGATCATGGGAGTGGATTCATGACTCTAGGTGATTTCGGTGGGATTGGTTTGATAGTGTTTGGGTATCTAACAGGGTCCATACCAACAGGGATTTTGGTGGGTAATGGATTGTTCGGTGTGAACTTGTTACAAAGAGGTAGTGGTAATATGGGCGCCACTAATGCACTACGTTCTATAGGTGTGGGCGCTGCTGTAGTTGTATTGATAGGCGATTTCTTTAAAGGTGTGCTGGTGGCCGCCATCACTGGAATTGTGTTGCCTGACCAGCCATTTGTTCAAGCGGCTGCTTCTATGGCAGCTGTAATAGGCCATACTCGGCCAATATTTACTAATTTTAGAGGGGGCCGTGGCGTTGCTACTGGGATGGGTGCAGCTGCTGTTATTTATCCGATTGTAATTGCTGTAGGTATTCCGGTAGGAATAATGCTAGTTATTTTTCTTCGTTACGTGTCCCTGGGCTCCATAATCGGTACTGTAACTGGAGTGCTAGTTGGGCTAATTCTCTACATAACCGGATATCCCTCAAGGGTTGAGGACACCATATTTGTTGTATTGGCAGGCACCTTAATTGTATGGCAGCATCTTCCTAACCTTAAGAGATTGATTGCAGGAAAAGAGTTACAAATTGCAGAGTGGAGCTCGTATTTTCGTAATTGATCGTATTTCCCTTGCTTAGTATTAGATACGGAACAGATAACGAATGAAAACTGGTTACGACTTCTCCCTTTCTACAAAGCTTGGTTCGGTTTGGGTGGCTAGTGCATTCACATTAGCATTTCTTCTGTTCACTCGTGGTGATTGGGCGTCGCCTATAGCTATAGGTGCTGGTGTCGGTGCTGGATGGGTTATTGGTTTTAGGGTGGCTAAACACAAGATGCGAGTGAATACTTCCCGTCTGTTTATTGTTGGTTCCATGCAACTAGTTCAGGGTGTAGCACTAGCATCTGTATTGTTAGGATTGTTTACCAGTATGGGTTGGGGTAGCTTTGTGGATGTGTATGCAGGGATACCTTTTGTCATCATTGTTGTGGACTTCGCGTTGAGGTCTTTGTTCTTGATCCTATCGGGAATGGCGGCTGTAATGTGGCAATTAAGCAAACATTAAAGTTGTGTTATAACCTCAATTACCCACTAGAAGCCTGAATGAGTCAGAAATTGTTATTATTGTGACCGATCGAATGCGGTTACGTGCCAGAGAGATTGCCCTCAGATATCTGGACCATCGTCCGCGCAGTAGAAATGAAGTAATTAATCGCCTAATGAGGGACGATATTTCATCCGATGTGATCGAAGAGCAGATATATGATTTAGAAGGTCTAGGTCTTATCGATGACGATGCATATGCGTCTATGTGGATTCGGTCATGTGTGGAACACCGTCCATACGGTGAGTTTGCGGTTCGTCAACAATTAAAAAAGCGAGGGGTTGATGATGAGGTTATTGAACGCCAAATGAATCTTCAGTATCCCGGAGAACTGGAGGTGGGTCGAGTACTGGCTGAAAAGCGACGTAAACGGATAAAAACGTCTGAATTCATGGTATTTCGGCAAAAATTAGGCAATGCGTTGCAAAGGCGTGGGTTCGCTTACGATGTGATTGAGACATTGGTGGATGAAATGTGGCGTCAGGAAGTGGCCGAATGATTGATGGAAATTGATTTAACAATGTGCGGGATTTGGGTAGGGATGTCCGAAGCTATAACTCCAGACAAACCTAGATTCTTACCAAGTTCTATGCCGCATTTAACGTGCAAGTGTACCCCTGCGATTGCCGCTTCAAATGGGCTAACTTGTTGTGCTAACATAGCACCTATAATTCCTGACAATACATCGCCAGACCCGGCGACTGCCAGGGCTGGAGATGGTTCCGACACGATCGAGTAACGACCGCTTGGATCAGCTACGATCGTTCCTGCACCCTTCAGGACTGTCACGCCTTCAGATGTATTAGCAAGTGAGCAGGCGAAGTGTAATCTGTTATCACTTACTGTCCTTAAATCCACCCCCATGATCTTTGCCATTTCGCCAGGGTGAGGTGTCAGTATTAGTGGTTGATTTCTATTGATGGAATCAAATAGGGATTTGTCTATGGACGACAATCCATCTGCGTCTAAGACAATAGGGCAGCCCATGTTACAGCTTTGCAGCAATCTCTTGACAATCAAATTTATGTCTTCGGTATTTCCTAATCCTGGTCCTACTATGAGGCTATCTGCAAGATCGGATAACTGGATTATGTCTTTCGCAGAATTGGCGGATATCGTCCCATTGAATTCAGGCAGAAATTCAAAGATTATGTCAGGGCTGTGAGATGCGGCAGTACAGACTACGGACTCTATCGATGCTAGCTTTGTATAACCTGCGCCACTTCGTAATGCTCCTAAACAGGTAAGTGCAGCCGCGCCAGGAAAATTCCGGCTTCCCGCGATCACCAGTGTTCTGCCATAGGATCCCTTGTGTCCGTCTAAAGTTCTTTCAGGAAGTATTTTTGCAACGGAGCGAGATGTTATCTGTCTCCCGGGTAGCTCATCCAAGTGATTTTTCGGGATGCCAATATCAGTCTGAATGAGTTTTCCGCAGTATTGGCGACCGGGATACAACAATGAGCCTAATTTAAGCGGCCCAGTTGATATAGTTATGTCTGCCTTGAAGGTTATTGGATCTACTTTGCCGGTATTTGCGTCTAGACCAGATGGGACGTCACAAGATATTCGAAGTGCTTTGGCTGTAGAAATCTCCTTCAAAATGGCTCTGATTGGATCCCTTATTGGGATAGTGCCCCCTATCCCTAGCAGGCAGTCGACAATTACATCTGCTTCCTTAGCTAAGTGTCGAGCTGTCCCAGGTGAATGCGTAATTATTTGGATGCTCGCAGGTAATTCATCTATTAAGTCACTGACTTTCCTTTTTGGTTTTGCTATAAGAATGGAAACCTGAGCTCCAGCTTGTGACAACTGGTTTGCTATCACCGCACCGTCACCGCCATTGTTTCCGGAACCGATAAGAACTAAAACACGAGCTCCAATTATGGGGTGATAGGATGCAACAATTTCTCTGGACACTTCCTCCCCAGCTTTTTGCATCAGTCTTTGTTGAGAGGAGCCGCCACTTATGGCCGATTGCTCGAGCTTTCGCATCTCATCTGTAGTGCAAATGTGGTTTGGGTGTGTCACTTTGTTTGTATAGCAACTGCGGACGCAACGGCTAAATCTCGAGTATGGGTAATGCTCAATGCGATTGTAGTGATGCCTAATTCCAGAGCTCTGGTTTTGGCATGGCCATGCAATTCGACGTGTGGTTTTCCACGAGTGTCTGGTATGACTTCCATTTCACGCCAATAGATACCATTTAATCCGGTACCCAAAACTTTAGATATGGCCTCTTTGGCAGCAAAGCGTGCAGCAAGTTCTTTCTGATGGCCCTGGCAGTAGTTAAGTTCTCGCTCGGTATATATTTTTCTTAGAAATCGGCTGCCATGTCTATGTATGACCCCACTGATTCTGCTAATTTCAATTGCGTCTATACCAGTACTCAATTGCATGACAATTCGTGTTATCTTCCTTCGAGGTATAGGGCTCTGACTGATGAATCGAAGGACCAACCTGACCCCAAAACCTCGACTCTGCGTAGGAAAACAGGTGTTGGATTTAAACGTTGCAATAGATTGGGTTCGTCGTACACAGTCCATTGATTCTTAGGGATAAAGCTTCCCCCCTGGACGGAGAAACTGTCTTTATTCTGATAATAGAATCCATGATGCCAGACCTGGTCCTGCCCTGTACTGTCAACGTAATAGAGCCGCAGCATCAGAGGATATTCACTTCCTAAAGATCCTCCACCTGACAACTCTTGTCGATCTACTTTGAGCAGTGATCGAATTGATAACTCGGTAAAATCACGGATATCTCGATTGATAATTTGGGCTATGCCTGCTTCACCATTACGATGTAAATCGCTGTCTGGGATAGAACGTCGGAACTTGTATCCATCATCAGGATGTAGTTCGCCGCTGACTATTTTGCCTTCCACAAATGATAGCTGTTCTATTTCTCCTGATGGTCCGGATTCGGTAATGGTAAAAGGTTTCCACAGGTTGCCGTTTGGTGAATTGTCCAAATCAGGATCTTTTACTAGAGAAGTTCTTGGAGTGAGCTCTGTAATTGGAGGATGATTGGACATTAGCATCCCTCTTCCTCCCATTCCGACTTCTGCTATATCAGAACCTGAAAAAAGAGTAGCTTTACCTCTTCTAACAAACACTTCCACAGAGCGATCGGGCAACGTTTCAATCGTGTAACTTCCCTCCTCAATGTCTACCTTGCCTGGTGGCATATATATGGTTACCAATCGATCTGTTTTGGGTCCTACCGGGGCTATGCCTATAGATATACGACCAGCTTCCAAGTCCAAATCTAACCTTTGAAGGTCAACATTAAATCGTCCTTGTGCACTGGTTCGTATTTTTAACTCAGTATTGTTATAAAGCTGGATGGTGCTTCCATCGAAAAGTTGCAAAAATGCGCGAGATCTCCCATCCGTTGCAAATCTTGAGCCTGGAGGGTAAGTATCTCGTGCTTGCAATGGTCGCCAGCCCATATCTTCTGGTCCTCGCAAAAGAACGGTTCCTTCTATGGGTTGTGCGTAAAGATTTTTTGGGGCAGTGACACGGCTCATAAATTGGCCTATTTGCCCTGGCAAAAATATGATGGCTGCTATAAACAGTAGAAAAGCAACGACTGTGTAGATCCATGCAAGAGCTTGGGCGTTCAAAAGGTTGGAGTCGTGGTTCTGCTGGTTTTCTTTCTCCATATTGATATCTGTTGGTGGTTCCATTAGGCCAGCACCTGAAAATTATTGAATTGACGATAACTGGCAGACCAGCGTGCTTCGATAGATTTCACCCTGGAAATTGGTGGGCCTTCTGAAACTTTCTCCATGAACATCAACAATGTTTTTGGTGCCCCAGTTGTATATATTTCTACGCTGCCATCAGACAAGTTTTTTACCGTTCCGGTCAACCCCGACGCACGAGCTTCCATTTGGACAAAATGACGAAATCCTACAGCCTGCACTCGTCCGCTCACAATCATATGTAAAGTGGCGTCGTTCTTGTTTGCGACAGTTTGCCAGCCAATCTCTTTCAGACATGTCATTATCTAGAATAGATTCGGTTGGTCGTTGGAATTATCTGAATTATCCAACAGTGATTCTAATCCAAGGTGTTTGTAGGAAAGTTTAGTTGCTACTCGCCCTCGTGGAGTTCTCGCTATGAATCCGATCTGCAACAAGTAAGGTTCGTAGTAATCTTCCAGTGTCAACCCATCCTCAGATAGGGCCGCACCGATAGTGTTCAGTCCGACGGGGCCTCCAGCGAATTTTTCTATTATCGTTTTGAGGATTTTTCTATCCATGTCATCTAATCCTAGTGAGTCTACTTGCATGGATTTGAGAGCATCTTGTGCCACGGATCCGGTTATACGACCGTCGGATTCGACTTCAGCGTAATCTCTGACCCGTCGAAGTAGTCTGTTGCATACTCGAGCAGTGCCCCGAGCTCGAAGTGCAATTTCTTCGGACCCAATTAAATCTATAGGGACACCAAGTATTTTTGCGGACCTCCCTACTATGGCGGTGCATTCATCAACCGAGTAATAATCAAGTCTATATATTTCGCCAAATCTGTCACGCAGTGGGGATGAAAGCATGCCGAGTCGTGTAGTCGCTCCGACTAGAGTGAATGTCGGCAGTGCTATACGATAGCTCCTACCGGCCGAACTCTTGCCCCCACCGGTTACCAAATCCAAGTCACCATCTTCCATCGCAGGATAAAGCATTTCTTCTGCTACTTTACCAAGTCTGTGTATTTCATCAATGAAAAGAACGTTACCTGTGTCAAGGCTATTTAATAGGGCCGCTAGATCTCTTTGGCGCTCCAGAGCAGGTCCACTGGTCACTCTGATACTAGCTCCCATTTCCCTGGCAATTATGTGCGCGAGAGTTGTTTTTCCGAGCCCGGGCGGACCTGCGACCAATATGTGATCTACAGACTCTCCCCTTTGCAGGGCAGCCTGTATCAGAATCCTAAGGTCGGATTTTACTTGTGTTTGTCCTATGAAATCAGAGTCATCAAGAGTAGACGGTCTAAGTTCAGCGTCTTTATGTGAGTCCTGACCTGAGTTGTCTGGCACAACGATTTGTTCTGTCACTTATGAGTTCCTACCCGCACCCGCAAACTGTCGCAAGGCTTCCGAGATTTGACTTTCGACAGACATGCCTGGTTTGGCGGATGCTGCCAAGCCGTCGAGCGCCTCAGTTCTGGAATATCCTAACGATACTAGTGCTTCGAGCGCTTCCTCAAATCCATCAACAGAATCAGAAGTGCCTTCTGATTCTGTTGGGGCTATTTTTCCTTTCAGCTCGACTATCAGTCGGGCTGCTGTACGAGCACCTATACCAGATACAGATTGTAAGGTTTTCTCATCACTAGAGTTGATAGCCCGTACAGTGGTATCAGGGGCTAATTCACTTAGTACGCGGAGTGCTAGACGTGGACCAACTCCAGATACGGTGATTAGATTCTGAAAAATCACTAGTTCCTGCTTGTCTATGAAACCGAATAAACTTGGCCCGTCATCTGTTGTGTGAAGGTGTGTGAACAGTCTAACTTCGTCTTGGATCTTAGACTTTGTCAGGCAATGATCCGTCACGTAAGTTTGCACCACGATTCCTATCCCATCGGGCTTTATTTTTAGCCAATCGCTACCTGATCCCAAGACTGTTCCATGAATTTCGGAAATCAAGTTAGTTGCAGCCTTTGAAGTCGATAGTTTTGCAGATGGCATATTGCGGTGGCTAAGGCATCTGCTGCGTGGTCTGGCTTTGGAACATCCTGCATTCCCAGAATGATTTTTACCATTTGCTGTACGTCTTTCTTGCTGGCTCGCCCACTGCCGGTTACTGCTTGTTTTATTTGGGGAGGTGAATATTCGACAATAGATAACCCATGCTGTGTAGCGGCAAGTTGTACCACCCCCATAGTTTTCCATACTGATGCCGCGCTACTTACGTTGCGTCCGTATACCAATTGTTCCACACTGACATCAGTAACTTCATTATTAGAGAGAAGATCGCTTACGTTTTCGAATAAATAATGCAGCTTTTCACCTTGTTCCTTCCCAGTTGGAGTGGTCAAGCATCCATAATGCACCAATTCAGGATCCTTATCTCCTTTTATCAGACCGAACCCCAAATTTGAGGATCCAGGGTCTATCCCTAGGGTTAACATTTAAGTTACGGCAAAACTTTCAACGAGATCTTCACTAATATTTAGGTTTGAGTCGACCTTCCTCACATCGTCCAGATCTTCAAGTGTTTCTATCAATTTCATCACACGGATAGCGTCTCTTAATTCTAGATCTATTGGTGTTTTTGCTGTCCTTCCTAATTCAGCTTGCTCAATTTCATACCCATCATTTGCTAGTGCCTGCCTTACCTTGTCCAATGCAGTCGCTCCCGTCCAGACATAAATCCTATCTTCGGCGACATCTATATCTTCCGCCCCTGCCTCAGCAGCTGACATGAAAACTTCCTCCTCGTCCAAATTTCCACCCTTTATTACAATCTCTCCCCTCGGGTTGAACATCCATGCTACGCCACCAGAATCGGCCATGTGCCCTCCGCCGCTGTCAAGTGTGTTGCGAATTGCTGCAACTGAGCGGTTGCGGTTGTCCGTAATAACGTCTATCAATAAGGCAACCCCTCCTGGTCCGTATCCTTCGTATGTCAGTTCTAGCATTTCTG
The DNA here is from genome assembly GCA_913043205.1 of uncultured Chloroflexota bacterium. Lineage (GTDB taxonomy): Bacteria > Chloroflexota > UBA11872 > UBA11872 > VXNJ01 > CAJWLF01. The sequence goes on along the minus strand of CAJWLF010000002.1, from coordinate 136,757 downwards.
CGCCATCCCCTCCTCCTGCGCCACGTTTTATGGCTCGATCTATGTTTGCCTGGGGCATGTTGACGCCACGAGCGCGCCCTATGACCATCTTCAACCGGTAATTTGTGTCGGGGTCGGCCCCACCTAGTTTCGCGGCTATCTGCAGCTCCCGGGCAAAACGTGAGAATACTTGGCCCCGCTTTGCATCGTTTGCGCCTTTTTTTCGCTTAATGGTTGACCATTTTGAATGGCCGGACATAGATTTCCTTTCGTTAATGCCTATAATTTATTTAATTAACGGCATTATGTTGTATTAAATCCGTAATGAATTCTACTCCAGCTTTGTCTGTTGGCCACACGGCATAGAGTTTTACGAGCTACATAAGGTCTAGAAAGAAGAGCATTTGTTCCATGGTATCTATGTTAGTTCTAGTCGCTGTAATTGTAATTTTAGGTCTGATGGTCCTGAGGATTCACAGTCCGTTTAATGATGAGATACGAGGAACTCCTGTCCATTACACAGCACTCACTATTGGCCAAAAGATGCTGGTGTCGCGATGGTACATACTAGCAGTTCTGGCTATCAACAGCGCTGGAATCATTCCTGGAATGGAAGCGTTTAGAACGAATACCGACGCTGTGCGAGAGATGTTGGTGATGGTGGTTGTTCTTGGTTCATTGTTTGTGCCTTTGCGCTATCACTTTTTTAAAGAAGGATTTGCCTTGGGGGGAAACCGTATAAAACATTGGGAACGATACAGCGATTACCGTTTCGCAAATGGAAAAATTATGTTCGTTGGAAAGGAAGGAGTGCGAAGCGAAGTCATTTATGTGAATGATGTCCAGCAAAAGGCACTGCGTTCTGTATTGCCCAGTCTTGTTGGTAGAGATGAAGGGTCGTCGAACACTGCAGGGTAGCTAATCTGCTGAATAACGCTTTCCCCACAGTTTATGCAAGCGGTTGCCTAAATTGATCTCCCAGCCTATAGCCTTTGGCACATAAAATCTAAGCTGCTGATTTGCTTGAGGGAGATATTGCTGTTGCTCAAAGCCCTCAGGCGAATTGTGAATGTTCTTATACCCTTTGGCAAAATCAAAATTCTCGGCTGCGCTGAATGTGTTGTTTCTCAAATGCAAAGGGACAGTAACGTCAGCACCGTCTTTAATCGCTTGACGAGCTGCTGATAAGGCTTCGCCAGCCGTATTACTTTTTGGAGCGCAAGAAATATAAATACAAGCTTGCGCTAAGGCAAAGGTGCATTCTGGCAAGCCCAGTCTTTCCACAGCCTCACATGCAGCTATGGCTACAGATATTGCAGCAGGGTCAGCGTTGCCTACGTCTTCGGAAGCTGATATAAGTATTCGTCTGCTTATAAATTCTGGTTCTTCTCCCCCTTCCAGCATTTTTGCCATCCAAAACAATGCAGCATCAGGGTCTGATCCTCGAATGCTTTTTATGAACGCAGAAGCTGTGTCGAAGTGGTTGTCATAGGCGCGATCGTATTGTGTGGACCTAGTCACAAGAGCACGTTCAATTAGCTCTTTGGACACAATATCCAAGTTTTCAGTTTCAGCTAAATCGGCGATGGCTTCCAGCCAATTTAGAGCGACTCTGGCATCTCCATTGCTCAGGCTTGCTATTAGAGAAATAGATGTCTCATCAATGGTTAACCTTTTGTTGCCTAAACCCATAGCCTTACTAACTATTGCGCGACGTATAATTTCAGCTAATTCGCTATTTGATAATGGTTCCAGTCGTAAGACTCTTACGCGGCTAATTAAGGCTGTATTTATCTCAAAATAGGGGTTATAAGTCGTTGCCCCCCAGAAAGTTATAGTTCCATCTTCCACATACGGAAGCAGAGCGTCTTGCTGATTCTTATTGAACGCATGAATTTCGTCTATGAAAAGTAGTGTTGGGCAGTGATTGATTTTCATCAAATCTTGAGCTTCTTGTATTGATTTTCGTAAATCTGTTACACCAGAAGTAATCGCGCTCAGTCGGATCACGTGATAATTTGCTGTAGATGCAGCTACGGTAGCCAGAGTGGTTTTACCTGTACCAGGTCCCCCCCATAATATCGCGGACCACAACTTCCCTTTTTCGATAGAGATTCTTAAAGGGGCACCGGATCCGAGTAAATGAGTCTGTCCTATAACTTGATTTATTTTGGTCGGACGCATTCGTGCAGCAAGTGGCTTCTGTTTGTTGCGTACGTTTTCACTGGCATGGTCAAACATGTCAGTCACTATGATCTATTTCTTGCTGGCTCAGTTGGCAGGTCTCTCTCCCATTGTGGCTTTCACTTCCCTGATTTTAGTTTCTGGATAGCGATATAGCTTAATCGTAACCAATGAGCCCGGTTTATACATAGCGAGAGCTCGACCTAGATCGCCCATGTTATCAATTTGGATCGAATCGATAGCAACTACGATATCGCCTTCTGCAAGACCTGCCTTGTGGGCTGCAGTTCCTTCATAAACTTGCATCAAATAGATCCCTCTTTCCACAGGGAGATTGTTTCGACGGGCGTCATCAGGAGTCACACCCACTCCCCATATGCCTAAGAAACCGCGTTTTATTTCCCCTTCTGCAATCAATTCGTCGATTATTGAACGGGCACTATCTATTGCAATAGCAAATCCTAGATTTTCAGCATTCACATTTCCGGCCGTCGAAATGCCTATAACTTGCCCTGTGGCGTTTAGGAGCGGGCCACCACTATTTCCTGGGTTGATCGATGCGTCTGTCTGAATTACGTCATTTAATGAGAGGCCACTCTGGAGATCAATCGTGCGACCTAGGGCGCTCACAACGCCTACGGTAACCGTAGGCCCGCCGGCTAATCCTAGAGCGTGCCCAATAGCAATAGCAGTCTCTCCAACCTTCAATACGGAGGAATCGCCCATAGGTGCGATTGATAGATCTTTCAGTGGGAGCTTGAGTACGGCTAGATCCGTTAATTCGTCAGAGCCTATTAAGGTAGCTTTAGTTGTTCGTCCGTCAGTCAGAGCTACCTCGATTTTGTCGGCTCCAGCAATCACATGATGATTCGTAACTACTAGTCCCGACTTATCGATGATGAATCCAGTACCCTCTCCTTGTTCAGTAAGCGCTGAGCCATCAATAGAGTTGACAGTAACGAAATTGGATACACGGGTAACTGCCGGTGAGATCAACTGCACGATTTCTGGTACCGTCCTTGTAATTATTGAGGTTTTGTCGGGTAAAGGGTCTTGTCTTGCAGATGGAGCTAAGGACTTTGGTGCTGAACCAGAGTTTGTTGTTGGTGTGAGAATTGGATTTGTGGGGTTTGAGGTGTCCAAGGCTTGAGAAGGTTGTAGTTTTGAACTTTCTGACGAGGTGTCAAGGATTGGAGATCTGGTTTCATCAGGGATTGATAGTGAACTGGACGGGTTACATGCTGTATTGGATAGGATGGTCAGCATAGATAGGGCTACAATGAGTACTGTACATTGTGATGACAGTGTTTTTACCAGGTGTAAACGTTGGTTATTGCCCATTGATTACGAAGGCCTGTTCTACATATCTAGGGATGATGTTCTCCTGATTATGACCAATAGAATTATGTGTGCAATGGAATTGATTGGTTTCGGTGTAATGTTTTCAATGATTAACTTGGAGGCACAGATATACAATTCATTCAGAATGGTAGATGGTTTTGTCGACCAGAACTAGTAAGACATGTGATTATTTGGTCATTGGGAGCGGTATTGCAGGATTACAGACGGCATTGCTGGCAGCTGATCATGGAACGGTTAGAATTTTAACCAAGAAGGCTTTGAATCAGTCGAACACTTGGTTTGCCCAGGGTGGAATAGCAGTCGCTTTGGGGTCTGATGATAATCCTGAGATGCATTTGAGCGATACTCTGTCTGCTGCTGCAGGATTAGCCAATCCAGAATACGCTAGGATGCTGGTTGAAATGGGGCCCCATTCGGTAGAAACAATCATGAAATATGGAGTTCGTTTCGATAGCACTGATGGCAAGCATGAGAGAGGATTGGAAGCCGCTCATTCAGTTGCTCGTGTGTTGCATTCTGGTGGGGCAGCTACAGGCATAGAAATTCAATCGGCTTTGGGAACTGCTGTTACGAAGACCGATATTGGAATTGAAGAAAACGTTCAGATGGTGGATTTATTGATAGAGAATGGGAGGTGTGTTGGTGTAAGCGCTATTGCAGATAATTTACCCCACATAATTGAATACAGAGCTGAGCACATTGTTTTGGCTACTGGAGGCTCAGGCGCTCTGTATTCGCGTACTACAAATCCTCAGATAGCTACTGGAGATGGAGTTGCGGCCAGCATACGGGCAGGGGCTGTTGTGAGTGGATTGGAATTTTTTCAATTTCACCCTACAGCTCTTGACCTTTCTGGTGATCGTGCCCGTTTGATATCTGAAGCATTACGTGGTGCAGGTGCGAAAATTGTTGACAATCAAGGCCATCGATTCCTTCTAGATGAAGATCCCAATGGGGAGTTAGCTCCTAGGGATGTTGTTGCAAGGTTAATACATCGCAAGTTGGAAGAAACAGGCGCCAGTTCGGTGTGTTTAGATGCTACTGACATACAGGGAGGGACTGTTTCGACTGAGTTCCCATCAATTTGGACTGATATTAAGAACTCAGGGTTCGATATGGATACTGATTTGATCCCTATTGCTCCTGCTGCACATTATTCTATTGGAGGGGTACTTACCGACGATTATGGTCGTAGCACGATACCGGGTTTATATGTTTGCGGAGAGGCAGCTAACACAGGAGTTCATGGGGCAAACAGACTGGCGAGTAATTCATTGCTGGAAGGGATGGTGTTTGCACACAGAGTCGTAGAGGCTACCACGAGCAACATACCATATGAGATAAATTCATTTCCTGTCGCAACCATAGAAGTGGTTTGTCAGGAAAATCATATGAACAGAGCTTCGTTGCAGCAGCTTATGTGGGAAGAGGTAGGGATAGTTAGACATAAGGATGGGTTAAAGCGAGCCATAGAAAAGTTATATGGCGCTCCTAGTAATGTAGATTTTGGGTCGAGTGCGATAGAGAATGCAGGATTAATTATTATTGGAATGTTTGCCGCTAGAGCGGCCTATGATCGGAAAGAGAGCAGAGGGGCCCACTATAGGTTAGATCATCCTGGCCTTGATCCTAATTTGGCTTATCCTCTTAACTACAAAATTGACTATCCCTTTAGTCTCACTATGAAATATGAATAATGATTTCGATTTATTAATTGGTACAGGACTTGATGGACCGTACATCCAATCAGTCATCAATAACGCACTTGAGGAAGATGTAGGTTCTGGTGATGTAACGACCGAGGCATGTATTAATGGGTGCATCGAAGTTGGAGCTAGATTGGTCAGTAGACAGGAAGGGGTATTGGCTGGCGGTGTAATCGCAGCAATGGTGTTTCATACTCTCGACAAAAGCATGTCATGCAAAATTGTTGTTAATGAGGGTGATCGGATTACACACGGTGATGAAATCGGTTTTTTCCATGGTTCCGTAAATACCCTCTTAACCGGGGAGCGAGTTGCGCTCAACCTTGTTCAGAGGATGAGTGGTATTGCTACTGAAACCGCACGATACATTGCGAAGGTAGCGGATACTGGTGTGACTATATTGGATACCAGAAAAACGATGCCTGGCTTGCGCAAATTGGACAAGTATTCGGTGAGAATTGGGGGGGGGACTAATCATAGATTCGGATTATTTGATGCGGTCTTAGTGAAAGATAATCACATTCGCGCTGCTGGAGGATTGAACAGCGCTGTTAACAACATACTGAAGACACGCAGCGACGGATTACCAATTCAAGTGGAGTGCGACACACTGAAACAATTGGAAGAGTGTATTGCTTTAGGTGTGGATCTTGTCCTACTGGACAACATGGGCGTGAATGATTTGCGCAAGGCTGTTGAGTTGACCGCCGGGCGTGCCCGCCTAGAGGCGTCCGGGGGCATAACGCTGGAAAATGTTAGGGAAATAGCTGAGACTGGGGTTGATTTTATTTCAATAGGGGCTATCACCCATTCAGTAATGGCTTTGGATATTGGTCTCGATTTTGATTAGGAGAAATGTGATTGCATAACCATGAATTTAGTTTTTTGCGTCAATATAGAACTCTGGCGTCAGAGGGATATCTAATTCGGGTAGGGAAAGAATCTCTTTCCCATGTAGATGTGCATTTATCCAACGGTGCTACCTATATGACTGTGGTGTTGTTTCGGGAACTGGACGAAAAACAAACACTTGATTTGTTGTGTTCTCTGGAAGAAAACCTCATATCGTCAGTTCAGTCTCCAGATGACGAATTGTATGTTTCCGTATTTCGAGGAACGCAAGAAGGGTTCTATACTGAACACCACTTGGAGGAGCACAGAGGACGGCAAACTAGCTAAAGGGATGATTAATGGCCAGGCCTAACATACTTTTCTTAATTGCAGATGATCATCGGCATGACGCCATTCACGGGTTTGGGGACAAGGTGGTTCAGACTCCGAATCTTGATGAATTAGCAAATGCAGGGACGTCCATGATGAATGCGCACATTATGGGATCTACATCCCGAGCTGTATGCCTACCTAGTCGAGCGATGCTGTTGGCAGGGGTAGGTCTATTCAATGTTTTTGCCTCGCCAGATGACGACAGGGAACCGTACTGGAGAGACTACACAAGATACAAAATTGATGGCAGGTATAAGTTGTTTCCGGAATTGCTAGCTGATGCTGGCTATTCTACTTACGGGATTGGTAAATGGCATAATAGGCCGAGTGAATATGCCAGATCTTTTACAAATGGTGGCTCAATCTTTCTGGGTGGGGGATTTGATCAAGCAAAGCCTACGCCGAATACCAAAAGTTCAGGATTAGGGTTTAGCCATGAGGCTACGCCTGTGTGGGAATTCCAGCCAACTGGAAATTACGAGCCTGATCAGGTTGCGAGAGGGAAAAGCTGGTCATCAACGCTTTTTACTGACACCGCGATAGGATTGCTGCGTTCTCATTCAGTCGACGATCCGTTTTGCATGTACATTGCATTTACTGAGCCTCATGATCCAAGAACGCCTCCAGAGGAGTTTGCTTCCATGTATGCACATACCGAAATCCCTCTGCCGGACAACTTTCTGCCTCAGCATCCATTTGATAATGGTGAACTACATGTTCGGGATGAAGAATTAGCACCTCATCCTCGCACGGCCGATGATATCCGTCAGCACATTGCTGACTACTATGGGATGATTTCGAAGCTTGACTCGGAAATAGGCAGATTGATGCAAGCATTACAGGACCTAAACTTAGTTGATAACACGATCGTTGTGTATGTTGCGGATCATGGGTTGGCACTAGGTCAGCATGGCTTGCTAGGGAAGCAGAATTTATATAGTCACAGTGTGCGTGTACCTATGATATTGCGAGGTCCAGGGATTCCAAGTGGGAAAAGACACGATGCCTTATGTTACTTACATGATATGTACGCGACGTTACTGGACTACGCTGAGGTGGACATACCTGCACAAAGTGATTCGATTAGCTTGTTGCCAGTACTAAATGGGGAAGTGAGCGATCACCGAGAAACGATATTTTCTGCATATCAGATGGATCTTCTTGTGGAATCGGACGGACCTTATCAGCGAATGGTTCGAGACGAAAGATTCAAATTAATCGAGTATCGAGTTAAGGGCAGTACACGATATCAGCTTTTCGATCTGATTAACGATCCGCTTGAAATGCATGATCTAGCCAGCGATGAGAATTACTTGAATGAAATTACCGGATTGAGGAGATGTATGGCCGAATGGCAGAATGCATCGAATGATCCTGTTACCGCTATAAATGGTTCGCATAATGCTGGCCATGGCGAATATTAGCTGGCCGTTTAGAGCATTAAATGTGTACGTATCAACGTGATCGCCAAAACGATTGTAAAATCAGTTACGTACAAAGTTTCTGGCGGGTATGGTTCAATGGCAGAACGTGACCTTCCCAAGGTCGAAACGCGGGTTCGATTCCCGCTACCCGCTCCGGTTGCTGATTATGGGGGGCAGTAATATCAATCGTTTAATTTAGGCAGTACAAACTGTCTTAGTGAATTCTTACCTAATACTAGTAAACGTCCTTCAGATTCGCTAACCCAAATGTCACGGATGTCTTCGAAGAATTCTTCTCCACTGCCACGGAACTTGAATTGCCGAACAAAATCACCCAATCTATTCGAACGTTTGTCGATTTCAACTATGCGCTGATTGCCTTGATCGACCAAATACAAGCTAGTGAGATCTGAGTTTGTGAAAATCTGGCTGATGTTTTGGAATGGTCGATCAAGACCATTAACACGAAATCCGATCTCTTTGCCAGCACGATAACGTTTTATTTCACTGTCATTGAGCAATATATATACGTCACCGTCAATCGCCAAATCTATGGCTATTGCGATATCTACTTTTTCATCGAAATAATTACTGGGGGCAACTGTGTATCCATTGGTGCTTGGTGTGTATTTGTGGATCTTATTCGCGAATGGGTCTAGAACATAAAGGTTGTTTTGGAAATTGTCATAAGCCGCAGGGCCAACCCAGGTCTCAGTTCCGACTATCCGTAATTGTTCTGTGGGTTTTTCTGCGATAATGCTGAATATATTTTTCTGACTATCAATTGCGAGTAGCCCTTGTTCTCGTGCCACTATGGCGATCGGATCTCCGGCTGCCGCTTGGCCAATTTCTGTACCTTTACGAATAACTGTGCTTCCGATCTTAGGATTTGTGAATTCAAGTACCTGACCGACTACGGCATCGATCACATATTGTCGGCCGTTATAAACTTCTAGTTGTGCTTTTCCAGACACCACTCCTACTCCGGAGCCAGGAAAGTCGCCGATAGTAGCACTCGTAGCTAGGCGTACTACCTTGTTCCGTCGGTCGCGCTCTTTGTCAATGTCTGCCAGCAACTGGTTAACTTCTTTTATCGCTGTAGATTGGGCCCCTCGACCAGCTTGATTGGCAGCATCGGCAGCATCTTGTAAGGCTTGTAATGCTTGTGCATCATCCTTTTCCTTTAATGCTGATTTATAGAAATCTTGAGCACGTAAGAGATATTCACTTGAGGTTGTTGTTTTGCTCTGACTTGCAGCCACGGTGTTGTCACCTTGTGATGTTTCTGGTTTGGCGGTTGACGAAACATCCTCGCCGGACTGATCTCTGTTTAGTGTAATCGTCTGTTCATTGCGCACAAACAAGACAGCTAGCACTACTCCGAGGATAACAAGTGATGCAAAAAGAATTGCTGACCCAGGTCCTATAGTACGATTTTTGCTTTTTGAACTCAAAGGCTCTCCTGATATTCCGGGTGATGGCCAAAGTCCGGAAAGTCGACCGCGTTTGGCAGGTGGCAACCCTGGCCAAGAACGTGGAGTCAGACGATCTGACTCACTATCTGATGAATCAAATATTTGCCTGTTTAACTCATCCAGATCTAGCGGGTCTCCGGATATGGCTTCCCGACGTTGTTCATAATCGGATTTTTCTACGTGTCTGACATCATCGTCTTTCTCACCAATGTTCGGCTTTTCTCGCCTAACAGTTTTTGCAATGGAAGAATACGCGGTTAATGGTGTAAGTAGAATCATAATCAGTATGCCGACAAAAAGATCTCGTAAAGCCAGCATGAATGATTTACGTTTTCTTGAGCTCCGCCTGCTATCTGTCAACCTTTCTTCCGGATCATCCTTTGGATCTAAATCGTCGAATTCTGGTAGTTGTTTCAAGGCATTAGTGTGATCTTTTTCTTGACTAGCTTCTGTCGAATCAGGAATATTCTCTTGCCACTGTATCACTAGTACGTCACAATCGCCTGCTCCGCGCTGAGCTGCTAGTGAAGCTAGTTGTGATGCACTAGCTTCAGGACTGTAGCGGGTTAATATCCCTCGGATTTCTCGTTCGCGGATAGTGCGCGCAACGATCGATGATGTTGTTGCAATGACGTCCCCGTGCTCAAGAGATACTCGTGAAAGTTCTATGTCTTGATCGAATGGTAAGCCATCGTTATACGACTTATCTCCAGAAGAGTCGAGACTTGGAAGAGCATGTAATGGTCCGTTTCGATGAATATAAACCTGAGCCGGATGTTGTTGAGCTACATATAAGTTTCCCTCATCGGTAACCAGACCAGTTGCACCAATGTCCAAGTGTTCTTCGGCTCTTGCTGCGAGGCTGGCTGCAGCACTAGACCCCATGCGCATTGCCCTCATTAACCCGGCTATTGGGTCCCTTGTTTCAGGAGCGTAGTATGCTGTTGATGCGACACGTATAAATTCCTGGCATAGTCGTGGGGTGCCGCCTTCTAGTATCAAATGAAAATGCCCTAAGGAATCTTGGAGTGGGTGCGAAATGATGGAACATATCCGGGGGCTTTCCAGCCGCGGTGTGCTATCGGCTATGCTTGCTTGGGCTATATGCAATGATTGCCTTCCAATAGGTGGGAACTAGCTTTGGTTCTCTTGGAGAACTATCTGCTTCCTATTTGGTGAGCTGAAGTGGTATCCAAGATGTATGCTTTACATCAGTGATTATATACATCTTGTGTGAGATACTGTCGATGGGATTTACAATTATTGTTATCTTTAACACTGGATAAATGTGGAGCAAGATATTATTTTTGATTCTTGCATGCTAAATACAGGGAAATCCTGGTATTCACAAAAACATAGGAAGTAGTGCTATAGCGAAGGAAGCAGACGAACTAAGAATCAATGAGCGGATACGTATAAGAGAAGTTCATTTGATCGACGACAAGAATGAATCAGTAGGTGTGATACCTACGGTAGAGGCTCTCGCCATGGCACAAGATAGAGATCTTGACTTGGTCGAAGTATCTCCTAATGCGAAGCCACCTGTGGCGAAGCTGCTTGATTACGGCAAGTATAAATACCAGCAAAGTCGCAAAGAGCGTCAGGGACGTAAGCATCAACGGGCATCCCGTTCAGGGGAACTAAAGATAGTGCGCTTTACGCCGGTCACTAGTGAGCATGACATCCGCACTAAGGTGAACAGGATGGAAAAGTTTATACAACAAGGGTTAAGGGTGAAGGCAGTAGTACGTATGCGTGGCCGTCAGCGAATTTACCCAGAACTGTCTGCTCAGCTCTTAAGCAAAGTTGTTGATCTTCTTTCTGGTGTAGCTGTAGTAGAGAGGCCTATTATTGCCGAAGGTCCTAACCAATTTGCGGTCACCCTAATATCAGCAAAATCCGCTGGGGCAGGTGATACTGGGAAAAATGCGAATGAAAATAACAGGTCGCGACGCAGATAGGGTGACAGGATAGTCATATGGGTGTTCAGGTAGAGTGGCGTGGAGAAGAGCGTACCCTACCCAGTGGGAAGGTGCGAACAATCAGAGTGGCCTGGCTTGTTGATGGCGATTCAGACGAACTACGGAGTTCATCACGATTTCTGGCGTACTTGGGAGCGGATCCAACAATAACTGCTCAATTTAAAGATGAGTTTCATGAGCTATATCCCCAAATTAATATAGATTGGGACTCTGTTGAAGAGTCACTGTCTAGTCCGAGCACTGATTTGGGAGAAATAAGTTTAAGCGAATTTGCTAGTAAGTTGCGTAGTATTCTTGGTGAGTACGGACACATGCTTGATGAGGTAGATCATCGATTGGGGCATGGCCGAAAGCGTCCACTTAGAGAAATTGAAAGTTTTACACGGGATTCTGAAGCGACTGCTCGTTTTGAAAGGACATCAGGATCTATATTTAATTATCTGCGGCAGTCGCATCCGGAATCAGCCTATGCACTATATAAAGCTAAGCTGATCGCATCTGGTGAAGATTCGATGTTAAGGGAATTAGAACGGCATGAGCCTCGTGAGCATGGTTCCAATTTTCGTCAATATCGTGCGTATTGTGTAAAGTTTTTGGAGAAAGCATCTGATTTCTGATTGCTGTCACTATGCTGGGTGCTGCTCGGCTGCATAGGATAATGCCTTTCAGATGTCTTGTAATCGGGAGATTTACACTGAAACGTACTCATAACTGCAATGTATTGAACAAGGATGATATTGGCTCAACGGTAATATTGAATGGATGGGTCCATAGGAGACGAGACCATGGTGGACTTATATTTATCGACTTGAGAGATAGGTACGGTCTGACTCAGATTGTGTTCAATCCAGAGTTGTATCCCTATAGTCATGAGATGGCCGGTGACCTGCGTGTTGAATATGTGATAGCTGTTACAGGACTGATAGTTGAGCGTCCTTCTGGCACTATCAATGAATCTATTGCAACTGGACACATAGAGTTGCTAGTGCAGGAACTGCAAATTTTATCGGAGTCCAAAACGCCGCCGTTCTACATTAACGAACAGCAGGATGTGGACGAGTCTTTACGGCTTAGATACCGATATCTTGATTTACGTCGTGATAAACAGAGGGACAACATCATACTCAGGCATCGTGTTGTCAAGTTTATGAGGGACTTCCTAGACACTGCTGAATTTGTCGAAGTAGAAACACCGATACTTGTCAAAAGCACTCCGGAGGGAGCAAGAGATTTTTTGGTGCCCAGTCGTCTCAGGCCGGGGCAATTTTATGCTCTTCCACAATCTCCCCAGCAGATGAAGCAGCTTTTAATGATTGCTGGGCTGGATCGATATTTTCAGATAGCACGAGCTTTTCGAGACGAAGATCCCCGGGCTGATCGAGTTATTGAACATACCCAGCTTGACATTGAGATGTCCTTCGTCGAAGAATCTGACGTAATGGGTTTAATTGAAAATTTATACCTCAAGATTGTTGCCGAATTTAGCGACATGAGCGTTGTAAACGACGGAATCCCTCAGTTGAGTTACGAAGATGCAATGGATCGATATGGTACCGATCGACCGGATCTTCGCTTTGGACTTGAGTTGATTGATTTGACCGATATTTGTTCTGCGACAGGCTTTCGAGCATTCGATGAAACAACAGCATCGGATGGAATAATCAAGGCTGTTGTAGCACCGGGATGTAGTGGTTATTCTCGGAAGCAGACCGATGTTTTTATAGAAGAAGCTCGTAATAATGGGGCTAAGGGAGCCATAACGGTAGCCAGATACGAAGGTCAGTACAATAGTTCATTGCAGAAATTTATTGATGATGATGTGTTCAATAAGATAGTAGAGAGACTTCGATTAGAAGATGGTGATCTAGCCTTGATAGTCGCTGATGAAGTTCGAGTCACTAATGCTGCCTTGGATGGAATACGGAGGAAGGTTGCCGACCAACTGGAATTGAGATCACCAGATGAAATCGCGTTTTGTTGGATTAAGGATTTTCCGCTATTAGACAAGGTTGAAGGTCAGGACCGATTAACATTTTCTCACAATCCATTTTGCGGGATTAGGCCAGGGGATGAAACGCTATTAGAGGTCGACCCATTATGTGCGAAATCGAGGCAATACGATCTGGTATGTAATGGAAGTGAAGTTGGCGGTGGCAGCATTCGCATAACTAATGAGGGATTGCAGCGTAGGATATTTGAATTGCTTGGGTATTCCGAGGATGAAATAGAACATAACTTTGGTTCTATGTTGCAAGCTTTTGATTTCGGTGTACCTCCCCATGGTGGTATAGCTATGGGGATTGACCGGCTACTGATGATTCTTTGCCGAACTGACAACATTAGAGAAGTGGTTGCATTTCCTAAGACTCAGGATGGGCAAGATCTAGCTCAAGCGGCTCCGTCGGCTGTCACTGAAAGCCAATTAGCAGAGCTTCACATAAGAATAGTTGATAAAGAATCGGGAAATTAATCTTTATATCGGGCTTACCTCACAAATATTGTTGATGGCTTGTTAATCACACTTTCCGATAGTTGTGTTATCCGTCATAATGGTTGTAGGATGTCCGACCTCGTTCGACAACCTGCTTTTGGCTTATGTTCCAACAGATCTAATATGGGAGCTTAGCTGGTGGCTCAGACGGCTTTCGCAGTCGTCTTTGTCGGCCGCGGGCACCCACCTGGTTGCCCAGGGAACAGGCATATAGCGCAGGCCGGCGACGGTGGGGCGTCCTATTTTTAAACTGTGAACTATATGACAATAGATCTTTTTGTCAGTTAAGTTCCCCATGAATCTTAGAATTCGTGTTTTTGTGGGGTTAAGAGAGACGACTTGTTTTACCTGACTGAAGGCGTTCTGCAATATCTTCGTCAGACAGATCAAATCCTAATTCGTGCATACGTTGATAGTGTCCGCCTGCTGACACCAAATCACTGTGGGTTCCGCGTTCTATGATTTTTCCTGCATCCAGAACCAATATTTCATCTGCCATGCGTACAGTAGATAAACGGTGTGCAATTACGATAGCCGTGCGGTTTTCCAAGAGAGTTTCGAGTGCTTGTTGGACAAGGGCTTCGGTTTGTGTATCCACACTGCTCGTGGCTTCGTCCAACACTAGGATTTGAGGATTGGTCAACAAGGCCCGTGCAAATGAAACCAACTGGCGTTGCCCCATTGACAATCTGCCACCACGTTCTGCTACAGAAGTATCATAACCAAAATCCATGTTCATTATAGTGTCATGTAGATGCACGGCTTTGGCGGCCTCCTCAATTTCATAATTTGACGCATCTGGGTTGCCATATGCAATGTTCTCTCGGATGGTCCCTTTAAATAAGAATGGGTCCTGTAGGACCAGTGCCATCTTGGAACGCAATGACTGTTGAGTGACCTTTCTAATGTCTATACCATCAATTTCAATGGACCCTTTGTTTATGTCATAAAAACGGAATAACAGGTTGATAATTGTTGATTTTCCAGCTCCTGTTGCACCAACAAGTGCCAGAGTGTTACCGGGATTAACGTCGAATGCAATTCCATTGATTACGGGTTCATCAGGGAGATATTCGAAATGGACATTGGAATATTTGATCTTACCTTTTATATGGGGGATATCTTGTGCATCTGCTCTATCTAGAACGGTAACAGGAGTATCAAGAATTCTTGTCACCCGTTCCCCAGATGCCATAGCTGCCTGTAGTAAGTCAAACCGGGTGCCGAGTTCTTGCAATGGGTGGAACAGTCGTTGCAAATAGATAAGAAATGCTGTGATTACACCTAGTTCAATATTGTTGTCCCCTAGGACCAAATTACCTCCATAAGTCAACACTATAGCTACGGAAATTGCTAGGAGTAAATCGATACCAGGGATTACTGACACACCAATCATCCTGGCTTTCTTGTGAGCTTGTAAAGTCTCTTCAGTCACTTTGCCAAACAATCTGGAATTCTCGTGTTCACGTGAAAATGTTTGAGTTACTCGTATCCCGAGTATGGATTCGGCTAGATTTGCATTTGTTTCAGACATGAGTGCTCGCACTCTTCTATAAGATCGTGCTGCACGGACTCTGAAAAATCCTGCTCCGAAAACCATAACTGGAACAATAACTAACGTGGCTAATGCGAGTTGCCAGCTGTAAGACATCATGACTGCAAAGGCGCCGAAAACTAACACTAGGTCCGTAATGGTGCTAACTAACCCCTCTGTGAGGATGTCATTTAGAGATGTGATGTCACTAGTGAATCGTGAAATAATAGACCCGCTTATTGTGCGATCGTGATAATCCATAGATAGATTCTGCATTTTGCGAAACAGGTCCATGCGGAGGTTGTAAAACACTCCCTGGCCTACTTGGGACATCAACCAAATTTGAAGTCCTAAAGCCCCATTTTCGAGTAGCGATAATGCTAGATATACACCGCTGAGCGTCACCAGTAGATCGGTTTGGTTTTGCCCGATGCCTTCATCTATAGCCCGTTGCACGAGTATAGGTTGCACTACATTGGCAGCAGTTCCGAGTAAGGCAAGGAGTGCAGCCAGTATGAGCTTTCTTTTGTTTCGAGTTGCATAACTGAACAGCCGTCGAAACAAATTCCAGTTGAAAGGGGCCCTAGCTTGATTAATGTCATGGTGATAGTGAATCATGTCAAATGAGCACCATCTACGGCAGCTTCTTGCTCTGGGGATTGAAGTCTGTGTATTTCAGCGTATAGTCCGTCCAAAGTGATTAATTCACTATGCGATCCTCTTTCAACAATTCGGCCTTTGTCCAGCACCAGAATCTCGTCGGAATGTCTGACACTGGAGACTCTTTGTCCTACTACAACTAGTGTCTTAGCATTGAGCTCTCGCTTTAAGCCATCTCGAATCAACTGTTCGGTTTCTGTGTCCACACTGGCTGTACAGTCGTCCATAATTAAAATCGGGGCGTTCATGATCAGTGCTCTAGCTATCGTGGATCGTTGTCGTTGCCCTCCCGACAAGCCGACTCCCCTCTCTCCAACGACTGTATCGTAATCACCATCCAGCTTTGAAATAAATCGGTCGGCTTGGGCTTGAACAGCTGCCGATATTATTTGCTTTAAATCTGACTTCGGTCGCGCGAATGCTATGTTTTTGCCGATGGAGTTGGTGAAAAGGAATGGGTCTTGCGGCACCATTGCGATATTATTGCGGAGGTGTTCCAGGTCATAACTGGAAAGTTCAACACCATCTAGCAATACCGTACCGCTTGTTACCTCATATAGTCTGGGTATTAGCCCTACTAATGTGGATTTGCCGGCGCCGGTTGGTCCAATTATTCCTAGGGTCTTGCCTGCTTTGAGTTCAAAGTTGATATTGCTCAGCACGGGTGTTGAGTCACCATAGCTAAATTTCACATTATCAAATCGGATGTTGCCATGAATTGGTTTTTTGATCGATTTCAGTGGAGAGGTGATTTCTGGGTCTATGTCGAGTATTTCAAATACTCTTTCTGCTGCCACAAGACCATTTTGGAGTCGTTGTACGACTGGCCCAATCATCCGTGTCGGCCTGAGCAAATTAACGACGTAAATATTGAATTGGACAATGGTGCCTAGATCTAGGCTTCCGTCTAACACGAGGGAGAATCCGGCCCAGATTAATACAACTGTGCCTACAGACGAAAAAAACAACAATACAGGTAAAAAGAGGGCAAATTGTTTTAATGTGTCGAGTACGTAGACGGATAAATCATTGGCATTCTGCTCGAATTTGTCTATTTCACCTTCTTCCTGATTGAAGGCTTTAACTACGCGAATTCCAGTTAATGCTTCTGTGAGAGTGCTTGTTAGTATGGCTCGCTGAGCTTGAACTCTAGACCATCGTAGTCTTAGCTGATAGCTGAAATATATTGTGATGATCATCATGAGAGGCAAGGTTGCTAATGTCAGTAAAGTCAATTGCACGTGAGTAGCTATCATTATCGAAATAACTACCAAATACGTTGCCACTATTTCTACCAGGCGATACAGGCTCATGCCTCCAGCCATACGACCAGCCTCGATGTCTGAGATCCCGCGAGAAATCAGATCGCCCGAGTCTGCTCCGTCGTGGAATTTGTGGGGAAGGCGCTGTAAATGGGCGAAAAATTCGTCTCTAAGATCACGTGCTACGATCTGGGAAGCGTATTGCCAAGTAAAATTGTATATTGCCGCCATGAATCCTCGAATCATGAACAAACCTGCGGCAAATGCTGTGAAAACTAGTAATTGGTCTAAATCTCTAGTGGCTATCCCGTCATCAATGGCCCGTGAAATAGCTGCAGGGGCTGCTCCTGTTGCGGCGCTGGCTGCAATGAGGCTTAGGATGCCCCAGAATGTGTATGTCTTGTATGGGAATTGATATTGGAGCAGTCTCAACAATGTACGCAATTTGTCTGCCTGATTAGTGTGTCTTGGATGATGTTAGCTTGGGTTAGGTATCCAAAATACCATAGATCAATCATTTGCATGGTCTTGTAAATTGGTCCATAAATGTTTAATCCAGAGCATTCCTTCAGTAATAAAAGCCTCTTCAACTTTGCTGTGAATTGAAGGTTCAAAAATAATGGTGATAGGGTGCTTTGCTGGGGCAATAGTCTGCAATATCCGCTCAACACTTATGTAACCATTTACTCCATCTATTGAATTGTGAACAGGAACATGGCCGTAATGTCGATATTCCAGATTTGAGCTGGTATTCCATAAATGGACGGATTCGATCAAGGGAGATAGTTTACTTGCTGCTTGATAGGGATCCATATTGTGGATTTGAGCCCATCTGTTCAGATGACCTGTATCCAAGCATAGTCCTAGATTAGGATAGTCCTCCAGAGCTGATATAAACTTTTCAGGCAAGTGGAATGATGGGTGGTAGCCTAAATACTCGATATGTATCGGCATATTGAACGATTCAGATATTCGCGCTATGGACTCTACGGACCTGGATGCCAAGTTTTCTGCTTGTTCGGGAGTAGGTTTACCTGACCCATGAGTTAAATGAGTTAGCACAAATTGTGCATTTTGCTCTTTTGCTCGTGACACTGAGTCGGTTAGCCACTGAAGAGAAGTCGACCTTGCAGCTTGGTTTGGGTCTAGAAAATTACTGGATTGGTCACGGCCTAGACTTTTCCAAGGAACGACGTAGGGATGGTGAATACTTAATAGCATCCTGTTATTGGCAACTGATTCAGTTTCTTTCCTCCACCCATCCGAAGTGCACTGAAGCATCTGCCACGTGTCGAACCCAGGGTTGTAATAACCCTGGGTTTTTACTTTGCGATTGAAAAAATCTTCGAAATCAATAGTTGGCCATAATTGAGTCATACGGGCTAATCTTTTATCTGAACCTGACATAATCACCGATTGTCTTGTTGAGGGAATGCCGTATGGTATTGAGAACAAAAAATGGATCCAGACGCAGTTAGGGCCAAGTTGGCTGTGATGCCAACGGATCCCGGCGTGTACCAGCTTAAAGATGTGAAGGGAAAGATTCTATACATAGGGAAAGCCATATCTCTTCGTAATCGCGTTAAATCATATTTTGGCAGCCAACGTGGTTTTTCAATTAAGACGCGGGCACTTGTACATAATGTAGCTGATTTTGATGTTGTTGTGACAGATACCGAGGTCGAAGCCCTAGTTCTTGAGAGCAATCTGATTAAGCGGTACAAGCCTCGGTACAACGTGGTTTTTAGGGATGACAAGCAGTACCTGTACATTAAGGTGACAGTGCAGGAATCCTATCCTAGAGTTTTGACCACTAGGGTGGCTACGCGTGATGGGTCTCGATATTTTGGTCCATACACGAGTGCTCGTTCCGTAAGACACATCATCAAATTGTTAAATAAGCTTTTCCCTTTTCGAACCTGTGCTCTAGATATGGATCGTGTATGGGAAAGACCTTGCCTAAAGTATGATATTAATCTTTGCAACGGCCCCTGCATTCGAGTGGTTGGGCCAGCTGACTATCAGGATGTTATTCAGGATACCATTGCGTTTCTTGAGGGCCGTCATGAGGCGGTATTGTCTAAATTAGAGCAACAAATGAAACAGGACGCCAGTGATTTGCGCTTTGAAGCCGCAGCTACTAATCGTGATCGAATAAACGCAGTCCGCAAGATCATGACGGAACAAAAGATTGTAGATCCGCGTCGTGGTGACCAGGATGTACTAGGGTTGGCAGTTGAAGGAAGAGAGACTATCGGTCACGTATTGACCATACGCGATGGGAAAATGATAGGAGGTCACGCCTACCGTCTTGCGGCTACTGGGCAAGAGACTAAGGAAGAATTAACAGGCGAGTTTGTGCGCGAATATTATGGGCGAGCAATGGATGTGCCGAAGAAAATACTTTTGCCCGCGGAGGTGCCGGATAAGGAAGTAGTAATTTCTATGTTAAGTACATTGCGAGGAGGAAAAGTAGAGTTGCAGGTGCCCAAGCGCGGCGTTCAGAAAAAGCTGGTGTCCATGGCCGATAAGAATGCTCAGAAAGCGCTCGGCCTGGAGAGAGCGGCCCTGCTTAGTTCATCAAGACGACTGAGAGAAGCCCTTAGGCAAGTAGGGGAAGGATTGCATTTAGAGAGGCTCCCTAGACGTATAGAGTGTTATGACGTTTCCCATAATCAAGGTGCTTCTACAGTAGGTGCGATGGTGGTGTTTGAAGACGGCCTTGCGATAAAGAACAAATACAGACGGTTTAAAATCCGGAATTCATCAGGAAATGATGATTATGCATCTATCAGGGAAATGATTAATCGACGATTTAAGCGTGCTCAAATACCGAGAAGAATTGGTCCTGAAGGATTTGATTCGGACTACGCCGGCGTATCTAATGTACGACTTGATGGGTTTGATCCGATAGTGCCACTGCCAGATTTTTCGGGTCAACCCGAATGTGCTATTTCATCCTGGGCCGTGTTGCCAGATTTGATTTTGATAGATGGAGGTAAAGGACAGTTAAGTTCTGCTGTAGACGCTATGAATGATCAAGGGTTGGAGTTTCTGCCGATAGCGGCGATTGCCAAGAGAGAAGAACAATTATTCGTTCCTAAAGATTCGAAGCCGATCGTATTTGCAAGCAATTCGTCTGGCTTACATCTTCTCCAGCGCATCCGAGACGAGGCGCACCGATTTGCCATCAGTTTCCACACACACTTGCGTACTAAGTCGGGGCGTCGCTCTATTTTGGATGATATTCCTGGTGTTGGACCCAAAAGAAAACGTTCTTTGATACGTCACTTCGGTAGTGTACACAAGATTCGAGAAGCGGATGTTAAAGATATCGCTGCAGTCAAGGGAATCAGCCTTGAACTGGCCAATCAAATCAAAAGCATTATTGATGGGTAGGGTTTTGTTTACCCAATAAATTAAATATTGACTGCAATACTGTTATGTCCTGACTTGTATGCTGACATGACTACTTTTAGATTGCTGTAACCGTCATCAAAACTGACCGGCGGAGGTAGTTCTTGCTCTATGGTATCGGCGTAAGCCTCAAACAAGTTTTTAAATCCCCAAGTAAATCCTGGGGTGATTTCTATCTCTATACACGTATCGTTGTGATGTAATTGAAGGTATGGGGGCTCTCTATTGAAAACAATAGACCCCTCTGTACCATGCAGTTCGTCTACTGGGTGTGCTGCCCCAGTACTCCATCCTGTCTCAATAGCGGACATGCGCCCGTTAGCGTGCGTTAAAGACATTATTACCGTGTCTTCCACATCGATGTTATGAACGAAGGTTCCCATATTCGTGAAAATGCTAGATATTGGCGATCCGATTAGAGCCGCTGCCATGTATAGATGATGGTATGAATTGTCGATCAAGGCTCCGCCCCCTGCCATTTTTGATTTAGATCTCCAGCCAGAGTCGTAGGTAGATGTGCCGGCATAATGCCTAGGCATAAAAGCTCCCTGTCGGTAAAAGAATGGCTCTCCAATTGCTCCTGCTTTGATCAACTCTAATGCTTTGATTGTGGGGTGACGAAAGAGATAGTTGTGAGCAATGCAGGCTATAGAATTATTTTCCCGAATGGCAGCCATTATTTGGTCTGCCTCGTCCATACTCGTTGCCATTGGCTTTTCCATCAATATCTTTTTTCCGGATCTTGCCGCGGCCACTGCGGATTCCAGGTGCAAAAAATGTGGTAATGCCATGTCGACCAGCTCAATGTCGTCTAATTTCAGGAGATCATTCCAGTCAGCAAATTGACGATCTATTGGTATGTTTAGCATAGAACCGATCACACTTCGCCGTTCGGGAGTTGGGTCGGCCAAAGCCGTAACATTGAATCGATCTTTTAACTCAAGAAAAGCGGGCGCATGACCGTCTTCTATTATTCGACCGCACCCCACAATTCCAACGTTAATCATGAATCAGAACCTTTCCTTGGTTATAGTCGGTCTACGCGTTGTCACCACTTATATCAAACTTCATCACATCTGTTAGGTATCGTGTGTTGTTCTCTAAGCTTTGACGTGGTGAAGTTTGAGTTCGATCAAGCTCAATAGTCAACCAACCATCATAGTTGTTCTTTCTGAGTTGATTCACAAACCCTGGTGTGTCAACGATACCTTCACCCAATTCGCTAAAAAATGCTAGGGACGGAGCGTTTCCTTGTATGTCGGGAGTGTTGGCTTCTTCAGTGTCTAAATCGGGCGAATAGTCTTTGATGTGTACATAAGTGATGATGTCGCCATACGTTTCACATACCTCTACAGGGTCGGCGTTGGCTTTAGCTATATGAGCAGGATCCAAAACCATTTTTACGAGATCTGTGTCTACTGCGTCAAAAATACTACTAATTTCGTCTCGCTCTTGAACTGGTGTATTCCAATGAGGATGGATTCCAGTAATTACTCCGTAATCTAAGCTTGCAGATGCGATTTCAGTAGCAACTGCGGCCATGGTTTTTATATGCTGCTTTGTGGGCCCACCCTCAGGTCTTGGTCTGCCAGGACCGAGCACCAGTCTGTCTGCCCCCATTGATTGTATAAATTTCGCTATTTTGATATTCCAGTCAATTATCTCTTGCTCTTTACCAGCAATATGCATGTCACCCCCGCCATATAGGGCGGTGAGTTGCAGGTTATGGGATTTGAATTTATGTCTCAACTCGTCTTCACGGCCAGCAAAATCGTCCACCACAGTGGCAAAAGTTTCTGTGCCTCGGTATCCATAGTGACTTATATCTTCAAGTGCCTTGTCTAACTCTCTACCCCATGTGATCTGGTGGCAAGATAGTCGGAAATTAGCCATGTGTATGCCCTTTCTTATCTCATGCTGTTAAAAGGAAATTAATCCGATGTTATGCCCAATATGCCTCACCGGCAGCTTCTTTAATTACTACTTGCTTTAGCAACTCGATGCCTTTTTCCAGCCCCTCATTTGCTGACATCAGGCTGTCTTCGTGTTCGATACTCAGCGTTCCATCGTATCCGATTAATCTCAATTCGCTGACCATTTCTTTCCAGTCATCAAGTCCATGTCCATAACCGATAGATCTAAATACCCAACTTCTTCCTATTTCATCGGTGTATGGTTTAGTGTCCAGCACGCCAGTGCGGTTAGTGTTCTGGGGATCGACTTTTGTGTCTTTAGCATGAAAATGGTGCATCGCACCGGCTTTTCCTACAGTTCTAATTGCGGTTGGCATATCCATCCCTTGCCACCATAGGTGACTGGGATCGAAGTTGGCCCCTATCTCGGGCCCTACAGCATCTCGTAGCTGTAATAATGTGTCTATGTTGTAGACACAAAAGCCAGGGTGCATCTCGAGCGCGATCTTGTTTACGCCATGATCGCGTGCGAAGCTTGCCGCATCTTTCCAGAAAGGAATGAGGACCTGATTCCACTGGTAATCTAGTATGTCCGGGTAATCTGGCGGCCAAGCACAAGTTACCCAGTTAGGGTGCCTAGCACCTGGCTGATCTCCAGGGCATCCTGAAAAAGTGATTATTGTATCCACTCCAAGTTTTTCGGCTAGCAGGATTGCATTTTCTTGGTCTTTAGCATGTTGCTGAGCGATTTCTTTGTTTGGATGTATAGGATTGCCGTGCATGCTAAGGGCGGACAGCTCCAAATTGTTTTCTTGGAGCATCGCTGACAATTCATCGATCTTGCTCGGGTTCTGAAGAAGTTCGGCTGCATTGCAGTGAGCATTTCCAGGATATCCGCCACAGCCTAGTTCGATTGTGTCGACCCCAAGGCTGGCGAGATAACGACACACACTTTCGAGAGGTTGATCGCTCATCAACACACTAAACACGCCTATTTTCATCTAATTAAACTCCTTAAAAAACTTACTCGAATTCTGAAAATGTTAGTATTTGACTTCTACTCTTGCCCCATTGTTCTCCGCTGAGGCTGCTATTGCGGCGGCTACCACGTCAGCTTTGTACCCGTCCTCAAACGTTGCTCCCCAAGGTCCTACTGGTTTGTCGTTTGTTACGCAATCTAGGAAATGATACAGCTCGTGTACAAAGGTATGTTCCCATCCAATGATATGCCCTTGCGGCCACCAGTTGTCCCAGTAAGGGTGATATTGCTCTGTCACAGACACCGAACGAAAACCATTGGCTTCACGAGGTTCGGAATCGAGTATATAAACCTGCAATTCGTTAAGGTTTTCTATATTGAATGCCAGTGATCCTTTAGAGCCATTTATTTCGAAAGCATTGCCATTTTTACGCCCATTGGCGTACCGGGTAGCCTCAATTGTTCCGATAATGCCGGTGTCGAATTCCACTAAGGCTGCATAGGCGTCGTCTACGGTGACAGGCTCCATTTTCGATGCATCATCTGGGTTTGGCCGTTCCGATACAAACGTTGACATACGACCATTTACGGCTACCGGCTCCCCCACAAGAAATCTCGCTAGATCAATAGTGTGGGCACCAAGATCTCCCAAGGCACCGCTTCCAGCAGATTCCTTATCCATTCTCCAAAGTCGAGGGGTGTTGGAATCGACCAACCATTCTTGGGAATATTGGCCGCGAAAATGACGGATTTCTCCTATTGCTCCATCATTGATTAACTTTCGGGCCAAAACTATCGCTGGTACAAATCGGTAATTGAACGCGGTCATATGTTTTACACCAGCATTTTCTGCCGCCTGCCACATACGTCTTGATTCTGCCGGGTTTCTGCCTAATGGCTTTTCGCATACGACATGTTTGCCTAGCTCGATGGCAGCCAGTGTAGGCTCTAGGTGAATACTGTTTGGTCCCCCATTGTCTAATATCTGAACATTTGGGTCATTAACGACGTCTCGCCAATCAGTGGCATAGTTACGAAAGCCAAACCTGTCAGCTGCTGCTCTCACTCCCTCTTCATTACGACCAGCTATGCGTTCTAGGACGGGGTGTGCTGGTGGAGGGTACATCATGTATGGGATTGTCTTGTAGGCATTCGAATGTGCCTTTCCCATGAATGCGTACCCTAGCATTCCTATGCCTATATTTGGTGCGGAGCTACCATCACCAAGTACACGGCCCATAGTAGAGAATCCAGTTTCTTCGGCCATATATTCCCCCAAGATTGAAGTGCGAAATCTTTGACGTTTGGATAATAGGATCTCATAAAGTGAGCCTCTAGGGAAAATGAACGCAAATAGTTGCTAGCGGTTATTGATTAGTTTGAGCTGTGGCAGAAGCTTGGGGTTATTGTCCCTTGCTCCAGTGTAATCGACTGTTTAGATACGCAATAACATCGGTTACTGGGATCCGTTCTTGTTTAAGATTGTCCCTGTCTCTTATTGTCACGGCATTGTCGTCCAGAGATTCGTAATCGACCGTAACACAGAATGGAGTGCCTGCTTCATCTTGCCGGCGATATCGTCTCCCTATTGCCCCGGTCTCGTCATAAAATGTATTCCAAGTAAATCGGGCTTGATCTTGAAGCTTATGAGCTAGTTCTTGTAATGGGGGCTTTTTTACCAATGGGAAATATGCAACTTTAATCGGAGCTAATCGAGGATCGAGACGTAGGACTGTGCGGATTTCTTCCTTACCTTTGGAATTCGGCACTTTTTCTTCGCGGTAAGCCTCGCATAGAAATGATAAGGCTGCACGATCCACACCTGCGGACGGTTCGACAACCCATGGAACTATGTGCTGACCTGAATCATTGTCAAAATAAGTCAAATCTTTTGCTCCAGCATCGATGTGTTGTTGTAGATCATAGGAGCCACGTCTTGCTATCCCTTCTATCTCACTCCATCCAAATGGAAATCGGTATTCTATGTCGCTAGTGCCGAGAGAGTAATGAGCAAGTTCTTCTGTTGCATGTTTTCGGACGCGCAGATTCTGAGCGTCTATGCCGTATTTCTCATACCAAGCCTTACGACGTGTGATCCAAAATTCAAAAGAGGCTTCATCTTCGTGAGGAGGAACGAAATATTCGAGTTCCATCTGCTCAAATTCCCGAGTTCTAAATAGGAAATTGCCAGTAGTGATTTCGTTACGAAAAGCTTTTCCGGTTTGAGCTATTCCGAATGGTAGTTTCATCCGTGCAGACTGTTGCACATTTCGGAAGTTGACGAAAATGGACTGCGCCGTTTCTGGTCGCAAATATGCGGTGGCTGCTTGTTGCTCAACGGGCCCAACAAATGTTTTGAACATAGTGTTAAATTGACGAATGTCTCCCAAATCACCATTGCATTTTGGGCATGTGTTGCCCGCAAAATCGTCATCACGGAATCTTCTTCTGCATTCTTTACACTCGACGAGCGGATCAGAAAAATGTTCTACATGGCCTGATGCTTCCCATACTTTAGGCGCCATTAATATCGATGCATTGAGGCCAACAACATCGTCTCTAGCTACCACTATATCTCGCCACCAGGCTTCTTTAATGTTTCGAATTAACTCTGCTCCTAGTGG
Source organism: uncultured Chloroflexota bacterium (assembly GCA_913043205.1). Classification (GTDB taxonomy): domain Bacteria; phylum Chloroflexota; class UBA11872; order UBA11872; family VXNJ01; genus CAJWLF01. The sequence continues at coordinate 110,541 of CAJWLF010000002.1, read as the reverse complement.
GCCGTAATCCCAAGTGCTTGCAAAGCCCCCGTAAATTTCTGAACTAGGAAACACGTACCCTCGCCGTTTAGCGAGCGATACTAACTTGTCTAGGGAGTCAAGATTTATGGACATTCAACCTCTGTGCGAATTTTGTGCCACCCTATTATGTCGCAATTAATGCGCCACGAGGGAATCGGGAGACGGACTAAATAACTCTCCGGAGCGTAACGGGTCCTCGATCGCATTCTCCAGACAAACTCTAGTAGTGTATGCCAATTCTCCTATGAGCTGGTTGTTAATTTTCAAAATGGAAGCTTGTCCCAATGGATGTGCCAGGAGCCAGCGCATAGTTTTGACGCTGGCTGTCGACAATTTATGGGTCTGCAAATTACTTGGGCAGCTTGGACACATAGTGCCACCGTTATGCGCTGAAAATCTGATACTGGACGGATCAAGATGTTCTCCGCACACCGCACATGCGTCTAACTGTGGTTGGTATCCTGATTTTTGCAGAGCCAGTAATTCGAAGTGATGTAAATGTATTATGTCTCCCGAGTTAGTTGCAAGCTCCAGGAATTTGACCAGCAGATCAAACAAGAATGAATCGGGATGTGAATCCGGAATTAATTTATCTATGATTTCAGAAGCCCATGAGGCTTGTGCAAAATGCCTTAGATCTTCGGCTAGTTTAGGGAAAATGTTGATAGAGGAAGCCTGTGTTAGAACGTCCAGGTTTGAGCCTACAATCAAGTAGGCGTCAATGACTGTGAACAACTCGACATGTCCGGCAAGCCTACTGCCGGGTTTTCTGACGCCTCGCGCAACTGCCGAGCGTTTTCCATGCTCTCTGGTGAATAGAGTGATGATCCGATCTGCTTCGCCCAAGTCTCGCCGTCTCAGGACCACGGATTTCGTGCGGTATGCGGTGGATTTATTTAAATTCATTTTGTGCGAATTGCTCTGATCATTCCTGTGAGCGTCATCTTATCAATTATGTTTAACACGCACCCACTAACAGGATGAAACAGGTAAGTTTGTATCGTCCATGGATTTTCCATGGAGGGTATGTAGCGCCTAATGTTATTCACCGGATTTATGCTCTACAGTTTCCGATAGGTTCCTGCTGATTTTCAGTCTTCTGATCCTTGTGTTTTCGATCCGCAACACCTCTATGTGAATATTATCTATTTCTAAGCTTTCTCCTACTGCGGGAACATGTCCCAAAGTTACAAACACTGCCCCTCCCACGGTATCGGCGTCAGCTACCTCTAGGTTTATATTTAGGTGCTGATTTAGCTCGCTGACTCTTGTTCTGCCATCAACAACGACCACATCGTTGTTGATGGGCACCATAGCGGGCTCTTCGACATCGGTTTCGTCCCGTATTTCACCAACTATCTCTTCAATTATGTCTTCCATGGTAACTATGCCTGCAGTGTCACCGTATTCGTCTACAACTATTGCCAAATGTATCTGCAGCGACCGGAGCTCTGACAAAAGATCGTCGATCAGTTTGGTTTCTGGAACAAAATGAGGCTTCCAAGCTACATTTTCTACCAGCGTGGAACCGTTCCCTTCTTCCCTAAGAATTCCAGCAATCTCTCTAACTGATACTATGCCTAACACTGTATCGACACTGTCTACGTAAATAGGTAGTCGTGAGAATCCTTTTTCCATGGCTGTATCTAAAGCTTCCCTTACAGTGGTTCCGGCTGGAACCATGACCATGTCAGGCCTAGGCACCATGATTGATCTGACTGGCTCATGCGAAATATCCAGCACACCATGAATCATAGCTACCCCTTCAGGATCAATAGGGCCTTGCTTTTCCCCTTCTTCGATAAGTTCGCGAATTCCTGCTGCAACTTCAGTACTGCTTTTTGCATGTGAGTGTGCATCAAATGGTTTCAGGATCCAGTCACCGGATAGCGCAAATAAGTAGATGGCTGGGCGCAAGATCCAGCCTGCTATTGCGTAAGGAATCACCATTGTTAGAGACCAAGGCTCCCAATGTCGAGCTGCAATAGCTCTAGGTATGGTAGTGCCAAATAATATTAGCAATATCGCTGTGATAACGATTGTGAGAAAGGATGCTAAGGTATTATTTCCTAATACCGTAGAAATCTCTGATGTGACAGGTCCTCCAGCTATTGCAGCTGCTACTACCAGGGAAATTATCGACCCTATTCTGCCTATTGAAATACTCATGCCCGGATCATCAAGGAATTTTTGAAGGCGGTGTGCGCTATGATTACCGTTTTCTGCCAATATGGCGATTCGATTTGCTTCTGCTGACAACACAGCGGTCTGCGTGCCAGCGAAAAATGCGCTGGCACCTGTCAAACAGAAAATCGCCCCGAAAGCGACCCAACTGGAAGGCTCCAAAGAGCGGAATCGACCTCCTTCTTACTAGCAGTCCTAAGCCTACTAGTACACTGCGATGCTTGAAATTAAGCAAGCATGCGATTACGAAAACAATGCGCTTACTGATTCGTGCATGTGTATACGTCTTATAGTTTCTGAAAACAATGTTGATGTGGTACACAGCTTGATTTTACTACCAGACCCGTGGCTGGGTAAGGATACGGGTATTGTATCTGTAATTAATAGGCTGGCTAGAGTTGATTTTTCTATAAGCTCGGTAACTTCGGAATTGAAGTCGGCGTGAACAGCACATGCGTGTATCTCGCGAGCACCACGTTCTAGAAGTAGCTGGCTCGCGGATATGAGGGAACTTCCTGTGGAAACTATGTCATCCACTAATATTGCTATGCGACCTTCTACTTTTCCAACTAATGAAAGTGGACGAACTTCTTCGGGTGTTACACGCTGCTTGAAAGTAACGAATATGTCGTCGGCTGCAACTCTTCTTCCGAAGTCTTCGGCTCTTGCGACTCCGCCCGCATCTGCTGATCCAACAACTAATCCATCCTGATTTGTATATTCTCGAGCCTGTTGTGCAAGCAATCCGGCTGATCTAAGATGATCTACAGGGATGTCAAAAAAACCTTCGATGGCTGGAGCATGCAAATCCATAGTGACTATTCTGTCAGCGCCAGAAGTTTGAATTAGGTTTGCAACAAGTTTTGCTGTGATTGGTTCACGCCCAGCAGTTTTTTTCTCTTGTCGGGCATAGCCGAAGTATGGGATTATCGCGGTAATTCGGTCGGCAGAGGCTCTTTTCAATGCATCTATTAAGATTAGTAACTGCATTAAGTGATCATTAACTGGAGTGCACAGCGATTGCACTACAAACACGTCTAAGCCTCTAACGTTTTCCTCAATCCTGACACGAGTTTCCCCATTAGGGAATGTTGTGACCGTTGAACTACCTATAGGCACCCCCAAGTCATCGCAAATTTGATTTGCGAGAAGGGGATTTGCAGTCCCTGTAAAAACTTGCAGGTCAGCGTCCAATTTCGCTTGCTATCTCCTAATGTATTGACTTATTCGTTGCCTAGTATCTCTCCAGGCTTTGGTTGAGCCTTTGCCGGATTCCCATATGCTTTGATTCCATCTGGGATGCTTCGCGTAACTACTGACCCAGCTCCAACTACGCATTTTGTTCCAATTGTAACCGGGGCGACAAGCATTGAGCCGCTCCCAACAAACGAATCATCCCCTATTCTAGTTTGATTTTTGTTTTTACCGTCGAAATTGCAGGTCACTACACCGGCCCCTATGTTTACCTGATTGCCTAGTTTGGCATCGCCGATGTAACTAAAGTGACCAATTTGTGTTCCTTCCCCTACATATGAATTTTTCACTTCCGCATAATTTCCTACATGGACATTGTCTGCCAAGACAGTTCCTGGTCTCAAATGGGAGTATGGGCCGATTGTACACGCTGACTTGACTACCGAATCCTCAACTGTTGACTCACGAATTTCGCATCCGTCTTCAACAGTTGAATTCGATAGTGTGGTTCGAGGCCCGATCAGACTTCCGCGTCCTACAATCGTTTTGCCTTCTAAATGAGTGCCGGCCAATATGTTAGAGTCTTCTCCCACAACAACATCTTGATCGATGTAGGTTGTGTCTGGATGTTGGATCCTAACCCCTGTTGCCATTAATTCTAATGCTTTGCGCTGCCATAAATATTTTTCAGCAATAGCAAGCTCGGCCCTTGTGTTACAGCCTAATCCTTCCGTTGAATCAACAAGCAACGTTGAAGTAACTATTTCTCCCGACGATATAGCTATAGACACGATGTCCGTTAGCAACGTTTCATTATGTTCGATGTCCAATTTCAGCTTAGTTATGGCGTTTCGGAGCCAGCACGAATCAAATGCCATCACTCCGGTGTTGAATTCCGAAATTCTTAATTCATCATTTGTACAGGATGAAGCTTCCCTGATTGAAGTGATGGTGCCGCTGCTATCCCGAATAATCCGACCATACCCCCCTGGGTCTTCGGCTTTGGCTGTTAAACAACTTATTACAGCGTTGGTAGACTCTCTCGCTGCTACCAGGGAGTTTATTGTTTCTGGTCGAATGAGGGGCGTGTCAGCGTACAAAACGACTAAAGTGCCATCTAGATTCTCATAGTATGGAGAAGCAGACTTTAATGCATGTCCGGTGCCATATCCGTCAGAATCCTGAGGTATGACGATGGCACGGTGTCCTATAGCGTCCCTTAGGGAATTTGCTTTTGGATCTACTACTACGCATACAGTAGACAAAGATGCGGAATCGCATAGCCGTAGCGAATATTCAATTAGTGGCATACCCGCTAGCATTTGCAGTGGTTTGGGCAACGTGGATTTGAGACGTGTACCTTTTCCCGCGGCTAGGATTATGCCTCCGTTAGTACTAGTCATCGGTGATGTGTATCTATGTTGGCTGGGGCGGCAGGATTCGAACCTGCGAATGTCGGAATCAAAGTCCGATGCCTTACCGCTTGGCGACGCCCCAATGAGCTATTATTCGATGCACTGTAATTGCAATTTATCGCTGTAGCCATGATTACTATGAGCGACCTCTATTATATTTGTTTGACCATTCTCCCACGAACGGGCAGATATGTGTCCAAAGTCCAGTATTTCTAAGGTTGTTTTTGGCAAGTTGGGCTTCATGCATTGATTGAAATAGTGCGAAACATGTACTCCCACTGCCAGACACGAGTGTATTCGGGCTCGAATTAGCAAGAGCTGACAATGTTTCATTTAACTCAGGTAAAAGCCTAGTGGCTGGTGATGACAAACTATTGATCATAAGTGAATAATCGGGGTCCTTGTTGACAATCGACTCCATCAAAGCCCTTGTCTTAGAACCGTTGGAGTATTCGGAGTTTCTCAACTGGCTGTATACGGTGCTAGTACTGAGTCCATGAGCGGGTTTCGCCAGCAGCACCCAACAATTTGGGGTGGGTAATTGAGGGCCTACTTTTTCACCTCTTCCTGTGGTTAAAGCAGTCCCTCCGGTCAAGAAAAATGTTACATCTGACCCTAGTTTAGCGGAAATAGAAGCCAGCTCTGGATGTGTAAGTTCAGTTTCCCATAGTTGATTTAGGCCTAGCAACACTGTAGCCCCGTTGGAACTTCCTCCACCAAGTCCAGCAGAAGATGGTATGTGTTTGTCTACGCGTATCTTGGCACCCAGCCTAGTTCCGGTTGCTATACGCAAGGCATTAGCTGCTTTAAGCATTAAGTCATCATCGGGTTTCAAGTTTTCAACACCGGAAAGCACATCTAAGTTATCCGCTATAGAAATGAAAATAGAATCATAAAGATCTACCGCTTGCATTATGGAAACCACCTCATGGAATCCGTCATCCCGGAAAGAGCATATTTCCAGGCCGAGATTTATCTTTGCGAATGATTGCAAGGTGATTTCTGGATGGGCCATTAGTCGAACGGATGATCTAATGACATTTTGGACAAGACTTGGCGTTCGAGTCTAAGCATGGTTTGATAATCCGATTCGTGCTCGTGATGAAAACTTGCCAAGTGTAGTGTTGCATGAGTGACTAGCATAGCCACCATTTGGTGTAATGTGGCCCCTTGTTGATCCGCTTCTGACGAGACAATATCGATCGCCACAGCGATGTCGCCGCCTTGTTCTTCGTCAGGGAAAGATAGTACATTGGTTGGTTGGTTTTTAGCGCGGAATTTATGGTTAAGCTCGGCTAGATGGCTGGAGTTTGACAAGAGTACACGTACATCAGTCAATACTTGCCCAGAGACTTCTATGGCAGTGGCACATGCTGTATGTGCAATGTCACAGAGATGCGCGTCTGAACGATTTTGCCAAACAACATCGATATTTGCGGGCTGATTAACGACGGTAATTTACCCTTCTGAATCCTCGGGTTCTGAAACTTCTTGCATCAGTTCCTTCACGACTTCACTTACTAATCTACCATCGGCTTTACCCTTTAGGTTGCCCATCAACTGCCCAATGATCTTCCCGGTTTGCGATTGGTCAAGCGAAGCAAAATTAGCTATCACGGCTAGGGCTTCTTTTTGTATGCTTGCTCGATCCATCATTTCAGGCAAGTAAGACGTAATGAGTTCAAGTTCCAATTGCTCTCGAGAAACTAAATCCTGCCTGTTAGCGTCCCGGAATCCTTCGATCGAGTCGCGTCTGCTTTTGGCCTGTTTGGTGAGATTGGCGATTACTTCATCGTGTGTGAGTGAATCCTGTTTTTCTTTCTCAGCCAATTGGAGTTCGTTGCGAATGCTTCGAAGGGATTGAACGCGCTGTGAATCACGCAATTTCATGGCCTTGCGTTCCTCGTTTAGTAGGTTATTTAAAATATCGAGTCCTGGCATCATTGGGTATGCTCTTGTCTTGTTTTCAGCTATTGCGACTTATAGGTTTCGCAACAGTGATTTGTTCAGAATGCATACTCGGAGTTTTGCGATCGATTGGCTTTCATAGAAGCACGACGAGCTTTTCGAGCTCTTGCAGCTTGCTTCTTCTTCCGCCTAGCACTTGGCTTTTCATAGTGCTTTCTCCGACGTGCTTCAGTTAGTATTCCACTTTGTTGAACCCGCTTGTTGAATCGGCGTAAACCGGCTTCAAAAGATTCGTTTGATCCCAGTGTTACTTGGGTCACGCATAACTCCTGCGGCATTACCGCTTGTAATTCAGCACAACAATAAATCGTGCCACCCGACGAGAACATGGTGAGATTGGCCTGTGACTTGGTCACCATGGGTCACCAAACATACTGTTTCGACTACCGCCAGCACCAACCCCAGTGGAGGAGAATACCAATAGGTCTGACTCTCGTCTAGCACATCTGACATATATAATCTGGCTTCCCTCTTTGTTAATGTACTTTCTATTGGTTGTTTGTTTGCTCTGTTTGGGAGGGTATGATTCTGACTGAGATAAGCTGGACGGTCTTACCAATATCCTGTTTAGTGGGCTTGGCTGGGACTTGGTTGGCTAGAAATTTAGGCCACAAATTCAATTGGTTGCACGAGCCTGGGCCTGGTCGGATACATACGCGATCCGTTCCGCGTCTTGGAGGACCTCCTATTCTCCTTGGTTTGCTACTCGGTGCTGTGATTAGTGTGAGTATTGACGGTCCAGTGTTGGGGCTGTTGTTAGGTGCCTCTGTAATAACTGGATTAACGTTGATAGACGATATTCAGGAGCTAAGCCCTCGTAACAAGCTGGCAGGGCAGTGTGTGGCAGCTGTAATCCCATTGGCTTTTGGGATGAGGATAGAAGGGGTCAGCAATCCGTTTGGTGGAATCTTAATGATACCGCTTCTGCTAGCGATACCATTCACTGTCATGTGGATAGTTGCATTGATGAATGCAGTCAATTTGGCCGATGGATTGGATGGTTTAGCAGCTGGCGTAGCTTTGGTAGCTGTTACGATCCTCGTTATTCTTTCAGCTCGATTAGGTCAGCCAGAAGTAGCTACTCTTGGACTGGCTCTTGTAGGGGCAATTATAGGCTTTTTGCCGTTTAATATTTTTCGTGCGACCATATTTCTTGGTGATTCGGGGGCGCATTTATTGGGTTATATGTTGGCTACCCTTGCTATAGTGGGCGGAGCAAAGTTAGCAACAGCGCTACTGGTTTTAGGCGTACCTATAATGGATGTTGCGTGGTCTGTGATCCGAAGATGGCATTCTGGAACCGGTATAACGTCCCGTGACACCGATCATTTCCATCATCGACTGCTTAGGACGGGAATGTCTCAAATAGAGGTTGTTGCTGTCTACTGTGGAGTATGCGCTACTTTTGGGCTTAGTGCTCTGATACTGACCCGATACCAGAAATTATTTGCGTTTGGAATCATGTTTGCGCTGATCATAATCGTGGCATTGTGCTTAGCCCGGACTGATCGACAAAAACCCTCTTAGAATCGTTGAGGTTCTGATAGTTCTATATTAACCAAAAGATAGTCTCACCTTTATCTATTTGCCTGTTAAACTGGTTCCGACGGCCAGTGTTGGCCGTTTCTTTTTCTGTTTTATATAATCTGGTAGTGAAAGCGTGAGGGACTATGAAGCCTGGTATACACCCTGAATTTGTAGAAACGCGGGTGACCTGTGGCTGTGGATATACGTTCACAACCATGTCTTCCGAAGCTGAGTTACATGTAGATATATGTTCGAACTGTCATCCATTCTTTACTGGGACGCAAAAACTGGTGGATACACAGGGTCAGGTGGATCGCTTTAAGAGAAGATTGGATCGTCACGGGGCAATGAAATCCATGTCTGAAGAAGCCCCTCCTAAGAAGATGGAGTCAGCTCCAAGTGACGACCAGAAGTCTGTGGCTGTTGAATTAGATGGGGCTGCTCAGTCTGTAGACGAGTAGAAGTAGCTGTGGTTGCTGATAGGGCATATTGGTACAGGCTGGCTCAACAACGATGACCGTCGACTCTTCTAGCATGGGCCAAAGCGTTGAAGATGAGATTGCTTATGGCGGCCAGGCGGTGATAGAGGGTGTGATGATGAGAAGCCGTGATCGTGTGGCTACTGCAGTGAGGCATCCCGATGGAGATGTATTCTTACAGGTAAGACAGATTACACGAGGTCGAGTTTCTGAGTCTGTTAGAAACATTCCTGTACTGCGTGGAATTTTCAGCCTTTGGGATATGCTTAATTTGGGCATGAAGTCATTGGCTTTTTCGGCCGAGATAGCTTTAGGCGAGGATGAGAGCGTCTCGCCCGACAGTAAAGAGAATGAGGGATCGTTGCCAGGGAACGATGATTCAGCATTTGTTTGGGCTTCATTAGTGATGGGGATAGGGGGGGGGATCATACTGTTTTTTGTTCTTCCCTTGCTGATAGTTCAATTCATAGATCCATTTGTACAATCCGATATTCTGAGTAATTTGATTGAGGGAATTGTAAGGATATGTGTCTTGGTTTCCTACATGATCTCAATTGGAAGATTATCCGATGTAAGAAGGACATTTGAATATCATGGGGCTGAACACAAAACTGTGAATGCTCTTGAAAATGGTGTGCCTCTAACTTCTAGCGAGGTGATTAAACAAAGCATTACTCATCCTCGTTGTGGCACTAGTTTCCTACTAATAATTGTACTGATTTCAATAGTTGTGTTTTGCTTTCTTGGCCGTCCTGATCTACCGATTCGAATAGCCTCAAGAATTATGTTCGTTCCCATAATTGCAGGTGTAGCCTTCGAACTAATTCGATTTACGGCACAGAATAGAGCTAGGCCTTGGGCCAAGGTATTAATGGGTCCAGGTATGTGGCTTCAAACTCTAACCACGTATCCTCCTTCTTATGAACAATGTGAAGTGGCAATCATTGCTATGGATGCAGTTTTGCCGGACGTGGACACTAAGACACCGTTGGTGATTGAAGGGGTAAATATTAGAGCATGTTGACGGGTGATAGACTCAAAGCTATAGAGCAGCAACATGCTGACCTTGAAGCCCAATTGGCAGAACCGACAATCGCATCTGATCCAGGCAGGCTAGCGAAACTAGGTCGCGAATACAGTCGGATCGATGAGCAGGTTGTTCTCATTAAGCGGTTACGTGAGATTTTTGACGGTCTTCAATCAACGGAACTTGCTTGTCAGGACCCTGATTTAGAAGTGCAAGAATTAGCCCGTGAAGAACTCCAGTATTTGGAGTCACAGAAGAATGAAATCGAAGGCAAGCTCAAGAATTTACTTCTACCTCGTGACCCTCATGATGATCGAGACGTTATTGTCGAAGTGCGCGCGGGTACTGGTGGTGAAGAAGCGTCGTTGTTTGCTGGTGAGTTGGTTCGTATGTACTCACGGTATGCTGACAGGCAAGGATGGTCATTTGAGATAATTAGTGTGACTAGCTCAGGGGTTGGAGGAGTCAAAGAGGCAATAATAGCTGTGAGAGGTGATGGTGCCTTTGGTCGGCTGAAATATGAAAGTGGTGTGCATCGTGTTCAGAGAGTGCCTGTAACCGAATCGTCTGGCCGTCTTCATACTTCGGCGGCCTCTGTAGCCGTATTGCCTGAGGCTGAAGAGATAGATATTGCGATTTCTGAAGAAGAGATACGCATAGATGTTTTTCGTTCCTCAGGGCATGGGGGACAGTCTGTCAACACTACCGACTCAGCGGTTCGTATAACGCACTTAACTACGGGGATAGTTGTCTCCATACAAGACGAAAAATCCCAGCACAAGAACCGTGCTAAAGCCATGGCCGTGCTTCGGGCGCGACTTCTTGATTTAGAGAGAATAAAGCAACAGGAGGAACGAGGCGCTGATAGAAGAGGTCAAATAGGATCGGGCGATCGTAGCGCCAAGATGCGAACGTATAATTTTCCTCAAGATCGAATAACTGATCATCGTATAAGCCACACGCTGCATGGGATGAGCGCATTCTTAGATGGAGACATAGACGACTTATTGGATGCACTGATGACTGCACGCCAGGAAGAACTTATGTTGTCAAGTAATGGTGACGGCTGAGATGTCAGTCGTATTTAACACACCATGCACAGTTAAAGCATTGTTCCGATCTGCTGTGTCTGAATTGTTGAAGGTTGGGATCGAATCTCCGCACCACGATGTAGAGATTCTACTTGCTGAGGCAATTGGCACTACCGTATCGAATTTACACTTTAATTCTTTGCTTGAAGTTTCTAAAGAAGCTAAGGAGGACTTCAAAAAATTCTTATGTCGGAGGAAAAGAAGGGAGCCAGTACCACAGATTATTGGGAAATGGGAGTTTTATGGGTATGAAATTCTAGTAAATAAATTAGTTTTGACTCCAAGGCCGTCTACAGAATCACTAGTGGAATCTGTATTGGCTGTCGCACGGCAAATTGCGGGATGTCGTGGTCAAGATCTGGTCATACATGACATAGGGACGGGGTCTGGGGCCATTGCAGTCGCGTTAGGGAAAGAGTTGCCTGGCGCCAGAGTATACGGATTTGATGTGTCTCTGGCAGCGGTAGATATTGCAAGTGAGAATGTTAGTTTGCACAATCTTGATAAATCAGTTGATATTTCCTTGGCAGATTTGCAGCCTCCGAGGTCTCTCGAACCAGATTTGGTTGTAGCGAATCTACCTTATATTGCGAGCGATGATCTAAGTTCCTTAGCCCCTGAAGTAAGGGACTATGAGCCCTCTATCGCCCTTGATGGTGGAGCAGATGGGCTAGACCTCATTCGGCGCCTGATTCTAGAGATTCGGATAGTCGAAGAGGGAGTGCTTTTTCTCGAACTAGGAAATAATCAATTTGAAATGTTGAAGTCATTTGTCCTACGTGAAATTCCGTTTTTGCGTGTCGAAGCAAAGAAAGATTTTGATGGGATAAACAGGGTGATGATTATAAGTGGTTGGAGAAATAACCATGTCTGAGGGTTCCGGTATTTTGTTTATTATTACAGGTACTTCTGGTAGCGGGAAAGATACTATTATGAATTCTGTGATCCGGGTTCTGCCAGGGATTCGTAAAGCCGTTACTGCTGTGACACGAGAACCTCGGCCTGGTGAGGTTCATGGAGAGGACCATTTCTTCTTGTCGGCAACAAGGTTTGATGACTGGCTGCGAGATAATCGCTTTGTTGAGTGGGCGAACGTATACGGGCGCAGGTACGGTACTCCAAAAAGTGAGATCACAGATCACTTGTTGAATGGAATAGATGTCATTTTGAGAGTGGACGTGCAAGGGGCTAGAGCAATAATGGGTGTTTGCGAAAGTGCGGTCGTGATCTTCGTGCGACCTGAGTCGATAGCCGCGGGCTTGGAAAGACTTCATATTAGAGACGCTGATGGGGAAATGGCAGTGAAATTGCGAGTGTCTACAGCTAAAGAAGAGTTGAGGTTCTGTGAGCAAGCAGACTATGTGGTGGAAAACAAGACAGGCTGCGTAAATAGTGCCGTGGAACAAGTGGTTGGAATAATACATTCTGAACGAAAAATGAGACTTATAGACTCATATTGATGAATTAACCAGAACTAATTTTGTTGCAGTGTTGTGTATGTAAATGAGTGGACTGAAGGTTGTATGATGTGGGGTGGAGCATCACTTTAGGGTTCAGAGTCAGGAACACTGGAAGAGTGTATTGCTTTTTGGACTGTGTTTGCCTAACTAGGGAAGTATTTGAATTTGATCAGGGATGTGAATGTTGGACTCCAATCGGCGTACTGATCGTTCGACAGATGCAGGTCTCTACGCCGAAATAGCGGTCGCTGCTTCAAATGTGCGAGGGGATCGAAGCTTCCATTATTCGGTTCCTAACGAGTTTACGGATCGGATATATCCTGGACAACTAGTTACAGTTGAATTTGGTAATCGCCTTTTGCACGGAGTCGTACTCAGTGTTGCAAACTCTAGCCCAGTCTATTCCACAAAACCCGTGCTTGACATAATATCTGATGCTATTCTTATCGACCCTGGAAGACTAGAATTGGCCCGATGGGTGGCTCGTAATTACGGTGCTCCTTTGGGGCTTCTTATTGAGACTATGTTGCCGCCCAGGTTGTCAAAGTACATAAAGCACTACTATGCGGCTGATCCTTCCTCAAATTATGAGGAAAAACTATCGGCTGTAGAGGCGAAAACGCTGAAAAAGCTTACCGTTCTCGGCCCCAGTGCATATGAAACGTTAGAAAAATCGATTGGTAAGAGCTGCGTAAAATCATTATCCCATTTGGTTAGTACGGGGGTGGTTAGACGTTGGACTGAATTAGAGATGCCGGAAATCGGCTCGCAATTTGTGCGTATGGTGTCTTCGCCGAGACAACTAAAACATGATCTTTGCCAATTAAAACGAGCTCCTAAACAAGCGGAGTTGTTACGTGTTCTTGCAAGACGTGCTACTGATGTTCCGGTTAAAGAACTCTTGGCAGAATGCCGGGCGTCTCGATCCTCATTAATGGCTCTGATTGACAGAGGTCTAGTGACTGTCAATAGACAATTTAGATTACCACAGAGGGTGACAAAGGAAGATGATGTATTACAAGGCCCAGACCTGGATGCATGGAATTCCATCGAAGCATTTCTTGATCGTGATGGACATGCTGTATCCGTGTTGCTTGGAGCCGATGCCGACCGATTAGCGGTGTATATAGCTGCCATTGAAAAAGTTGTAGCTGGGGGAGGAAAAGTTATGGTAATCGCCCCTACGGAACACGAGGCAGAATCATTGTTTAATTCCATAGCAAGCAATGTGTCAGCGTATGTTGTCTTGATGACCAATTCTAGTACGGTCTCTACTAAGCTTGGTGTGTGGAGATCTATAAGGAGTGGTGAAGTAGATGTGGTTGTAGGGCCCGGGTATGCGGTGTACGCACCTATGACTCGCCTAGCATTAGTGATCATCGACCACGAAGAGGATAGGTCATACAAAGAGAGGCGAGGTGCTAGAGCTCATCTACGTCAAGTTGGTATCCGTGCAGCTCGGATTAGACGAGCTGCAGTTATATTAGGATCGGAAACTCCATCTATTGAGACATTCGATAATGTGGAGAAAGAGCGATATCGACTTATTCTGATGAGTAGTGCAGGGCAGCTGCGAAGGGCACGAATGAGAGTGGGGCGTGGATGGGGGGCGCATGGTCCTGCTGGAGTAGTGGATGTGGTTGATATGAGAGTTGCGCCTTTGATGGGGCATGGAGGTGTATTGTCAGAAGAACTATTTTACGCTTTGCAAGATTGTATGCAGCAGAAGGGGCGTGCAGTACTGTTTGTAAATAGGCGAGGGGCTGCCTCACTTACTGTCTGCAGGGATTGCGGTTTTTCTTTTAAATGTCCTGATTGCAGTATGTATCTGGTTCATCACAATCGGTCTTCAAGCTTAGTTTGTCACACTTGTAATCACCGGAAATCACTACCGAAGAATTGTCCTGATTGCCGTAGTACTAGACTGAGGTTTTGGGGATATGGAACAGAGGCAGTAGTAAATTCACTGAAGGCTCTATTTCCGACCATACGGATTGGTCGTTTAGATAGTGACGTGGCTCCAGGAGTTGCCTCTACGGTTGCAGAATCATTTGAAATAGGTGCCACCCAAATTCTTGTCGGAACCTCTTATATTTTTAGATTTGCATCTAAATTGTCGTCTGATCTATTGGGTATAGTTCAGGCCGATGTAGGTATAGGATTTCCCGACTATACTGCCCCTGAGCGTGTTTTTCAGTCGTTGATGAGATTGAGGAGGAAAGTGTTGGGAGGGCAGATTGATGGCCGTATGGTAATACAAACTTTGTTTCCTGAGCATCCGGTTATGTTGGCTACAAGTAGTGGTAGTTACCTGAAATATTTCCGATCTGAAATTCAAAGCCGAATAGCTCACGGTTTTCCACCTGCAAGTCGTATGGTGAGATTTCTGTACAGCAACAAAGACGGAGAGAAAGCTCGAGAAGAGGCTCATAGACTTGCTGAGAACTTAAAATCAGCCTCAAAGGTGTCTCACAAAGGATTTCGGATACTTGGTCCAGCTCCGTGTTTTATTTCGCGTGAACGCCGACTTTACAGATGGCATTTGGTAGTCAGCGGCGATGAAGAAGAAGTATGCTCTCTGCTGCAAATTCCGCATCGTGGATGGGTAATCGATGTTGATCCAGTCGACCTACTATAAGAAATAGTCATGACCAGGCACAAAATTCTTCCATTTCAACACTCTATGTTGCGAAAAAAATGTAGTCGGATTCGCAAGTACGATAAGTCTATTTACCAATTAATCGAAGATCTCATTGAGACTATGGACGCATATGGTGGTATCGGGCTAGCAGCCCCGCAAATTGGAAGGCCGTTGAAAGTTCTAGTTGTTCGTGTGAATGATGTGCTGATGACTCTTGTGAACGCAGAAATAGTCCATGAAAATGGTTCTGAAATTGATGAAGAGGGGTGCTTGAGCCTTCCTCTCTACTATGGGAAAGTAGAAAGAGCTAGTAGGGTGACCGTTAAATCGATGGCCGAAAACGGGAAAATGGTAAAGCATAAGGCAGAGGGTATCCTAGCTCGGGCTTTACAACATGAAATAGACCATACTAATGGAGTGTTGTTCACTGACCGTTTGGTGGAGGGATCGGATCTCCGTTATGTAGGTACAGATGATGTTGAATACGAGCGGTCTGTATGAAAGTGGTTTTTATAGGAACTCCATGTTTTGCTTTGCCATCATTGGTGGCGTTGCACAACAGCACGCATCAGGTCGAACTCGTTGTGACACGTGCAGCTAGGCCCCAGGGTCGCGGCCGAATACTGACCGATCCGCCAGTAGCTGTAAAAGCAAAAGAGCTTTTCATACCTGTTATGCAGCCTGTAGATATAAATGTAAATAGCTCAGTTGATGATATCTTCGCGTGCGTGCCTGATGTAGTGGTAGTAGTGGCTTATGGAGTCATACTCAAGGAAAGACTGCTTTCTACGGCTATGCATGGAGCAATCAATGTCCATCCGTCGATTCTTCCGCGCTATAGGGGACCTAGTCCTATACAAACAGCTATAGCCTCCGGTGATTCTGAGACTGGAGTGACTGTTCTAAAAATGGACCAAAGTCTTGATGGCGGTGCAATTTACGGATTCTGCACAACTCGTATTGCTAACACGACGACTACCGCAGAATTGTCGAGGGAATTGTCTGGACGGGGTGCGGATCTACTAGTGCGTACATTAGACAACATAGAAAGAGAAGGTGTTTCCCCGGTTCCTCAAGACAATTCTATCGCTACCTTTACTAGGACGTTACGAAGGGAAGATGGGGAGGTTGCATGGCTAGATTCTGCTATTGATATATACAACAAATGGAGAGCCTACCAGCCTTGGCCTGGCCTATATTCCTACGTCGGAGATAAGACGGTAAAGATATTGGATTGTAGGGTGGTGGATGAGAATTGTGCCTCTCCTGTTGGGAGTGTGCGATTTACTGGGGATGAGCTATTTGTCACCACCGGACAGCAAGCATTAGCTATTAGCGTATTGCAAGTAGCAGGCAAGAAGGCGCAGTCTGCCGCCGAATTCAGTCGTGGGTATCCCAAATTACTTGATCTTACATGGGGTACTCGAGAGTGATTTGGCTTTTCGTGATATGGGTCTTTTAGATTCGATTTTCTCTAGGACTGATAATTGACTTGGTAAGATATAGGGGCTCTATATCGCCACTGAGTTCTAAGGCCATGGGCCATGTCAATTGGTTTGGCGTGAACAGAGTCATTGGGTTCGTATTGATTGTGAAATCGGATTTTATAAGTGTTTTTCTTTGACCCTCTATATCTAGTAATTGTTGGCCCGGCGTTCATTTTTACTCTGTGGGCCCAGAATCGTGTCAAATCAAGTTATCAGGAATATAGTAAAGTACCGTCTTCTGTCGGGATGACCGGCGCACAAATAGCCCATCGTTTAATGCAATCTGTCGGAATGGAAGGTGTCTCCGTAGAGAGGGTTGGTGGAACTTTGAGTGACCATTATGACCCACGAACTCGGACCTTAAGATTGTCGGAAGGTGTATATGATAGTGCGTCGGTCGCAGCCATGGCGATAGTAGCTCATGAGACAGGTCATGCAATCCAGGATCGAGTCAGATATCCTCTTCTTGTGCTTCGTACGAGTGTGGTACCGGCTACGCAATTTGGATCTACTTTTGGTTACCTGTTGTTGATTGGAGGCATCATGCTGACGTTAATGGCAGGCAGCCCTTTCGGTATACAAGTTGCGTGGTTGGGCCTTGGGTTATATTCACTAACACTCATTTTCACAATAGTCACATTGCCTGTGGAATTTGATGCCAGCAAACGTGCGTTGACCTTACTTGAAGCTAACGGTATTAGTAGTCCAAAAGAATTGGTAGCGAGTAAAAAGGTGTTAGATGCAGCGGCCTTGACATATGTGGCGGCAATGGCGACATCTCTGCTTACGATTCTGTATTGGGTTACTGTATTGATGGGCCGTAGAGACTAGATTCATTGATCGGATTTGAGTTCGTTTAGGCAACATTTGCGCAAGCGACTGATAATCGGCATAGGCATTGTGTTTGATGGCTAAACAATTTTTAACTTCACTTGATGATGAACAATTACGGTCTGCATTGACGAAATTAGGTGAGCCTAGATACAGACTTGACCAGATACTTCGGTGGGTCTACAAGGATAATGTGTCAACTTTTGCCCAGATGTCTGACTTGCCAAATGAGCTGCGTATACGACTGGCGGAAAGGGTTTCTATTCGGAGCATCAAATTGCAATCCGAATATTGTTCCGCGGAAGATTCGACGCGTAAATTACTCTTCTATACTCGGGATAATCATGCGATAGAGTCGGTTTTGATCCCAAGAAAAGACGGGTATGCACTATGCATCAGCAGTCAGGTCGGTTGTGGGATGGGTTGCCCATTCTGTGCGACGGGATACATGGGAATGTCGAGGAACTTAGAATCAGGAGAAATAATAGATCAATTTCTATCTGTGCGAGATCACACACGAGAAATGAATCAAGAGGTCGTGTCGGTAATATTTATGGGCATGGGGGAGCCTATGGCTAATTTCCCAAATGTGCGGAAGGCCATATGTCGGATTATTTCTGAGGATGGATGCCAATTCGGGGTGCGACGAATAACAATTTCGACAATCGGGGTAAAGGGTTGGGTGTCTCGGTTGTCAAAATCATTGAAAAATGTAGGGTTAGCTGTTTCTCTACACGCCCCTGACGATGAATTGCGAATGCGATTGGTGCCAGCCGTACGTAACAGCCCGTTGGCTGGATTAATGCAGGAGTGCAAAGACCATCAATATGTGACAAAACGACGTACGACTTATGAGTATGTCATGTTACGGCATGTGAATGATTTTGAGTCCCAGGCCGAATCTCTGGCTAAATTGCTTCAAGGGCAGCTTTGTCACGTAAATCTTATTCCTTTCAATCGAGTTACTGAAGCTCCATTCAGCCCATCTGATAGTGTTTCAACGGCACGTTTTGAAAGAATCCTAGCTGGAAATGGTATACCTGTGACCGTCAGGACACCCAGAGGGAGAGATATTGATGCTGCCTGTGGGCAATTGGCCGCAAGGGATTTAACATGATTCGTATTGCGCCCTCTTTGTTAGCGGCCAATTTTGGCGCACTGAGCCGAGAAGTCGAAGTCTTGGAAATGGCAGATGCTGATATGTTGCATTGTGACATCATGGATGGATCGTTTGTCCCATCCATCAGTTTTGGCCATGATGTTGTGGCAAACATAGCATCTGCAACAGATATACCCATAGATGTGCATCTGATGGTGTCACGTCCTGAAGAGCAGGTGGAATATTTTGCCCCCATTAGGCCTAAGATTATAACTTTTCATCTAGAGGTGGAATCTGAGCCAGTGAAATTGGCTAGACGTATTCGCGACTTAGGGGTGCTGGCTGGTGTGGCAATCAGTCCCAATACTCCGGCTGATCACCTAATAAAATTGCTTTCAGAGATCGACCTTGCTTTGGTCATGACTGTTGAGCCAGGAATGGGTGGGCAAGTATTCATGCCTGAAATGGTAGCTAAAATCAATAGTATTCATAAGGCCATAAAATCAAGCGGGAGAGACGTTATGTTGGAGGTTGATGGAGGTATCGGGCTGTCTACAATTCAGCTTGCAGCCCAAGCCGGGGCAGATACTTTCGTGGCTGGAACAGCCATATTTTCTGAAAAAAGCAGCCCGGAAGATGCCATAAAGAAGCTTAGGTACCAAGCTAAGCGCTCGTCTATGTAACTATGCTGATGGGGCGTTCCTGGTATCAACTTTATGCAGTGTTCTGAGACATCTAGTGCAGATGTTTACCGTTTGAGTACGACCATTTAAAGTGACTTTTTTACGCCGGACATTAGCGATCCATTGTCGTGGTTTTTTGGGGGCACGGTACGCCCATTGACCTGTCGCCTTGTGTCTTATATAGCGGCCAAACAATCGGCCTTTTCCGCAAACGTCGCACTTTGCCAATCTCTATAGGCTCCTATGGCGTTATTAATCGAATTATCTCATTATGGGACTGCGAAATACCGCAGACGGGCAGTATAGCAGTCATTAACTTCAGGTGGAGTGATTATTGTGTTGTGTATTCTGTATAAAGGAATTGAGTCACTAAAAGGGGAGCAAAAGTGAAACCCAACGCTGGTAACGATTTGAGCAACGGTAGTGGGCTTTTGCAGGCATACAAGGCAGGTCTAGCTTGGTTGAGGTCAAATAGCGAAGCGATAGACCGGCTTAATGTTTTTCCTGTTCCTGACGGAGATACTGGAACCAATATGGTTCTTACATTGCAGGAGGCCGTTGCCGAGGCTGAAAAGTCCGCCTCGGAGAGTGCTACAGTGGTTGCTGGATCTGCTGCCCGGGGTGCGCTTATGGGAGCAAGAGGGAATTCGGGAGTTATCTTGTCTCAGATCATTCGGGGCATATCGGTAGGACTCGAAGGTCTAGAAGAATTTTCTTCCTGCGATTTTGCTTTGGCATTAGCTAAAGCGTCGGATATCGCCTATCAGTCTGTATCAAAGCCGGTTGAAGGCACCATGCTTACAGTGATTAGGCATGCAGGTTCTGCTGCTATGAGGGCTGACAGTAACGGTGCTGATGTAGGTGATGTCTTAGAGGCTGCAGTACTTGCTGCAGAACGTTCAGTTGAAGATACGCCAAATAAATTAGCGGTTCTGAAGGAAGCTGGGGTTGTTGATGCTGGAGGACAGGGAATTTATATCATATTGGATGGATTCCGAAGGCATTACAACGGGCAAGAGATTCCCAGTACTGGTACAAAAGAAAGAGTTGAGAATGTTTTTGCTGGGTTCGCACAAGACCATGAGCATGATGAGCAAGGTTTTTG
This sequence comes from uncultured Chloroflexota bacterium, assembly GCA_913043205.1. Classification (GTDB taxonomy): domain Bacteria; phylum Chloroflexota; class UBA11872; order UBA11872; family VXNJ01; genus CAJWLF01. The sequence continues at coordinate 90,329 of CAJWLF010000002.1, read as the reverse complement.
CACCCAATTCTTGATTGCCGGGGAATCGATCAATGTTGATATTGTTCGTCAGAAATTTGAAGAAACTACGAATTCTACTATTGTGGTCGGCGACCAAAATCTTGTACGTGTACATGTCCATACTATGAATCCTGGTGATGCACTCAACTATGCGGTCCAGTTAGGACAGGTAAGTCACATATCTATCGAGAATATGCAGCTTCAGCAAGAGACCCATCTAGCAGATGTGTCTAATTCTAATAAGGATGATACAAGTGCGTCTGTGATGGATGTTGTTGCAATTTCATCGGGGCCCGGGTTTTCAGACATAATGCGTAGTATTGGAGTTTCGGTTGTTGACGGTGGTCCGACTACCAACCCTAGCACTGCTGAAATTATTGCAGGCATTGATAGGTGCCCTGGTATGTCAATTGTAGTTTTACCTAACGATGCAAATGTACTAATGGCCGCACAACAAGCGGCAAAGGCATCTGAAAGAGTTGTCCATGTTTTGGATAGCAGGACTATGCCGGAAGGAGTAAGTGCCGCATTAGCGTTTAGCGTTGGGGCTGAATTCGAAGCTAACGTTCAGGCTATGAATTCTGCAATTAATGAAATCTCTACTCTTGAAGTTACGAGGGCAACAAAGGATCTGGAGACAAATGAATTCAGTATTCGTAAGGGCCAGAACATAGGCCTCGTCGATAGTGAAATTAAGGTTGTTGCTGAAAATCCTGACAGCGCGCTTGCAGAATTGATAGAGCTAATGGATTCTGACGATGTTGAACTTGTCACAGTGTATGTGGGGGAAGATGTTGGCAACACAAGTGAGACTAATGCCGCAAATATAGTGCAGGATATTGTTCCTGATGCCGATGTAGAAGTGGTGTACGGAGGACAGCCGCACTATGACTATGTGGTAGGTATCGAATGACGCGACAATACAAAGAGTCGTGTTGTGACGAATTTGGAGTGCGAGGTATTTTTGATCAATTGCAAAGGTGTCTACCAACAAAACGGCCGGACGGTTTTATGGGATTCAATAAATAACAAAAGAAAATGGTACCCGTAAGGCACGAATCAGCATCTAATCTAAGGGCCGATGGAGTAACCCTGTCAAGCCCAGTCACTGCATTGCATGGAGTAGGCGCAGAATATGCAAAACTACTTGCAAAGCTTGGCATCCGATCATGCAATGATTTTTTGTTTCATTTCCCTAGGAAATATTTAGATCGGCATACCATTACCCCAGTGTCAGAAGTTATGCCTGGTGATTCGGTCAATATTGTTGCCGATGTAGTCAAACTTCGCACGGTACGAACAACTCGAGGTCGATACCAGCTGACGACTGCGGAACTGCGTGACAAATCGGGTTCCATAAGTGCTATTTGGTTCAATCAGCCCTATCGAGAAAAACAATTGCGAAACAAGCGGCATGTCGCATTTTTTGGTCGAATTAGAAGAGGGCGAGATGGAATGCAACTCCAGTCGCCCGAGTTCGAATTTGATCTAAATAAATCGTTTCATGCAGGTCGTATTGTCCCTGTGTATAGGTCTACTGGCCGCCTCTCCCAAAAATGGCTTCGTATATGGATAGGACAAGTAGTCAACAATTTTGCTGACATGATTCCAGAGCATTTGCCGGACAAAGTTCTTGTTGATGGGAAATTGGTTGAAATCAATCGGGCTTTGAAAACGATCCACTTTCCTGATTCTGATCGGGAACTTAGAAAGGCGGTGCAACGATTAAGTTTTGACGAGCTGTTTTTGTTGCAACTCGGAGTTTTGACCCGGCGTAGAGAATGGCGAGAGTCTATGCCGGGGTTACCGGTGATGGTTAAACGCGACGAAATCAGAAGTTTTGTTACAGCATTGGAGTTTCGACTTACGGGGGACCAAAAAACAGTTGTAGCAGAGATCCTCAACGATCTTGGTAATAGTATGGCGATGAACCGATTGCTCCAAGGGGATGTAGGGTCAGGTAAAACAGTGGTTGCAGCCTGCGCATCTCTTGCAGTGGCTTCAGCAGGTTTTCAAGTCGCAATAATGGTGCCGACTCAGCTACTTGCAGAACAACACTTCAATACGTTGTGCCAGTTATTTCACGGGTACGACGTTAGATTGGAAATGATAACTGGGGCGTTAACATCGGTTAAGAGGCGAGAGGCATGGAAACGGGTCAGTGATGGTGAAGTGCAAGTGGTCGTAGGGACTCATGCTCTTATCAGCAAAGAAGCAAAGTTTGACTCCTTGAATTTGGTTGTGGTCGATGAGCAGCACAGATTTGGCGTGCAGCAGCGTGCTAGGTTACGAGGGAATGGTTACAACCCTCATATGTTGGTTATGACGGCCACTCCAATTCCTAGGACTATGACGTTGACAATGTACGGGGATCTGGATGTTTCAAGGCTTACAGAAATGCCGGAAGGCAGGCAGACTGTTAAAACAGGATTAGTGAGCTCCGATAGACGATCCAAGGCCTATGCTTTTGTTTGTGATCAGGTTAATCAAGGCAGGCAGGCTTTTATAGTGTTCCCGGTGATTGAAGAATCAGAGAATCAACAGGTTAGGGCAGCAGAGGACGAATTTGCCAGGCTGCAAAGGGATGAATTCTCATCATTCTCTACGAGAATGGGTTTGCTGCATGGGCGATTGAGTTCGGCTCAAAAATCTGAAGTCATGAAGGCGTTTCGCGATGGTGGAATTAAGATCTTGGTTAGTACATCTGTAGTCGAAGTGGGAGTGGATATTCCGAATGCGACTGTGATGATGATTGAAGGAGCTGAAAGGTTTGGCCTAGCTCAACTGCATCAATTTCGTGGTCGGGTGGGGCGAGGTTCACACCAAAGCTATTGTTTGCTGATGAGTGATTCTGAGGATGCTGATGGCAATGAGCGATTACTAGCTATGACAAAAATATCTGATGGATTCGAACTTGCTGAACAGGATTTGATCATTCGTGGGCCAGGTGAAATCTTAGGACAGAAGCAGAGTGGTATTCCAGAATTACGTGTAGCCAGTCTCACTGATGTGGACACGTTAGTCCTAGCCAGAAGACAGGCTATAGCTTTGTTCAAATTTGATCCTGACTTATGCCTTCCTGAAAACGAAGGGATAAAAAATCGATTGAGAGATTTTTGGCATAAATTGTCAGAATTGTCTTAGCGTTATGGCCCGTCGAAGAGAATTGAGAATAACGGGTGGGGAATTTCGTGGCCAACGTATGGCTATGATGCGCGGCTCAAATACGAGGCCAACTTCATCCCTCATTCGCGAGGCGATGTTTTCTATGGTAGGCAAGATAGAAGGTCAGAAGATTCTAGATTTATATGCCGGAACCGGGATGTTGGCTATAGAGGCACTGAGTCGTGGTGCAAAAGATGTAACTCTAGTTGAAATTGCATCTGGGGCTTTACGAACGATTAACTCTAATTTGTCGAAGCTAAGCTTAAGCAGTAAGTCATGCGTTGTGAGACAGAAGAGTGCAAAGTTTCTTCAAACTACAGCAGAAAGATTCGACTTGATTTTCGCGGATCCCCCATATCATGCACTGGGAGAGTGTGAATCTGTGGTTAGGCTTTCTGCTAAAGTACTTACCATTGGAGGAATCTTAGTATTGGAACATCGTTCGCGAATGATAGCTCCGGAGCCTGGGAGCGGTCTGGTCCTGTTAAAGACGAGGACTCATGGAGATTCTGCCTTTAGTTTGTATGGCAATGAATAACGAATGGCTAACTGATATGCAGACAAATATCGTGCGGGGTCCGATTACAAGCAGATTTGAATTTTCTTGAAAGCCCTGTTTCCTGGCACGTTTGATCCAGTCACAAATGGACATTTAGACCTAATCCATCGTGCATCCAACCTAATGAATGAGGTCATAGTAGGGGTGTATAAGAGTCCAAATAAATCCCCTCTATTCGATGCGGAACAACGGCTAGACATGGTTTGTAATTCCATCTCTCATGTGGACAATGTGTCTGCAGTCATTTACGATGGACTAACTGTAGATTTTGCCCGTAAAATCGGTGCAAAGGCTATTGTTCGAGGCATGCGCGCGCTATCGGATTTTGAATATGAATTTGCGATTGCTTCTATGAATAGAGCGATAGAAGTAGGAGTTGAAACTGTATTTTTTGTCACATCACAAGAGCATTCTTTCATTAGTTCTAGCTTAATTAAGGAAGTTGCTGCGTTGGGCCAGAATGTTGACCTTTGGGTGCCGATTAACGTTTCTGAGCAACTACGCGGTAAACTTGAGCTGAGAGATCCGAGCACAGGGGAGTAATTTTTCAATCGACCTTATTAATTTGATCGAGCGACTGGAAGCACTAATTGAAGAGGGACAGCGTGTTCCTTTAGGGAAAAAGGTGCTTATAAGTGAGCGTGAAGCGCTCGCCATAGTGGACCAGATGCGTATTAGCATTCCGGAAGAAATTCGGGAGGCAAGACGCATTCTGCGGGAGCGTGAGCAGATTCCACAATCTGCTCAATTAGAGGCTGAGCAAATTGTGGCTAAAGCGAGAGAGCAGGCTGAGCTTATTGTGAGCGACGAAGAGATAGTTCGTCAAGCTCATGCTAGGGCAGAACAAGCGAAGGTGGAGGCTGAGGAAGCTACATTGGCAGCACGGGAAGAAATGGACATGTATGCATTGAATATGCTGCAAGATATCGAACGTAGGCTTACGACCCATCTCACTAGCATTGAAAGAGCTGTATCGGCTTTGGACGATGGCATCGACGAACAGAATGATATATCTCAACCTCATAGTGAAGACGCATCTACATAATTATTTAAATAGTAGTATTTAAATGTCCGCTATGCGTGAATTTACGGTCAACGTATCTAAGTTGCTTGGTTCACAAGCAGGTACCGAAATATATATAGAGTTAAACGCCGATGCCCAGAGTCTTGGTGTCCCTGAATTGCAGGGCTGTATAAGCGGTTCATTAAGGATATTGAAGGGAACGAAGGATGTTATGGTTGTTGGGTCTGTGCTAACGGATCTAGCTACTCCATGCAGACTGTGTCTCGATCCTATCGTTAAGTCAACAGAGATCGAACTGGAAGGACGGTTTGTTGATTCATTAGCAGAGGACATTGTCCCTGAATCTCCTAACTATGACCCAGATGTTTTTCCACTGGATGTATCTGGGAATCTTGATTTGAGTGACCTTGCTAGGCAGTGCATAGTTTCCAGTATTGATCCGAATATTGACTGTAATGGTTCATGCGAGGGCTATGACGCGGTATTATCTGCATTTGGATCTGACATATCTGATGATATAGACCCAAGATGGGAGCCTCTAAAGGGACTGATGAAAAGATCTGTTGATATGGAAAGCCAACAATTAAAAGGAGATGATTGAATGGGAGCTCTACCCAAGAAAAAGATTAGCAAACGACGGCGTGGAAATCGTCGTGCTCACAGTGCGATTAATAGTCGGCAGATGAGCCGCTGCGATAATTGCAACTCGTTGCTGCCTTCTCACCGTACCTGTCCTGTGTGTGGTCACTATCGCAGCAAGGAGATTTATGAGATGGATCAACCAAAAGTTAAATTCAGATAAATCAAAAGTACTACTGGATTTGTTAGTGATTGGCGTTTGACTATTGAGTTATGCAATGGTGTTCCCTGGACAAGCTTCTCAGTATGTTGGGATGGGTTCAGATGTGGCCGGGAGATGGCAAGCAGCCAGTTTGATTTATGACATAGCGGAGTCGGCATCTGGAATTCCCGTTAAGAGATTGTGCTTTGAGGGACCGCCAGAAGAAGTTGTGTTGACATCGAATTTGCAGGTTTGTGTGGTGGCTACTAGCTTGGCTGTATTGGCTGCAGCCATGCAAGAGGCTGGGTATGTGGTAGACGAAATTATGGATTTGAGCGAAGTAGCGAATCCGCCTAGTCACTTAGCTGGACATAGCGTGGGTGAATATGCCGCATTGGCAGCAGCAGGTGCTATAGATCTTGTTGATACATTCAACTTAGTATCAGTCAGGGGTCGGTCAATGCACGAGGCAGGCATGTTACGCCCAGGGACGATGTTGGCATTACTCGGAGGGTCAGAGCAAGAAGCCCGTGTTCTTTGTGAGCATGTTAGGTCTTCGGTAGACGCCAGTTATATTGATGTCGCTAATATCAATTCCAATGATCAAACTGTGTTGGCTGGTGATTTCGAGTCTATAATAAAGGCATCAGAATTGGCGGTGGAGTTTGGATTTCGCAGAGCAGTCAATTTGCCTGTATCGGGTGCTTTCCATTCGACCGCGATGCTGCCTGCCTCTACAGTGTTGAAGGATTCTCTTTTAGCTGTTCAAATTAAGGATCCATTGATATCTGTATATGGCAACATCGATGCATTACCTTTGGTTGGTTCTGAAGCTATTCGGAAAGAGCTGTTTGGGCAGGTTTCCTCTCCTGTTCGGTGGGCTGAGTCTGTAGCTAATCTAATTGATAATGGAGTGGAAATGTTTTGTGAAATCGGACCTGGTCAGGTTCTGTCTCGATTAACTAAACGTATAGATTCGTCCGTAAAGGGTGAATCTTTTGGTGATATAGAAGGGGTGATTTCGCTCGCTTCACTCCTGAAAGGGAATTTTTCGAATGCATTTTGATGGGTTGCGTGGCCGCTCTGCTTTGGTAACTGGTGCGTCTGGCACTATCGGTGGTGCAATTGCTAAATCGTTGGCAGAGCATGGAGTCAAGGTTGTTGTTCATTACAGGCATAACCTAGATAGTGCCCAATCGCTGGTTGATGAGATAGATGGTAATGGTGGACACAGTGGGTTGGTTCAGGGTGACATATCGACTGTTAACGGAGCTACTGATGTTGTGGAACAGGCTATGGGGTTTTCAGGTGGTTTGGATATTCTGGTGAATAATGCGGGCATCACTAAAGATGGTCTGCTGGCCCGGATGTCAGAAACCGATTGGGATAGTGTTATAGATACGAATCTTAAATCTACATACATGGTAAGCCGTGCAGTATTGAGGCCAATGTTGAAAGCCCGTTTTGGCCGGATAATCAATATCTCTTCTGTTTCGGGATTAATGGGTAATGCTGGGCAAGTTAATTATTCGGCGGCAAAGGCAGGGATTATAGGGTTCACTAAAGCACTAGCTCGTGAAGTGGCTTCTCGCGGGGTGACGGTGAATGCGGTTGCGCCCGGCTTCATCGATTCCCCGATGGCTCGTGATGTTGGGGATAATGTTATGCAAAAAATACTGGAGACCATACCAATCGGTAGATTAGGCTCTCCAGAAGAAATAGCTGGATGGGTGTCAATGTTGGCTTCTGAATCCGGGGAATATGTAACAGGTCAGGTGGTTGTAGTAGATGGTGGTTTGTCGATGTGAGCAAGGCAATTCATGTTTAAAAAAATCCTAATTGCAAATCGCGGCGAGATTGCAGTACGTGTTATCAGGGCCTGCCGGAGTATGGGAATTGCTACAGTAGCCGTATATTCTGAGGCCGACTCTGATGCTTTGCACACTCACATTGCCGACCAGTCAATCTGTATTGGACCACCATCATCTGCTGACAGTTATTTGAATATTGCGAACATTATTTCTGCGGCAGTTACCTCTGGTGCAGAAGCTATACATCCGGGGGCTGGGTTTTTGGCAGAAAATCCGTATTTTGCCGATGTATGTTCCGAGTATGACATTTGCTTTATTGGGCCAAGTCCAAACCATTTGACTCAGGCGGGCGATAAGTCGGCTGCTATTCGGGCTGCTCGCAATGTGGATATACCAACATTGCGCAGTACGGGCAGCGCGCTAGATGGGCTAAAGAGTGCCCGTGAGGAGATAGATGATATAGGGTTGCCCGTAATGTTGAAGGCGGTGGCTGGGGGTGGTGGGCGCGGCATGCGTCGGATACATTCAATCTCCGACTTGACCGCCGAGTTCAACAATGCACAGGCGGAAGCGAAAGCTTCCTTTGGAAATTCTGGTTTGTATCTGGAGCGCCTTTTAACAAATGCTCGGCATGTGGAAGTACAGATTCTTGGTGATGGAAATGAGGTAATTCATTTATATGATAGAGATTGCTCGGTACAGCGTAGGCATCAGAAAGTTATAGAAGAAGGGAAGGCTCCTAGTATTTCAGCTGAGCTTAGGGAGGATATAACAGGTGCGGCTGTCAAGCTTGCGAAAAGCCTAAATTACGTAAGTGCAGGAACTGTGGAATTTCTGGTGGACTCTAACGACAATTATCATTTCATTGAATTGAATGCTCGCATTCAAGTAGAACATCCTGTCACAGAAATGATTACGGGAGTAGACATAGTAAAACAGCAGATTATGATCGCTTCAGGTGAACCACTGACAATTACTCAGGAGGACGTCAAAACGACCGGTCATGCAATTGAATGTAGGTTGGTCGCAGAGGACTCGGAGAACAATTGGGTGCCGGCGGCAGGAATGCTACAGGCATTTAATTATCCTCAGGGCCCAGGAATTAGAGTGGACACGCATGTGTATTCTGGTTACGAAATACCCCCACAATACGATTCTCTGCTCGCAAAGATTATTTGCTGGGGCAAGGACCGTGAGTCAGCGGTTAATTTGATGGAGGCCACACTAGAAGGAGTCGAGTTGTCTGGTGTACGATCGAACCTTCCATATCTTAAGCGAGTGATACTGGCTCCACAATTCAGGACTGCTAGTCATGACTTGGATTCGAATCTTGGATTAGCCAACATGGATTAGACCGGTGTTATCCTTTTGTCCGTGGTACGAAGATAGTAGAGGTTCTCAATAGCGTTATGAAAATCAAGGGGCGACGTTCATCTCGGCGTTTCGTGTTTGGATTGATATATGAGGCTTTATTTGTCGAGATAGATGCTCATCAACTTATGAAGGATCGTCTTAGTGATGTGGTGGTCTCTGACGAGGACTTGGCTTTTATTCGGGAATCTTTGGCCGCGGTGGAGGGCCATCGGAAGGTGGTTAATGAATTAATCGCAGATGCGGCTCCTCAATGGCCTCTTGACCAAATGTCAAAGATTGACTTGGCCATTATGCAGCTAGCAGTTTCTGAGATTGTTTCTGGACGCGTGCCTGTAGCAATTGCAATAGACGAAGCCGTCGATATAGCAAAATTATACGGATCTGAATCTTCACAATCCTTTGTGAACGGGGTGCTAGGAACTGTTATCAAGAACATTAATTCAACTGTAGGATCAGTGTCAGATGGCTGATGCACCAGTGATTCCTCCAACACCGGAGCAAGATGATGAAGGGATGATGACTCTTCGAGAGCATTTGGTTGAGTTCCGTACCCGTCTCACGATATCCGTGTTGGCAGTGATTGTAGCTAGTATGGCCTTTTGGCCGGTACGTGAGCACGTATTTGATTTGCTGCAACAGCCGCTACCGGACAATGTTCAATTACAGCAAATAGCCCCCACAGAGTCGTTTTTTGCGTTTGTCAGAGTGAGCATTTTCGGTGGGTTAGGTATCGCAAGTCCGCTAATTATTTATCAGATACTTGCATTTGTTTCTCCGGGGCTTTACTCCAGTGAGAGACGGTTGCTGTATGTGTCAATTCCTGCCGTTGCTGCTATGTTTATTCTTGGCGTATTGTTCTGTTGGTTTGTAGTGCTTAGGTTCACATTAGGATTCCTCACACAATTTAGCCCTGAAGATATTCCGACGCAACTCAGTATAGATAACCATGTGAATTTTGTTTCTCGCATGTTGCTGATTGTGGGGTTGGTGTTTGAAACACCGTTTGTGATATTCCTGTTGGCCAAATTACGTATCATCAAGTCGCGTACGCTTCAGGGACTTAGGCGGTATGCGATTGTAGTAATTGTGATACTGGCAGCGGTAATCACTCCGACTCCGGACCCATTCACTCAGATGTCCGTGGCGATACCGATGTATCTGTTATATGAGATGGGCGTATTATTGGCCCGTATAGCCGTTCCAGATGATGAAACTGATGAATCTGCGTCTCAGCAGACAGATAGTGAATAGATCTTGTTCGCAGCGATGTAACTAATGCGGAGCAAATTCATGGGCGCAATTCACTATGGATTATTTTTATAATATAACCTCATCTTTTAGATAGGGTTCGAGATTGTTGTGCATTATGCCGGATTGGGTGCAAGCTGCCACAAAATCTTCTGGTATGCCAGCTATACAACTGACGGTCTTGCCAGTCGGCAGCTCAAAGCCAAGTTTCCACGCATGAAGCATCTGACGTAAAGGGTTGTCATTTCTGCTGTTATTCCCGCCGTAGTCACGATCTCCCATGATTGGTAAGTCAACTGCGCTAAGATGCACTCTTGCTTGATGTGTTCGGCCTGTAATTAGGCTTAATTGTAATAAGGTGGAGTTTTTCCCAGAATACAATGTTTTATACCTTGTGATTGCTGCTTGGCCTACTCCATCGATGGCCATACGTCTTCTATCCCTCTTACTTCTGCCGATGGGGGCTTCTATGGTTGCTTTAGGGTGTTTCGGTATCCCATGTACTAGCGCCAAATATGTTTTCTCTACGCGGCGTTTCTCAAATTGACTAATCATATGTAAATATGCCCGCTGAGTTCGGGCGATTACCAGCACACCCGATGTGTCCATGTCTAACCTGTGTACGATGCCGGGTCTTTTGCTTCCTCCTACGTCCCTTATCTCAGGAAATAGGTGTAGTAAGCCGTTTACCAAAGTTCCGTCATCTCGACCTGCTCCAGGGTGTATGGCAAGAGATGGGCGTTTATCAATAATTGCAATATCAGAGTCTGAATGTAGTATTTTTAAATTCAAGTCTTGGGGTTCTAGGGGTTCTAGCTGGGCCGCGTTTTGTTCATGAAGTTGTAATTCTATTACTGAGTCGGATTCTAGTTTTTGCGATTGCCGTATCGGGCTACCGTCTATCAAAACACAATTGGATTTGATTAATTTTTGTATTTGAGCACGGCTATATTGATTTAGTCGACTAGCCAAAAAACGGTCTGCACGATAGCCATTTTCAGACTGTTGCACTGTCAATCTGACCGTTTCGAATTTATGGTCTGATATATCGAAAGGCATGAATTATGCGGATGGAGGGTGTGTTGTTGAAGGTTTTTCTAATCGTCCTGTCATCAACAGGAAAAGGAAGAGGACCATAGATACATTGATTGCAGCATCAGCAAGATTGAACACTGGCCACCACCCTAAATCCATGTAGTCGACTACATAGCCCAAGCGCAATCTGTCTACGAGGTTGCCTAAGGCTCCTCCTAATGTTATCCCGAAAGTCAATTTTGTGGCGGTTGTAGGAGCATTTAGTTGTTGAGTGTACAGAAGTGACAATACTGAAATAGCGACCAAAACTAATATAGTCATTATCCACGGTCGATCCAGATCACTAAATATCCCGAATATCAACCCGTCATTATAAACGAGCCGGAGCTTTAAAAATGGATTCAATATCCATAGGAAGGGCTCTGGCTCTGTGGATAGTAATGACTCAACCCAGTGTTTAATAATTTGATCCAGGATTACTACGACTGATCCTGAAATAATGCTTGGGAGCAGTGATGTTACTAATCGTGGGCTAATGGAAAGCATTGTCATCCATGTCCTGATTCATTAGGAGAATTAATTCCCATCTATATGGCGAAAATGGGCAAATCCGCTGCTCAGAGGATGTTACCATTTGATCGTTGATTGTTTCGATTTTTGATTTGATAGTATACGGTGCGACTAACAATATCGAGCCGGCCGAGGTGTTATATGGATAAATTGTGGTCACGTGGGCGCCTCGCAGGGCTAGAAATTATTGAAACACTTCTACTTGCTGCCTTCATATTTTTTGCTTCCAGATTGTTCATACAGAACTTTCGGGTTGAAGGCAGAAGTATGCATCCTGGATTGCAATCTGATGAACTCGTATTGGTTAGCAAATTCGCCTATCTAACAGGTTCTCCTAGGCGAGGAGATGTAGTTGTGATCAGCAGACCTGGTAACCCTGAGCAGGATTTGGTGAAAAGAATTATTGGAATGCCCGGGGAGACTGTAGAGATTATCAATGGAAAAATTCATTTAAATGGAATTGGATATGATGAGTCTGAATATATTCAGGCGATTGGGAGTCAATCTATGGCATCTGTTGACATTCCGGATGGCAATTATTTTGTGCTTGGAGATAATCGGATTGAAAGTGAGGATTCCCGACGGTTTGGTGCCGTCCCGTCCGGTGCTATTGTTGGCAAAGTATGGGCTGTCTACTGGCCATTATCCGAAATTTCTGTTTTCCCAACAACGGTGCCTGAACGAGAACCGCTACCTATTTTAATAAGGTGATCAGTTCTCTTGTGGCCAACACTCAATCAGGCGCGCTTTTGTATCATCTAAGGATTCTGGCATGACTTTAGTTTCGCCTACCACAGGCATGAAGTTTGTATCCCCTTTCCAACGAGGCACAATATGGAAATGAATGTGATCAGGGATGCCAGCTCCTGCCACCGATCCAAGATTGCTCCCTATATTGAAGCCATCTGCATTCAAAGCATGCTTCAAGGCGGCAACTCCTTGTTGGAGGAATTTGGTGATTTCTGCAAACTCGTGCTTGCTGACTTCTGATATGTCTTTTATGTGCCTATATGGCAAGACAAGTAAGTGGCCGCCGTTATAAGGGTAAAGGTTCATGAGTACATATGCGTGTTGTCCTCGAATTACAGTGAGGTCAGAAGACTTTTTATTATGATCGGAATTGTTGCAAAAAGGACATTTGTTGCCAGTCTTTCTCTCGATGTATGCCATGCGCCATGGACTCCAAAGGCGTTTAAGTTTCATTTGTTTTCCAGTCTAGGATTCTTTACCTGTAAACCCAATTGCGGCTTGCTGTTTTGACTACAATTTTAGACGTGAACGCCCGTGAACGCATGGATGCGTTTTCACAACTGCTAATAAAGATAGCAGCCCCTAGGGGCCTAATTGCTTCCAAAACGGTTTCTAGTATTGATGAGGTTCATATAAAGGATTCATTAGCGGCTGTGGATTTTCTGTCACATTTTGATGAACGATCCAGAGTGATTGATATAGGCTCTGGGGCTGGCTTACCAGGGATACCTTTAGCCATAGCGCACCCAAAATTATCATTTACACTACTAGATTCTGTCGGGAAACGTATTCGGTTCTTGGAAGAAGTGGTGGAGCGGTTGCAGTTGGATAATGTAAAGATTATCCAGGTTAGGGCAGAAGAGGCCGCTAGAAAGGAAGGGATGCGTGAAGCGTTTGACGTTGTGTTGGCTCGTGCGGTTAGCAAGGTTTCGGTAGAAATAGAATTGACTCTTCCATTTTGCAGAATTGGGGGGCGTGTTGCTTTCTACAAAACAATTGCCCAGAAAGCTGACGTGATGGCTGCTTTGCCGATCATGGCAGAACTCGGGGGAGAATTACTCGGGTTTGAATCCTACGAAATCCCAAAGATGAAATTAATAAGGTGTCTAGTCGTAATAGATAAACTATCTGCCACGCCTGAAAGATATCCACGACGCGTGGGAGTACCAGCTAGGCGCCCGCTAAATGTGGACGCTACTTGATTGTTGGCAACTATCTAAAATTAAGTGATGTATTTTCGATGATAGTAGCCTGTGGAAAACATGTGTGTAACTGTATTTGCCTCACTAAATTAAGTGCGTATTTTTACTAACTAATTAATTTAAACAATCCAAACTTGCAAGGGTTCCCATTTAGGCCCACTCTATTGCTACCCCACCGGCTGATAAACCAGCTCCAAAGGCTACTAGTATTAGCTTCATCCCAGATTGAATCCGCCCATCTATGATGGCCTCATAGAGAGCTATAGGAACTGATGCGGCTGAGGTGTTTCCATACTTATCAACATTAGTCACGAAGCGATCCAAAGGCATATCTAGCGCCCTTGCTGCGGCCTCGATAATTCTGATGTTGGCCTGGTGGGGAATTACGAGATCGATTTCAGGGATCGAGATACCTGCCAAAGTTGCGGATTTTATTGTCGCCTCGGTCATTGCTCGGACAGCGAATTTAAATACCTCTCTACCATCCATTTTGATAAAGTTTCTTCTATCAACATCATGATTAATGTTTTCGACATATAAGTATGGCGCGCCAGATCCGTCGGACCACTGGACTGAGCTCAATATGCCACCCTGCTTACGGGATCCTTGTAACAGTAGAGCTCCGGCTCCGTCACCAAAGAGAACACATGTAGATCTGTCCGTCCAATCGACTATGCGAGACATGGTTTCTGATCCCACTACTAGTACATTGTTGTGCTGGCCGCTTCTGATCAAAGAGTCGGCTACAGAAATTGCAGAAACGAATCCTGTACAGGCAGTATTTATATCGAAGGCTGCTGCGTGGTCTGCTTCTATACCGTGTTGAATCTGGTTGGCGACTGCTGGGAAGCCGTACTCTCCTGTGCTGGTGGCTACGACGATCATTTCAACATCACTTGCAAGCATTCCGGCTTCATGGAGAGCCTGTTTGGCAGCGGTTAGACCTAACGAATAGGTAGATTCATCTGTTGAGGCAATGCGACGTTCTACTATACCGGTTCGACTTTGAATCCAGTGACTGGAGGTGTCAACAATGGATTCTAGTTTTTCGTTGGTCAATATTTGGGTGGGCAGGCCAATACCCCATCCGATCACATGTGTCTGTTGCCCATCGCTCAACTGTGTTGCCCTTCAATCCTTGGTTCGCAGTTAATATACAACGAAGATATCCCGTATCGTTCTATTAAGTTTACATGTCGCTTGTTAATTAAACGGTAGTATCAGCTTACGCATGTACTAACCGTTGTTATAATCTGCATGTTGAACAAATCCAAAGGGAACCCAATTGGTTTCCTGCTGGATGTGGTATGTCTAATTCGTAAATCTAGGTGGTCTTATTTAATTGAACCCTATAGCAATAACCGGAGTTGGGGTAGCCAGTCCTGTCGGGCTGACCCCTGATGTAATGTGGGCTAATCTAATTGAGGGCAATAGTGGCGTAGACCGGATTGACCATTTCGATCCCAGTGAATTTCCCTGCCAGTTAGCCGCTCAGATCAACAATTTTGATGCGGACGAAATTTTTGGGGAACGGGCCACTAGAAGACTCGATCGGTTCGTGCAATTTGCTATGTATGCAGCCCGTCAAGCCTTCAGTCATTCAGGTTTGAATGCTGGGGATTCCGTTACAGCAAATACTGGGGTTTACATAGGGAGTGGCATTGGCGGGCTAACTACTCTGTCTGAACAAACAAAGGTTTTGGAAGAAAAAGGAAACAAAAGGGTCTCTCCGTTTCTCATACCCATGATGATTCCCAATATGTCTGCAGGGCAAGTAGCGATCGACTTGGGTCTGACCGGTCCTAGTATGGCCCATGTGTCGGCGTGTGCTTCGGGAGCTCATTCTATTGGAGAGGCGGCCGCTGTCATCAATCGAGGGGACGCTAGTGTGATGCTTGCTGGTGGTTCTGAGGCTGCTATCACCCCAATAGCGTTAGCCGGTTTCACACAAGGTCGTGCGATGAGCACGCAATTCAATGATAAGCCACAGCAAGCGTCTAGGCCTTTCGATGCCGATCGTGATGGGTTTGTTTCTGCTGAAGGCGCGGGTATATTGGTTTTGGAAGATATGGAACATGCAAAGGCACGAGGAGCAGAAATCCATGCAGTTTTGGTTGGTTATGGGGCCAGCTCCGATGCCTTTCATATGACTCAACCGCCTGATGATGGAGCCGGTGCTGCTCTAGCGATGTCACGTGCGATAGATAGTGCAAAAATTGATCCCAGCGATATTGATTATCTAAATGCTCATGCTACATCCACACCAGTAGGGGATGCGGCTGAGGCGGCTGCTATTAGAGCGGTGTTCGGACAACATACTGATAATATGCCTGTGAGCGCAACAAAATCAGTGATGGGCCATTTGATCGGGGCAGCAGGGGCGGTAGAGGCTATTGTTTCAATTCTCACTTTGTGCAAAGGAGCTATACCACCTACCATTAACTATGAGAATCCTGACCCGGCTTGTGATCTAGATGTGGTTCCCAATGAAGCTCGATCTACTGAGGTTAATGTGGCTCTAAGCAATAGCTTCGGATTTGGCGGGCAAAATGCCGCTCTCATTTTTGCAAGAAATTGACTGAAATATCAGACTTGCTGACGGATTTACTACTGCGTATTAAGGGTACGTCGGTGGTAGGTGTTGAGGTTCAGCACGAAGAGGTGGAAATAAAGATCAATCGTTTTGATTCTAGTGTGGAGAATAAGGACGAAGGATCAGGTGTTAATACAGTAAAGATCAGTCCCGATTTGGCAAAAGGGACGATAGAGGTTGAATCCCCTATCACCGGAGTATTCTACCGATCCTCAACCCCTGGAGATCCCCCGTTTGTTGATGTTGGAGATGAGATCACTGTAGGGCAAGTAATAGGACTAGTTGAAGCAATGAAGATATTTAATGAGGTCGTTTCTGATAAAGGTGGAGTAATCCAAGAGATTCTTGTGGAAGATTCGACCGATGTTAGAGCTGGAATGTCCATATTGAAGTTGCGACCACACGGTAATGAGCAACATAATGGACGATAAACTAAGCAGGATTATTGGAGTTAGATAAGTGCACGCACAACAAATACGACAACGTCATACGGTGATTGCAGATCATGTGATTCCCAAAGAAGGGCTTGTCAGAGATGCTTTGCTGATCATTGCATTTACTGGTTTTATTGCTGCCAGTGCAAAGATAAGTATTCCGCTATGGTTTACACCGGTTCCTATAACGGGCCAAACATTGGCTGTTCTGCTTACTGGTTCAATTTTGGGAAGTCGTCGAGGTGCGCTTGCCATCATTGTTTATTTAGGGGAAGGAATGGTCGGTCTTCCTGTTTTTGCCGGTTCTGGAGGAATATTTACTTACGGTTATTTGATCGGTTTTGTTCCTGCAGCTTTTGTAACTGGGTTTTTGTCTGAGCGTGGATGGTACAAAAGTTATATTTTGTCCATAGGGGCGATGCTAATTGGTAATGTTTGCATATATGTGTTTGGGGTTCCTTGGCTAGCTCTGGCCATGGCTTTGCCTGCAGCTGGAGTGGAGATTTCTGGGGACGTACTGGAGTTTGTAAGTGTGGTTTTAAGTGATGGCAATTTGGCTTTGCTCGGGACTGACGTAATTACCAAAGCTGTTGAGGCCGGGTTGAAGCCATTTATACCAGGCGATCTTTTTAAGGTAGTGTTAGCCTCAACTGTGGCCCCTTCAGCTTGGGCTATTGTAGGAAATCGTAAAGAGTATCACCAACGATGAGGAATACACTTGTTTCCTGATTATGAGGATTGAACGTAATATTGGTAACCAAGCCAAGTATTTGCCATTTGGCGATTTGGAATAAGGAGATTCATTTTGGCTGTTTTGGAAGATGTCATAGAAGTTATCTCGAAGACTCTTAAAGGAGTAGATAAGTCAGAAATTACGATGGAGACGCGATTTGAGGATGATCTCAACGCTGACTCTCTTGATTTGGTTGAGCTCATAATGGAATTGGAAGAGCACTATGACATTTCGATTCCTGATGAGGATGCTCAAAACATTGCAAGTGTTGGAGATGCCGTAAATTACATAGAAAGCAATTCTGGCTCTTGAATGAGTGAAGTAGACCACTGAAATGGATCCAGATAATTCTTCGGAACGACCTCATGATTTTGCGGAGTTTTGGAATAGGACGATTGATGAAAGCAGTCGTTTTGGTCTCGACGCATCTCTAATCGAAGATCCATTAAGAAGTAATGACGAAGCGGTGGTCTATAAGGTTGCTTTGAACAGCCTTGGACGAATTATAGTTGGAGGCTGGTATGCCGTGCCTCGGGAAACCGGGGTTTTCCCTGCCTTGATGCTATTGCCTGCGTATAGTAATCATCCAAACATGGGGGTTCGCACATGGGCAGAGCAAGGGATAGCATGCTTATGGTTGTCAATTAGAGGGCATTCTTTCGGGGATTCCATAACCCCTGGTTTTCCTGGATATTTGTGTTACAACGTATGGGATCGAGAAAGCTATATTTACAGGGGCGCATTTTGTGACGCTGTAAACGGTGTTAAGTTTCTACTAGAGCGGGAAGAAGTCGATACAGGCAAAATAGTGGTTTCAGGTAGTAGTCAGGGTGGTGCTCTTACATTGGTAACGTCAGCATTGATGTCAGGTCGCATTCTAGGGGCAGCAGCTGATGTACCATTCTTGACGAATATACAAGAGTCGGTTCGTCTTTCCTCCTCTTATCCCTATAACGAGATACCGGACTTCATCCGTAAATATCCTGAAAGAGAACAAGCGATATGGGAAACGCTAAGATATTTTGATGTCGATAATTTCGCGAAAGATATCCAGTGTCCAGTGTTAATGGCAGTCGGAATGAAGGACGACATATGTCCAACCCCGCCTATATTGTCTATGGCGGATAAGATTTCGGGTTCCTTAGATATTCGCCAGTATGAAAATGCAGCGCATGAAGCTGGTACGGCTTATCTTCACACGGTTCAGAAAGTTCGTTGGATAAAGGAAATGTTCGGCATGTCAGCGTAATGCTTGAGTCAGGTTTCAATATTTAGATGAACGTGTCGGCCGATGATCTACGAGCAGTTATGCGGGTGTTTCCTACGGGGGTTACGATAGTAGCTACGATCAATAATGGCGTACGTCGTGGACTCACGGTCAATTCCTTTGTGTCGCTATCATTGGATCCCTTGCGAGTATTAGTATCGATATCAAAATCTTCGCATTGTTATCCTCTGATACAGGAATCTGGCGTTTATTCGGTCAATCTCCTGTCTGAAAAACAAAGAGATATATCCAGTCGTTTTGCTGACCCTAAAGACGATAAATTCCACTGTTTTTTTGAGACCGAATATATTTCTGGTGTCACTGGATGCCCATTGATCCAAGGATGTATCGGTCACATCGAATCTCGTATTGTGGACGAAGTTGACGTTGGCGATCATACGTTGTTTATTGGATCTGTCGTAGCGGCACATATCCAGTCAAAAGACAAGCCACTGGTGTATTTCGATGGCGACTATGCGGCTATTGATATTTAGCCTGTTTCCAAGAAAGACACCTCTTCTGGAGTCAGGGATATGTCTGCTACTTGTAAAGTATCTTGCACCTCATCTGCGCTAGCACATCCGACAAGTGCGATGGAAGCGAAAGGCTGACATATGGCATACGCTCCGGCAATTTGCACAGATGTAAGCCCCTTTTGTTTACCTAATTCAATGGCTCTAGACCGTCGATTGTAGTTTTCTTTGTTGACATATACGCGTGCAACATCCTCGTCCGCGTTTTCCCCTTCACCTTTGCCGGCAAAATAGCCTCTACCTAAAGACGACCAAGCAAAATTTACAGTCCCAGTTTTTGAGTACCATTCCTTATCGTCTTTATCAATTAGTTCTACGCCCGGCCACATCTCTTCGTTTGTAGTTGCCAGTCCAAAATAATTGCTTGTTGCGGCAAATATTCCTGCTCCAGAACGGGCAGAATAGTCATAGGCCTCTTGAGCTCTATGAACTGACCAATTGGATCCTCCAAATGCACCAATCAACCCTTCTTTTCTGTGTTCATCCAACCAATCTACAATTTCTGTGACTGGTACGTTGGGGTCGTCTCTATGCAGCAAATAGAGTTCTATGTGGTCTGTCTGTAGTGACTCAAGGCTTTGTTCTAAGTCTAACTTGAGATCTTGATGGGTAACTCGCGGACCGGAATTGTCATGATGACATCCTTTAGTTAAAAGCATTATCTTTTGACGGTTGTTGTTTTTAGAAAGCCAATTTCCTAAAAGCTCTTCTGAGCGACCAGAACCATAGATACGCGCCGTGTCTATCATATTGCCCCCACCAGCAATCCATGAATCTAAAATTGAATCAACTTGTAATTGTGATAAGTGAGGAAAAATCATTGATCCCAATGTGAATTTTGAAACGGGTTTTGGAACGCCCGGGACGGTTTGATATTTCATTTCAGGATCTACCTGATGGTGGTATTGGCATGGATCTAGGGCCCTACTTTATGATGTGTTCTGCTAGATGGCTAAT
Source organism: uncultured Chloroflexota bacterium (assembly GCA_913043205.1). Taxonomy (GTDB): domain Bacteria; phylum Chloroflexota; class UBA11872; order UBA11872; family VXNJ01; genus CAJWLF01. The sequence continues at coordinate 70,293 of CAJWLF010000002.1, read as the reverse complement.
GCTGTTTAGCAGGGTTATTTTTCCACTACAGTGCCGCTAGCGCGATACTATCAACTGCAAACTGATATAACCAATTAGCAAAAATACCTAAGGCTAAGGTGCCTATTCCAGATACCAGTACTACAAATCCGATTGAGTCAGGCATAGAAGCTGTACCACTTTTGGCCTCTGTAGCAACATTATCTGGCTCATGCATGAACATGTTTACAACGATTCGCAAATAATAATAGGCGGATACGACGGACATTAGTACAAGGATTATGGCTAGCCAACCTAGTTGACTACTAACTAATGTCTGAATGATAAACAACTTACCGAAAAATCCGGCAGTCGGAGGTATTCCTGTCAAAGAAATCAGTACTAGCGTCATTACCAATGCAGACACTGGAGCTGAGCGGGCTAAGCCTTTGAATCCGTTTAGGTCAACCGTGTTTTTGTTCTGCTCCACCCAGAATATTATGCCGAATGCTCCCAGGTTCATTAAGGCATAGGCGACTGCATAGTACAGCAGTGTATGAAATCCGATGTACACCATGTTGCCGGCTACAAGTGTAGTGGCTGAGATACCAGCTAGCATATATCCGCTGTGAGCAATACTAGAATAGGCTAGTAATCGCTTTACGTTTTGTTGTGACACAGCGAGTAGGTTTCCTACAATCATCGTTATGGTAGCGAGTGTCACCAACAAAACTTGTACAGTGTCAGTTAAGGGGCTATAAGCTACACCGATCAGTCTGATGAGGATAGCAAACGCTGCGATTTTTGGCGCAACTGACATAAATGCCGTCACTGGAGTTGGAGCACCATCATAAGCGTCGGGGGTCCACGCATGAAAAGGAACGATTGCGATCTTAAAAGCTATACCGGCCAATAGGAGCCCCATTGCAAACAAAAATGCTGAATTCATTTCTGACTGGGCTATTACGGTAGAAATGTTCTTTAGCGAAGTCGATCCAGTAACTCCATAAGTCCATGCAATTCCGTAGGCAAGAATTGCAGTACCGAAAGCTCCCATTGTGAAATACTTGATCGCTGCTTCCACTGATCCAGCTCTATATCTCGTCATGCCCGTCAATGCATAGATTGGTATGGACATTAACTCGATTGCCACGAATACAAGAATCAAGTCTGTGGCTCCAACCAGCAATAACATCCCACTTGTTGAAAACATTAGAATGCTAGCCATAGCACCAAAAGGAACTTTTTCGAACTGGTCTACCATCATGATAAGGCTAGCCGAGGCTACGAACAATATTGCTAGCCGAAGATATGTGGTGAATCTATCTACGGTAAACTGACCGCCCATAATTTCAGTGGATTCTATCCCTATCGACGATAGTGCGATGGCAGCAGCTGTTATGTTTCCGGCAAGTGCAATTAGCAATATTAGCCATCGATTGTCCCGAGAGCTAAACGCCCAAATCACTGGGATTATTGAAGCAATGCTGGCCACTATGATCTCTGGAAGTAAGAGTATTAGGTCGTTCATAGGGAATGGCATTTAATATGCTCCAGTGCTGCCTATTTATATCCAGCTATTAGGCTGGTACTTGTTTGTATGAGATGCACAAAAGTGTCGGGAGATACGCCCATCCATACAACCAAGAAAGCTAATGGGATTAATGCCATCACTTCGACACGATTCATGTCGCCAACTTGTTCGAAGGACACGTTTCCAATATTACCAAGCATTACTCGTTTATACATCCATAGCATGTAAGCCGCCGCTAGAATTACTCCAAGTAATGCAATTAAGCCTGCTAAATAGGACCAACCGAAAGCAGCTAATAGAACCATAAATTCACCGACAAAACCGCTCATCATAGGCAATCCTAGAGAACCGAGTGTAAAAAACCCGAAAAATACTGCGTAGACCGGAATTCGTGTAGCAAATCCCCCCAAGTCTGCAAACATACGGGTGTGTGTGCGGTCATACAGTATTCCTACACAAAGGAAGAGCGCCCCGGTGATTAGTCCGTGGCTGAACATTTGAACTATAGCCCCGTCTATACCTATTTGTTCTTGAGTAAAGATTCCTAAAGTGACAAATCCCATGTGGCTCACACTTGAATAAGCGATCAGCTTTTTAACATCTCGTTGCATCATTGCTATCAGAGCCCCATAAATGATAGCTGTCACGGAAAGAATCACTATGACCATGCGCCAATCATCTACAGCATCCGGTGTTAGGGGCAGAACATACCTCAAAAATCCGTATCCTCCCATTTTTAGGAGTACTCCTGCCAAGATGACACTACCTCCCGTGGGGGCTTCGACGTGGGCGTCTGGCAACCATGTGTGAAATGGGAACATAGGTACTTTGATGGCAAAGGCCAGGAAAAATGCTAGGAAAATGAGGGATTGCAATTCTGTATTGATAATATGATCGGGCAGTTTGACAACATCAAAAGTGTTTGTTTCAAGCGCGATAGCTATTATTGCAACCAGCATTAGAACACTGCCGACAAATGTAAACAAGAAGAACTTCACCGTGGCATAAATCTTGTTTGGTCCTCCCCAAATTCCGATAATTAGGTACATGGGTATAAGCACCAATTCCCAAAATACGTAAAACAAGATCAGGTCGAGCGCGATGAAAACCCCATACATCCCGGTAGTCAGTACTAGGACTGCAGCCATAAATTCTCGTGTCTGCTTAGAAATACTCAACCAAGAGGTCCCTATAACGATTGGGGTTATGATGGCCGTCAAAAGGATCATCAATATGCTGATTCCATCGACGCCGAGCTGGTATTTGATTCCCAGAGCTGGTATCCAATCTATTGATTCCAGCATTTGGTACCCAGCATAACCAGGGTCAAACTGGAAGACTATCGCAAGTGTTGCACCGAGTGTGATGAGGGAAGAAAAAAATGCGATACCGCTAGAGGAATTGCGTCCTTTACTAAGTAAAGTCAAGATTGCCCCAACTATCGGCGCCCAAAGTGCTATGGATAGTAATGGTGCTTGCGGGTCAGGAGCCAATTTTTAATATCCTTTGGAGAATGATTATCATCATTGCATAACCATGATAATGCCAAGGGATACAACTAATCCGGTAGCCATAATAAGTACATAATTTTGTACTTGCCCTGTTTGTACGCGTCGGCCGATGGAACTGAAGGCTTTAATTAGCCAGCCCAAGAGATTTACCATTCCATCTACAAGTTTGGCATCTATAGCCCACAGGACGAAGCCGGCTGCTTTGCTACTCTTAATGACAAGTATTTCTACTAATTCATCTACATAGTACTTTTTGTAACTGAGTGTATATAGGGCCGGAAATAGCTTGCCCATGGCTTCTGGTCTAGGTCGACCTCTTTGATATATGGAAGAGGCAGCCATCACACCGATCAATGCTATGGCAGTAGATATTATTGCTAAAGACACGATGATTGTAGAGTCCCCTGTAAGTTCGAAATGCTTTGAATGAATAACATGATGCAAGTAGTCATGAATTATGCCGTGTTCTGGAGGGAATCCTAGGCCTATGCCTGCTGCTATTGATAGCACTGCTAGCAAAACTAGAGGGAGTATCATCAACCATGGCGACTCATGCGCATGGTCATACAAAGCCCTGTTTCTTGGCATTCCGTGGAAAGTTAAATGGATCATTCGGAAGGTATAGAACGCTGTAAGGAGAGATGCTGTTAATCCCATTATCCAAAAAAGCAAGAATAAGACATCACCGTTTGATGAAGCTCCTCTAAAGAATGCTCCCGCAAGAATTTCATCTTTGCTCCAGAAGCCAGCTAAAGGGAAGATGGCTGACAGAGCTAGCCCACCAATGACGTAAGTCGCATAAGTCCAAGGAAGCTTTGATTTAAGACCACCATATTCATGCATATTCTGTTCGTTTTGCATCGAATGGATGACACTGCCAGAACCCAGAAAGAGCAGCGCTTTGAAGAAAGCGTGCGTTGCTAGATGAAAAAGAGCAGCTACGTAGGCTCCCGATCCTAATGCTAGAAACATCAATCCAAGTTGGCTGACGGTAGAGTATGCGAGGACGCGTTTAATATCGGTCTGTGTTACTGCTATCGTCGCTGCAAACAGAGCAGTAAATGCCCCGATCCCTCCAATGACGATTAGGGAAACACCTCCTGCTTCAAATATAGGTATGTTTCTGCCTACCATGAAAATTCCGGCCGTCACCATCGTAGCTGCATGAATGAGAGCGCTAACAGGAGTTGGGCCTTCCATGGCGTCAGGAAGCCAAATATGCAAAGGGAATTGGGCGGACTTACCCATGGCACCAATGAATAAGAGTAATGCGATGGTTGTTGCAGCACCGTTGGTAATCGTACCTATTGCCCCATGGACTTCACTGTAATTGACAGTGCCAAAATTCCAAAATATTAGAAAAATCCCTGCTGCAAACCCAAAATCACCTACTCTATTGGTGATGAAGGCTTTCATGGCTGCGTTATTCGCGCTGTCCCTATTGTGCCAAAAACCAATTAAAAAGTAGGAACATACGCCTACCATTTCCCAGAACACAAAAAGAGACAAGAAGTTGTTGGCCATTACCAACATGATCATCGAGAACACAAATAGCGGTAACCATGTAAAGAAACGAGCGAATGAGTTGTCGTGGTCCATGTAGGCGTTAGAGTACACATGAATTAAGAAGCTGACACCAGTTACTACCAAAAGCATAACTACGGTTAATTCGTCCAGGGTGAATCCTATATCTATCCTTAGGGAGCCTGATTCCAGCCACCTGTACAGGATGTATTCCCGCTGGGAATCCTCTTTGGGCAAGTCTAACCAGAGCCCTATAGTGAGAAGGAAAGAGGCTAATATCCCTAACGAACCTACGATGCCTGTAGCACGTTTTAAATAACGTGGCCCTAGAGAGCCGTTTATTGCAAAGGCTATTAGTGGGCTAAGTGGTATGAGCCATGGGGCTTCACTCATTTTGATACCTCAAGCTGGGCGACACTAAGTTGTTCTACCATCGCAGGCTCTTCAGACGATCTACATAAAATTCATCCACATGCCGGCTAAGTGCTACAAGAATAGCTAGTCCGACAACGGCTTCTGCAGCAGCAATTGCAAGTGAAAGCAAGACAAGCATGTATCCACCCATATCGTGGTAGAAGGTGGAAAAGGCTCCGAGAGATAGATTTACTCCCTGGAGCATCAGTTCTACTGAAAGTAACACCACTATGATGTTTCGCCGAACAAGCACACCGAATGCCCCCAATGTGAACAAAATGGCCCCGATGAACAAGTACGAATTCAAGTAGTCAGCCATTAGTGATTATCTCCGCGCTCTGTAGGTGACTGATTGAGTTTCGACTCTTGAACAGATGGTTGGGTCATAGATCCAGCGGCGTCTGACACCATGTCTGGCATCGCTTTCATGATGTCTTCATCTGGTTTGCGTGCCAATGATAAGGCAGCAACTGAAGCTGCTAGAAGCAATACGCCTGCTACTTCGAAAGGTAAGAGATAGCTGGTGAACATTGCGTCGGCTATGCCAAATGCGGTTCCACCTAACTCGCTCAATCGTTCTGGAGAATATTTGCCTAAAAGTGTTTCTGAAGGATTTGCCTGGGCCAATGCTATCCAAGTTGCTTCGATCAATAACGCTCCACCCAGTGGAAACCCCAGCCATTTTTGGTATCTGTGCATATGAGGTTCATTATCGTGCTGTTCAAGATTGAGAAGCATCATAGTGAATAAAAACAGCACTATTATGGCTCCCGCATACACAATCACTTGCAACGCTGCCAGAAATCCAGCTCCCATCAACACGAACAACCCGGCTACATGAAATACCACCATTACCAATGATAGTGCCGAATGAACAGGGCTTCGTAGTAAGACTGTTCCAAGTCCGAAGATTGTGGCCATCAACCCTAGCCAGGTACACGCTAGATCACTCATTCCAATAACGCTCGAACAAGAATCGATCCTGGCTTTCCCACATCTCCATCATTTCCTCGGATGAGATGACTAATTCTGATCGGTCTGGGGTTAGTGTGTGGTACGCATGCGTGACTTGGAGAGCATCAACGGGACAAGCTTCTATGCACAGATAGCAATAAATGCATCTGCCAAGATCGAACTCATAACGTTCTACCCAGCGTGTTCCATCCTCTGCTTGGGAGGTGTCGATGTGTATAACTTCGTTTGGGCATGCAGTCTCACATAGTCCGCACCCTACACAGGATAAAAGATCTGTAACTTCATCCCTCCGCATACCTACCATGCCACGGAATCGTTCTGCTACTGGTCTAGGGTTTTCCGGGTAGTGGTAAGTGACAGGCTCCCTAGATCCAATCCCTAATACTTTAGCCATTCCCTTAATGATTCCTGTTCCAAAAGGCATATCTAGCTAACTCCAGATGGTTCTTAATATTGCTACGAGGAATAAATTTAGAACGCCGGCCGGAAGAAGTATTTTCCAGCAAAATCCCATTAGTTGGTCATAGCGTAGTCTCGGAAGGACAGCTCGCAACCAGAAATACACAAAAATGAAGAAAAATGCTTTTAGCAGAGTCCACATGACTCCCATAATTCCTTCGAGTCCTGGAATGGTCCAACCGTTCCATCCTCCAAGATACAAAATTGTTACCAGCATTGATGCTACAAACATGTTTGCATATTCAGCTAAGAAAAACATCGCCCATCTCATTCCTGAATACTCAACATGGTAACCAGCGACGATTTCGGTCTCTGCTTCTGGCAAGTCAAACGGAGGTCGATTAGTCTCGGCTACGGCAGATGCTGCAAAGATGAAGAATCCGAGGATTTGAGGAACTATGTGCCACATTTGCTTTTGAGAATTGACGATGTCTACTAGGCTAAATGAGCCTGCGTACATTAGTACTGCTAGCACCGCTAGGCCAAGACTAATTTCATAACTTATCACTTGGGCGCTCGATCTAAGAGCGCCGAAATGAGCATACTTACTGTTTGAGCTCCAGCCTGACATTACTGGTCCATATGCGGCTAAAGAACCCATAGCTAAAATTAGCAACACGCCCACGTTTAGATCTGTAACCCAAAGGCCTATGGTTCGCCCGATCTCCACCTCAGGACCTATGGGTAACACGGACAAGGAAGTCGCTGCTGGAACGGCCATGAACAAGGGTGCTAGCCAAAATATGAGTTTGTCTCCGCCCGGTGGTATTAAATCTTCTTTGGCGCCTAGCTTCATAGCATCAGCAAATGTTTGTAAGTATCCGCGGGGACCTACTCTATTCGGACCCACACGCGCTTGTATTCTGCCCAAAATCTTTCGCTCGGCGAGTACAAATATCATGGGGGCAAGTGCTAGCAAGGCTAGTACTACTAGTCCTTTAATCGCTAATATGACTATGTCCCAACCGTCTACCATGATGATTACTTAACAACTACTTTCTTAACTCCGACCGGCATACCGTCAGGCCCGTTATGATTGAGTGTTAGCACAGGTGCTTCCGATAAATGGTCCGCTATAAATACGACTCCCCGTGGGACAACGCTGGAAACGCGAACAGGCAGTTCAAACTCGCCGTGTTCCGTACGTATCATGGCTCGATCTCCATCCTGAACACCCATTTGGTGTGAATCTAATTCGTTCACTTCTGCGGCGGCTTCGTACAAATCGTGCATCGTGGTTCCTAAGCGTAGATCTGGCTGTCCTGTAAATAGGTGAGTCTCAGTTACTAGATGGTATGGGAATTCCACAGTTGGAATCTGCATTCGACCATTGATGGTTGGAATGGCCCCAGTTGGAGTGACGCTATGATCTTGGGATAGCTCTGTGAATTCATCCCACAAACCGACTGATTTTCGGTAGCCAAAATCTGCTCCCAGCTTGGCCGCTATCCTTGCCGAAATTTCCCAATCCTCTCTAGCCTTACCGATCCCAGCGATTGCCGCTTTCACGGACAGCTCAGCCCCTTCGAAATTTACGAAATGACCAGTTTTTTCTGCAGATGTTGAACCTGGTAATACGACGTCTGCATATTCGGTTGTAGCATTCATGAATGTTTCTTGAACCACGACAAAGCTGGCTCGATCAAGGCAGTCTCTCACAGCGGCCGGGTTGTTAGAGGAACTGATTATGTCTTCTCCCGCGATGTATATAGCCTTTGCGCTAGCGAGAAAATCATCCATGGGTTTACCTGGTTCAGAAGGAATTGCGGTCTGCCATTTGGATTCGATTAGTGATCTGGCGTGCTGGTTACTTACCGAGCATCCACCGGGCAATCTGTTGGGGGCCATGCCAGCCTTGATTCCTCCAACGATATTTGCTTTGTCGGGGAGCGGAAATAATAAGGATCCAAACTTTTTTGACATTCGGCATGCTGCAGCTGCAATGTTTTTCTCCCGACCGAAGGTCCATATTCCCGTGTCCCACACTACAGACGAGGAAGTTGAATCTTCCAGAGCCTTTTGCACTTCGGATAGTTGTTCCTTGGTTATACCAGTTAAGTTCTCGAATTCTTCATCAGCATCGCTAGTAAGTGCAGTCAGGAATGTTGATTCGCTGCCCGGTTTAATCCGTAATGACAGGCTGGCAAACGGGTCGATTGCAGAATCCACTCGGGTTACGGCAATGATTCTAGTCAAACCTTTTCTTGTTGCCGACTTCAGATGTGCGGACAGGACGTTGTGCGATCCATTGATGTCTCCCCCAATGACCAGGCAGACGTCCGAATTTAGTAGTTGGTCTTGGTTGTTATATAGAGCTTCCGATCCAAGTGCGGTTTCAATAGTGCTTGCGGCAACTTCATAGCCATTGCGTCCTAGGTACAGGTTGTTAGTCCCTATGCTACCTCGCATAAGTCTCTGTAGAGCATAGTTATCCTCCACGGTGAGATTGCCAGATCCAATGGCTCCAATAGTGTCCGCGCCATCAAGTTCGGCTATAGCCAGAAACCGTTCGGCCACATGGTTTAGAGCTTCTTGCCAGCCAACCTCCACTAGGTTTCCGGCTCTCCGAATCATGGGTGCATGGATTCGATTTGGATGATTGACATGTTCCCATCCGAAGAAACCTTTATTGCATAGTATTCCTCGATTGGGTTCTTTGACTGGCCGTGCTCGAGCACGAAGGACTTCTCCTTTTCGTGATTCAAGTTGGAGGCTGCAACCGACACTACAGTGTGGGCATGTTGTTTCTGATGTTAGAGTTTGAAATGCCCTTGCTACGTGTTTGAAAGGTCGACTCAACACGGCTCCAACAGGACATACTTCGATGCACATTCCACAACGTTCGCAATCCATGAATTTGTGTTGTGCCGATACTATGAATGATCTACCACCTCTTTCAGCTACGTCTAATGCGTGCACCCCCATTTGCTCATCGCATACGCGGACACACCTGTAACACAGGATGCACCTGTTGTGATTAATCATAATCACTTCGTTCAAGTTCTCTTCAGGGAATGCTTTGGACACTGTCTCAAATGGACTCTGCCATATGTTTTGACCGAAAGTTTCGTCTTGTAATTCGCAGGTACCAGATTGATCGCAGTAAGGACAATCCAAGGGGTGGTGTTGGAGAAGTAACTCGATTGTCTGTCTGCGAGTTTTCTGCATGGAGTCGGTATTGGTTTTAACTTCCATACCGTCGGTGGCTGGAGTTGTGCATGATGCCGTCGGCCTGGGTGGTCCTGGCTGGATTTCGACGACGCACATTCGGCACGCACCAACAGGGTCTAATATTTCGTGATTGCACAATGTTGGAATATCAATGCCGATAGAATTAGCGGCTTGGAGGACTGTCATACCTTTTTGCACGGTCACTTCCTGACCGTCTATGGTCAGCGTAACTGTGTTGGTTGTGGTTTCTGTTGCTATGGGGTCGTCTCCTATTTCGAGTTATTACCGATCTACTTCGCCAAGAACTATATCGATGCTGCCAATACACGCCACCAGATCGGCCATCAATCCTCCTTCTACCAGCTGTTTAAGACTGGATAGATTTACGAAAGATGGTGACCGTATGTGGCATCTGTAGGGTATTCCTGATCCATCACTAACAAAGTAAAATCCCAACTCTCCTTTGGGGGATTCTACCCCAAAATAAGCATCTCCAGCTGGTGGTTTGTAGCCTTCGATTACCAGTTTGAAGTGATTAATCATAGCTTCCATATCACCGCTTCTTTTGTCTGGTTGCCATCCAGAAACCCGCTCAATTTCAGGCCAGACGACATCTGCAAGGTTTGCGTTGGCTGGCTCGCCGCGAAGATCTCTGGCTCTTTCTACACATTGCGCAATCATCGAACGGGATTGATACAACTCATTTAGTCTAACCATATATCTTGCGTACACATCTCCCTCGGTGAACACTGGGATTTTATAATCGATTTCGTTATAGCGCGCATAGGGCCGATGTCGTCTTAAGTCCCACTCAACCCCTGATCCTCGCAATGACGGTCCGGTTAAACCTATACTAATTGCGTCTTCAGTAGATATGATCCCTACGCCTTTGGTACGAGATTTATATAACTCGTTATCTGTGAGCAAGGTATCAAATTCCTCTACGGTAAAGGTCTCGGCAAACTCCTGGACGTGCTCCAGCCACCCCGGTGGGTCATCATGGCGCCCGACTCCACCTACACGAAAGAAGTTAGTTGTTAATCTTGCTCCACAACCTTCCTCGAATAGGCCGGATATTTTTTCGCGTTCTCGGAATGCATATAGGAACATCGACATGGCACCCATGTCCAGTGCATGAGTTCCGATCCAGATTAAATGACCATATATCCTGGCGAGTTCCATAACGATCATTCTCAAATAGTGGGCCCTGTCCGGAATTTCATTTTCAATTCCTAGCAGTTTCTCCACCGCCAGTATGTAACCCAGATTGTTAGCAGGTGCGGCAGTGTAGTCTGTGCGGTCTGTGTACGTCATGCCCTGGTAGTAGCGTTTTGTTTCGATCAACTTCTCGACGCCGCGGTGAAGATAACCGATATCGCACTCTGCTTCTTCGATAGTCTCTCCCGCAACTTTTGCCAATACTCGTAACACGCCGTGGGTACTGGGGTGTTGAGGCCCGATGTTCAGAATCATGCGACCGTCTTCAGCTTCGCTTATCTCAGGCTGCACCACTCTTTTGGGGCTAGTTTCAGCTGCCATCGTTCCTACGTAGAATCCTTCCAGAAATCATCAGGTTGCACCAATCCTGCTGCATCAGTTTGATAGGCATCTATTGGGAAATCGGGACCTTCAATTGGGAATCCCTTACGCAAAGGAAACCATGGGTAACCTTCCGGAAGCAAGATGCGTTTTAAATTCGGATGACCATCGAACCTTATGCCGAACATGTCGAAAACTTCTCTTTCTTGCCAATCAGCTGTCTTAAAGAGGTGCGCAGTAGTTGGAATTGCCTCACCTAGGCCTGTTTGAGTTTTGATAACTACAAACAAGTTGTTCACTATTGATCTCAGGTGATATACGAGTTCGAATTCGTCTTTGCGATCCGGCCAATGAACCGCAGTTATTGAAACGAGCATTTCAAATTGCAATGATTTATCGTCTCGCAGCGACTGTAATACTTCGCAGAGCGAATCTGGCCGTATCATGATGGTTACGTCACCCAAGTACTCTGCAGTCGAATCAAGCTTTGAACCAACTATTGACTCTATCTGTTCAATCAATTGCTGGTTTGACAACAGTGGTTTTAGTGCCCCCTTTAGCATTGTACAGATACCCTAATCACTACGCTTGCCCCAATCGAATACGCCTAGTTTCCAGGCTACAATGTCTGCAATTCCTAGTAGGGCTATGAATACTGCCATGACAGCCCCTAGGTAAATCTTACTTTCCACTGTCTGAGCACCTGCAAACCATACGGCCCATGGATATAAAAATGCTAGTTCTAAATCGAAAACGACAAAAAGCATGGCGACCATGTAGAAATTAATCTCATGTCTTCCCCTGGTATCTCCTACTGCTGGCATGCCTGACTCGTACGCTTCGGTCTTAGAAGCAAATGGTCTTTTGGGTCTCAATACGCTCGCGCCTATAAGACTTGCACAAATAAAGACAAGTCCTATTAAAGAGCAGAGAGCTACTCCTACATATGAAGGCATTTAAAACGAGAAACCTTTCGTATTTCTGGAAGATGACAACCTAATTCTAAGGAAATCACTTGTTTGTTAGCCAGTAAGACAAATATTCAACCTCCACAGTTAAGTCGACATTAGCGATTTGAACAGTATCTGGTGCATTAAGGCGGACCGGTGCAAAATTTAATACAGCCATAATGCCACTGTCTACTGATAGGTCTAGGACTTCTTGGGCGGATTCTGCTGAAGTAGCAATAATGGCAAGTTGAATGTCCAATCTTTTCGCCGATTCCGAAAGCTTAGAAAGCGATTCTACAGTCAAATTTGAAATCGTTGATCCAATCTTTCTAGCGTCGTTGTCGTACGCTCCGACTATCTTGAAGCCACGCTGTTCAAATCCCTTATATGCTAGTAACGCTTTGCCTAAGTTTCCTGCTCCGATCAAGGCCATGTTCCAGTTGTGATCTATTCCAACTATCGAAACTAGTTGATTACTTAAATCTGAGACAGAGTAACCTACTCCTCGCTTACCAAAATTCCCGAAGTATGCGAGGTCTCGTCTAACTTGTGCAGCAGTGTGACCAGTTAGATGTGCCAGACGATCCGACGATATGCTGGTACCGCCGCTTGCAGCTTCCAATCCTAATGTTCGGAGGTAAAGCGATAGGCGTCGTACTGTAGTTTGCGGTATGTTTCGGTCGCCGATTTTAGAGCTCGCTGTTCTCTATTTACTAGATTATTGACGGGGACAAGCAACGTTCATGCGTTGCGCATATTAGCGTGGGATACCTCTATTATGTGAAAATTCTCACATGCTTAATTATCGAGTAAGTGCATGAACTCCGCAAATCATCAAAAATCGTTGCAAGAAGGACAAGTCCGCCTAGGGATAGACGTAGGTGGTACTTTCACGGATTTGGTTTTAGTCCAAGACGAATTAATTAGCACTATGAAAGTATTGAGCAACCCTGACAATCCTAGAGATTCAATTAAAAAGGGATTACGGTATTTCGATATTGACGATGTGGATGCAACGGTACATGGAACTACTGTTGCTACGAATGCGATTTTAGAACGTAATGGGTCTCGCACAGCGTTGATCACAACTAGAGGATTCAGGGATGTGCTCCATATTGGTCGACAAAACCGACCAGATATTTATGCTGTTGAGCCAATCAAAAACGCTCACGTAGTACACCCGGAAGATTGTTTCGGGGTTGAGGAGCGTGTTGATCGATTAGGCAAAGTGGTTGTTCAGTTGAATCAATCGGATCTGGACTCGATTATTGAAAAAATGACAACAAATCAAGTAGAGACTTGTGCGGTTTCGCTGCTTTTTTCATTTCTATATCCCGATCACGAGCAATGCATTGGAGCGGCACTGAAGAAAGCTGGAATGAAGCACGTCAGTTTGTCATCTCAGATAATGCCGGAATTCAGGGAATATGAACGTACTAGCACAGTCGCACTCAATGCGTATGTAGCCCCAGTAATGGCGGATTATCTTGCGAGCGTCAATGAAATATCGTCGGGAACGCTGTGGACTGTGCAATCAAATGGAGGAATACTCACGACTTCGGAAGCTATGGAAGAGCCCGTAAGGACAGTGCTTAGCGGCCCGGCTGCTGGCGTGGTAGGTGCCCGTCACATGGGTAAGTTATCGGGCTTTAAAGATGTTCTAACTTTCGACATGGGAGGAACTTCAACAGATGTTTGTCTGTGCCCTGGGCGACTTGTAAAGACTAACGAGGGAACAATAGAGGACATGCCCGTTTCAGTCAGCATGATTGACGTGCATACCGTGGGTTCTGGAGGAGGGTCAGTAGCTGGACTCGATGAAGCGGGCGTTATGAGAGTTGGTCCTAGGTCGGCCGGAGCTGTCCCTGGGCCTGCATGCTACGGTTTGGGAGGGAGAGAGGCTACTGTTACTGATGCTAATGTTGTCTTGGGACGAATTCCGATGGTCAGTCGTATCGGTGATGGTCATGTCAAACTTGACTATGAAAGGGCCGCAGAAGCCATAGATGGTTTGTCAGATCAGATTCCAGAATTGGCTGACATTCCGAACTCACGCACGCGAATTATGACGGCGCGTGCAATCATCGATTTGGCCAATGCTCAAATGGAGGCGGCCCTGCGGTTAATTTCGGTGGAGCGGGGATATGACCCCAGGAAATTCACACTAGTAGCTTTTGGAGGGGCTGGTCCTTTGCACGTATGTGAGTTAGCGGAGCGTTTGCGAATATCGTCGGTTATGGTGCCGAAAAACCCTGGAGTATTATCTGCGTTTGGTGCTTTGTTCTCGGATCATACTCGTGAATACTCAAAAACGGTGATGCTGCCGGGGGAGGGCCCATCAGAGCCATTCGTACTAGATTTGATCGAAGAATTAAGCAATAGGGCCTTCGCAGATTTTAGCTCTACAAGAGAAGCTGTTGTCTGCAATTATGAATGCGACATCAGATATAAAGGGCAGTCGTTTGCGATAAGGGTACCGTTTGATGGGAAGGATCTATTTGCTGCGATAGATAGGTTTCATCTAGAGCATGAACGCCAATATACATTCAAAGATTTAGCGATGAAAACTGAAATTGTGTCTATAAGACTGATAGCTACAGTACCAACCGAATTAATAGTTGCTGAAGATCATGTTGCATCCAAAAAACTAGGGGCTGAATCGTTGTTTGAGTTAGTGGCATTTGCCGATCAACAGATCAGTACACCTGTGTTCAATCGCGCAAATTTGGTGGTTGGCAGTGAAATATCAGGCCCGGCGATAATTTTGGAAGATGGCTGTACGGTCCTTGTGCCTCCGAATTGGAACTGTGTTGTTGACGAGCATTTGGCCTTATTGATTCGCAATCGAAATTTGCGTAGTGACTGATTGCGATATGGCCCATGAAGTATTCGGTAGCCTCAAGAGTCGTATTGCCGATAACGGACCTATTAGGTTTTCTGATTTTATGTCGATGGCTTTATACGATCAGCATTTTGGGTACTACATGGGTGTTGGAAACCCGTATGCACATTATGGGACTAGTGCGAGCATGCATCCGGTTTTTGGCGGCATGCTATCTAACCATGTGAAAAATACATGGAATAGCTTTGGTCAACCGGGCCAATTTGCTGTTGTAGAGTTGGGTTGTGGTGAAGGTCGAATTGCCGAATCAATTTTGGCAATTTCGGATGAAACAAATTGGGGGCAAGCTATGGAGTACATTGGGGTTGAGATCGGCCCTGGACGGAGATGTCGGGCAAATAAGTTGAGAGGCCTGGAATTGGTCAGTGATATTGAGGAGATTGAATATCATGAATATTGTCTGATAATCGCCAATGAATATTTTGATTCACTACCTTTTGATATTTTGAAACGGCATGGTTTGAAATGGCTAGAGATGCGTGTAGGTGTCTCGGGTAACGGAAGGGATTTGGGATGGATTCCGTATCCCGCCGAAGACGATGCTGTCCAATATGCCACAAAATATGGATCTAATGTGCCAGATGGAGGCCAGTTAGAATTCCGACCTGATATGGAGCGTCAGTACCACCGCATAAGTAACATGTCTTCGACCTTGGCAATGACGGTGATCGACTATGGAGGATCTTCTTCCGAAATACATTCAGGACGTTTTCCTAAGGGAACTGCGTTGGCATATGGCGATAATGGGATTTCGGAAAATTTGCTTCAAAGGCCAGGGCTCCAAGATCTGACGGCCCATGTGAACTTTGATCACTTAACGGGAGTAGCTAAGCAGTATGGAATCAGGTCTGCGACTGTCATTTCACAGGCCCAATTTCTAACCGATCTTGGAATAGGAGACTATTTGCCTTATTTGTATCAAAGTGGCGTTTCTGGTGACCGTTATTCGCAGGAGCGAGAATCCATTGCGCAACTGTTAGACCCGTTGGAAATGGGTCGATTCAAGGTGATGTTTCAATACTCAGGATCGGGTAGCAAAGACACCCTCTGACGCACATAATTTTGAAAGTTCACCAATTCTGATGATATAGAATCAAATTTCATTCAATGGTAAGAATGTCAGTGCCCATGGATTCTTGTAGAGCCTTTGGAACGGTGACACTTCCATCTGAGTTCTGATAATTTTCTAGAATGGATACCACTATTCTTGGTAGAGCTGTGCCCGATCCATTCAGAGTGTGAGCATACTCAACTTTGCCAGCGTCGTTACGGAATCTAATTTGAGCTCTTCTGGCTTGATAGCTTTCGAAATTTGATACTGACGATACTTCTAGCCAGGCGTTGGTACCAGGAGCCCAGACTTCCAGGTCGTAACATTTACTATTTGAAAAACTCAACTCTCCACTGCAGAGTTCAATTACTCGATAAGGTAACTCTAGTATCGAAACTACTTCCAAAACGGATCGTAGCAGCGATTCGAGTTCGTCATAGGAGTCTTGAGGTTTTACGATTTTTACCAATTCAACCTTGTCGAACTGATGGACTCTCAGCAAGCCTTTGGTGTCTTGGCCAGCAGCTCCGGCTTCCTTTCTAAAGCAGGGTGTGTAGCCCGCATAATATATGGGTAAATCTTCACCAATGATTATCTCATCTCTGTGAAGGTTAGTAATTGGAACTTCTGCAGTAGGAGTCAGCCACAGGTCCTCCCCTTGAATCTTGTATTGATCTTCGGCAAATTTGGGCAATTGCCCGGTGCCGACAAGTGACTCAGTTCGTATCAAGGAAGGTGTGTAAATCTCTTTGTAATTAGCGTTTGCCGTATGTGTATCTAGCATCAAATTGATTAGTGCTCGTTGAAGACGGGCTCCGGCTCCGCAAAACACCCAGAATCCTGTCCCGGAAACTGCTGCCGCTCTGTCGAAATCAATTAGTCCAAGCCTTGTCCCTAGTGATACGTGATCGAGAGGATCGAACTCGAACGTAACCATTCTGCCGCCCCGCTCTAACTCTTTGTTGTCTGAAGCGCTATCTCCTGCAGGTACAGAATGATGAGGGATATTGGGAATGTTGAGCATTGCCTTGCGAAGATCGTTGTCAATAGTCCCTAACTGGGTTTCTAATGGTGAAATACGCGCTGAAATGGCCTTTGACATTTTTATCAATTCTTCACGCTCATCTTTTTTGCAGCTACCAATTGTTTTAGACAAGCTTTTTACTTTATGGCGCAACGACTCTAAGTCAACAAGTACTTGTCGACGTTGCCGGTCCAGCTCTAATACAGAATCTAGAATCTTTGGATCGTGGCCTTTTGCTCGTATTCCAGAGCGTACTAAGTCGCTGTGGTTTCGTACGTAATCCAGGCTAAGCAAGCGTTATCACTCCAACGTCCTCAATGAAGGGAACAAGATGACCTCACGGATATTTTGGTTTCCTGTAAGTAGCATCACTAATCGATCTATACCGATTCCAAGGCCTCCGGTGGGGGGCATTCCGTGCTCCATTGCACGTATGAAATCTTCGTCCAGTTGTTGAGCTTCTGCGTCGCCTAGTTTTATGGCTTCTGCTTGCATTAAGAAACGACGTCGTTGTTCTTGAGGATCGTTTAATTCGCTGAAAGCATTCCCAAACTCCATTTTACCGGCGTACGGTTCGAACCTGGCAGCATATCCGGGCTTATCGCTAAGTTCCTTTGCGAGTGGAGACATGCTTAACGGGAAATCGTGTACAAAAGTGGGCTGTATCAGAGTGGGTACGACAGTTGCTTCAAATAATTGGTCTTGGACTTTAGCTAAGCCAAGTTCCGGATTGGTTTTCACTCCGGCCTTAAGCGATTCTGATGCCAATTGTTTGGCTTCTATGAAATCGTCTAAATCTATTCCTACTGTATTGAGTATCGATTCCCGAAAATCCAGTCGGTTCCATGGTGGGTTGAAGTTTAATTCGTTGTCCCCAAATGCGGCGCTAGTGGTTCCATTTACATGAACAGCAATATGGGCGACTAGTCGTTCCGTTAGATCCATCATGTCCAAGTAATTGGAGTAGGCCTGATAACATTCCATCATTGTGAATTCTGGACTATGGGTACGGTCAATTCCTTCATTACGAAAGTCCTTGCAGATTTCATACACCCGATCTAATCCACCTATGACTAACCTCTTTAGGTAGAGCTCGTCGGAGATGCGTAGATAGAAATCTCGGTCCAATACCCTGTAACGGGTGGTGAATGGTTCGGCCGAAGCCCCTCCATAGAGCGGTTGAAGGGTTGGGGTTTCCACTTCAATAAATCCACTAGAGTCCAAGAAATGGCGCATTGCCGAAACGACTTTTGTTCTGGCTACAAAAATGTTTCTGGTATTTTTGTTGGAGATAAGGTCCAGGTATCGTTGTCTATAGCGAGTTTCCGGGTCTTGTAGACCGTGATATTTCTCTGGCAATGGTCTAAGGCTTTTAGAAAGCATTAAATATTGCTCCACGCGCAGAGTAAGTTCACCGGTTCGAGTCTTGAATAATTTGCCTTCCGCTCCCAAGAAATCACCTAGGTCAAACAAATCAACAAATTGAGAATAAGATTCTTCTCCTAGCGTGTCCTTCTGAAAATAGAGTTGAAGTCTGTGGCCATCGTCCTGTATATGCGCGAAAGAGCTCTTACCCATGTGATTTATGCGCATTAATCTCCCGGATGCTGCGAATTTGGTAGGTGTGTCAGGCGCCTCCGGGTTGAAGGTTACCACCTCCTTCAATGTGTGAGTCTGTGCGAACTGATCAGGGTAAGGTGACAAACCTAATTCTCGGATTCGTGCGAGCTTATCTAGCCGTGGGGCAATTAAATTGCCGTCTAACTCTTCGCCTTTTGGTGGGTTTGTTTGCATTTAAATATGTTGCTTGCTTATTGGTCGGTATGTCCAATAAGAAATCACCAGTAATGCTGTTTTGATTGCCCTCAATAGGGTCATAGACTTGCCTCTATAGCTCAATCTTCGAGTTAACGGCGCGCTTGAGTCTGGTAATTTGGAGCCTCCTTGGTGATTATTACGTCGTGAGGATGACTCTCACGCAGTGCAGCGACTGACATGGTTACAAATCTTGCCTTTGCCTTAAGTTCAGCTATGTCAGGCGTGCCGCAGTAACCCATAGCTTGTCGCAGACCTCCAATCAATTGCCTGACCGTTATAGAGAGTGCTCCTCGATAAGCAATTTGCCCCTCTATGCCTTCAGCAATGAGCCCGGAATCGTCCTCAATACTATCTTGAAAATATCTGTCCTTACTATAGCCTCTGGCTCGCATAGCACCGATGGACCCCATCCCTCGATAGTCTTTAACTCGCTCGCCTTGTGAGAGTATTATTTCGCCTGGGCTTTCGTCAGTGCCTGCAAACAAGCTACCTATCATGACAGCATCCGCCCCAGCTGCTATGGCTTTGGCAACGTCCCCAGAGTACCGTATCCCTCCGTCGGAAATTAATCCAATACCGTGCTCCGTGCATACTGATGCAGCATCGTTGACGGCTGTCACTTGAGGAACACCTACACCTGCTACTACACGAGTTGTGCAGATTGCGGCAGGTCCCACCCCAACTCGCACCGCATGACAGCCTGCCGCAATGAGATCTGAAGCTCCGGACGCTGTAGCGACGTTACCGGAGATAATGTCCACATCTAAGTTTGATCTCAACCACTCTGTCATTGCCAAAACTCTAGAGCTATGGCCATGAGCTGTATCGCAGACAAGGACATCTACTCCGGACTCTGCAAGGGCGACGGCACGGTCTTTCGCATCTTCATCTACTCCCACCGCTGCCCCTACCAATAGTCGGCCTTTTGGGTCAAAAGATGCATCAGGGTGTTGTTTTCGTTTTGACAGATCCTTAACAGTAATTAGGCCTTTTAGGTAGAACCCGTCGTCGACGACTAGTAATTTTTCCACTCGATGTTGATGAAGGATATCTTCTGCATCATCTAGTGTAGTACCTATGGGAACGGTCACTAGGTTGTCGCTTGTCATCAAGTCTTCTACCGGTACGTTATTGTCGCGAACAAAACGTATGTCTCGATTGGTCAGAATACCCATGAGTTTGCCGTCTGGACCTGTAATTGGAACTCCAGATATATGGTATTTGCGCATAGCGTCAAGGGCTTCACCTAGTTTGGATTGAGGCTCCAGTGTTATGGGGTCTGTAATCATTCCAGACTGAGATCTTTTGACCTTGTCTATTTCTGATACCTGTTCTTCGATCGATAGGTTGCGGTGAATTACCCCTAATCCACCTTCTCTAGCCATAGCTATCGCCATGGCAGATTCGGTGACGGTATCCATGGGTGATGACAACAGAGGGGTTTTTAACGTTATGTTAGGAGTTAACTTAGTATCCAGTGTGGCTTCCATAGGAAGAATATTTGATTTTCCTGGCACCAATAAAACATCATCGAAGGTTAAGCCGTGATCCATAAACTTTTCGCCATGCATTGGCTACTGGTTCCTTTCTCTGGTTGTGGTTACTTGGTTTGGGAAAATGACAGTGTTTAGCGGGAATTTAACAGATATGGCTACGGCAACCAACATGCCCGTAATTACTCCCAATACATCAATCACTATGTCTGACAATGATGGGTGTCTGCCAGGTACAAACGTTTGGTGTAATTCGTCCGATATTGCGTATGTCAAACAGAAAAATATGGAAATAGCAGCCGCCTTAGTCCAGTCAACATGTTTCCGGTATAGTGCACGGTACACCAAAAGGGATAAAACACCGAACTCTACGAAGTGACCGAATGCTTTTGCCATGGTGTCAGTAGTTTTGTTGGGAAGCTCTGGCAGGGATGATTGGTGCGATAAGACAAATATCGCTGCAGACCATACACATACGGGAACCCATGAATTTAACGTCCTACGTGCAAGCAAATCTTTGTGGTATCTTTCGCGTGTGGTTGTATGTTAGATGATACATTTTCATACTGTGGGTTAGTTTAGCCAGATTGTACTTCTGGTTCAGCCTACACTCCAACTATTCTTTTGGTTTTGTTCAGTGTTTAGTTCGGGCTAACACTGCTAGAATTTGCCATGTGGTTGAAGTTAGAGATCAAAAGTTTTGTGGGATTTAGCATGGTGGCCGTAGCTCAGTCGGTTAGAGCGCTTGGTTGTGGCCCAAGAGGTCGGGGGTTCGAACCCCCTCGGCCACCCCAATGAATGTTGCAAATTATGGTCTCGATCTGAATAGGAAGAGCCGTATTTTAAGTTCCGGTCACTAAGAGAGCTGGTGGCAATTTGTATTCAAGTAGGCCAAATTGAAATATAGGGGCGGTGTATTGTTTTGGCCACTTCTTTTCGTTATAGCGATTACTGTTGTAGCGTTGGTAGTGTTAGAGGTCTACGTGCGGAATACGTCTCAGATTCCTGCGGTTTTCGATATGGAAACTACGAGCGATGGTAGTAAGTCAGTAATCGCCGCATTAGACCCGCTACGGACTCCAACGCCTAGGATAGTAGCACTGGAAGTGCCAGGCGCTGTTTTCATTGCTGTGCCGACTCCAACTCGGATTTCACAACCAGGTGAAGTGAAGGAAGAAACATATATAGTCAAGCCGGGAGACACGTTGTCCGGAATTGCTACTCGGTACGACGTTGGTATGGAGTTAATAGCAAAAGTTAACCAAATCACTGATCCGTCTCTTATAAGCGTCGGCCAAGAGCTAATTATCCCTGCTGAATAATGGGATATTTAATCTAAAATCAAAACCCGGCAAGGTGATGATGCCGACTTGGAAACTGCTAGCGGAAGAGCCATCACTGCTACCCGTAATCCCACCGGTGAATCTAGATTAGTTAAGTTACGTATGATGGGTATCCCTGCATCTAAGAACACTTTGTGAGTCTCATAACGATCCGCGACATCAACTTGGAATGCTTCGTCGAAACCCACGAGTTTGATTTCTTGTTCGACGAGCCATTTAGCGGCTTGGGGTGTAAGGATAGGAGAGTTCTCTTCGCCTCCGAGATTTGCCATGAACACGATGTCGCCAGCGTGTATAGCTCCTCCCGCTCCTTCTTCTACCTCCGCTTGCCCAATACCGATGTTAGCTTCCGGGAATTTAAACCGTAGAATAAGGCCTTCACCAAAGAAAATTCTGTTGTCGAGATCCGATAATGTTGCTCCATCCAGATTTGTGAAGTACGGGGTAAGTACGTGTGTTCCTTGGCCCTCTTGTA
Organism: uncultured Chloroflexota bacterium; assembly: GCA_913043205.1. Taxonomy (GTDB): domain Bacteria; phylum Chloroflexota; class UBA11872; order UBA11872; family VXNJ01; genus CAJWLF01. The sequence continues at coordinate 48,152 of CAJWLF010000002.1, read as the reverse complement.
ACGAATGACGAGATGTTCGTACAGGGGATGACCGTGAATCACCTTGCTCAATGTCCAGCTTAATGGCGTCATCTGCAAGGCCATCTGCCTGGAGCCAACGAGTAACATCTATGGTTTTTCGTGGCAATTGCTTATCCAATTCGTTGTTGGCTCTATAGAGCTATTGTATGTGTAGCAGCATACCGAGGAGTGGTGCTTGTTTACATCCATAGGTCAAATATAACACCTAACAGCGAGAACAATTCTAGGTCATTCTTTTGGCTTTGATGGTATGCCCTAACTTGGGAATCTCGCAATGAATTCCTAGATTGTCTGCATATTCTGCCATCAAATTTGGGTATTCAGTATGTACAGGGATTAACATCTGCGGGTTTACAGTTTCTATGAATGCAAATATTTCTTCGCTGGTAGCGTGTCCTCCTGTATGGAATCCTGCATGCTTTTGATCGGTCTTTTTATCTGGGTCACCGATTAGTGACAAATTAAATCTTTTTATCCAGTTGTTTAGCCTAGCAAAATCCATTTCCATTTCCACGTTGAAGGGTTCAGTAGTCGACAGTATATAAGTGCCTTGCTTAGGATTAATGTCAAGTAATCTAGGTAGGTCATAAAGACTCAAACAGATTATGTATTTGTTTGGATTGTCAGATACGTCTTGCCAACGAACCAACTTGTTCTTGTTTTTTGCTACTAGTAACTGCTCCCACACTTTCATTTGACTAGAACGGTCCAAATATATCTTTATCCTGGGGTGATTTGCTGCCGTCGGTACTGAGTTATCCACTTTGTTCATTGCTTCTAATAAATACGCATCTTTACTCAAGACCACCAGATAACGGTCAGTTCTATTTGCAATATTCAAAAACGAAATCAGTCTTTCCACGTTTCTAGGGCCGAAATCAGCTATCACTAAGCCATCACTTTGAATTACTGCTTGTTGCGATTTTTCAGAAACAATCTGCTCTGTACTCGAGACAGATTGATTTGGGCTTACTCTAGTTCCTTCGCATATTAGGGCTATCGGTTTTAAATTCCGGACCGCTTCGGCAAATGCTCTAGTCTGATGGCCGCGCCGTCCATGCATTCGAATGTCTCCCGTATACACAACCCAACCAGCTGACGTTTTTACTGCATAAGCATGTGCGCCTTCTATCGAGTGGTCTACTGGGAAAGGCCGTACGGTTAATTGACCTATTGACCCATTGAACGGTTGAACGATGGGTCCTGAAATTGGAAGTTGAGGGTTTGGCGATGCTTGCCAAAATTCGTCTGCCGCAATGGTCCAATTGTTGTAGTCAGTAATTAGCCAAGGTCGAGCCAAGACGGTGTTCTTGGTGCTAACGGGCTTTTTTAGTCGAGGCACCTCAAGGTCGATTCCAGTGTCAAGCAGGCGAGTTGGCAGATTGTCGACTTGGTGACGTTTGGTGAAATACGCAATCTCTGAGCTGAGTGTGGATTGTCCTGTATCTTGGATAGCTTTGGCGATTACGGCAGTCATTGCAGATGAAATGATGGGTATTTTCGAATTCAAGAAACCGATGTAACCGGTGTGATCGATGTGTGCATGGCTCAATAAAACTCCATCGGTCTTTGAACTTTTTTGTCCCCAGCGCCCAATCGATGCTTGCCAAGCTGTTTTGTGGATGGGGTTTACTGCGGCATCTTCTCGGTATAGACCTTCGATGGGAGGTAGTAAATCCATCATCAAGTAATCATATAGTCCGGAATTACTGTCGCGTGGTTTTAGGAATTCGGCAAAATAGCGTCCTGACTGCTCAAAATTTAACCCAAAATCAAACCATAAATCAGTGCCGCTATCTTGCAAAAGAATCTTATTGCCGCCGATTTGTCCAGCTCCGCCGAACACTGTGATCTGAGCGGCATTCATGACGACTTGGTGTCTCTGCTTGCCACCAGAACCGAAATCTTACTTCTGATGGATGTGCGGTCGCAAAAAGGTCTAAGCCTGAGTGGCTCCGACAAGTAAGGGCACTTAAGTGTCAAGGGATGCTTGCCAGTTCACCGTTTCGTTGTCAGGTAAAAAGTGGATCCAAGAGTTGCCCCGCTTGAGTTGTATTGGGGAGCCATCGTTCTGAAAAAATTGTGTCCTGGTATCCCGAGTAGGTTTCTTCCATAAGCCTTCCACGACTGATCCGTCCCGAAAAACAGTCACTTTCCCTTCTCCAATAGTTTGTATTTCCAGGCTCATGTTACCGAGAGAGTCTTCTTCGATATCAGTAATGTAGTGCCCTACAGTCTGAATGATCAGGTTGTTGACGCTAATCTGGTCACCGGTTTTCCCATCGATGGCAGGGGCTTGTCCAATGAACTTGAGGTATTTGCCATTGCCTGACTCAAATTGATAACGAGATCTGTAGGTTTCTGATGACATTGGCGGGGCAGGCACGATAACCAATCGAGCATTGATTGGTTCTGACATACTGTTGTAATAATTCCAGGAATCAATGTTAACTTCGGGGCTCAGTCCTAGCCGCTCGACCTCATCGCGTAACTTTAGTAGATTGACCCAAGCGTTTTCCGGCGGCACGCGGTCTCCTGTTCGGAAAAAAGGACCGTCTGATCCGTAAAAAAATTCGTCTCGGTCCAATCGACCTAAGACTTTTAAGGCGCTTCTCACGCCTGGGCTACCACCAACATGAGCAAACAAACTTTGATATTCTTGGGAAATTTGAATGTCTATTAATCTTGCGCTTCTTAAAGGGCCTACCCTGACAGAGTCGCTTCCTTGGAATAGGGCTGTATAGCGAGTAACTCCACCTTCGGTGTAATGCTCCATTACAATTTCGGCTTCGTTAAGGCCCCAGTGGGGTCGGGCCTCCGGGTTATTACCTATTTTTATCGCTAGGGGCCTTCTGTTAACTATAGTTTTATCTGATGGAAGACCAGTTAGAGGGGACAACGTTTCTGTTGTGGGAGTTGGACTTGCTGTTGCTGTAGGAGGTGGGGTTTCTATCTGTATTGGAGTGGCGGTAGGCGGTATGTATCGCTCTATCGGCGTTGGACTATGTTTAGCAGCAAGTGCCTTTTCTGGCTTGGCTATAGGATTAGGTGCAATAGAAGAGGGCTTTGGTTTGGGATCTGGATCTGAGCGACCTAGGGATAGACGCAATCCTGCGGCTATTAACGCAACCGCTCCAGCACCGGCCAACACGCTGCGTCGACCTACATGTCGAATGCCGTGCATTACGTCTTGAAAATCTTCGTTAACTGGCAGTTCCCACTTCCTTCTTCGAAATTACAACAATCATCTATTTCGTATCACCGAACAGAATGTGTGTAACAAATGCAATTTGCGTTTCGTGTTAAATTTTGCTCACCATGCCAAGCAAAATATAGACTCTATTGAACGATATTTTATCCCCCTTTGCCAAATGCCTGAGCTATAACGGTTTCCGTCTTTAGCCGAGCTTCCGTTGCAACCTCAGTAGGGTCTCCCTTTCTAATCTCAGGGTTGAACAATTCAACAGCACATGGGCCTCGATATCCATTATTCACGACAGCTTGTAAAAACCCTACAAGGTCCATAATTCCGTCTCCAGGCATAACACGGTCGGCGTCCACCAGTTTGTCAGGGCTTCCTTCGGGCATATCGTTTATGTGCAAACATGTTATACGACCGCTAGCCGCTTCAATGTCATCGATCCTGTCTCCTGCTCCATTGAAATGGCAAGGGTCTAACGTAAGTCCAATATTTTCATTGCCCGCCTTTTCCGCCATTTGCAGAGCCCCTTTGATTCCTGTGAGAAAGGGGTACTTTTTATCTGGAAACAGAGGCGGCCCACAGTATTCTATGCCTACCTGAATCTCGAAGTCGGCTGCTACTTTGGCAATTTTTTTCAAACGGGAAGCTACTAAAGGCAGCACCTCTTCCTTGGGGCTGTCCCAGCGATTAGGAACAAATACCATGGTTGCGGATGCTCCAAGCTCTTTAGCTAGACCTAGCAATTTTGGCATTTCTGTTAATGCAGATGTGAAATCCTCCTCATTTGCAGTTAACGGTGGTGCTCCGCTTGTGTCACGCACACTTAACCCTTTAGTTTTTAGAAGAGATTTGGTTGCTCCTTGTGAGTTTGTATTGTCGAAATCAACAGCCCCTTTGATATTGAGTCCGGTATAACTAAATCCGGCAATATGGGCGATTTCGATCTGTTGAACGAAGGATAAACCTTGCTTGATAGTCGCTGCATGAAACGCTGGCATTATAGGAAGATCAGCCATCAAAATTTCCTTTCGTTGCTGGGATTAATAGGGGTATAGACAACGTTAAGTTGGAATTAGTCTATAGTCTTTCACAATATTAAGTTTATTATTGCAATAATTTGCTAAGTAGGTATTTAATCCAGAATTTCGCTATATAATCTCTGAATACTGTTGGTTGTGTTTGTTGTTAGTGCAAGGGTGCGGGGCTTGTTAGTTGGCTGAATGTGAACCATAGTTTTAAAGGAAGTAGATGTCTTGCTTGATCGCGACACTGTTAATCATGTAGCGCAATTGGCTTATTTAGCTTTGGACGATGAGGAGTCCTCAGAGATGAGGTTGCAACTCGCGCAGATATTGGATCTATTTGAATCGTTGAGCTTGTTACAGACTGATCAGGTTGAGCCTACAGCTAGAGTAATCCCTTTGGAGTTGCCTCTCCGTGATGACGAGGTCAAGCCGAGCCTTTCGCAGGATCAGGTGCTACAGAACGCTCCGCGGATAGAAGATGGACACATAGTTGTTCCAGCCGTTTTGACTGATTCCTAAGCGTACGGGGCGAGCTGACATCAAGCCATTACACAGTTTGACTGCACACGAAGCATCGGGCTTGTTGCGCAATAGGGAAATTTCTTCAGTTGAGCTCACTGAGGCCGTGTTAGAGCGAATAGGGCAAGTTGAACCAAATTTAGGGGCCCACATCTCCGTTACTTCCGATTTAGCAATGAAGCAAGCGAATGCTGCTGACTTAGCAATTCAAGAAGGGGTGGTTCACAGCTTGTGTGGGATTCCCATTGGATTGAAGGATGTGTTGTCTACGGCTGATGTGGAGACTACTTGTGGAAGTCGCATGCTGGAAGGGTTTGTCCCTCCGTTTGATGCAACTGTAGTAGGGAAATTAAGGGGCATTGGAGCGGTTTTTACAGGTAAATTGAATTTAGATGAATTTGCTATGGGTTCTTCCACCGAGAATTCAGCCTTTCATGTCACAAAAAACCCATGGGATTTAACTAGAGTACCTGGAGGATCTAGTGGTGGTTCTGCTGCTGCAGTTGCTTCCTATGAATGTATGGTCTCTCTGGGAAGTGATACTGGCGGTTCAATTCGTCAACCGGCTTCTTTTTGTGGTGTGGTAGGAGTCAAACCAACTTACGGAAGAGTTTCCCGATTTGGGTTGGTAGCTTTTGCGTCTTCATTAGACCAAATAGGGCCTATTGCTCGAGATGTGGAAGATGCGGCTATTTTGCTTGAGGCAATTTCTGGCGGGGACTCTAATGACTCTACTTCTCTGCATGTGGAAGTGCCAAATTATTGTGAGGTATTGGGTCGATCGATAGAAGGCCTTCGGGTTGGTGTTCCAGTCGAATATTTTGGGTCTGGCCTTGATGATGACGTGAAAGAACTAGTTCTCAAGGCTATAGATCAATTGGCTGACTTGGGGGCTGAGGTAGTTGATGTCAGTTTACCTCATACTGAGTATGCCCTAGCCACTTATTACTTGCTTGCTCCAGCCGAGGCTAGCGCAAATTTGGCGAGATACAACGGGGTGAAATACGGATATTCCAATTTAGAGTCTGTTGATGTTAGCGACATGATGGCATCTAGTCGAGCGCGAGGGTTTGGCGAAGAAGTCAAACGGAGGATCATGCTCGGTACATATGCGTTATCGGCAGGTTATTACGATTCCTACTATCTGAAAGCGCAGAAAGTACGTACGTTAATAAGAAGTGATTTTGATGAAGTATTCCAGAATGTGGATCTTTTGGCCGCGCCTGTGAGCCCAAGCGTAGCGTTTTCACTAGGGGACAGAATCGATGATCCGTATGAAATGTACATGTCTGACGCTATGACGATCCCAGCTAGTATGGCTGGGATCGCGGGTTTGTCGGTCCCGTGTGGTTTCGCTGAAGGATTGCCTGTAGGTTTGCAAATGTTGGGTCCGGCTCTTTCCGAGCCAACCCTCTTGCAAGCAGCCTATGCGTATGAACAAGAAGCGAAAATATTATTTAAAGCACCAAGTTTGGACGTTTGAGATGGATGCTAATTCCTTTCGGACGGTAATTGGACTGGAAGTGCATGTGCAATTGAATACGGAGAGCAAAATGTTTTGCTCTTGTTCGTCGGGCTATGCGGATTCTGAACCAAACACATTAGTATGTCCGGTTTGCCTAGGTATGCCGGGAGTATTGCCTGTAGTTAATCGTATTGCCGTTGAAAACACACTGCTTACTGGATTGGCTTTGGGATGCCAGATTGCTTCGGAAAGCAAATTTGATCGTAAGAATTATGCGTATCCGGACCTAATGAAGTGGTATCAGATTTCTCAATATGATATGCCTCTATGCGGTAGAGGTAGTTTGAAAATTAGTTTGGATGATAGGGACAAACAAATAGGTATAACCCGGGTGCATCTGGAAGAAGATACAGCAAAGATGATCCATGGCGAATCTAAAGTTGGTCATAAGATCAGTCTTATTGATGCAAATCGTTCTGGGGTCCCCTTAATGGAAATAGTTAGTGATCCAGATATGACTTCTCCTGAAGAAGCTCGTGCCTACCTGACTACGCTACGCAACATATTGTTGTACTTAGATGTTTCTACAGCAAATATGCAAGATGGAGCCTTTAGGTGTGATGCCAATATATCTGTCTGGCCGGTGGGCATCGATACTGGTGACGTTAAGGTTGAAATAAAGAACATGAATTCTTTCCGGGCTGTATTTAAGGCACTTGCGTTTGAGGAAGAACGCCAAAGTGAAGTATGGGTAAAAACTGGTCAACCGCCCGAACAAGAAACCCGAGGGTGGGTGGAGGCATCCGGTGAGACTGTGAGTCAAAGAAGCAAAGAATATGCGCATGACTATAGGTATTTCCCGGAACCTGATCTGCCACCATTGAAGGTGACGGATCAACTGATATCATCATTGCGGAACGCGATGCCGGAACTTCCTGATTCTATATATAAGCGACTAATTGAACACTGTGAGTTGCGTTCAAGTGACGCGCTCCAGTTGATTGACGACAGACCTTTGTTGCTTTTCTTTGATGAGGCGGTGAATGAATATGCCCAGCCTCAGAGATTAGCCAATTGGATGCTTAATAATTTTGTTCAAGAACTCAGGGATTCTGAAACGGATTTGGCGTCAAATCCAGTTACACCACAAAGATTTGTCGAACTATTGCAGCTGGAAGACGATGGTCATATCAATAGCAAAATGACGGCGGAATTGTTGAGGCGTATGGTGACTAGTGGTAAATCGGCGAAGGAGCTGGTGGCAGAGACTGGAGGACAAATAACCGATGATGATGAACTTCAGAAGATGGTTGCAAAAATAATTAAGGATAATCCGCAGGCAGTCGCCGACTTTCGAGCTGGTAAAAAGCAGGCGGCAGGCTTTCTGGTGGGTCAAGTTATGAAAGCAACTAAGGGTCGTGCAAACCCAGGGATGGTGAACAAGCGGATTGGCAAAGAGTTGGGTTTGTAGTCTCCCGTTGATATATTCATAATTGATCCGTGGTAGCCGGTCACCCATGTGTATTGCGTGGTCTATATTGGTCTGGTTGTCATATATTGGGTCTATGGTTTGAATCCCTTGTGATTGATATATTGATTAATGACTGACATGAAATTGGGTGGTGATAGCGTGTTGAAGGCCCTCACTGCTATATTGCGGCATTCCGGGTTGAGGATGACTACCCAGAGGAGACTTATCGCTTCCATAATAGACCAGTCCGAGTCTCACCCTGATGCGGAAGAAATACACTTACTGGCTCAGCGCAAAGATCCGAATATTAGCCTTTCAACGGTTTATCGCACATTAGCTGTATTGCGTGAATGGGGACTCGTCAGAGGTCATCGGTTTACCGAGGAGCATTCTCATTTTGAAGCTGGCACAGGTTCCATCCACCATCACTTAATTTGCACTAAATGTGGTCTTGTAGAGGAATTTGAGAATGGTCTTGAATCGGACAGTGTGCGACGGATATCCAGGAAAACCAAATTCCGTATTTTGAGCCAGAAAATCGAGCTGACGGGGTTGTGTGAGAGTTGTAAGTAGAGAGTGGTTCCGGTCAGGCAACTCAAAATTTATTGGGTTCAAGGACATATGAACGGAAAGGATAATCATAGAAAGTATTGTTCCTCAAACCGACTAACATCTGGTAACATCGCCGTCCTGCCTAGTTGTCGAAAGGCAAGTCGCTTTGAGGGATTAGAAAAATGAGTGTGTCCAAACGGAGGCTGTCGGACGGTAGCAGGTTATTCAATAATGGCCAAGAAGTTAGTGAATTCAAAAGGCGTCAAGTTGTCCGACGAGTTGCACAAGAAATAGGCGCCCACCTCAAGTCCTATTGGTCGAACGTTCGAACATCGGTTGACATAGATTCCTGTGAAGAGGAAGACGCATTTCTGTGGATCAGCCTTGATGGCACGGAGTTTAGGGATTCTGTGATTATCACGGCCCTCGAGCTTTCTAACAAGATTGCGGCTCGGCATGGGCTATGGATAGTGCCTAGGGTTCTCAACGAACAAGTGCACCCTATATCCGGCAGGATTAACAGTTTTACGGATGGTAGAACATCACGTCCTAATTAAACTGCTGTTTGGTGTATGTTCGTTTTTGACGGACCCCAAACTATTTCGGCGATGCAGTTAATACTCTAACTATAGATGCCGCGTACTGTTTTTGAGCTTATACCGATAAGTGCTATCAGGCATGCGGCTAGGGTTGAGGAAATTGTGATTGTTAGTGGGACTCCGGTCACCGTAGCTATTGCGCCCATAGGAAGGCCTCCGATAGCTGTTAATCCCCACATGAGCATTTGTATTGAGCCCATGCGTCCCCGTAATTCATCTGGTACAAGTATTTGTAATAAGGCTCCCACTATGGTCATGGATGCCCCACTACTCATTCCAGCTCCGACTAGTAGCAGCATTGATAACAACATTGAGTTGGATAGAGAAAAGGCCAAAGTCAGTAGTGCGAATGTCAGTGATGTTAGCAATAGTAACCACCCCTTAGCTTGGAAATGGCTTGTGGCAGCGACTACCATTGCTCCAATTAGCCCGCCTGCCCCAGATGCTCCCATGAGTAGAGCCAATCCTCGTTCAGGTGAATTAAGTACATCGGACGCAATAGCAGGCAGGAATAGCATATAAGGCATTACTAGTGAAGTTACTATGACCCCTATTATAAGAACAAGCTTCAATTCATGATGTTTGATCGTGTAAGCGAATCCGGACCGTAGGTTGGCCAAAAAGCTTGTGCCTCTATTAGTCGCTATATCAGTCTCTTCTAACTGCAGACGTTTGAGGTTCAAAGTTGATATCAGATAGGCTAGAGATTGGGCGAAATAACTAAACGCGGCGCCAGCCAAAACTATGAGGGCGGTAGCAATTTGAGGGCCGATAATTCTGCCCGCTCCTACTGTGGTCGAATGCACAGCCATAGCATTCATTACGTTTTCTTTTCCTACTGACTTCACGACTAGTGCTTGTCTGGCCGGGAAGTTGCACACCATTGCAGAACCTGACATTAGTGCAGCGGCGTAGAGATACCACACTTGTAAAAAACCGAGGAGAACTAATATGCCTAACGAAATTGTGATGAGTGCTGCTATCAGTTGTGACACGGCCATTAATTTGATTCTGTTGACTCGGTCTGCCAGCACACCAGCAAATGGTGATACGAACACCATCGGGATAGATCTGGCTAGTCCAATCAAGCTTAGAGCGACGGGGGAACCTGTTAAAAGATAGGTCAAATAACCTTCCACCGTCTGCCCCATCCAAAACGCCAAAATGGTTAGCAAATTGCCTTGCCAGAGTATTACGTAATCCGGTGATCTCATGGCAGGGAATAATTTAAGAAACATTCGTTGTGTGGGATGGTCTTGTCTATTTGTAGATGGACCGTCTGAGGTTGATGAGGGTCTCAATTAGACGCTCTAATTTGACTGAAAAAAAAGATTGTTTCCAATTTATCCCTTAACTTATTACGGTCACAAAATCACAGTACGCCGACGTTGCCACAGCCTTGTTGACTTGGCCGACAGTCTTATATAGCGTTCCAATCATGTCATGAATGCATTAACAAGTTTAACGCCGTGTTCCATTTGGAGGGATGTCGGCCCGTGGAAAAGGAGTGTTACGTATGCCTAATCTAACTGGTAAATCTGTTCTTATTACTGGGGCTGGCGGTTCTATAGGACTTGCGATAGTAGACAAACTAGCTTCTGAGGGTGCGGATTTTGTGATCAATGATATGAGTCAGGAATCTGCAGCAATCGCCGCTAACATTGCTTGTGAACATGGGGTGAGGGCTGTTACGAACAACGGTAATGTAACCGTAGAGAATGACGTTGAAGGTATGGTGGATCTGGCTGTTAATGAATATGAAAAACTAGACATTGTAATAGCAAACGCTGGTCTTCATATAACTACGGAGTTGGTAAACACCAGTCGTGCACAGTTTCAACGAATACAAGATGTAAACGTGTGGGGGGTCTATCTTACTAACCGTGAGGCGGCGAAACAGATGATAAAACAGGGGTTCGGAAAAATAATTAACGCGGCATCTCTTTCGGGTCACCGCGCTACAGAGTTGCAGTCTGTCTACAATGCAAGTAAGTATGCAGTAGTAGGAATAACACATGCGGTTGCCACGGAGTTGGCGCCCCACGGCATAACTTGCAATGCCTACTGTCCCGGTATGGTAGATAGTGCTATGTGGGATGGGATAGACGCAGAAAGGGCACGTATTTTGGGAGTGCCAGAGGGTCAGCCCCGCGAACAGGCTCTAAAGAAGATTCCTCTTGGTCGTATGGCAAAGACCGATGACGTGGCTGGTCTTGTTAAATATCTGGCATCATCTGACTCCGACTATATAACTGGTCAGGCAATTCAGGTATGTGGCGGCGCTTTTATGCAATAGTTGCGACTAAGCAGTGCTTTTCATGAGATAATTATCAGGTCGTAGCCACTGTATGCATTCGACTAGTTGGTTAAATTCAGTATTAGGAGCTGTTTCTAGGTGCGTATAGCTGTCGGAGCAGATCATGGTGGTTTCGCTTTAAGGGAAACAATCATAGAAACTATTAGTGGACTGGGTCATGACATACTAGATGTGGGGGCATTCGTTCTAGATGAGAAGGATGACTATCCGGATTATGCCTTCATGGTTGCTGATGCGGTAGCAGAAGGGAGGGCGGACAGAGGGATAATGTTATGTGGTAGTGGAGTGGGAGCAGCTATTGCGGCGAATAAAGTTGCTGGGGTACGGGCTTCTGTGTGCCATGATACATATTCGGCTCAACAAGGTGTTGAGCACGATGCTATGAACGTTCTATGTATTGGAGCTCGGGTAATTGGAGATGATTTAGCCGAGGAGTTGACTAGATTGTTTCTTAGCGCCGAGTTTAGTGGTGACGTACGGTATGCGCGCCGTTTGAATAAGGTGAATGCTCGTGATGGTTCACGAGATTAGTTATTGTTTCATGCTTGAAATTGAGGCTTTTGTATATGTCTAGGACGAATTTTGAACAACTTTTGGATAGTGGGCAGTCTCCTTGGTGTGATCAAATTAGTAGAGGGATGATATTAAACGGGGAATTGGCAAGTCTGCGTGATGAAGGCATCACAGGCGTTACGAGCAACCCTTCTATTTTTCAAGCTGCAATAAGCTCTGGCAATGATTACGATGATCAAATTTTTGAGTCTGCACAGAGAGGGGTTTCGCCATCCCAAATTTTTGAAGAAATTGCAGTAGCAGATATCCGTGATGCTTGTGAGATATTCCGTCCTGTGTACCAATCTACGACATGTGCCGATGGCTATGTGAGCTTGGAGGTTTCTCCCAATCTAGCCTATGACACTGATGGAACAATGGATGAAGCTCGGAGACTGTGGAATTTGGTGGATCGACCTAATTTGATGATAAAAGTTCCTGGTACAGCTGAGGGCGTTCCGGCCTTTAAACAATTGATTGCAGAAGGGATTAACGTAAACGTCACCTTATTGTTTTCAGTTGAAAGATACAAAGAAGTGGCTCTTGCTTATGTCGAGGGTCTTCAACAATTTGAGAATATGGGTGGGAATTTAAGTCAAGTGGCTTCCGTCGCGTCGTTTTTTGTTAGTAGGGTAGATACGGCCGTTGATGCTTTGCTAGAGAAAAAGGGGAATAAGAACTTGCAAGGTAAGGCAGCAGTAGCTAACGCGCAACTTGCGTACGCTGAATTTGAGAAAATTTTTAAAGGCAGCCAATTTGAAGATTTAATACCCTTGGGTGCTAGGATGCAGCGGTGTCTATGGGCTAGCACTAGCACTAAGAATCCATTGTATCCGGACACAATGTATGTGAGTGAACTGGTTGCTTGTGACACAGTGAATACAATGCCTATTCAAACTATTGATGCGTGGCGTGATAGCGGTAATTTCAACAAATCAATGAGTAGTTCTGTCCTCGGTGCTCAAGTAGTGATGGATGAAATACGATCTTTGGGTATAGATGTCACTCAAATTACGGATAAATTGGAGGTGGATGGGGTGAAAGCTTTTTCCGATTCATATACCCAATTGCTTTTGGATGTGGAGCGTAAGGCAGGAGATTTGGTAGGGAGCTAGAGGTAAATTGGAATGTTTACGTGGGTTGTTTGATTCTGACGCCAATGAGCTGCCTAACAGGATGTGGGCGCACGATACCAGCGTATGGCAAAGACAAGGCAGGGAAGCTTCCGCGATAAAAGAACGATTAGGATGGTTAGCTGCGCCATCGAGGGTTGCGGATAGTATTGATGAATATCTTTCCTTTGTGGAAGAAATTTGCAGTGCTGGATATACGAAAGTGGTTGTCCTCGGTATGGGTGGCAGCAGCCTATTTGCGGAATTTGTCAGGAAATGTTGGGGCAGTCGTGAAGGGTATCTTGATCTCCTGGTATTGGACTCAACTATGCCCAGCGCAATTAGTCGGTTGGTTGAGTCTTTAGACCTGAAAAAGACATTGTTTTTGGTTTCAAGCAAGTCCGGCACCACTACGGAAGCATTAGCGTTCTTTAGTTTGTTTTACGACTTAATTTATGAGTTTCTGGGTGATGAGGCAGGACAATCCTTTGTTGCTATTACAGATCCTAATACCCCTTTGGTAGCTCTAGCAAAAGAATATGGTTTTCGCCGTGTTTTTTATGCGGACCCTTTTGTTGGAGGTAGATATTCTGCGTTCACCCCATTTGGGATGTTACCGGCAGCTCTGGCCGGGCTAGATATTTGTCGGCTGGTTTGTCACGCTGTTGAGACGGCAGAATCATGTCGAAACATTTCTGATCCTGCCGCAAATCCAGGGATTAGTCTCGGAATAAAATTGGGTAATTCCTATTTGAATGGCCGGGATAAATTGACGCTACTTTGTTCACCTTCGATAAGTTCTTTCGGCCTGTGGTTAGAGCAACTAGTTGCTGAAAGTACCGGGAAAGATGGCGAAGGAATGCTGCCTATTATCGAAGAACCTGTCTGCGGTCCAGGCAAATATGGACAAGATAGAGTGTTTGTTGTTTTGCGACTATCTGGCGACAACAATAATGTTATTGACAAGCAGGCCTCAGATTTAATTCAAGAAGGTCATGAAGTCATTGAAATTTCGATTGGCAACAAATACGAACTTGGATCTGAGTTGTATCGATGGATGTTTGCTACTAGCACTTTAGGGGCAGTTATGCGCATTGATCCATTTGACCAGCCAAATGTTCAGGAAAGCAAAGATAATACAGAGGATATATTGGCCGCATTTGCTAGAGGGGAAGGCATTCCTTCAATTGGTCCTAAAGAATCAATAGAAAATATTCTGTCGGAAATTAAGGAGGGGCAGTATTTAGCAATAATGGCTTATGTCGGGTTTAGCAGTGAAGTTGATGCTGCCCTTAAGGCCTTGCGCGAGGTGCTTTGCGAAAAGTATTCACTGACTACAACTATTGGATATGGACCAAGATTTCTTCACTCAACTGGGCAATTGCATAAAGGCGGCCGTAACATCGGGCACTTCCTACAGATTTGCGAGAAAGGCGCTGATTTACCAATTCCAGGGCGCCCGTATGGATTTGCTATGCTTGCCGAAGCTCAGTCTATAGGTGATTATCAGGCTCTGAAAACGAGAGGCTTTCAGGTAGCAAGGATTGATATTGAGGCTGATGCCGATACCGCAGATGCCATTAGCGCTATTACGTCAGCTATTTGACGCTTGCATATGGAGCTGGCCGTATAACAGTTTTTGTCTTAAACAAACAGTGTGAGTAATTAAAACAACGGTAACGATAATAGGAGGTATTTGATTTGAAGATTGGATTAATTGGTTTGGGGCGTATGGGTGGCAACATGACTGAGAGGTTGCTAAATGGTGGGCACAGTGTCGTGGTCACGACGCGGGACAAATCGAAGATTGATGCTGCGGTAGAGAAGGGAGCTATAGGTGTTAACTCCATAGAAGCGCTTGTATCCGAATTGAGTGCTCCGCGTGGGGTTTGGATAATGCTTCCAGCTGGCGATATTACGGAATCTACTATTCAGCAATTAATGACACTGCTTGATCCAGGTGACACAATTATCGATGGAGGAAATGCTAACTATAAAGACAGTGAGAGACGGGCCAAATATCTTTCTGAAGCAGGGTTTAATTTCTTGGATGCAGGTACGAGTGGAGGGGTATGGGGCTTGAAAAACGGGTACAGCATTATGGTTGGTGGAGAGCCAGAGGTTTTTGCTCGTTTCGAGCCCTTGGTAAAGACTTTGGCTCCTGGACCAGATCGTGGATATGGGTTGGTCGGTCCTGCAGGTGCAGGTCATTATGCAAAGATGATCCACAATGGTATTGAATACGGAATGATGCAAGCTTTGGCTGAAGGTTTTGAAATCCTTGGTAAAAAACGTGAATATGAATTTGATCTGCATCAGGTTGGGGAGGTGTGGCAGCATGGCAGTGTTATCGTATCTTGGTTGTTGGATTTAGCTGTTAGAGCTTTAGAAGAAGACCCTGATTTGAGTGCTCTCGAAGCGTACGTGGAGGACTCAGGAGAAGGTCGCTGGACTGTGCAAGAGGCTATTGATTTGGATAGTCCGGCTGAAGTGTTAACCCTTGCCCTACTACGGAGATTTCGTTCACGAGACGAGTCGCCTTTTTCGGATCGTATGCTGGCGGCGTTACGTCAACAATTTGGCGGGCATGCAGTACGGAGCAAATAGCCGCATGTCAGACCTTCCGACAACAATAGTGATATTTGGAGCTTCGGGTGATCTTACGTGCCGTAAGTTGATTCCATCTCTATACAAATTGTACGCTGATAATGAGTTGCCCGATAAACTAAGCATAGTGGCAGCTGCTCATACAAACCTGGATACCAACTCGTATTTTACCGAGCGACTGAAGCCTCCTAATCATGATTTATGGCCTGAATTCCTAGCAAAAGTGAAATACATTAGGACTGATTTTGAAGATCTCGAGGATTTCGAAAAGCTCAATGCAGAATTGATACAAATTGAAGGAAGCACAAAGGCAAATAGGATCTACTATCTGTCCTGTGCACCCCGGTATTATCGTTCCATTGTGTCGCATCTAGGGAAGCAAGGAATGGCGAAAGAAGCGGCTGGATGGCGTCGTATTGTGATAGAGAAGCCCTTCGGTACTGATCTCGAATCTGCACGGGATTTGAATGCCCATGTGCACTCGGTGTTTGACGAAAATCAGATTTATCGAATCGATCATTATTTAGGCAAAGATACGGTGCAAAATATATTGGTGTTGCGATTTGCAAATGCAATGTTTGAACCGCTCTGGAATAGGAATTATGTAGAACAAGTTCAAATCACTGTGGCAGAGGATGAAGGTATTGGGCATCGGGGTGGGTACTACGACTCTGCTGGAGTACTTCGCGACATGTATCAAAACCATTTGTTGCAGCTTATAAGTTTGGTTGCGATGGAGCCTCCTGCCACATTAGACGCTGAATCTTTGCGGAACGAGAAAGTTAAGGTCCTTCGTGCAGTGCGGACTATGAGTACCTTGGGAATTCCTAACGATACTGTTTTTGGCCAGTACGATGGGTACTTGCACGAACCGAAGATTAGGTCAGGATCTCATACACCTAGTTATTGTGCCGTTACGATGCAAATAGATAATTGGAGATGGTTGGGTGTTCCATTTCATCTTAGAACAGGAAAGGCTCTGAAAGAACGCTTGACCGAGATTGTAGTACAGTTTCGAGAACCTCCACATGTGATGTTTGATGGCGATAGTCAAAGTGTAATTAATCCAAATGCATTGATATTACGTATACAACCGGATGAGGGGGTTCATCTTCGATTTGAAACTAAGCAACCAGGTGGAGACATGGAGATGAGCACAGTACATATGGAATTTCGATATGCGGATTCGGTTTCAGCTCCAATTGGAGACGCATATGAACGTTTGTTACAGGATGCTCTAGAAGGAGACGCCTCATTGTTCACAAGAAGTGATGAGATTGAGTTGGCGTGGCAACTTACTGACCCAATAGTTGAATTTGCGGAAGGGCCTTCTTCATCTTTAGGAACCTATCCAAAAGGTAGTTGGGGACCCGCCTCTGCTGACAAACTCATGGAAGCATATGGGCATAGCTGGATAACCGGACCATTGAAGCAATGAGAAGAACTGTATTTAGATGACAAAATCAATAGGGGCTGACTTGCATACTCATACAAATGCTTCTGACGGGTTACTAAGCCCGGGGAGTTTGGTCAAGCAAGCTGCGTCGTCAGGCGTGAATGGGTTAGCTATTACCGATCATGACACTATGGATGGAGTCGATGAAGCTGTAAAGATGGGTCTTGAAGCAGATTTACTTGTAATTCCAGGTGTAGAGCTGTCCACAGAATTTATCAGTCCCGTACTTGGGGAACAAACGGTACACGTTCTCGGGTATTTTTGTGACCCTAAGAATCCAGGGTTGTCAAAGCATATGGCCTATCAGAGAGATAATCGCGTGAATCGTGCTCAAGAAATGGTTTATCGGTTAAATCAGTTGGGTATTGCTGTCGAGTTTGATCGTGTCAAAGAATTGGCTGCAGGCGCCACCGTAGGACGCCCCCACATTGCTCGGGCGATAATTGAAGCCGGGTACGAGTCTGATTGGGGAAAAGTGTTCGACAAATGGATCGGAAATGATGCACCTGCCTACGTATCTCATAGAAAGCTTGAAGCTGTTGATGGTGTGGAAATGATACGAGATTCCGGAGGGGTTCCTGTAATAGCACATCCCTATTATGATTTTCATGGTAGGAGTCTCGATCTAGAATCTATGTTGCCTCTTGCAAAAGAAGCTGGCTTAATAGGACTAGAGGTTTATTACGGAGTATTTTCAGCATCTGAACACAGGCAATATGCTAACGTCGCGGAGAAATATGATCTCTTAGCTACTGGTGGAAGTGATTTTCATGGAGATGGGGTGCAAGAAGGGGTGTATATTGGTTGTTCTTTATGCCCGGATGAAAATTTTCGCGAATTGTGTTCGTACGCTAACGCGGGCGATTAGTCTACATATAAAAGATGGGATGGGCCTTATATGAGTAAAAGATTGTCATTAAGCGATCTAAATATTGGAATTGGCAAACAAACACGATTGCATAGAATGCTTTATGGAGCTGGCCCTGGTGGGGGTACTATGATGGTTTTACCTGTAGACCATGGGTTAGAGCATGGACCGAGGGATTTCTTTGAAAACCCTGATAGCCTGGATCCTGATTATCAGTTTCAGCTAGCAGTAGATGCTGGTTTTTCCGCTATAGCTGTGCAAGTAGGGTTGGCCAGTAAATTCATGGGGCCATATGCTGGACAAGTACCTTTGATAGTGAAACTCAATGGTAAGACTGAGATACCACCATCTAATTCACCGAGATCACCATTGAACGCCTCGATAGAGGATGCGGTGCGATTGGGGGCAGATGCAATAGGCTACACACTCTATATTGGTAGCTCTCAGCAAGAATCCGATTTTGAGGCTTTTGCCACTGTACGTCGTGAAGCGGAACAAGCCGGTATACCGATAGTCATGTGGGCTTATCCCCGTGGGGAATATGTTGACGCCAAAGGTGGACGAGATTCGATTTATGCCATTGATTATGCAGCACGTGTTGCCCAGGAATTAGGTGCTGACGTAGTGAAAGTCAATTACCCCAATGCGGATGCGGATGGAGTGATCGGGCCTGTTCCTGAGGCGCCTGCTCCATATGATACGAAAACGTGGACTCTGGATGAAGCCCTGACGCAGATAGTAGCTTCTGCTGGACGAACTCTGGTAATTATGTCTGGGGGTTCGCGTGCTCCTGACCAATTGTTGCTCGATAGGGTTGAAACTTCATTAGCTTCTGGTTGCGCTGGGTTTATTTTTGGAAGGAATGTGATTCAGCGGCCTCGTGCCGAGGCGTTGGATATTGTGAGCAGGATTCAGGAGCGCATGCGAAAGCATAGTATCTGACCTTTTATGGAACTAACTATAGCGGTAAGGGGGATACGATAGAGACGGCAAGGTCGGAATCCACAAACGAACATCGGCATATTGCTTCGGAAATTGGAACCGTTGCTTGCGCTGTAATTGTGGTTAGCGATTCCCGCACCGAAAAGACAGATATATCTGGCGATGTGGCTGAAACTTTGATAATAGATGCTGGTTACGAAATGGCTCATCGGACCCTAATACCCAACGATAGGGATAAGATCATTGATCAGTGCAACAAGCATTCTGAACCGGGCAAGTGCGTCATTTTCTGTGGTGGCACAGGATTGGGCAAACACGATTTAACTGTAGAGACAATAGAGCCTTTGCTGGATAAAAAGCTGGATGGGTTTGGAGAAGCGTTTCGTCGCTTTAGCTGGGATGAAATTGGTGTGGCATCGATAATGAGTAGAGCTATCGGTGGGTCAAGAAACGGGGCTATAGTGATCTGCACTCCGGGATCTCCGAACGCCGTGAGCGTGGCGTTGGAACGAATATTGCTTCCTGAACTGTCCCATCTGGTATATGAGGCCAATAGATAGCTGCAGGCTAGGCTATCAGCACCTTTTGGGTTTGGGTGGACGAGTGATTAAGGGATTATCGGCGTTCTGGTATTTCAGATGTTTTGTTGGTTAGCCATGGGGGATCCAACTTGGTCATATTGACGATACCGTCTATACGATCCTGAATCAGAATTCCATCAAGATGATCGATCTCGTGTTGCAGCGCCTGCGCCAATAAACCAGTTGCTGGAATTTGTATTTGGGTTCCACTCATGTCAGTAGCTCTAGCTGTAACAGCGTTTGCTCTTTCGACGTTGGTGATAAATCCTGGCAGAGAAAGGCATCCTTCTCGCATTTCTTCAAATGAGTTAGCTTCAATTATGCTGGGATTTATTAATTTGAGTAACTGAGTCTCTTCCCAGTTGGCATCAGAATTGTTGTTACAGGATTCTAGTGGTGTTTCGATAACTATAAGGCGTAAATTCACACCGATTTGAGGAGCTGCTAACCCTACTCCGTTGTACTTTCTCATTGTGGACACCATATCGTTAGCGAGCTCCATCAGTTTTTGATCGATGACTTCGATGATATCTGACGTTTTTCTGAGGACTGGATCTCCGATTGGTCTAATTCTTAATGTCAACAGGGATTACACCGTGATATTGCTTTTGGACTAACATGGGTAATACTTTATATCGTCTGTCTATATATTTCTCGAATTCAGATTCAGATGAGGCTTATGAAAGGTTTTAGTATTGACATACGATCACTCCAGCCCTATTGATGATGCAAAAATTATGACTCTGTCTAATGGTATGAGGTTTGTGTCTGTAACCATGCCGCATACTCAGGCTGTCACCAGTGCCATTTTTGTAAAGGCGGGCTCTAGGTGGGAGCCTGCAAAAAACGCAGGAATTGCACACTTCTTAGAGCACATGGTTTTCAAAGGTACCAAACGTTGGCCAAGTTCGAGGCATATAAGTGAAGCTATTGAAGGGGTGGGTGGCAATATGAATGCTAGTACGGGAAAAGAATTGGTTACATATTGGACGCGGGTTCCGGTGACCAATTTTGAGCTCGGGACTAGCGTTGTTAGCGCCTTGGTGAACGAACCACTTATCGAACCTCAAGAGGCTGAAAAAGAGCGAAATGTGATATTGGAGGAGTTAGATCGATCTCAAGATGATCCTCATTCGGCAGTAGGTTTGTTGTCTGATGAAATCACCTTTGGGGATCAGCCACTAGGTCGGCCCATAATTGGGAGTCGAGAAACCTTGTTAGCCACAGCTGGCTGTGACATAAGGCATTATATGGAAACCAATTATGTGCCTGAGAACACAGTGATTGCTGTTGTAGGGCGAGCAGAACATGAAAAAGCTTATGAGATTGTAGAAAAAGAATTCGGAACATGGAAACATACTGGTTCGAACTCTGCTTCCTACACAAGTTGTGATAGGTTTCCTACTGACCAGGGAGTCATTGTTGAGGACCGCGGTACCGAGCAAGCAAACCTAGTACTTACGGCGCCGGGATTATCGTTAGAAGATCCTGATCGGTGGGCCTTAGCCTTGCTAAATGCTGTGCTTGGAGAGGGTATGAGTAGCAGACTGTTCTTGAGGATACGTGAGCAGATGGCATTGGCTTATTCTGTGTATTCATACTCGTATCCGCTCACAGACCAAGGCGTATTTGGTGTGTATGCGGGAGTTAGCCCCGACCGTGCAGAAGATGCAGTCCGTGCAATTGTTACCGAACTATCTTCTGTAGGAGAGGACTTGGAGCAGGAAGAGCTAGACCGAGCTCGAGAATATGTGAGAGGTAGACTTATATTGGGTACGGAAGACACGCGAGGGGTGGTGAGTTGGGTTGGGGGACAGCTTGCCCTTATGGATCGGGTGATACCCATGTCAGAAGTGATCGGCAATATAGAGTCCGTGAGCCTTAAAGACATCACTAGGGTTGCAGATAAAGTTCTGGATGCTTCCAGATACAGATTGGCTGTTCTAGGGGCATTTGAGGATGATTCGGGATTCCGCGATGCTCTTGCCGGCTGAAAATTGATTCTGACTGCTGATTCAATATTGCTTCCGCAAGGGATATGTAATGGGGGATGTCTTGTTATCGATGATGACCGTATTGTGGCTGCTTCGTCTGATGTAAGCCAGTCTTCTTCGCCTCGTGCAATAGATTTTCCTGGGGCAATGCTTGCTCCGGGGCTTATAGACACACATATCCATGGTTTTTACGGTTGCGATGTAATGGAGGGTAAAAACGATGTAGAGGCAATGTCTGTCCATCTAGTAAAGTCGGGCGTCACCGCGTTTTTGCCGACCATAAGTCCTGCTTCACGCAACGAATTGAAGTCTTTGATCCATGACTTGAAGGGTGCCAAGGCAGAGGGGTCTACCATGATAGGGATGCATTTGGAAGGTCCTTTTTTGGATCCTGACCAGCCCGGTATGTTTGATCCCAACGAATTCCGTGAGTTCTCAGCGGACGAGTTCAATGAGCTCGTCGCTTGCGCAGGTGGATTATTGCGAATTATGACGATATCTTTTGATGGGAACATTCCTGGATGCTTGCCTATGTTTAAAGAGCACGGGGTTATACCGTCGATCGGGCATTGCAATGCAGTCTATGAAGTGGTGAAGGAGACAATTGATTCAGGATTGACTAGAAGCACTCATTTCTTCAACGCGATGAGTGCGCTTCATCACAGAAACCCTGGAGTGGTTGGAGCGATTATGGAGTCTGACAATGTCATAGCCGAACTCATCTTAGATGGCCATCATGTCCACGAGGCTGCTGCAAGAATTCTGTTGATGACTAAAGATAAAAAATCTGTGGCTCTGGTTTCAGATGCCATGCCATGGACTGGTATGGGTGATGGAAAATATAGATGGCGTGGTTACCAAATTCAGGTCAGCGATGGTGTGTCTCGCGTCAACAAAAAACATCTTGCCGGTAGCACGCTATCCATGAACTTGGCTGTTTCTAATGCCTGGAAATGGTTAGGTGTGAATGTTAAACAGGCAGTTGAGATGGGATCAATTGTTCCAGCAATATCTGCTGGCTTGGCGAACAATAGAGGAAGTTTGGCAGCTGGGAACATTGCCGATGTGGTTGTGCTTGATGAACACCTTGTTCCTGTAGCCACCGTGGTTGCAGGGCGAATAGTTTGGCAAAAGTAAAGTTTTTGCTCGACAATTATTGAGTGTAGGCTCGTCTTTGTTAAGTCCAATCCAGGCATTTTGTTAAAGCGCGCTTCCATAGTTGGCGTTGGGCTTGCACGGAATTCTGGTTTGCTGGTTTGAATATGTGGTCTTCCTTCCACATATCGGTAATTTCATCCGTGTTGTTCCAGAAACCTAGTTCTAATCCTGCAAGTAAGGCAGCCCCTATAGCTGTAGTTTCAATCTGTGATGGTCTAATGACGTTGCAACTGACTAGGTCACTTTGCATTTGCATAAGTAAATTGTTTGCTGCAGCCCCTCCATCAACTCTGATTTCGGTTGGAGGGCCGCCATGTTCAGCCGACATGGCTTCAATTACATCTGTTACTTGGTGGGCTATTGATTCTAGGCCTGAACGGATGATATGTGCCTTGGTTGCTTTGTGGGTCAGCCCTATAATCAACCCTCTAGCACGTGGGTTCCAGTGCGGGGCACCAAGCCCTACGAAGGCTGGGACAAATACTACGCCTGCCGTGTCACTTACAGATCGTGCTATTTCTTCCGACTCCGCTGAAGTGGTCAATAATCCCAGTTCATCACGAAGCCATTGTACGACCGATCCTCCCATGAAAACACTGCCTTCTAAAGCATAAGTTCGGGTCGTGCCAATTTGCCATGCAACGGTGGTCAGCAGTGAGGACTGCGACTTGACTATGTTGGCTCCAGTGTTTTGCAACAAAAAGCAACCTGTCCCATACGTTGCTTTGACCATGCCTGGCGTGAAACATGCCTGCCCGAATAGTGCAGCGTGTTGGTCACCAGCTATGCCGCTTACTGGTAGCCCTGAGGGAATACCCTCTACACTAGTCGTTGTGGCCAATTTGCC
The DNA here is from genome assembly GCA_913043205.1 of uncultured Chloroflexota bacterium. Taxonomy (GTDB): domain Bacteria; phylum Chloroflexota; class UBA11872; order UBA11872; family VXNJ01; genus CAJWLF01. The sequence goes on along the minus strand of CAJWLF010000002.1, from coordinate 24,864 downwards.
GCTACTTGGCACAATGTCAGGGAGCATGGCACTAGGGATGTCTAGTAGGCCGAGTAAATCGCTGTCCCATTCTGGGCGGTCTATTTTGGCTAGCATTGTTCTAGAGGCATTGGTAGCGTCAATTAGATGACTTTTACCACCACTTAATTTCCATACCAGCCAGCTATCAACTGTGCCAAACAGAATTTTTCCGCTTACGGCTCTGTTATATAGCTCTCTGTCATTGCGAAGCATCCATGCGATCTTGGTGCCACTAAAATATGGATCTATTACTAGTCCGGATCGTTCCTGCACCAGGGTGCCGTGGCCTGAGTTGATAAGAGTTTCACACATTGGGGTAGTGCGACGGTCTTGCCAAACTATTGCCGGGCCTTCTGCTTGGCCAGTAGAACCATCCCAAAGTATTGTCGTTTCCCTCTGGTTAGTGATTCCTATCCCTACTGGAGTTCCAGTTAAGGCATTGCAAGCTTGCTCGGTAGCTATCAAAACCGATTTCCAAATATCCTCCGGATCCTGCTCGACAAATCCGTCTGCAGGGTAACTAGACATTACGGTTGCATATCCTCTGCCTAACACTTTCCCAGATCGATTGACAGCGAGGCAGGTTGTTCCAGTAGTACCTTGGTCTATTGCAATTATGTAATCCATCGAAAGAGCTGCGATTCCTTATGATATTCGGCACATAATACTTCTGTGTGTACATAGCTAGGCTAGCATAGTTGACATGGTTAAAATTTGGTGATTGAGGTATATAGTGTCTTTCAATCTAGATGGTAAATGATGATCAACGCCATAAGTAGAGGGTTCGTGCCTTTCCGAATACTGTTCTGTTCATTATGCGCGATGGCTGCAGTATTTGTGGTTTCTTGCGACATAGGTTCGAGAGAGTCAGATATCTCTATCGACAACAATCTAGGGCAAGCTGAGATTGAATCGAAGATGCTCAAATTAAGCTTGGGTCCCATACGTACGTTGGACCCTGCTTTTGCAACGACCCGTGCAGAATTTGCTGTAATAGATCGAATCTTTGAGCCACTTGTCCGAATCAATGATGATGGTATGCCGGAACCTGCTGCCGCAGAAAAATGGCAAATTTTGAATTCTGCTTCTACTTATATCTTCACTCTGCGAGAAGGCCTTCGTTGGAGTGATGGGTATGAACTCACTGCTTTTGACTTTGAATTTGCTTGGGAGAGGTCCTTGCATCCTGACTCGGGTTCTTTGCATGCCTACTTGTTATTTCCTATCGATGGTGCGTCCGATTACAACGAAGGTACTGGGAATGACGTGCAAGCAGTCGGGATACAAGCATTGGACAAGTTTCGACTTAAGGTCGAATTGAGTGAGCCATCTGTCGGTTTTCTCGCTAGAACATCTCTCTGGAATTTTGTGCCAGTTCCCAAGCATTTGGTTGAAAATGATCCTCGCGAATGGGCATCTAGGGGCAAGATCGTTTCCAATGGACCGATGGGGATAACAAGCTGGACTGATGACCATGTCAAACTGTCCGCAAATATAGAGTATCGATCGACCAAGGATGTGTCTGAAAACGAATTGCTTATTGAGTTGCCTAATATGGACTATCTGCCGTTGGAATCTTTTAGATCTGGGGGTGTTGACGTTTTGGCATTGGATGCGAATTTATTAGCAAGAGTACGGTCCGATTCTGCACTAATGAAAAACAGTGCGGTTTTACCGGGGTCCGGAAACTGGTTTTTAGTTTTTGATGTCGATAGGGAACCTTGGAGCAATGTAAAGGTCCGTCAAGCCATCTCCTTGGCTTTGGACCGTGAGGAACTGGTAGCGCATGTTTTTGAAGGGGTAGAGTTGCCGTCTAAATCCTTGATCCCTCATAATGTTCTTGGTGAAAGTGAAACTAGTGCATTCGGACCGGATGTTAGTGCTGCCCAAATGCTATTAGAAGAGGCAGGATATCCAGGTGGGGCAGGCTTGCCCTCCATAGTGTTAGTAACGAATGATACCCCTCGCTGGGAACGGTTGGCTGTAGAGCTTGATAGCCAGCTGTCTGCTGCATTAGGAATTGGCATAAAAATTGAACAAAAAAAATTCCGAGAATACATAGAATTTACTCAGAATCCTGGTGATTTCCACCTTTACCGGGCAGGTTGGAGTTCCGAGTATCCTGATCCGGCAAATTGGCTTAGCGACATTTGGGATTCAGAAACAAATTTTATGAGTGCTGGTTGGGTAAATCATGAATACGATAAGCTGGTTCAGTCGGCAATGCAGGAAGTTGATTTGTCAGAGAGATGGGCCAAATATCGTGACGCGAAGAAGATTCTAGACGGAGAACTACCTGCGATTCCAATTGCTGACAGAGCAGTAGCTTTTCTAGTTAGTGAACGTGTTACCGGTGTTAACATTTCGGCAACGGGTGACTATCTGTTGATTGACAAAGTTCAGCTGGAATCGTGATTAGTTGCGGCTTTCAATTTTATTGCGAGCCCAAACAGCAGCTCCTAATATTCCGACTTGTTCCCCTAACGACCATGGTTCGATCCTTACTTTTCCCCGAAATCCTGGCATTGCATAAGTATTCACATATTGTCTTAATGGTTTGAATAGTTGATCTCCTACAGATGTGATTCCTCCTCCAATGATCACTAATTCTGGATCTAATACGTGGATAAAACTAACAATTCCTGCTCCCAAGCCAGCTAGGGAACGATTCCAAGTCTGTTTGGCCAAACAGTCATGGTCTTTATAGGCAGTTACTACATCATGTCCGGTCAATGTTCTGTTTTTGCTGTAAGGTTCTATCAAAGATGATGCCACTCCATTTACGAGTTGCTCTTCTGCGTATCGGGCCATCCAATCTCCAGAGGATTGACCTTCTACGGTACCTATATTGCCACTACTGTAAATTCTGTCATTAAGATCTACAGTCATCTGCCCGATTTCACCAGCATTTCCTCCCGACCCTTCTAGTAGTTTTCCATCAGATATTATTCCTCCTCCGATTCCTGTGCTGACGGTCATGTAGACCATGTTGTCAATATTCTGGCCAATTCCGTATGAATGCTCGGCGAGAGCTGCCAAATTTGCGTCATTGCCTAGATACACAGGTACTCCGAATGTATCCGATAATGGGTCGGCGATTGGAGTGTTTTCCAGATTCGAAATATTTGGAGCCTTTAATATGATGCCTCTGTCTGAATCTAGAGGGCCCGGGGCTGCTAGGCCTATGGCTCTAATATTGGCCTGGCTGGTTGTTGCTAGTGTTTTAGTTATGCTTGTTATCAAAGCATCGATTACATCGGTGCCTCCAGTTTTTGGAGTTGCCTCAAAATTCTGTCCGTGGACTGATCCGTCGGCTGTAACCATGGCAGAGCGAATACGCGTACCACCGAAATCGACCGCTAATATTGTTTGTAATTTGTTTTTCACACTACTTGCTCGTGTTTCGATAATCAATGTTCACATACATGCATATCTTGGGTTAATAAAGTTGGTGCTTTTTTACGTAAAGTGCGATCGTTGCTCCGACCAAACCTAGGGGCACACCTAATGCTAACACTATGCGCATGTTGGACAATTCAGCTATTGGTCCGCCAGCTGGCGGTACTGTGGCAGCTGCGATTGATGCAACGATCATCATTGCTGAAGTGATTGTTCCGGCTAAGTTGCGGTTGTCAGAAACTGCCAGAGATATGACTATTGGAAAAACACCGCCGATTAGTATTCCAGCAACAATGATTCCAATTAGTGCTGTGACTGCACTAGCTGAAATTGATATAGCCAAACAGGCTAACCCTCCTCCGCACATACACAATGAAAGCAAATAGTAGTTATCGGATCTTTTTGCGGCATAACCCATGATTAGCCTTCCTAACCCGGATCCCAACCAGAAGAATGACACCGACCACGCCGAAATGTCTCGCGATGAATTAAATGTCATTTCCATGAAACTGGGTAGCCACAAAGACAAATTTAACTCCAGCCCTATATATAATGCGAGGATTATGGAAAGTGAAAATAGTCTAGGGCGGAACAAGGTTTTAGGTATTTGCCTGATAGGAATTGGTGTCAGATTCGCGCCTATGGAAGGGGTTGGTGACCAGATGAATAATGGCGCAATGATTGCTGCACACAGAGCTAGCAATGTATACACTAGGCGCCAATTGGCGGCAGATTCTAGCAGCAAACCAGTGAGGATTGGCCCCAACACCGCGCCCGCAGCGAAACCGGCTTGAGTGTAATTCATGGTAGATGAGGAATTGTCGCCTGATATATCTACGATTAATGCGCACAGCGGTGCATCTAGCAGTCCGAATCCGAGGCTCATGATTGTTGAACCTAGGATAGCTTGAGGCCAGCTGGGGGCCGAAGCTAGCGTTAGGGATCCGAGTGCCATAATTAACAGGCCTCCAATGACGAAAACCTTTCTTCCATGTACGTCGGACATTCTCCCACTAATTAAGGATGCCGCCATGTATGCGGGGGGGCCGACGAGTAAGATCAAGCCAGTTTCACCCATTGCCAAATCGAAAGATTCACGGATCGGTTGGATTGTTGGCCCAAGAACTGTGATCGCAATACCAAATCCGAACCAGGCACAAGTTATGGCTGCCAATGTGAACCTGTATTCTTTGGTCATCGATAAGTACGGCTTAGGTAATTACACACTAGTTTTAGTTTGAGGATGAGCCTGATTAATTCGTTAATGCGCCAGAGGCATCAAAAGGAATAGGCAGAGGGTTACCAGTTGCTGTGGCTAATCCAGCTGTTGTCAATTCTTCGGCTACGTTTTCAGTGGCCCAGAATTCTGAAAGTTCCATAGTGTTTTTGATACGTACTATTCTTGGGTTATTTTTCGACAATCTTGATGCTATTTCTATGGATTTCTCAATGCACTCTTGTTCCGAACCTAGAACAACGGGCGTTTTCACAGCATCTGGCACTAGTGCAGTGAGGCCGTTTACATACGTATCGTGCCAGTTAGTTTGTTCTACAAATTGCTTAGTGGTGAATGTAGCGTTTCCTATCCCGGATGCGTTTCCATGAGACGCATCAGTTAATCGCAGAACGGTAATCAATTCATACATAGGTATTTTGGGTCCACCTATTCGGCGCCATTTACCGATTATATTAGTGTCCATTCCTGCACCCGATATATTCTTACCCATCTCATCAACGATCAAAAGATGCAAATGGTCCGTGGGTATTCTTGGGAATAAGTCCTTTGCTTTCTTCAGTAGTGATTTGTCTGACTCAATGTAGTTCTCTGGGGTCGGAATTTCTACATAGGCACAACGATCATAAGCATTTTCCACCAGTCCTACGCCACACAAAATCTTTCCACTTGCAAGCATTACACGGGACGCTGCTTCAACTTGGGTTTCTATGCCTCCTTCATGAACTCTTTCTGCTCCACTTCTTTTGCCAAGCCCGATCGATAAAATCTTGCACAAACCACTTTGAATATCACCGCTCATACCAGTATGTAGCTTTACTCTTCCGATCGGTATTATGTGGTCTGCGTCATAGGCATTGGAATCGATATGCACCTCTGTGCCTTCGGGTGTTTCACCGAGTACAACGGTGTCCATCGTAGCCCTGATTTCTGCTCCTACCTCATCGGGGGTGATTCCGTAGTCAAGTAGGACGTCTCTCTGTCCTTCTGCAGTTCCCCCTCCATGGCTTCCCATTGCAGGGACGATGAACGGTTCCAAACCTTCTTCCTTCAAAGTTTTGATTACCGTTTTTACTACTCTCTGAATAGGTGACACACCCCTGCTGCCTACTCCAATGGCTACAGTGCCACCTTTTTTAGGTGGGTTTTTTAAGAGAGAAGCTCTCAACTTATTGGAGAGCTCGGCCTCCAAATTATCAATTTCAGTGCTGTCGAATTGCTGATGCATAGGAACTAGCAGGGGTAATTTCACTCGGTGTCTCCCACAAGATGTGTATATTCTGTTTGATATTACTTGAAATAGGTCAAATTCTATCCCTGCATGCTAACAAAATATATGTGGAGTTAGACAATATCGCTGATCTATCTACGATACAGTTGTAAAATGGGGAATTAAATGGTGGCATTACGAGACATGGATGAGCCTCCGTTCGGGTTCCAGTATTGTCGGTATTGTGGCGGCAAGACTGAACTGGTTGCGGATGTTTCACCGCACCTAATATGCACAAGTTGCGACAAATCTGATTACTTTAATTCCAAGCCGTGTGCTGAGGCTCTTGTTGTCAGGCAGAGAGAAGTATTACTTGTCAAAAGGACGATAGAACCGTACCACGGGTATTGGGATATCCCAGGAGGATTTCTAGAACTTACTGAACATCCAAAGATTGGTGCTATTCGAGAGGTGAGTGAGGAGGTGGGAATTGATATCAACATCCACTGTTTATTGGGCGTGTTTCTTGATCAATATGATTCTGGTGAAATGATCTACACCCTAACGCATTCGTATTTGGCTGAGCCGGTCGGGCAGCCTCGACCGCTTTCCGAAGTCGATGCGGTAGGATTCTTTAGCCAAGAAGTTCTTCCTGACAAAATTGCCTTTTCTCACGCTCGGGAAGTAATTGATATGGCTTTTAAAACTTACGATGAGCTGAATCGGTTGGAGGATCGCTAACGATCTTTAGATCCATCCTATGCGGTCCGGACCCCAATCTGTTTCTAGCACCGTGTCGTCAAACAAGAGTGTCATGTAATGATGTACGATGGCCTGGTAGCTCGAATCTTCCCACAGGTTTATGTGTTCCCAAGGATCGTTTTCTAGGTCGTATAGTTCTCCTAACCCATTGTGGCCATGATAGAGAACAAGTTTCCATTTCTTGTCCGCTATCATTGAAGCGTGAGTAGCGTTATCGAGCTTGACAGCATCACGATATTCGCAGCGAACAAAGTCGCGAAAACTGTCAGGATCTGCCTTGCCGCTTAGGATTGGCCATAAAGATCGGCCGTGCATTTTTTCTGGTATGTCTAGTCCTGCTGATTCAAGCAGGGTCGGGGCTATATCAGTAAGCTCAACTAATGCATCACTACGTAAGCCTGCACGTATGCGTCCAGGCCAAACAAAAATTAAAGGGACACGGGCCATGCCCTCCATGAAGCGACAACCTTTTTCTACCAGGCCATGATCCCCCAAGGATTCACCATGGTCGCTGGTAAAGATGATCAAAGTGTCTTCAAGCTCATCTCTTTCATCTAGTGCACGCAATAATCTGCCGAGTTCATCATCGACCAATTCGATCATTGCGAAGTAGTCGGCCTGTATTTTCTTGGCGTTGAAATCATTAGGGTTACGGGGCGGATTCTGAAAATCCACTCCAGAGTTGTGGATCTTTTGCTGTATTTCTAAGTCACCGATCTCAAAATGTGGACCTGGCATCTCATTTGTGTCGAACCGATCGGCGTAGCTTTTGGGTGGATTGAAGGGTGGATGCGGGTAATAAGGATTAACATTTAACATCCAAGGACCACTTCTCGGTTGATCTAGAAATTCTATGCAGGCATCGGTAGCCCAAGTTGTCTGGTGGTACTTTGCAGGTACGTTATCTGGGTTTTCCAGCATGGATGTCAGATCTTGCCCTTGTTGTTTTAGCCAATCTACGTACGCGTGCCCCTCTTCCCAATCATCTCTTGGAGCGTGACTGTAAGCGAAAAATCTGTATCCGTCATTACCTCGCTTTTCGACCCCTGCCTCAGCGGAAGCAAGATGAAGTTTTCCTACAAGCCCACAGTCGTATCCCGCATTGGCTAGCAAACCAGAAACCATAGGGTAGTCCTGTGGCATATATTCGACCCCATTCCCGTTAGTTCTAACAGTGCTGGCGTACATACCGGTCATAAAACTGGCGCGACTTGGGGTGCATATTGGACTTTGGCAGTATGCACGCGTAAAAGCTGTCCCCGTATCTACTAGGCTGTCTACGGTGTCGGTATGGAGGTTATCCCAGCCCAATGCGGCGATGGTGTCGAAACGTTGTTGATCTGTGCAATACCAAAGGATATTGGGTCTAGTATTAGCCATCGGTGCTCCTTGAATTAGAATCTATTGTAGGGTGTAGGGATTGTAATTCAATAGATGTATGGAAGCTATTGAAGATTACGGCTTGGAGTAAAGTGTCAAATATTCGGTCAGGTAATCGTGCTATTTTCTTGGGTTTTGTGAAATTATGCGCTGCTGAGTAGGATCAGCGTGAAGTGATTATGGATGTACTTAAATAAATTTGATTCAATAGCCATAGGGTTATGGGTACTCTTTATGGGAGGGCTGGCTGCTTGCGTAGGCATGTGTGTAGCTGGCTTGGCTTACGGTAGATCCCACCCTTTTCAAGCAACTAATGAATGGGTGGTGTTGGGTGGGATGACAGGCTGTGCTGTATTACTAATATACTCAGTCGTAACTGCTCTAATTGTGCGTGTTAACTCTTGTTCGCTAGGTCGGGGCCTATCGCTCGCAGCACGTCCTTTATCACCTTTATTTTTGGTAGCTCTATTTACAATTCTGCTTTATGTTTCTGACGAATTTAACCACTGGGTTATTAGTACGTCAGATGCATTTTGGATCTGTCTGCTGCCTATATCTATATTTGTTCTTTGGACTATTCTTACAATTTTCTGCCATTTGGATAATGTTGAATCTGGATCGACGATCCAAGGTCGTTCTGAATGGACAAAATCATTACGAGGTTCCTTTGACGACTCGCTCGGTCTATGTCTAATTCAATTTTTGGCTCTAAGGATTCCTGTGTTGTTTCTTCTAACTCCTCATGCTTTGTTTGAGAGAGGTAGTGATTTTGGTGCGTATGAGCAGAGGGCTCGGCTAGGGGATCAGGGTCTGTATCCCATAATTGATTACTGGGTAGAGTACCCACCTCTGTTTCCATGGATAGCCTCTCTGGCTAGAAGCATTAGTAATGCTTTAGGGGGAGGGTATGAAAGATTTGATGTTACGTTAGGTGCATGTATTTTGTTGTTTGATGTGGGTGTGCTGGTACTGATTTATCTCATAGCTATGCGTATTCACTCACGTTCTGTCGCGTATCAAATAGCAACGTTTTATACCCTGCTGTTCCTTCCACTGTATATAGCCCGTCGTCATTTTGAAGCTATTCCTATGTTTTTTATGTTGCTAGGAATTTATTGGGCTGTGAGTAATCGTTTGCGTAGTGCAGCAGCAGCATTAGGTATTGGCTTTACTGCCAAGGTGTTTCCCGCAGTATTGATTCTGGTTCTTTTATATCAGGCCGGTTGGCGCAGAGCATCGTCGGTTTTTACCGGGTTTGCTTTGCCAGTACTGGTGGTAGTTCTACCGTTTTATTTCATATCTCGCGAGTTTTTAATTGCGTCGTTTAGGAACATGGTAGAGCGCCCTGCTTGGGAAAGTTTGTGGGCTTTAATTGGGGGATATAGCTCATATGGGTGGGTGCATCGATATAGACTTGACCCTGGTACTGCCACTGAGTTTTTGCAAGGTGCAGTTGTACCACTTGAATATATGTCGTTATTGACCCTAGGCTTTTTGATGGCGTTGTTTATGGTCTTCTTCGTGTCTAGGCATTCTCGTTCCGAACAGTCGATTATTCTAATCTCATTAACGATATTATCCCTGTTTGCTATCTTTTTGAAGGGTTGGAGCCCTCAATTTGCCGTTTGGTTTGTTCCTCTTCTACTGCTAGCTTTCCCTGGCTCATGGGGGCTCTGTCTCTCGTTACTCCTGACGTTTATCAGCATACTTGAATACCCTGCGTATTTCGTGCTTTGGTCTGAGCATGATGTAGCACTCTGGATTATTGTGATTGCCAGAACAGTATTTTTTAGCATGGTTGCAGTTGTGGCCTTAATGAAATTGAGATCAGAAACTAATCTTGAGAGAGATGTAGCCTATGAGACGTAGAGACTTGCTGATGCTAATGCTGGGGTTGGTTGGCTGGTCGAGCTTTGCTGCCACTGTGGCACTGGTGTCTTCGATAATGCATGGTCGAGTCTTTACTGGCACTGGTACAGATTGGATATTTTCGGCGATTATCACACTTTTATTCATGATGATCGTCATGTCTTTAGCTTGTTGGACAAGATACAGTCTCGAACATCGAATTTCATTTCTAGCAGCAGGGTTACCACTATTGTTTCTAGTCGACTCTTGGCCTGCATTACTATCTATATACATCGACGATAGAGTGAATCACCTGATTGTCATGAATATGCTGTCGGAAAGCATGAGTGTTGATCCAGAGATTCATGTATATGTTTTAACAAAGTTCGTAATTCTGGCGCTAGTGTGGGGCGTGTGGCCGTTATGGACAAGACGTTGTACCGGTAGTGTAAATTCTAGTTTGCCGTCTATTGGCTTAACTACCAAATCGGTGCCTGTGCTCATTATTGCAGTGTTAGGCGCTATGTATTTGAAAATTAATATTCTTGAGCCTCTTCAGCATCTTGTTCCATCAGATCTACGGGTGAATTTTCTTGGCGCTTTGGCAATAAGGGAAGGGCTGAATCCATATGACAATTTGGTGACTTTGAATCTCGCGCGGAATGAGGCGATTCCGTACAGTGGAACTGAGACTTGGAATACTGTGACTAATCCGCCGACGGCGATGCCGTTCTTTGCTCTTCTAACGTATACGCCAGTGCAAGTCAGCACAGTATTGTTATTAGGGTTGAATAATCTATTATTGGTCGGATTGTTTTGGGTCCTGCACCGAATGTTGAAACCAGCAGTATTGTTGTGGTGGGTTCTTACCACACTTACTATCGTAGTGGCCTATCAGCCATTGACTGCGGCTATGAGCCTCGGGCAGGTAGACATAATCATCGCGTTTCTTCTGCTGGTTTCAGCATATGGCATCTACGTTCGTAACTTAGGATTGGCTGGATTTGTGGTAGGAATCGCTGCTGCCTTGAAAATTTCGCCGGGTCTAATAGTGCTGTATTTTATGTGGCGTGGATACTGGCGGGCCGTGGCTGGCATGGCTTTTGCTGGTGCTCTGATGATTGCAATCTCTTTATGGATGGTCGGATTGGACACATGGACTTACTATGTGACTGAGCGTCTGCCTGATTTGCTATCTGGTACGGGACTATGGCATAACTTATCGGTATTAGGTCTAGTAAATCGTTCAGCTGTTGGAACTAACATTGCGATCGAGTATTGGGGCTTGCTTCCAAATGTATCTTTGATCGCTATCTTAAATTACTTCGCGGTAGCTGCTATTTTGGCGTCTACGGTACTGGTTTTGCGCACTCAACAGCCCCGTAAAGAGCTGGTCGTACTGGAGTTTGGTGTTGTCATAGCAGCTTTACTCCTAGTTTCGGGCGTGTCTTGGACTCACTATGCAGTATGGTTGCTGCCTGTCTTATCATATCTTGTCGAACCAAGGGTTTGGCCGAGTCTTACTAGTCAACGCACTTTAGTCCTAGCAAGTGTTGGTTTGGGTATTGGGTTGTTGTGCATTCCATTCCCGGAATATTCGAATACGATGTTACCCTTGTATAAAAGTTCTGTGATAATTATGTCGTTACAGGGAATTGGCTTGTTCTTTGTTTATATAGGATTGGCAGGGTTGTATATGGCAACTCCGATTACGAAGCCATCTGAGCAATCTGACTGAAATTAGAGTTACAGCTAAGCCAGAAAGGGGTCCGAATGGTCCGGGTGAGGGTCAAATTTACTTATCCAACTGATAAAATAACGGTTCCAGTTATAGACACTATGTCTAAGAGATTCAGCATTGTAAGTAATATCCGTCGTGCAAATGTGCAAGATCATAGTGGATGGGTGGTATTACAACTTGAAGGCGAAGAATCGGATATTAAAGCAGGGTTGGAGTGGGTAAGGGAGCAGGGGGTCCATGTGGATCCTGTTGAGGGTGATAACGTTCATTAGGAATGTTCGGGATGTCATTTTTCAAGAAAGCAAGGCTTGTCGGTGTTGCTTTTCTTTTGTGGAGTGTGCTGTTGGGATATTCCGATGTAGGGTTGCTCAGCAGCGATGTTGAATATCGATCCAAACAAGCAGATGACAGTTCTATCTTGCCTGAACCGGTGTATCCAGTTCCACAGGGTGGATTAGTTAAAGACGACATCCACACGGAGATCCACAAATTTGCTTCTGGGCTTGGTGATACAAATTCCTTTGGGCTGAATCTGTCGAGTGCAGAATATAGAGGCAATATTCTCCAGCAATATTTTTCAAGAACGCGAATAGATTCCTATGGGTATGACAGCAATGTCCCTTTTGGTAGCAAACTTATTGCGGAGCTGGGGGTTTACATAACCCAAGCGACCAACCAACATACAAGAATCGAGTTTTTGCCACTTTTAGATCCACCTTCTGATGGATCACTGTTTTTTGAGGCTACTGGGCATAGTCTGGCAGAGCCATTCCGTCAGTTTTGGGTGGAAAATGGGGGTTCAATGCGTCTAGGGGATCCTATTTCTGAACCAATTTACGGCGCGCAACTAACCTATCAATGGTTTTCGAAGGCCCGCATTGAAGTTAGTGAGAAAGCTGATGGCTCTCTTCATATTGTGTTAGCTGACCTGGGGGAGGAATATGGCCATATAGGACAGGATAAGCGGGATGATGTGGAAATGATCGATGATCGTCTAAGACTCGAGGATCGTTTAGCAACTGAACTTGTTGTACCTATACTCTATTACCATGAGGTGCCAGATCCTGTTTCGTTTGAAAGACAGTTGGCTGATCTTCTAGACAGTGGCCTGACTCCAATTCCTCTGGCGAGATTAGTAAGCGGTCTAGAAAGCGAAGTATCGGTGCCTCGAGATTCTTTTGTGGTGACTTTTGACGATGGCTTGCTATCGCAATATAGAAACGCTCTGCCTGTATTACTGCGATTGCGTGTACCGGCGACGTTTTTCGTGATGCCAGGATTCGACCGCCTGCAGGATGGCTATATGTCAGAAAGTCAAATTGAGCATTTAATATCGCTTGGAATGGATGTCGGCTCTCACACATTCAATCATGCAAATGTAACTAGACTTGTGAATCTTGATATGGGTGCTGCACTACAGGAGATTGATGGATCTAGGACGGAACTAGTCTTGTTAGGTGCCGGGGATCATTTTGCTTATCCATATGGGATGTGGGATTACTCTACCGAACAGATAGTAATGGGTTCCGGTTATAACGCGGCTGTTGTTACTCAGCCTAAAGTTACGCATAAAACTGACAGCCGATTCAAGTTGGGGAGGGTACAAGCAAATGCATCCGGGCCGTCAGAAATTGTCCTGAAAAGGATTGCTGATATAAAGCTTCACGATCAAGCTGCTTCAGGATATGAGAAGTAAAGTTTTAGTGATAGTCCCTGTCATGGCTTAGCCGCGAAGCACGCTCCAAAAACACCAGGACCTACATGTACTCCGACAACCGCGCTTAGCTGTCCTAAGTACCAGCTCTCCACATTATGATGCGCAGAGATCTGGTCTTTTAAATGATTTGCCCCTGACTCATTTTCCGTGTGGACAATGCCAACGTATTCCAGATCTTTGCCGGCAGCATGTTCTGATATGTAATCCAGAATCATAGCCACCGCTTTTTTGGTGGATCGAGGTCTACCAAGAGGCTCTATTACACCGTCTTGAACGTGTAATACTGGTTTGAAACTCAGCAGGGAACCAAGTAAAGCTTGTGCCCCACCTATTCTCCCACCTTTTTTAAGATATTCGAGTGTTGCTACAGCAGAAGCAATTTTGGATCTTGCTATTAGGCTGTCAAGCCTATCTAGAATCTCGTCTTTTGTAGCCTCTTCCATTGCCATTTGGGCTGCTACTACAGCCATGTGGCCGTGACCAAAAGCTGCAACCCTGCTGTCCACTACTACAACATCCGTGTTTAGTTCTGGTGAGTTAGCGGCAAGAGTTGCTGACTCGCATGTTCCCGAGAGAGCACCGGAAATATGTACTGATATTATTGTGTCGGCTTCTTCTAAACTCTTGTATACCTCTAGGAATTCTCCTGGGCTGGGTTGGGAGGTTGTTGGGTGTTCTGGGTCTATTTGAAGCCGGTGATAGAATTCGGCACTGGTTATTTCTATTCCTTCACGGAATGCGTCTGATCCAAATCGAAGAACAAGGGGAACAACTTCAATCTGCAAATCCTGGGCAAGCTTTGGGTCCAGTCCTGCGGTACTGTCAGTGACTATTTTTATTGTGGCCATGTTGTCAATCCTTTTCTAAAAGTGAGGAGTAATCGATTTCATGCTAGACAAAATGTTGTGGCAATTTAAACAAGCCTTAGTGGCTATTATCGTCTTCATGGTTCTGATGTTAATTGGGTCTGTATTGTTTTGGAAGGTGTTCTCGTGGATGTTAATAGGTGTTTTCTTATTGCTGGCGCTGGTCGCGTTGTTAATTCTTGTTACATTTATTGTATACGTTGTTGCCCGTAGTTAAGAATAAGTGATTAGGTCGGTCTATTGTATTGCAGCAGAATAACTCTTTCCGATTTTCGCAATTTTGAGCATTTGAACCTTGAGTTACCGAACGAGCCTGTCGGGATACTTGGGCAGAATGCGCAAGGTAAGTCCAATCTACTCGAAGCATTTCTGGTGTTGTCTATAGGGAGAGGACGAAATAATAAATCATTAATCGAATTAATACGGTACGAGGGACAGCGACCTGCTGATTTTGCTCGGGTTCGAGGTAACGTACATAGCAATGATCAGTCTCATTTTATAGAAGTGGTTTTTGCTCCAACAGAGAAAGACGATCCAATGTCATCTCGAGCCTCTCGCCGATTCAAGCTTAATGGCAAATCGCAACGGATGTCGGATCTGCCAGGGTTTTTACAGACGGTGCACTTTGCGCCCGACGATGCAGATTTGCTTACTGGGTCACCTTCAATACGGCGAAGGTTTATAGATGTTTCATTGTCTCAGATGCGGACGAACTATGTTAGAGCGTTAATTGATTACGGGCGGGTTTTGGGTCAGCGTAACGCTTTGCTGCGCAACTTGAAAGAATCGCGGCGCAATGACAGCAATCAATTGGAATATTGGGATGGGCAAATATTAAGTCTGTCTAAATTAATTGTTGATGCGAGGATAGACTTTCTAGCAAGATTATCCAAAATAGCTTCGCACGAATTTTCTGCCTTGGTTGGGAGACATGATGATTTTCAAACTCGTTATTTTCAATCAAGACCAACAGGGTATGAAAATTTTAATGGCATGGAGCTTTTTAGTAGGCTAAGACAGAAAGAGGTCGGCGCTGGAATGACGTTGGTAGGACCTCATAGGGATGACGTGAGACTCGATCTTAATCGACGTCCTTTGTCTAAATTTGCCTCTCGTGGAGAACAAAGATTGGCTGTGCTTTCTTTAAAGTTGGCGTTGATGAAATTGATTGGAGAGTCTGGTAACCCACCTGTCATCTTGCTTGACGATATATTTTCTGAGCTTGATCCTGAACATAGAGAATTGGTGGCGAATCGTATTCTTGAGGGATCGCAAGCGTTTGTGTCTGCAGCAGATGAAAGCCAGTTTCCCAGTGTATTTTTACGGAAATCCCGCATTTTAAAGGTGAGTGGTGGTAATGCATTCTGGGAATGATTCAATTGAATCGGATCCTGAATTCGGAATTTCGCGAGAGAAAACGCTTGATGAATTAATTGTAGGGATCGAAGCTGACCCGTACGTCAAAGCTGGCTTGCGTAGAGCGGAAATTCTAAATATGTTTGACGACCTTGTGAATTCAGTTTTGGAAGGGGTTGGTGGATGTTGTAGGGCTACTGAATTTCATGATGGTATTCTGGTGGTTGAAGTAATGGACAATGGGTGGGCGCAGAAAGTTAATATGGCGGCACCTGCAATCCTTGAAAAGTTTAATGATCGAGATCTTGAGGAGAGGCCGAGTTCTATCAGAGTTCGTCTTTATCCTGGTCTAGCAAAGCAACTGGATGTTAATAAGGGCGATTTGTCGCGAAGTTAAGCAGAGTGCTTAATTGTTCGTATTGTTGGTTTCTTCGTGTCAATCGAAATTTAAGGATTTGATCTATGCGAATTAGTGAGGTTAAAGCGGAGATATTACGCCATGATTTGGACGTAACGATTCGAGATGCACAAATCTCTATTCCGTCCCGGATAATATTGTTAGTACGAGTTCGTACAGACGATGGAATGGAAGGTTATGGGGAGGCGGGCACTTTTGGTGGTGCTGAACACACGATTAAAACCATAATAGATACTCAGCTTGCACCTATGTTGATTGGCGAAGACCCAACACTGATTGAACGCCATTGGGCTCGCATGTATCAGGGGACAATTCAGCTTGGTAGACGAGGTGCCATGATCGCGGCTATAAGCGGCATAGATATTGCTCTTTGGGATATTTTAGGGAAAATTGCGGGGCTTCCTGTTTACAAATTGTTGGGTGGGCGCACAAGCGTTGTTCCCGCATATGCGAGCGCAGGTTTCTACTCTGATGGGAAGGGGCTAGAAGGTTTGAATGATGAATTTGCCATCATATCTTCTAAAGGCTATCGGGCTGCAAAAATGAAGGTTGCAGGTGAAGATTTTGATGCTGATGTGGAACGGGTGCGAATTGCCAGAGAAGCTTTAGGCTCGGGTAGTGGGTTGATGGTTGATTCAAACAATCAGCATTCTCCTAGAGAAGCTATAGAATTTGCCCGCCAGATAGAAGATCTTCATATTGCTTGGTTTGAAGAACCTACGCGTACTGATGATATAGATGGAATGGCTATGGTTCGAAATTCCATTTCTATTCCTGTGGCTGGATATGAAACCGAGACGACTCGCCATGGATTTAGGTTGCTTATAGAGGCTGGCTGTGTAGATGTATTGCAACCGGATACCGTATGGGCAGGCGGGATCACTGAATGTCATCGTATTTCTGCTTTGGCATCTGCTCACCATTTGCCCGTAGCTCCTCATAACTATGCGGGTGCGATCTCTGGGTTTTCAAATTTGCATGTGCTGGCTGCAGCTCCTACAGGACATTCATTTGAAATGGATCAAAACCCCAACCCTCTTCGGACTGACCTAACTGACTCATGGCCTGAAATAGATGCTGAAAGCCAAGTCCATATTTCTGATCGTCCAGGACTTGGATTTTCTTTAAATGAAGAAGTTGTAGAGCGCTACAGGGTGGATGGATAGCTGAGCGCTTTACAGAGGAGGTTTTATTCGTAAGCGCCGTTCTCTATAAGGATATTACGGGTTTTGATAGCTGAACCGATTGGGTCTGGTAAGGCTGGACTGCTTTCCACACCGAGAGGGCGTCTATATTGGACAGACTTTAATCTATCTAATATTTGAGTGATTAAATTATTGTCCATTATTCCATCTGTGAGGGCCAGATGGTCATCGTTAACACCGTCAGTATCATTGAAGTGAACATATGCTAATTTGTTTCCGCAATAAGAGATTGCCTCTACAGGATCTTCTTCAATCATCAAACAGTGTGCGAAATCAAGTAATACATTTAGATTATCTCGATTACAAGTGTCGAAGAAATCTAGGGTTTCATGTACTGATCTAAGTCCCCTAGGCGGTGAAGGTTCTACACAGAAGACAATATTCAGCGTATCAGCCAAATCTGATAGCTCGCAAGCTGCATCACGAAAACGTGATAAAGACTCTATTCCTGGGTTAGGAGCTCCTATATAAGCCACCTCTACATTGAGTGTGTGGGCTTCTTGCAAAGCGGCTTTGGAATGGGCTAGCGCTTTTGCTCTATCCTTATCATTTTCGTCATCCAATCTAGTGCCCTCAGGAAACAAATGCCCTGCTGCTAGGCAACTAATTTGTGGCAAAGTGGAAGGGGTTTTACTTGTGAGAAACCCTGGGTCCACATCGATAGTATCGAATCCGGACTGTTGCAACGTATACGCTGCTTTGATTTGCGCCAAGCTTACTCCCCAAGTACAACCTGCGATTTTCATATATTAGAAATTTCCTAAATGTACAAACGATATGGTTATCAGACAGCAACAGCTACTTAGTCTATATAAATTGATGTGACATGACTAAAGATATTTATTTCAAGTGTTCGGTATTTGTATGGTATATTACTAACTTGCTGAAATGCGTTTATAGAATTTGAATGTCGGTTTTTATGTATAAGTCTAATAAGCAAGATGTTGGGCGTATTGTTGCTTTACGTAAGGCAACGCTAGAAATAGAAAAGCGTTGGGGGATTCGGGCTTCCGGCAGATTTTTTAGCTTGAAAAACCAAAGCCATTCTTCTCTAGTCACTGGGATTAACGACTTTGATAGAGCTACAGGATTTGAGGGTATTCCTCGTGCGCGTTTAACCGAAATTATGGGGGGTATATCTAGTGGGAAAATGACCTTGGCGGTTCAGCTATTAAAAAAGATTACCGAGCAAGGAGGGCTTGCCGCTTGTATAGATATGACAAAAAGCCTTTATCCTCCATCTCTAGAAGCTAGTGGGGTGGATCTAGATAGATTACTTATAGTGAGGCCAACTGAATTTCAATCGGCTTTTCAATCTGCATTTATTTTGCTGGGACGAGAAGCTTTTGAATTGGTATTAATATTGATTAATCAGAATATACCCAGATCTTCATATCTTGCTCGTATAACAGCTTTGATTTCACATAAGCAAGTTGCTTGTGTATTACTAACTACACCTCAAACTTATCAACATACGAACATGCGACATTTTGCATCACTACGTGTAGCCACTTCCCGCAATAACTGGCTCTGGTCAGATGGCCCTCTTGGCCGTGTACTCAAGGGGGCTCGTTTGCGAATTGACATTATTAAGAGTCGTAGCTCTGTTCCAACTAGTAGTTTTATGGTTGATTTTTCATTTCCTGGGAGCCAGATTTATGCCAGCAACAGGCAAAACACTGTGTGTTTGGATGCCACGGTTTCGAACATCACTAGAGATAATCAAAAAACCAGAGTTGAGCCAGATACCATTAGCCATTTACTCCCGGCTTGATAAGCATAATTGTCTAATTGAAGTATCAGAGATTGCTGCAAATGGCGGCCTTTGCGACTTGATGCGTCTAAGAGAGGCCCAACTTAGGTGTCCAGAAGGTGTATTTATCGAAGAGGATCCTGATCTATATAGCGAACATAAAGCTGAAGTTCTACATCAACTTAGTAAGGTCTCATCTATTGTTGAAGATGATGATATTGAAACAACACTTATGGATATTACTGGGCTGGATCGACTGTACGGGGATGTTCGGAGTATCTGCAATCATATTAGAGGTGTTTTGGGGAAATATCATCCATATATAGGGGTGGCTAAAGGTGGGTTTGCTGCCAAAGTAGCATCATATAATTGCAAGCCTCCCAACTGGATTGAAATAGTAAATTGTTCTGATCGCAAATATCTTTTTACAGAACATATCAGTATTCTCCCTCTCTCATCTCGGGTTGTTCAGCAATTGATTTTGCTAGGGATTACTACAGTTGGGGAATATGCATTCCTTCCTATCAACTCAATTAGCGCTCGCTATGGTACTGAAGGGATAGTCGCTCACCGTCTTGCACAAGGAATTGATACTGCGATATTGCAACCCTTCAATACTCCTCTAGTGTTTTCAGAAACAATTGAATTTGAATGGTGTGAAAATAATTTTGATAGGGTGATTTTTCACACACAAGAGCTAGCTAATCGAATCGAATTTCAATTGCAAAGCCAAGGCCTTATGGCTCAACGAGTGTGTGTGGGGATAGATGTTGATCTCGATGTTCCATCTGAAGTGGAATTTGACTTGCCTGAACCTTCTGCTCAGGCACGAACCTTTCTCAATGTTGTTCGATGGCATCTCAAAACTAGATTTGATAAAACGCTATCTAGATGCAAATACGAGTATCTGACAGCTGGTGGGGTTAAGGGTTTACGGTTATCAGTTGAAAAACTGATCCCTTTTGAAGGGTTAAGAGTAGAGATGCTACCCAGCCATCAATATTGTTTGCAGAATGCAAATCAATCTATTGGCAGATTACGGCTGCATCTTGGGGACGATGCTGTTTTTCGCACTCAAGTGCTTCCGGAAGAGTCCAGGCTTGAAAATGCTTTTGAACATATTGATTCTTATTTTTCTGAATATGACAAGCCAAATAAAACAAAAGAAAAGGAATCTTCACTGATAGATGGGCGAATGAGCACTGCTGAAGTTTTATCCTGTGGAGCTGGAGGGGTATTGCGAATAATTGATCCGCCGGACAAGGTAGTATTTCAAAAAGGCAAAAAACAACACCTAATTATCGATGGTGAAAAACACGAGGTCCTACAGAAAATTGGCCCACATCGTATTGAAAATTTATGGCTGGAAATCCCTGTAGCAAGAGATTATTTCCGATTTATTCTTAGTGGTGGAGTAGGTGCTTTGTTGTATCACGATCTTGTTTCAGATGTTTGGTATATACAAGGTCTTGTGGATTGATAAACATGTATGCTGAATTACATGCACATACAAATTTCTCTTTTTTAGATGGAGCTTCCAGCCCTGAGCAAATGGCAGTTACAGCTGCTGAATTAGGTCTAGCTGCTATAGCTATTACTGATCATGATGGGTTGTATGGTGCTGTTCGTTTTTCTATAGCTGCTCGTAACTATGATGTTAAACCGATTATAGGGATGGAAATAAACCTTGATAATGGTGATCATCTGACTCTTTTGGCAAAAGATAGTCAAGGTTATAGGAATCTGTGTCGAATTTCTACAGAGTCACATAAGAGACAACCTAAAGCCGAGCCTTATCTTAGGTTTGAGTCATTAGCGAAATATACCCAGGGGTTGATTGGATTATCTGGGTGTCGCAAGGGGGCAATCCCTAAGGCTGTACTAAAACAGGATATGCGGCATGCTATGGAAATAGTTCAGGATCATACTGAAATATTCGATAAAGGATGTTTCTTTTTAGAACTACAAAATCATTTGCAAGAAGATGATCTGATCACCTGTAATGGCCTTATCGAAATTGCTAAATACGTCGATTTGCCGCTAGTTGCTACTAACAATGTTCACTATCACATACCATCTCGGTGCCAATTGCAAGATGTATTGGTTTGTATCAAGAATTCGTCGGTGATTAATCATGCTGGTCGCTTACTTCGTCCTAATAATGAATATTACTTAAAGTCTCCAGAGGAAATGAAGAACCTCTTTTCTGATATTCCAGAAGTTATAGAAAATACGCTCAATATAACTAACATGTGTGACTTTGAATTATCACAACCGCTTGATTACGGTCTGCCGAGAGCATCGGTTCCTATTGGAGATAATGAATACACATATCTTGAGAAGTTGACATGGGAAGGTGTGCGAAATCTTTATAGTGGTATCAATAGTGAGATACGCGGCCGGGTAGTAACAGAACTATCATATGTGCGTGAAAATTGTTTGGCTGGGTACTTTTTAACAGTTCGCGAAATTGTTCAATATTGTAAAGATCAAGATATTTTAGTTAATACCAGAGGGTCTGCTCCTGGTTCTATTCTGTGTTACGCACTCGGCATATCTATGATTGAGCCAATATCAGCTGGTTTATTGTTCGAGCGTTTTATGTCTAAAGGGAGAGGTACTCCCCCGGATATAGATCTTGATATAGAGCATCAGAAGCGTGAGCGTGTTATTCAGCATATCTACGATTATTACGGTCGTGATCGGGCGGCAATGGTTGCTAATGTAATAAGTTTTCAAAAACGGTCTGCTATTCGAGATGTTGGTAAAGCTTTGGGCATTTCTGCCGATCAAATAGGGATGATGTTCCAGTTGATGAAGCAACAGGATGAGGAAGTGTCGTTAAATGAAAATTACAATGAATGTGTTAGGTCCAATAGTATTCTGAATAATGCCATCAATATTAGTAGAGAGATACAGGGATTTCCTCGCCACTTGGGAATTCACTCTGGGGGCATGATTATATCTTCGAGACCACTATGTGAGGTGGTTCCGATCGAACCTGCTCGGATGATAGATAGAACGGTAGTGCAATGGGATAAAGATGATTGTGCTGATGTGGGGCTGATAAAGATAGATCTGCTGGGTCTTGGCATGATGACTGTAATTCGCAGAGCTTTTTGTTTGATCCAAGAACGCTATAGGAAACGGATAGAATTTGAGGGATTTACATTTGACGACCCTGATGTGTACAAAATGATTACTGCCGCCGACACACTGGGGGTATTTCAAATCGAATCACGAGCCCAAATATCGACATTACCTAAAACTAGGCCTGACTGTTTTTATGACTTAATTGTAGAAATCGCAATTATTAGACCTGGTCCCATGACAACGAAATTGCATCGCAGTTGGATTGAGCGTCGTCTTGGGAGAGAAAAAATAGATTATTTGGACCCAAGACTGAAGCCAATCCTTGAGCGTACGTTGGGAGTTCCTATCTTTCAGGAACAATGCATGCAGATGTCGATGATTACAGCAGGATTTTCAGCAGCAAAAGCTGATGAATTACGCCGTGCTATGAGTCGCAAACGTTCTTTACATAACATTCAGAGTTTACGTGATGACTTGATGGAAGGAATGAAGCGTAATGGAATTTCCAATTCGAAGGCTCAAGATATATATAGGCAAATAGAAGGATATGCGGGATATGGATTTCCGGAAGCTCATTCCTATTCATTCGCATTGTTGGTATATGTTTCAGCCTGGCTGAAGAATTATTATCCAGCAGAATTTCTATGTGCATTGCTGAACTCTCAGCCCATGGGTTTTTATAGACCCCACACTCTTATAGGTGATGCGCAACGACATGGAATAGAAGTTAGATCGATTGATATGAAGATGAGCAGTTTTGAGTGCGTTGTTGAAAGGGATGGAGCTGTGCGATTGGGGTATTGCTACATAGAAGGTATAGGCGAATCTCACCGCAATATATTTGACTGTGAAGCTTATAAAACTTGCGAATCCATTGAACAGTTCTATTACCAAACAAAATTATCTAAGGAGGTGCTAAAGGCACTGGCCACTGCGGGGGCTTTTGATTGTCTTGATATAGACCGTCGTTCTGCACTATGGAAGATACAGGCAATGAATTTACAAGGAAATATAGAAATGCCTGGTGTTAGTCAAGATATCGAAGAGGATGTATCGTTTCAACGACCTACCATAATGCAACAGGCAAAGATGGATTTTGCGTCGACGGATTTGTCTGTTTCTGTGAGAGGGATGGATTTGTATCGTAGCCAGCTAAATGAGAAAGGAGTGATTTCTGCTCAAAAAATAAAGCAACTATCGTTTGGGAACCAGTCCCAAAATGACAATAAATTGACATCAAATAATAGAACTGTACGGTTTTGGCGAGAAGTGAAGGTAGCAGGAGTGATTATAAGCAGGCAGCGACCCAAATCAGCAAATGGCTATGTCTTTCTAACACTAGAAGATGAAACAGGGCTTATAAATGTAATAGTCAAACCTAACATTGTTGAACGTTACGTAAGATGTATAGCTGATGAAACTATCGTAGAAATACACGGTGAAGTAGAGAATGACAATGGATCTATACATGTTTTGGCACGACATATAAGTGCCATACAGACTAAATTTGAATATCCACAACCAAGAGACTGGTGCTAAAAATCTTGAAGGTATATGTTGGATAAAATCCTACGTATCAAGGGGTTGTAACAACTTGTCTAGTACCCGATGTCATAGCTCAGCAGGCGTGCGTTTACTAATGTAATGATGCCAATCACTAAGAAAAGCAAGAATGACATTGCTGCTGCAAATCCCATCTGCAGATTTGCGAACGCCTCCAAGTAGATCAGCATAACCACCGTCACAGTCGAATCCAGGGGGCCACCACAAGCGGTTTGCAAATCAGAACAGGCCATAATAAATACCTGAACAAAGACCTGCAAAGCACCGATGAAATAGACGATCACGACGAAGAAGGTGGTAGGGGCGAGCAGGGGCAAAGTAATCCTGAATAGTTGAGCACGTCTACCTGCTCCGTCAATTTCCGCAGCTTCATAAAGGTGAGGTGGGATACCTTGTAATCCCGCTAGATATATGACCATGTTGAGACCCATGTTCTTCCATACGCTCATCAAGATGATTGCAAACATCGCTGTGTCTGGACTCTTTAACCATTTACCACGCGGAAGTCCCCAGGCCTCGGCAATTTCATTCAACAATCCAAATTGAGGTTCGTAAAGCCATAGAAATATCAGAGATACTGAAACAAAAGAGCTGACTACTGGCATGTAGAAGAATGCTCTGAAGAAGTAGATCATCCTGATCTGGCGATTAATTAAGACGGCTAGCAGTAGGGAGGTAACTACGCCACTAGGCACAGTTCCGAAAGCAAATATGACAGTGTTACGGACGGCGGGTGCGAAACGAGGTTCATCGAGGAGATGACTGTAATTTTGCAATCCGACCCAACGAGGTTCACGCATCAAGTCATATGAGGTAAAGCTGTAGTATAGCGTCCCTATAATTGGAAATATGACGAATATCAAGATGAAGATGATTGAAGGCAATACAAAGGCATATGCGGTAAAACCACCACGATTAGTCAAGCCAAGGCGTTTACGCCATTTGAGCAAGTTTTGTTGTGGTATGGTCGCCATTCAATTCCCCCAGATAGCGAATTTATGCGTGCATAGTACGATAGTTTAACCTAATTAAACACAATCTAGCTTTCCAGGTCTATCGTTAGTACTAAAACTAATCGATCTGCCTGGAGAAGGTTAGAATGTTGTTTAATTTGAGATTATATGCTGATGGGCTAATACCCAATGTCGTAACTCAGCAGGCGTGCATTTATCAAGGTTACTATGCCAATCACTAAGAAAAGCAAGAATGACATTGCTGCTGCAAAGCCCATCTTCAGGTTGGAGAACGCCTCCAAGTAGATCAGCATAACCACCGTCACAGTCGAATCCAGGGGGCCA
>CAJWLF010000001.1 GCA_913043205.1 uncultured Chloroflexota bacterium | reverse complement strand
GGGCGAAATTCTATCAATGCTGAATAATTTATCACACATCGCCTGTGTGAGCGTTTTGCCCTTCGGGAAAAGAAGAAAACCGTTTGCATTGTTTATATCACGACCAAGAGTCATGCCTTCTTTCAATTCAATCAATAGGATTTCCCTTTCTGCTGTGGGCATCTCGGTGAGAGGCACCGCCTTGGCGACGACTCGCACGGCATCCGGATCATAGAGGTCACCGGAGAGCTCCTCGATATCAAGCATGGCCTGAATTGGATCGGCATGTTTGCTACAAAAGTCTAATGCAACACGCAGCAGTCTCGCTTCCCAAGGGATAGTTTCGCCCTTGATAGCAGATAGCCCGACCTGAATAGTCATAATTTCGGGTTTGTTTATAACCACCAATGGCCACAGAAAATTATTCCAAGCTGCTGTAAAAGTGAAAATCGCAAGGGCAGCCAATGCCGGCTTACTATTCGGAATAATTATTTGCCACATAACACGGAACCAACTGCAACCATCAATTCGGGCCGCATCCTCAAGTTCTCTGGGCATATTTAACATAAATTGCCTAATTAAAAACACACCAAAAAACTCAATAAGCTGTAGCGAAGCTATTCCTTGGTAAGTATTTAGCCATCCGATCTCCTTCACTATCAAAAAACTAGGGATCAATCGAACCTGTATCGGCACCATCATTGCCCCGACGTAAATGAAAAACAATACATCTCTTCCCCAGAATCGCAACCTAGCGAACGCATACCCAGCCGCAACCGTTAGAGTTAAATTCGACGCAAGGAGAATGAAACCTATCAAAAAACTGTTTAATAACCAGCGTGTTATCTGATACTCGTCGAATACAGTGGCATAGTTGTAAAGGGTCCACTCCCTCGGAAACAAATTGATACCAGTTTCGAATATCTCACCTTCATTCTTAAACGAAGCCGACACCATCCAAAAATATGGAATCAACACGAAAAGGGCTCCAAGGGTCAAATACACATACAGCGTAAGTCTTAATCCTCGATAGGTCCATTTCTTCTGATCAGACCTAATAGTTGTTGTACTGGAATTAATCGTAGTCGCCGTTTGGCCCATTGTTACAAGTACTCAGTTCTGGCACCGATTAGCCGAAATTGGACAAGTGACAATCCAAAAATTAATACGAATATGAAAAGAGAGACTGCACTCGCATATCCCATCCTGAAAAATTCAAACGCATTTTGAAACAGATAAACCACCATAACGTTGGTAGCCCCAACGGGACCACCACCGGTCATTACCCACACCACAGCAAATGAATTTTGTGTTGCTCTCAAAATCCCCAGGACCAACACAAACAAGGTTGTCGGCATCAACAAAGGAACGGTTATGTAAAAAAACAACTGGAATGGACCTGCCCCATCAATCCTAGCCGCTTCTTTTAGAGTGTCAGGAATCCCCTGTAACCCCGCAAGATATATCACGGTAAAATATCCAATTTCTCTCCATACGAACGTCAGAATGACAGTGGGCATTGCCCAAGTCTGACTGGCCGCCCAGCGCGGCTGGGGAAGACCAAGAGTTTCAAGAAGGTTATTCATAAAGCCCAAATCAGGATCAAGAATCCACAACCATATGACCGCCGTAGCCACCAAAGAGGTCACCACTGGAGAATAATATAGCCCCCTAAAAAACGTTTCTGCTCGTATGCCTTGATTCAGTGCTAGCGCTGAAAGAATAGCGCCCACCACCATTAGGGCTACAGCTACCGTAACGAAATAAAATGTATTAAACAAAGTTCGAACGAAATCGGGCGTTGTCAATAATTCTTGAAAATTATCCAGCCCGATGAATGTCGGCGTTGGTTCGAGTGGGTTCCATTCGTGGAAGCCAAGATAGAACGAATAGCCCACCGGATAAAAGATGAATACGAAGAAAAACACCAGAGATGGCAGGACAAAAAGCATCCCACTGCGAGCCTCGTCATTTTGCATATAACGAATGAACGATCGAACCCAAGAACGATTTTCATGCCCTGTAGAACCAGTTTGAATAGCCAAAACTAAATTAAACTCCTTAAATTCACCGACAAGCACAGTCACACCAAAAACACCGCCAGCAAGCCACCCAGAAAATAAACCAAGCTAACCAGTTACGTTTCAGCTAGGCGCCTCCCCTGATTCAAGCCCAGCCCCTTACTCAGTAAATAATACTAAGGGCGATCTCCAGCGAGACAGCAGCGATTAGTGTACATCTTTAACTCAGATTGATATACAAAAACACCAAAAGACATGTAAGCATCTAAGCGCATACCTAGATGTTGGCAACAGCAAATGTTCTCAACAAATGCTACGATCATTTCTGTACTTGAAGTAAGCCTCCGTAAGGGAGTCATTGTGTGACCAATCAACCATCACAACGCCCAAATTTTCTGTTCATCATCCCTGATCAACACCGTTGGGACTTCATGCCTGACAACCCTGAGTTACCGTTGAAAATGCCCACTATTCAGTCTCTCATTCAAAGAGGACTTCGATTTAACCAAGCGATAGTTAATACGCCTTTATGCGCCCCATGCAGAGCGTCATTAGCGTCCGGCCGGAGTTACCATTCATGCGGTGTTATGGATAATCAGCAAGATCTACCAGCAACTCTACCAACCTTTTATCAGCAGTTGAGAGAGTCGGGTTACAGAGTTGCTGGCGTGGGTAAATTCGATTTGCATAAGAGTTCTAGCTACTGGGGATTAGACGGTTCGAAATGCTTGTCTACATGGGGATTTACAGATGGAATAGACAACGAAGGTAAGTGGGACGCCATATTCTCAGGAACCGAGACTCCACAAGGACCATACATGAAAATGCTGCACGATAGGGGGCTAGCAAAGACACACGCAGATGATTATGCAAACAGAGGGGGAAGGCCCGGGCCGGGAGTAATCAGTTACAAAAATACAAATCCCACACCATTGCCGGACGATGTCTACTGTGACAACTGGATAGCACAAAATGCGATCGACACTTTGCAGACATTACCGAATAACACACCGTGGTTTATGCAGGTGAATTTTTCTGGTCCGCACGAACCGATGGACATTACCGGCTCTATGCATGCGGACTGCCAAGGCCTAGATTACCCATCACCTTTGGCCGCAGAACCGCAGTCAGCTTCTACGATTAATTCGATCCGGCAAAATTATGGGGCTATGCTTGAAAACATCGATCAACGTATACGTGACATTCTAGTTGCTGTCGAAGATAAGGGAGATCTCTCTAATACCATAATTGTATACAGCAGCGATCATGGTGATATGCTCGGAGATCATAACGAATGGGCTAAGTCGAGACCGTGGCAATCATCGGTTGCCGTGCCGTTAGTTATTGCAGGCCCCGGCATTATCAAAGGCCAATCAGATGCACTTGTGCAACTAACCGATCTTGCGGCCACATTTATTGATCTGGCGGCAGCGAAACCATTGCCAAATATGGACGCACGGTCAATAGTTCCTGTTTTACATGGACACACTTCCAGACACAGGACGATGCTTCATTCCGGTTTGAGGCAGACTGCAGGACTCGCAAGGATATACGATGGAAAAGCTGGATGGAGCCCCGAAAAAGTCGATGCCCCCTCCGAGAAACAATGGGAAATGGTCTGGGATGGACGGTATAAGTTGGTCATAGAGAAAGATCAGAATCCTATTATGTACGACTTGTTATCTGATCCCGATGAAACGCAAGATGTTTCACAAGACAGGCCAGACCAATACAATAAACTTACTCACGCAATCAAAAATGAAATGGCCCGTGTAGGGGCGGATCTACCAACATCAATAGACGAAATATAGGGGACCGGTTCAAAATGAACTCCACAAGGCCAAATATATTGTTTTTGTTTCCTGATCAACATCGGCATGACTGGGTCGGTTGGAACAAGAGTTTGCCACTCAGAACTCCGGTACTCGACAAATTGGCAGATCAGGGAACGACCTTTAGTAAAGTAGTGTGTAATTCACCTTTGTGCGCTCCTTCTAGATCATGCTTAGCTCAAGGCATGAATTATCGAAGGAGCCAGACTTTAGACAATGCAGACAATACACCACTCGACCGACCATTGGTTTATCAGCACCTGAGAGAAGCAGGATATAGAGTAGCTTCCGTCGGAAAAGTAGACCTTCATAAAGGCACCCCAGAATGGCATGCCGACGGATCCAGTTGGTTAGAAGAATGGGGATTTACTGATGGTTCAGATAGCCCTGGTAAACACGCCGGTGTCGGAAATCGTGCCAAGGGTAGGCCCGATCCATATATTGGGTATCTTGAAGACAGGGGGTTGGCGGAAATACATTGTAATGACTTAGAATCCCGCCATAATTTTACCTCTACATATCCTACCCCTCTTCCAGATGAAGCCTACTCGGACAACTGGATCGCCCAGAACTGTATTGACGTACTGTCCAACATCCCGGTCGGCCAGCCATGGTTCATGCAGGTCAACTATACTGGCCCACACGAACCAATGGATGTCACAGAATCAATGCACAACCGTTGGGCCGACGTGGACTTTCCATTACCAGATAATTGCGACATAGCAACAGATGTTGACGAAATGATTAAACCCGGCTTTGAAGTTGATAGATTCAGTATTGGAAAGTTAGATAGGGACACCCATAATAAAATACGCAGAAATTATGCCTCCATGATCGAGAATATTGACAATCTCAACGGACGCATCCTGGACCTAATTGAGTCGAGAGGTGAGCTATCAAACACGTTAGTCGTCTATTCCAGTGATCATGGGGAAATGCTCGGTGATCACAACGACTGGGAGAAATTTACTTACTACCACCCTTCGCTTTGTGTACCGTTAGTGATTAGTGGACCTGGCGTAAAAACAGGGGCTTCCTCACCAGCCTTAACGCAGCTGATCGATCTGACAGCAACTTTCCTTGATTATGCTGCTGCAGAGCCCTTGCCAGAAATGGACGGAGTGTCATTACGACCCATCCTTGAAGGCGATGTCGAAGAAGTAAACGATTACGTTTTCTCAGGGCTTGAGAACAGAGGAGGATCCCTGAGTCAAGGAAGCTCCCACAAACAATGCAATTTTGATCTGATCTGGGACGGCCGTTACAAACTGGTCACACAAGCTTCTAAAGAACCTATACTGTTTGACCTAGAAGACGACCCAAGTGAGTCGAAAAATATAGCCAACTCAAACCCAGACATCACTTCACATCTATTGTCAAAACTCACAGAAGAATTAGCACGACCACTACCATCCGCTTAAATCTTATTATGTCAAGTTGCGCAAGATCTTTGCTGCTGTCCGGAACCTGCAGCGTCAGCCTTTTTACGCAGGTCAGACCAGCGCAAAAAGGCTGTGCGGGCTGATATATATATAAGAGCTCCGAACGGAACACTGAATACTGCACCCCAGAAACCAATAGCAGTAGTCCCGATTAATATTGAAGCGATGATAACTAAAGGGTTGACACCTACCGCTTGACCCACCAGGTTAGGTCGAACTATGTGCTCGATAAAGAGCTCTACCAATATCAACGCTAACCCAATCCAGAGTGCAGAAGTCCAAGAATCTAAGGATGCTACCAATACTGGCAATGCTATACCTATAACGGCTCCGATCCACGGGATCAGAAGAAATAAAGCGGAAACTGTAGCGGTAACTGCAATAAACGGCGCCCCAGCTAGTAACATTGCTATAGTCGTAGCTATTCCAAAGATAATGACTTCCGCAAGCAAACCTGACAAATACGCCGCGAATGTGCGTTCCACGGTAAACACCCCCTCTTTGACCCTCTCTCCCCAACCTTCAGGCAAAGCTGAACAAAACCTATCGATAGAACGATCAAACGTTACTACAACGTAAAAAGAAACCACGACCACTGCGAGAAAAACAAATATCCCTTTCGCAACGCCCGTAAGCGCATTTAATAGCTCGGTAGCCGCAACGGTTGCAACCTCCGCGACATCGGTAGACGAGCTTTGAATAAACTGATCCACAGCATGTTGTGATATGCCAAGGTCTTGTACCCAAACCAAACCTTCTCGAGTAAATAACTCAAGATCTACTCGGTAATCGGCTATCTTTATGGCGAGACGAGAAAGATCGTCAACGACTATTGGCCCGCCTATCAATCCTAGTAGGGTTAGTAGCCCAATAATTGTGAGATAGACGAAAATAGAGGCAATAGTGTTTGGAATGTTAAATCGCCTAAGAAATCTTACGATCGGCAGTAAAGCAAGACTAATCATCCAAGCCAAAATGAATATTATTAATACAGTACCGAAATTGGCTAACAACTCCCACATAAACTGACTAAGCCATACAGTTAGGCCAAACGAGGCCAATACATAGAAGGTGATTCTAGCCTTTTCAACCGTAAACACTAAGTGCCCTTCCTGACAACATCCTGACAACAATCCACGAATTTCAGTCACATTATGGACCAAAATGACCATATCTATTTCAATAAATCACATTATCTTATCAACCCCATCAGATACGTCATCACCGAATGTCTAAAATGAATTACAATCGTATTAGGGTTTAAGTCGTGAAGAGTTAGAATATACCAAATTTCCGAAAGTGGTATGTATGTCCGAAAACAAGATAGTCCGTTTAACCACAGGGCAAGCAGTAATTAAATACCTGCAAGCCCAATACAGCGAATTCGACGACAATCGACAAAGATTGATACACAGTATGTTTGGTATATTCGGACATGGCAATGTAGCTGGAATTGGACAAGGTCTTGAGGAATATGGGACTGATCTGCCATTCATGCAGCCACATAATGAACAAGCTATGGTGCACGTAGCGACAGGATTCGCTAAAGCCCAGCGGCGACGCCAAATTATGGCATGCACTTCTTCGATAGGCCCCGGCGCTACGAATATGGTGACTGGTGCCGCCACCGCCTCGGCAAACCATTTACCGGTGCTATTACTTCCCTCTGATGAATACGTGACTCGTCATCAAGGCCCAGTCCTACAACAAATAGAGCACCCCGTTAGCTTTGATGTAAGTGCAGCCGACTCACTAAGGCCCGTGAGTAAATTTTTTGACCGTATAACTCGACCAGAGCAAATATTGTTTTCTTTGCCAGAAGCGATGCGTGTCCTCACGGACCCTGCTATGGGTGGAGCGGTGACAATAGCTATACCGCAAGATGTTCAAACGATGGCCTATGATTTTCCGCTACATTTCTTCGACGATCGCACATGGCGCATTAGAAGGACACCACCCGATACTAAAGACATTTCCGTGGCAGCAGAACTGCTAAAAGCCTCAAAACAACCATTTATCATTGCTGGGGGTGGAGCGATTTACTCATCTGCAGAGGAATTTCTTATGGAATTCGCTTTGAAACACGGCATTCCCGTGGGAGAGACGCATGCAGGCAAGGGTACGGCGACTGGACCTTTTGCAATGGGGGGTATGGGGTCAGTTGGAAATCCAGCGGCAAATGCGCTGGCCCGCGAAGCCGATTTAGTCATTGGCGTGGGAACTAGATTTATGGACTTTACCACCGCGTCTAATTCGCTGTTCCAGAACCCAGAGGTGAAATTTGTCTCAATAAATGTCAACGGTCACGATGCCTTTAAACAAGGGTCAACACCGGTTATTGGAGACGCCAAACTCGCTCTCAAGATGCTTGATGAAGAAATCAGACAGTACCAGAGTTCATCCAATTGGCAATCAACGGCAAAAACGGAGCTAGCGTCCTGGAAAGATACCCTGTCTAGTGCATCCCAAACAGATGCTGGCCATCCTATTACACAATCTGCCATGATCAGAATATTAAACGAGCACGTTTCAGACGGTGATATTGTTACCGCCGCAGCAGGCTCGTTGCCGGGTATGTTGTTGCAGGCCTGGGACACATCCGGAGGCAAGAGATGCCTCCTGGAATTTGCGTACTCGTGCATGGGCTGGGAATTGCCAGCAGCTATAGGGGCTAAAATGGCTGCCCGAAATTCAGAAGTATACGCAGTCATAGGTGACGGTACATTCCTGATGAACAACACCGAACTTGTCACTGCCATCAAAGAAGGCATAAAGATTGTTATCATCCTATCCAAAAATCATGGATTCCAAGTAATTCGAAAACTGCAGGAAGCGAACACGGGCAAGAGTTTCGGAAATGAGTTCAGGAAACGCGACGAAGGATCCAACCGCTTAAGCGGCGACTACGTAAGTGTTAATTACGCTCAAAACGCTGAATCTTTGGGAGCAATAGGGATAGTTGCCAATACAGAAAGTGAATTTCGCGCGGCATTGGTACAGGCAAGCGAGGTTGTTCGCAAGCCTGTTCTAATCGAAATTGAAACAGAACATCCATTACAGATGCCATCAAGCGATGCATGGATAGATTTTTCAGTACCTGAGATATCCAACCAGGACCATATGGAACGCCTGCGCGGTGATTATGAAAAGGCTCAAAAGTCCCAAAAACTGTACTATTAGACATTGTCAGATATTGCCACGAAGCGACGAACTTCGATAACCAATAATTACGAATAGCATGAAGATACGCAAGGTCGAAACAACCCTAGTCCCTATTCCGAGAAATCCGCCAGTTGCAGATTCTACGGCTAAATCAATGGCTACCGGCGGACATTGCTTTGTGCATATCCAGTCCGATGATGGAACAACAGGATTAGGCATGTCTCAAGCAAGTAGAGCTGTGCAAGCTGTCATAGAAGAAGAGCTTGCTCCTTACCTTGTCGACAAAGATCCTTTAGACATCGAGCGTTTGTGGTCGGAGATGTTTTGGAAACTGCGTAGTCTCGGCCGAAAAGGGATAGCTATACAGGCACTATCAGCGGTCGACATAGCCCTCTGGGACTTGAAAGCACGTTGGTTAAATCTTCCGCTATACAAACTTCTCGGTGCAGCGAGGGACCGTGTCCCAGTATATGGCAGTGGTGGATGGACATCCTACAGCCAAGATGAACTAGTATGTGAACAAGCCGGATACGTTGAACGTGGATTCAGGTCGACGAAAATGAAGGTCGGGATGGATGCCGGAACAAATGTTTCAACAGACATACGACGGCTTCACGCAGTCAGATCCGCCATAGGTAGTGACATCGAACTATTTATAGATGCCAATAATGGTTACACGGCCAAACAAGCAATTTCGCTGATCAGCCAATTTGAATCATATCAAGTAGCCTGGCTTGAAGAACCTGTGCCCGCTGATGATATTGATGGATTAGCTCAAGTGGTGGATAAATCACGCATCCCTATAGCCACGGGAGAACACGAATACACGAAATGGGGATTCAAGGAGATTCTTACCCGACGCGCAGCTGATATAGCCCAGCCCGACGTTGGTCGGGTCGGTGGAATCACTGAATGGCTCAAAGTTGCAAGCATGGCAGACGCATTTGGCATCCCGATTGCACCACATAGTTATCAACTAGTGCATCGCCACCTGTGCATGGCAATACCTAACCTGCGAATAGTTGAATACCTTGGAACTCGTGAACGCGAAGATGAGCTGCTTTACCTTGACTGGGAAAAACCCGTCAATGGCTTTTGGGGACCGGACCTGGAGAAGCCTGGATTAGGATTGGAAGTAAATCCAGATACTGTAGACCGATACCGTACTTAAAAGAGTCTCAACGAGCTATAGACCGTGTTAGACATATCTATTCATCTAATACCCTATGTCATACCGTAGCAATCTGGCGTTCAATAGAGTAATTCCACCGATCACCAGGAACAAAACAAGAGACATAGCGGCAGCATAACCCATTTTTAGATACGCAAATGCATGGAGATAGACAAGAACGACTACCGTAACCGTACTGTCAACAGGACCGCCCATCTGATAAACGCCGCCTGACGCACTGGTCGTCATTACAAACACTTGAACGAACATTTGAAGTGCTCCAATGAAATAGACGATCACTACAAAAAATGTCGTAGGCGCCAAAAGTGGAAGGGTGATTCTCCAAAAAGATGAATTGCGGCCGGCACCGTCGATCTCAGCAGCTTCATACAAATGGGGAGGAATACCCTGCAGACCAGCAAGATATATCACCATGTTGAGACCCATATTTTTCCACACGCTGAGTATAATTATCGACAACATGGCAGTATTGGGACTTCTCAGCCACTTGAGCCTTGGCAAACCAAAATATTCAAAAAGATCATTCAAAAGGCCAAATTGTGGTTCATACAACCACAGCCAAATCAGTGAAACCACCACAAACGAGGAGACTACCGGCATATAGAACATAGCGCGGAAAAAATATATTCCAGGCAGGCTTCTGTTGATCAAAACAGCCAGCAGCAACGAAGTAATTACCCCGGCCGGAACAGTTCCGCCAGCGAACAATAGAGTGTTAAGTATTGCACGAGGAAACCTGTTGTCACCAAGCAATAATTCAAAATTTCGAAACCCTACGATTTCCGGTGCACGCAACAAGTCATACTTGGTAAACGAGTAGTAGAAAGTTGAAATTATTGGGCTAACCACAAACAGCAATAAAAAAAGAACAGAAGGTATTACAAATACATACGCAGTAAACCCACCTCTATTCGAAATACCTAAAGCCCTACGAATGCGGACCATATTGGGCGATACCGCCATGCAACCTCTTTCATCACTAACCTATACGGACTTACTTCCTTAGACTATACAAACTTAGCCCATCATCAACAAACTACAAGACATGACTTGAACTAGTATTTTAAGATTAGTTACACTTAGAATTGAAAGACGTAGACCCTATAGCAACTAGCAACGTAAGCATTCTTTCAGGGAGAGACAGCTGCAAAAGTTACTTATTCTTCATCTCCAAAACCCCGATTTATCATCAGCAGTGGTGGCGTGGGCTTTATTTGATCCTACCCTTAGAAGTGGTGCTGACCTTAGACCCGGTGCTGACGCTAGACAAACAAGTGAGAATGGCAACATACCAGCCGAGTCGGACGTAGGCCATGGCGTCATCATGCAGCCTGGTGACGAGGATGAGCCACCATATGAATCGGTTATTGAAGCAATGCAGGATGACTGGCACGTAATCCAAACACCCGCTCTTCTAGATGACCCAAAAGATTTCGAACAAGGCCATCTTAGATACGAATACATACTTGAAAAAATTGTCTGACAAATGATTAGCTAACATAAAAAAATAAGGAGACAAAATGGAGACGAGAGTTAACCAGAAATCGGCAACAGGAATGTTGACTCCTAAAGAGCTAGCCAAGTGGGTCCTTGATGGATACCTTGAATTACCCCACCTAGTGCCTCAAAGTCTCAATGAGCAAGTCCACAAAGACGCTAAAGATTCGCCGCAAGACGCAAAATGGACGGGCCTCGAACTCGATCTCTTCTGGGACAGCTCGGAGGCAGTACGGGAAGTCCATAAGCTACCTGAATTTCAGAGAATTCTGAATGGCCTTATGGGAGCAGACCATACTAAAAACCATTCATGGTTACATATAACCCCAGCTGGGCAGGAAGTCTCACAGACATGGCATGTGGATCAAGACAAATCACAGGTACAATTGATTGACAACAAACCTTGGAAATACGATTTACTAACCCTATATTTTCCTCACGACGTACCGCGTGAAATGGGACCCACTTTGATACTTCCCGGATCACATTTAAGGTCGGTGTCAGGGCGGGACCTCAGCAGATATAGAAATTTCCGGGGCCAAAAACACCTGTCAGGGCCAGGTGGTCGCATCATATTTACTCACTCACTTGCGTGGCACTGTGCTCAACCAAATCATTCGGATACAGCTCGTTACATGTTCAAGATTCGCTATGACCGCGGCAAAATGCAAACCGGATTACTGGGTGACCAAGATATATCTGGAATAGACGATTATTTTCGTAAAAACACGTTCAGGCATCCATGGATTGACGAGGTCGACACAAATGCAGGAAGAGTCCAAGAAACATGGAACAATTTACGTTAAATAGTGCTAGTCCTGACGGAATAGACTGACTTGAGAGGCCTCCGGTAATGAAATCTGATTACTCACTTAACCGATTAACCGATGAAGAAAGAAATCAGTTCGACACCGAAGGATATCTTGTGGTCCCTGACGCACTGTCATTTAAAGAAACCAGACATATCGCTGAAACCATTGAGAAACTCAACCGTGACGGATCTCTAGGCAACGAAAGTCATTTTGGGTTCGAATCGCGCGTTCATAAGCCCGATTTCCTGCACCTGCACCCAGTATTCGAAGAGTTGCTTGACCATCCCAATGTTTTTCCAAAGGTGGCCGATATTCTCGGATGGAATATCTACCTTTACCACAGCCATTTATCTATCAGTCCTGGGAACAATGAAGATTCGTCAACAACAGCTCTCCAATGGCATCAAGACTCGGGAAGAAGCACTTCGGATATGTATGAAATTGAGATCCCTGCCAGATTATCTCTCAAAGTAGCCTTTTATTTATCGGATGTTTCCAAACTTAATCGGGGTCCAACCTGGTTTGTTCCCGGGAGCCACTTGCAACGGTCTTTGGATATTCCGACAAACCAACAGCCTAACGGAGCAATTCCCGCTACCGTACCAGCCGGCGGAGCAATCATATTCGATCGTCGACTGTGGCATGCGGCTAGCCCTAATACTTCAGACGTTACGAGACTTGCCTTGATGTATGGGTACGGATATAGATGGATACGACCCAAAGATGAAATGACCATAACTGGTGAAATGATTCAGAGATCAGGTGCCATAAGGCGTCAACTGATGGGCCAAACATCCTCTGAAAATAACCGGTATTCACCAGACAGCAATGATGTACCTCTTCGTGATTTTATGGCACTCGCATCCAACTAAATGCATAACGTGCCAGGCAACTAATCGGACGATCTATCACCCATCATTTTCCATTAATTATCAGGTAGCGCGTTGTGACTCGAATTCCGCTTGCAGGCCCAACCTTTCATATTGTTCGATCGGCGCATCATTATCCAGCATCAATTGAACAATTCGGCTCCGCATTTGAGCCTCCACAGCCGTATTTTCAAGTGGGGATTCTTGATCGGGATCATCATCTAAATCAAACAGCAGCTTAGCCAATCCACCACCGGGTCTCTTAAGAAACCCGCCGCCAAAAGTGACGGGTATCTTCAATGTCGAAACCCCCTTGGTGAAACTAAACGGTTTTGCCAAGCCTACCTCTTGCAATTCTGCGACAGGCATACGCTCTCTCATATGGGTTGTCATCAGCGTATATTGATTCAGTGGCTGATTTTCTTCCTCTGGCGGGTGCATATATACATATTTCCCGTCTGTACAATTGACATGACCACCCATAATCCCAAAAAGAATCGCTTCCCTTGTAGGAGAGTCATTACTCACAGTGTCACGAAGGGGTATACCTTGCATGTCAGCAGGTAAATCAACATCAAAATATTCCAATAATGTCGCCGGCACATCAATGTTTTGAACAAGATGGCTATTTCTCACGCCTTTCCGACCACTTCTAGGATCCCATACAAAGAAGGGGATACGAGCCACTTCCTTATAAAAAGGCTGGATGCATTTTGCCCACCAGCCGTGCTCACCTAGCAAAAACCCATGGTCTGTAGTCACGATCAACATGGTGTCATCCCACATATTATTACTATCCATCGTGTCCAATACCTTGCCGAGATAATGGTCACACATGCTTACTAGGGCCGCATATTCATTACGTACATGCTCCACCTGCTCCCTAGGTTGTTCGACCTCGGAATAAGGTGGCCAATCAAAATGAGGCCCATCATAATCGTGTGGATAAAGGTCCTTATAGTTCTGCTGGGTAAAGAACGGCTCATGTGGATCAAATGTTTCAATTTGCAGAAACCAATTGTCTTCGCTCACATTTTTCTCTATAAACTCTAGGCCTGCCTTAAACGTTTTTGCCTGCGGCTGTTGGTGTTCCTTTGTCATATATTGACGATTTACCCAATCCTGTCTCCAAGTCGGACCAGGCCGGGTATTCACGACTCCTTCTGGCAGCTCCGGATCGGCCACGTGACCCTTCCAAGCATCTCCTTCATGCCCTCTGGAGAAATCCCAAGAATTGTATCTATGGTGGTATGTACCACCACCATCCTCAAAGTAGTGTTGATGGTCGGTTACTTGGTGGGTGTAGATGCCACTATTTTTGAGTAGTTCTGGTGCCGAATCATCAAACGGCTCAAGTGGACCCCAGCTTCGGTGAAGAAAGTTGTACCTTCCAGTATGAAGCTCTCTGCGAGCTGGCATACAGGGCATACTCCCAATCCAAGCTTGATCAAATGTCACGCTATTCTGTCCGAGACGTTCGAAATTAGGTGCCTTAACCCAATCATTACCGTAATTAGGAAGAAAATGCCGGTTGAGTGAGTCGAACATAACCATGATTGCTTTCATAAAATTAGTCTCCGGTCCATTAAATAATTAAACAAAGAACAAAAACCGATATCTCTGTCTGGAAATAGTATCGAACATTGCGTTTGAATTGAAATTGTAGTCGGTGTCACTGAGATTGCATCCACGGCAAAAGCTTCAACAATCTAGCGTCTAATTCTCCTATCGAGGCAAAAGTTTCAGGGGTTGCATCTTCACCTATATGCAGTTTATATGAGGGACTTGCGTATATGGGAGTTCTTCCATCGCTTGTATGTTTGACAGCAGTCAAATAGACCACATACGGACCCGGGCGCAGAAATCGAATGCCATCGTTAAGCAAAAGTTCGCCGGACTCGGGATTAATCAAACTAGGTCTCAATGATTTAAGATCGAATTGTTCCAACACCATATCGAATGATGCGGATGAATTTAGTCCTGACGGCCATCTAGCCCCTATTGCATCGGACAAATCAACAACTGCCTCGGAAAAAGAGAGATCCCGAATACCAGAAGAAGAAACATCTGGCGCGTCAATTAGTTCAAATTCCATTGGAAGCATTACCCATTCAAACCCTATATCAGAAATAGGCTGCCCTGCATCAGACCATAGACTTCGAACGATTATCTTGTCTCCGACATAGTCTGCTTCGATCGCTACGGCCGGCTCACCAGATTCTAGGGCATGGGTATCGGCGCTTTGAAGTTCCCCATGAATATGACCATGGTCTATAGGATGTCCGATAGTCGCATATAGGACAGCTGGAGTCGCTCCCCCACGAGACCGAACGAATATTGGACCGTGTTCCTCAATCGATATTGAATAGACTCCGCCATTACTTTTGATTTGCTGCGTTCCATCATCGGACCGAATATCAATGACGGTGGAGGGCGCTGCGAAAAATTGAAGATCAGCAGGGCCGCTAATAACTAACTCTTCCCATAATTCGCCGGGACGTATCGGCCCAATGAGCCCTAAAAATGAATTGAGATCGTACATTGAAATACCAGCCAACGATACTGAAGCAGTCATCGAATTCCCTACAGATGAATAATGGAACCAATCCGGATAGACGAGATATTTTGTGTCTAGGTGAGGTCTACGAACGTTCAGATGGGTTCTCAGATGGCCCGGGAGATCGTCTTCGATTTCAATTGGCAAATCTTTAAATACGACTGCCAACGCCGGGCTGAGAGACCCAGGTATAGCTGCGCTGAAAAATACTGGCTGAGGCAGTGACACAGCCTCACGGAGCGATTGGAGAGGAGGAGTGGCAGCAGCCTTCAAAGGCATCACAAGTTTGTACAACCTATGTCTTTTCAAAGTGTTCGGGCTTTGAAAGGAATCATAAATCAGGGAATATCTCTCTGGGTCATCCAGCGATTGGGCAACACGATCACTCAAAGCAGAAAATGTCATAAAATCAACATGGACAAACTCTGCACCAAGTTCGTTCAAAGACTCCCTATCTAATGAAGTCCAGGCATCTATGTATCGTGGGCCAGCAAATGGCTCATTCTGAACGATCTCAACCGGAGTCAGCAGTCCGTATCGACCAGAACCAACAGTTATAGATATAGGCCAAGGGGAAAGAATCGAGGCTGATTTTGGGATATTGTTTCGTATCCAAGACAACATTTCAGAGGAATTTGCTAATTGATTCGAATAACGTGATCTCATACTTAACCGATTGTAATTATCTCTTTCCACACTTGAATTTATAAAAACATAACCAGCACTCCGTAGGTTAGAAGCAAGACCCGGACCGACAGATGGGACAACGACCAACAATACAAAAACCGAATACAGTATTACTTTGGTGAAATGAGTCTTAAATCCATTAATAATTAACCCAGCCGCGGAGATTAAGCCAATCACAGAGATTGTGGAGGAGTATTCGATCAATCGGATAGAGTCATCGTGAGCTGTGTAGCTAACAAAAGAGAAGACTGCAACACCGGCTACACCTCCAACCGCCAAAACCCCAAGAGGGCGAGACCTTAACAGCACGGAAGCGAAGACAAGCAAGCTAGTCGTAATACTCCAACCGACATTCATCCATGGAGCAAAGCCGATCACTCTGTCTTCCCGGTTTTCCACTAAGGTAGTTAGATAGCCAAGAGTCTTAGGGGTTTGGATTCGCAGCAATGATGCATCACCGGCCCCACGGAATAACGTATCAGTGATTGGCCCACCCACAAAGATGCTCACTATGATAGCTACCCCGATACAGATTATAGGCCTAGCACCATCCTTAACCGTCGTAGGCGTATTCAACAACAATTCCCAGGCTATTACAGCACTCAAAGCGACTATAGCTATAGCAAAGATACCAATCTCCACAACAGCAATCATCCCTACCACCGTTCCCATAATCACTAAGCGAGTCGTTGTTGCGTGGCGTATGCGGATCGCCATGAATAATGACATTACGAGTAACGCTCTTCCAAATATTCGTTGGGGAACAACAATTTGGCCTGGATCCACAATATCTCGATATTCGTGAAAACCGATGGTTGCAATCCAACTAGCCAATACTTCGCCAACTGACCGAAAGTCAGAAAACATCACATTGGGGACGCCATACGTAACAAAATTGGGGGCGAAAACCGAAAACAACATTCCTATAACCGCAGCTGTCCAAGACCTGGACAATGCAAATACCAGACCCATGACTGAAGAGGCTAGGCAAATCGCATACCATGGATGAATCAATTCAGCTATGACAATGGGTGACTGAGCGGTTAGCAGTTGAATAACAGCAGCATGGAGATCAACTCCATAATGGTATTTAGATGCCAGGCCAGGCGCCCAAGGCAACATAACAGGAAAATTACCATTGGCTATAGTCGACATCAAACTCAGATGAATAGGTTCATCCAAAAACAGCATTCGCATGCGATTTACTTGGAGAACCGCCCATAGGCCCAACAACCCGACCAGGCCGGAGAGAACGAAAACTGGGGTCGCAGTACGCAGAGCCGTCCATAATGGATACCTATCAATATACGCAAATAGGACACCCAGTATGGCCATGACCAGTACGCACATCCACGTGGCAAATTGGGCGGGCATAATATGAAAGAGGATCGAGGAAATGAGTATCACTGTTGCGACACTTACTGTTGGCGCAAAAGCGACTGCGTACCAGAAATTACCCGCCGGAACTACTCTTCTACACAGTGGAACTACTAAAGCCATCATTGCGAGCAGTGTTGCAATCACTGACAACATTGAAAATGCATCCACGGAATTAGAGCCCATTGAAAATACACCAGATTAAGGTCAAAAGATTACCGACAGGACGTCCCAAATGAGCATCGATCAGCTAAATATTTTTGCACCGATTCAACGTCCAAACGTCTACTGAAAAACTGAAGTGCGTTTACGAAATTACTATGCCCCAATAAATCAGAGGCTAACCCAAATACAACACTAGGAACAATATAGTCGCGTTTCCAATCATGTAACAGTCTTCGCTGATCTTCGGTATACATTGATTTGTCTGCATCAAACCTTGGCGGAAGCGACACTCTCATCTGATTATACTGGTCCTGTAGATGCCGATTCGAAACCAAAGTCAGCCAAGCGGCCACAGCCTCAGGGTTTGTCGTCAATCTAGAAGCGTAAAAAGCATTACTCACAAAACTAAAAACCCCTCGGGTCCCAGGAGATGGACAAAAAGATACTCCAGTATCAACACCTTTTCTATACAAAAGCTTTAACCCTTGCTCATTAAATATCGTCAGAACTGATCGTTTTGATAAAACAGCATCTAGCGCATCATCATGCTCCCTAGTTCCGGCATTAGGGTCTGCAAAGTCGACCAGGAGTTTCTTGAGGATATTGAGACATTTGCTCACCCCCGAATCAAGCCACGACACTTCCCCCGAAAACA
This sequence comes from uncultured Chloroflexota bacterium, assembly GCA_913043205.1. Lineage (GTDB taxonomy): Bacteria > Chloroflexota > UBA11872 > UBA11872 > VXNJ01 > CAJWLF01. Next base: position 203,109 of record CAJWLF010000001.1, on the reverse strand, counting down.
ATTTTGTATATGGCAAAGGGCCTAGTTCGGACAGAAGAATATTTTCAAATATGTGGGCAAAATGAAGCGGATCCGATTTATCGACGGCAAAAGGTATCACACCTAACTCCTTAATTTGACTCATTGCTTCAAATGCTTCGCCCCAATTATTCCAGTGAGAGGGGCTATCTATTCCGGTAGATTCAAAAAATTGTACGTCGAACCACATTAAGTTCGACCTACCAATGCTCATAGGGACACCCCAGATGCTCCCCTTTACCTCACCAACTGACAGAAATCGATCGGGATATTGATTTCGTAATACAGAGGATTGAAAAATATCATCGACTGGAATCAGTTTGTCTTGCTCTACGAATCTCTGAATTAAAGGCCGTCCCCATTGAGCCTGAAAAACGTCCGGCAACTCGCCAATAAAACCCCGTTCGTAAAGATCCAATATTACCGAATTGGGAGAGTACTGCTGGTCAGATTGAGGAATACGTTCAATATTAATCGCAGGATGCGTATCTAATAGTTCTTTTGCAAGAATACCAAATGCGCGCTCATCAAAATCATCTATATTCGCGTAATTTACCTTCACTGGACCAGCTATGTGAGACAACGAATTCTTGCCTTTAACAACTTGCGCGCCGTTCTGCCCGGAAATTGTGTCCAAATCCATAGCTGTTTCCGAGTCGGAAACTTTACGATTGGAATTTTCAAAATCGGAATTCTGCCCTGTTATGTGACCCCTATGTTCAGAATAATCTACCGCTACCACTTCTGGACTATCACAACCAGGAAAGGTAATCGCAGCGGCAGCCACAATACCTGCCGGACCAGAAGCCAACAGATCCCTTCTGGACAGGATGCGTTGATCGGGTGCAAGTACAACTTTATCAGTTAAGGTTTTGGGCCTAAAAGCGACAATAAACCTCCGTACTTACTGTACCTGGCGCGGCAACAAGACCTATCACGACATGTCATTGACCACGCATCCGCGAGGCAAATCACCGGATAACGTACTTATAACATTTTCTGTTGCTTGCTGCCACATACGCGTGATCGCTTCAGACGAGTTGCCCGCGATATGACTACTCAGTATGACATTATCAAGTCTTAATAGTGGGGACCCGTCCGGAGGCTCCACCGAAAAAACATCAAGACCAGCTCCACTTAAATGTCCTTGGGAGAGAGCATCATACAGGGCTTTTTCATCAATTAATTCACCTCGAGCGGTATTTACAACGTAAGATCCCGCTTTCATGCTGAACAGCCTGTCTCTATTCAAAATACCTCGAGTGATTTCGGTGACCGGTAAATTCAAGGACAGAAAATCGCAAGATCGACACAAGTAGTCAAAATCGACAAGCTCAAGATGATTACTCGTCACAAAGTCAACATCGGGAAAGGGCTCCGATGCAATAACAGTCATTTCAAAGGCTCTCGCTCGAAGTGCAAGATTTCTTCCTATTCTTCCTAGTCCCGCAATTCCTAAAGTTTTACCCTGGACATCAAATCCAGTGACTTGCTTCCAATTGCCCGATTTGGCAGCATCATGATTTTGGAGCATTCGCCGTGACAAGCCGAGAACCAAAGCAAACGCATACTCTGCCACGGACACGTCATTGGAACCGACGCCAATAAGGACAGGGATTCCCATATCTTGGGCAGCTTGCACATCTACTCGATCATAGCCAACTCCGGCACGAGATATAACCTTCAACTGCCTGCCTGATGTGATCACCTCTCGTGTAAATCGTTCACCTCCGAGCAAAGCAGCATCTATTCCATCAAGGGATTCGATCAGAAAGCGTTGCCGGTCACTTTCATGAGTCAAATTCATATACTCAGGCATATGAACAAGTGCGTGGCCACACTCAGCGAGGCGCCCTCGCATCCAGTCAATTTCTCCTGACAAAGTACGGTCATCAACGTACAGCACTACCTTGGCCATATCAGTCTCCAATTTACGAATGCACCGCCATCATAGTGATGATGAATGCAAGACAAAAATTTGGCAAAATCTGAAACCAAAGACAAAATACAGACTACGGGGCAAGAAACTATGATGCCTTATCGGCAAACATTAACGATTTAATTTACATAAACTCATGAAAATAACAGACATACGACTCGAACGATTAAGCGGACAACTTTCAAGCGACCTTCCCTTATTTGAAGGAAGAGTTTTGAGGCCCATCGATGTTTATCCTGAACACAGGGCTGAGGGGTCAGAAGTCATGTCGGCTGGACGTTTCAGCCCATCTATTGAGACAAAAGATAGCGGTAAATGGCAAATAACTGGCACCTTTGTATTTGTGGACACAGACGATGGAATAACCGGACTCGCTGGACCAGGACATGCTGGAGAAGCTAATTTCATCAAAACTCAACTTCGGCATTTGCTCATAGGGGAAGATCCTCTGGCAACTGAGCGTGTATGGGACAAAATGTACCGACATCTCATTCACGGCCGCAAAGGCGAACCTATGTTTGCAGTTAGTTTGGTCGACTGTGCTCTTTGGGATATCCGAGGTAAAGCTTCATCAATGCCGCTTTATAGGATGCTTGGTGGACCGACAAGAAAATCAATCCCAGCCTACGCTAGCGCCTTGGGATTCCCGATTGGTCCCGATCAGGCCGCTGAACAAGCAAAAAGGTTCGTTTCCGATGGCTATACTGCAACGAAGTGGTTCGTGAGAGATGGTCCTATGGACGGAGAAATCGGAAAAGATCGCAACGTTGAATTGATCGCTGCCATCAGAGAGGCTGTAGGGCCCGACGTAGAAATCATGGTGGATGCTTGGAATAGTTGGGACGTTCGTTACACATTGGATATGGCAAAACGACTAGAAGAGTACCGCCCACGTTGGCTAGAAGAGGTAGTCAAGCCGGACGATATATCCGGATACGCACGCGTTCGCCAAGCATCTCCTATTCGTATCTCTGGCGGCGAGCATGAATACACCAGATGGGGTGCACGTGAATATTTTGAAAAAGGTGCGGTTGACGTATATCAAGCAGACACATTATGGGCGGGAGGGATATCAGAGATGATAAAAATCGCGGCCCTAGCCTCAGCATATGAAGTAGAGCTGATCCCGCATGGTGCATCTGTCCCAATCAATGCGGCAATCACTGCCGCACAGTCTCCGCCAACATCTCCATACATAGAGTATTTGGTGCAATGGAATGAAATGTCTCAATTTTTCTTCAAAAATCCCATTAAGCCTGTTGACGGTATGGTTACAGTAGCTGAGCTACCGGGGCTAGGAATAGAAATTGATGAGGACAAAGTAGACAGCAGAGAGTCACTATAGGGAAATGGTGACAAGCAGCAAACATATACCTCACAGAATAGTACGAGTTCACAAATAATGATTCCAGAGATGGTCGTAGCGGCTGGAGCAATTGTAGGTGAAGGCCCGGTTTGGGACGACCAAAGTCAGACATTAATTTGGGTGGACATCATGAACGGACGGGTACATAGATATGACCCTGCCACGGGTGAAGACATTTTTCTGGATGCCGGACAACATGTAGGAGCCGCAATACCGCGCGACAAAGGTGGCCTAGTGTTAGCTACGCCGTCGGGATTTTCTCTTCTGTCTGAAGACGGAACAGTCGAGCATAAGACCAGTGTTGAGGAGTCAATTTCGAACAATCGAATGAATGACGCCAAATGCGATTCGAATGGGCGAATATGGGCAGGAACAATGGATTATGACGGTACTTCGCCGTCAGCTGCACTATATCGATTAAACACTGACTGGGTGGCCACTAAGATGGTCACTGCAGTCACAATATCTAACGGAACCGATTGGAATCTTGACAACTCCATAATGTATTACATTGACAGCATTACCAAACGAGTGGATCAGTTCGACTACGATTCACAAAGTGGACTGGTCTTCAACAGGCGTCCGTTTCTCGAATTTTCCGATGCCGACGGCATCCCTGATGGAATGACCGTAGATGCCGAAGGATATTTATGGGTGGCATTTTTCGGCGGATCCAGAGTGGGCAGATACAGCCCTGGCGGAACACACGACTTCGACATTCCCTTACCAACTCCCCAAGTCACCAGCTTGGCATTTGGCGGGCCCAATTATTCTGACCTATACATCACAACAGCAGCCAATGGACTTCTAGACAACAATAAAGCCATGAATCAAGGGGCCGGCGCTCTTTTCGTTTGCAGTCCGGGCCAAGTAGGGAGAAAGCCTAACAAATTCAAAGGTTAACGAAGCAATTAATTAGTCTCTTATAAGATCAGATTTCAATAACGGGGGAAATTGAATGACGAACAAAAACGAAGCGAGTATGAAAGCATTAGCCGCAGAGCTATTAGCCCCGGCCGATGTCAAAATCGACGGCGATCGCCCATGGGACATCCAAGTAAACAACGACAAACTTTTTACACGAATATTCCGGGAAGGATCACTGGGTTTTGGTGAATCCTATATGGACGGATGGTGGGACTGCGAGGCCTTGGACGAATTGATTCATAGAATCCTCCGTAATCGAGTGGATAAGAATATGCCATTCAATTGGAAAGTTTTCATATATCGATTATCAGGACTCTTGTTCAATCGGCAAACTCAACGCAGATCCTGGGTAGTTGGAAAGGAACACTATGACTTAGGAAACGATATTTTTGAAGCAACTTTTGACTCACGTATCACCGGGAGTTGCGGATACTGGAAAACCGCTACTACTTTGGACGCAGCCCAAGACGCAAAATTAGATTTAATCTGCAGAAAGATCGGTCTAAAGCCTGGACAGACGGTTCTCGATATCGGCTGCGGGTGGGGCGCTTTTATGAAATATGCAGCAGAACATTATGGGGCAACCTGCGTAGGAGCAACTGTGTCAAAACAGCAAGTAAAGCTCGGCAAAGACCTCTGCAATAGGCTGCCTGTAGAATTCAGACTTATGGACTACAGAGACATTTCAGGGAAATATGACCATGTAGTATCGATGGGCATGTTTGAGCACGTTGGGTACAAAAATTTTGACACCTATTTCAATGTAGCTAGGAATGCTCTAAAAGATGATGGATTGTTCCTCCTTCACACTATTGGCGCGAATGTTTCAGAGCAAGTAATCGACCCTTGGTTGGACAAGTACATTTTTCCAAATGGAGCCATTCCGTCTATCGATGCAATAGGTAAAAGTCTATCCGGGAAATTCGTGGTAGAAGATTGGCACAACTTCGGTACAGATTACGACAAAACCCTGATAGCCTGGATGAACAAATTCAACCAGCATTGGCCAAAGTTAAAAGAAAAGTATACGGAAAGCTTTTATCGCATGTGGCGTTACTACCTTCTTTCGTGCGCAGGAGGTTTCCGATCCCGGAACATTCAGGTATGGCAATTAGTCCTATCAAAAGATGGGCAATTATCTAGATACCAGTCCATTCGCTGACGGTTTCCCAAAGAATGCCCTCTAATAACAACCTCAATAAATTAGAAGTCTTACATATCCAAGGAAACGACTCCTTAATAGAGGTTATGGAAATCCGTAGGCAAGTCTTTATAGTGGGCATGGGAATACCAAAAAGCCTTGAGGTGGATGGATTAGATACAGAAGCAGACCATTTTTTGGCAATGAGCAACGAACTCCCCGTGGGAACGGTGCGTATACGATATATATACAATGAAACGATAAAGCTAGAGAGATGTGCAGTTCTGAGGGATTTTCGAAGACGAGGCATTGGGAGTTTGCTGGTAAAGTCTTGCATTAATTTCGCTACGGATTCCGGCATAACTACCATAACGCTAAATTCCCAGTTGGACGCAGTGAACTTCTATAAAACATTTGGGTTTAGATCAGTCGGAAATACCTTTATCGAAGCCGGTATTAAACACGTAAAGATGGTTCTTACTAACAAGAGCGCAACTAGTCAGGTTTCCTGATAGCATAAGCGTAGATGCACCGTCTTATGAGGAGCTTTGCAATAGGATGAACTCTCAACCGACAAGACTTGGCTATGTAAATGGTAGCTATGTACCTGAAACCCAGTCGGGCGTCTCTGTATTCGACTACGGCCTACTCTATGGCCAAACAGTTTTCGAATACACACGCACTTTTAACCTTAAGCCTTTTAGGCTCGACAAGCATATCGAGCGAATTTTCAACTCAATGAAATACTCTGGCATCGATTGTGGAATGTCGCCAGATGAGTTGACAAAGGCAACGCTTGAAACCATTGACAAGAATTTACCAACTCTGGCGGATGGAGATGAATTTACGATATGGCACAACATAACTGCAGGCCTACGAGATGATTATGCACAATTCTTACCAGAGAACATGTCAGGACCGAGAATACTGATAAACGTATTTCCATTATCAATTACTCGGCCATGGGTTTGGCAACAACAGCAAGAAGGAGCATCAGCTGTAATCACCCGTCAACGCTCAACCCCTGCACAACTACTTGATCCCAAGGTAAAAAATCGAAGCCGACTATATTACCGAATAGCTGAGATTGAAGCTGCACGAATTAAGCCAGCGTCAATCGCACTGCTGACAGACGAAGATGGTTACATCACAGAAGGAACTTCTAGTAACTTTATGATAGTAAAGGATGGCCAACTAATATCTCCTCGGCCTAAGAATATTTTGAGAGGAGTCACTCGTGGTGCACTAATCGAAATTGCGCAATCTTTGGACATACCGTTTATAGAAGATGACATAGATAAGTATGATGCAATAACCGCCGACGAGGCATTTTTCTGCTCAACCTCCTACATAATCATGCCTGTGAAGATCTTAGATGATCACATGATAGGTGATGGCCAGACACCGGGTGGAATCACAACGCAGCTTGCAGATGGTTTTTCGGAGCTTGTCGAGGTTGATTTCATGAGCCAAGGAAGAGAGCTTACGGGACTAGCCGAGTTTTACGCTTCATCCGTCCAGACCCCTGATTTGAATATGGCTACTAACGTCTGATCACAGCCAAACTTATGAACCAGATACACAAAGAACGGGATCTACTATAAATGAATATTATCGCTGGAACTGCTCCATGCTCTTGGGGCATTGAATTTCCAAAAGACGACCAACAGATTCCCTGGGACCGATGTATCAGAGAAATTGCCCAGTCAGGATTTCGATGGATGGAACTTGGGCCACACGGTTACATTCCATCCCAATCGCAAAGACTCAATACAATCCTTTCAGAAAATGAATTACAAGTAGTGTCCGGCGTGATAATGAGGCATTTCGAGAATTCAGATGATTGGAAAAGCATTGAAAATGACACCTTTCAAATGGCGGAATTGTTGGCTGCCGCTGAAGCGCCGCATTTGGTGTTTATCGATGATACTTACATAGATCGCCAAACAGGTAAATATGTGGCAGATCCCCAATTAGACGTATCTGGTTTACATCGGATGACTGAATGTTTGCACGAATTAAGCATCAAGTTGAAACGCAATTTTTCAATTTCTCCTGTGTTTCACCCACACGCCGAAACTCACATTTGCTCAGAAGAAGAAATCATGGCATTTCTTGACTCGATGGATTCCGATCTTTTGAAACTCGCGCTTGACACAGGTCATCACATTTATGGTGGCGGGGACCCAATTACTTTTATGGAATCTCAGCACGAAAACATTGGTTACCTCCATTTCAAGGATGTATCTCTCGAAGTGCTTCACCAAGTAAAAAAGAACTCAATTCCCTTCATGCAATCAATCGAAATGGGATTATTCACAGAGCTTGGCCAAGGTGATATTGATTTTCATAGTTTTCACCGAGTCTTAACAGACATTGAATATTCGGGCTTCGCAATATACGAATTCGACAGTTACCCTGTTAAAGACTTTAGATTACCGCTGAAACGAGCACAAAAGGCATACAAATGGATGAAAAGAAATGGCTTTGCCTAGAATCAAGTTTTGTTAACGAATAAACCAACTGTAATAGTCAGAATACGATTTATGAAACCTCGGTAGATAGGACTCGACCGACCTGGACCGGAGTATCAATACCTCTAGTTAAATACCGAACGACCTCAACGGCGGAATACCCCACTCCAAACTCACTAAGAATTTCTCGCACTGGTCCTAAATCTGAACCTAATGTAATCACCGGAGGCTCATCCAGTCCTCCTGGCCGTCGTTGCCCAAGCCCTATAGATGCGGCCAGCCCATTACACAGGCACATACGACCTTTGGTATCATCAGCCGAACCACCTTTAGAAACGTAGTCATCAACAGGCTCTGCCGGACATCGAAATTGGACTTTTCCGTGATCGTTTTTAAAAGCACGCCTAAGGTAACCCAAGTCGCAAATAGCTTTACGTTTTGCTTCCACAGCCGCTTCCGACATAGTACCTGCGAGTTGTGCAACTCTAAACGGAAACCCTGTCGGAGACGCCAAAGCATCAGCCTTCACCTTAAGCGATCGATCCAATACCCCATCGACTAGCTTGTCTTTCAATGTCCTAAGCAACCCTGATTCTCGAGAAAGAGCGAATGGCGTACCTGCCTGTATACCTGCAGCACCAGCCTTAAGTGCTGACGCGAGACCTTTAGGAGTCCCTTCCCCACCTGCTAGCCAAAACGGTAAACCAATCTCCCGCATACGTTGAAGATCCGGCACATCTCTTTCACCATATATTGGTTCACCCGCATCATCGAGTTGCACCTTCCCACGAGGAGGAGCATTGTGTCCTCCCGCGACAGGAGCTTCTATGATAAAACCGTCAACCTTGCCCCTGGACCTGCGCAACAAGGCCGTAGCCAGTGTATGAGTAGAAATTATAGGAAAAAACTTCGGCCTGCGAATATCAGGGAGAATTTTGAAATAGTCACGAGGGTTGAAAGAAAACGTTTCAGATTCAGCTTCACCCTCAAGAGTATGCGACATCTCCGCGCGCTTATTTTTACTTAATTGGTCTATTGCCCCAGAGGCCTCGGTTGGAATACCGGCCCCCATAAGAATGTATCCGACACCGGCAAGCATGGCTCCATAAATACCTGCAAGCATTGGGAGACGTAATTTATCCATGAGATTAATTCCAACTACCCCGTTGTGCCCTCTTTTGGCAAGATGCACTTCGCAAAATGCCGCTACAACCCCCAATTCAACAAGTTTTGGAGATGGCTTCAAGCGCCACACTGGCACAGCTTTAAATGGTCTTTCCTGTGTGATGCCTCCAGGAACAAACCATTCGGCAAGAACCCTCTCCGCCATTTCACGATCAGGAAATTTCGCAATTGCACTACGTAATACTCCGCCAGCATCGCCCAATTGAAGACGCCGAGCAAAAGTAACATCCAAGACGGTTCCAGACACCACGCCCATCTGACCAGCTCTGGAAACCGCACGGGCTAATCGCCAACCGGAGACACCAACGCCCATACCGCCCTGAATAACGGCAGGTAGCTTTTCACCTTTACTCACTTATAATATTTCCCCATTTAGCACTGAATTCCGGCACAACAGACCTGGTTTGAAGATATGGACAAATACCAACCTGATCATAGCCAATGAAATATTAAGGCCTTTCTAATACATTGTATACGCACTTTTTCAAATTATTTTGGTGATAGCCATGTCAGTATCGTTCAACTCAGCCGCATACAGCATATAGATATGACCCCTTGCCACTGAACACATATTGTATTCATAGCAATACGTATTTGCCCATACATTATAAAGACAAACAAATAATCAAGTACTGTTGCAGACACAAAAATTGCCCTCTTCAGGGTGATCTGTAATACTGCACCATCATAAGGAGAGCAATATTACAAAGATTCGGGCTAGCTCATATGCGAGCCCTCTTTCGTGTATTTACCACTAAATTGACCCTACTACCAAAAAACCGGCAACAATTAGCAGGTTATATTTTTATAGTGCCCTCCATAACATTTATCGTCGTTTTCGTCATATTTCCCGTAGTAAGCGCTTTCTACTACAGCCTCACGTCTTACGATTTAATGGATGCACCAAAGTGGGCCGGCCTAAAAAACTATCGGCTTCTCATCCAGGATGAAAGATTCTCTCGGTCGGTCTTCAACACACTGTACTTTGCTGGCGTCACTGTCCCAGCAGGTGTAATTACATCACTACTACTCGCCACGTTAATCAACCGACACATTCGCGGGATATATTTTTTTCGAGCCATGTTTTATATGCCAGTGGTTAGCTCATTTGTAGCCGTATCCCTGATATGGCTATGGTTTTACGAGCCTAACTTCGGCCTGTTTAATGACACCCTAGAAACTATCGGGTTGTCACGCCAAAAATGGCTTAAAAGCCCAGACCAAGCCATGTTATCAATAATACTTTTGAGTATATGGAAAAACATGGGTCTCAACATGGTCATATATCTAGCGGGTTTACAGGGCATACCACCACATTTATACGAGGCGGCTGAAATTGATGGAGCAGGCCGAATTTCCATATTTTCGCGTATAACCCTTCCTTTGCTGGCACCAACCACATACTTCGTGGTTATCGTTTACTTTATTGGGGCCCTTCAGATGTTTGTGCAAGTATTCATTATGACTCAGAACAGTAGCAACACCAGCGCTTGGGCCGGCCCATTGGACAGCACCTTGACGGTGGTAGTGCTCGTATATCAGAACGCATTTGAATATCTAAAAATGGGTTATGCCTCAGCCGTCTCATTCGCGCTATTTGTCATTATCGCTTTTGTAACTGTCATAAATTCGAAACTGCTTCGATACGAAATCGGATATTGAACCGATTTAACTTATTCAAAAACTTCAGCTAACATTAATTCTCTAACGAGTGTTTAATATGCCCAAACCTGGACCTAATCTCGGCCACAGCGCTCTCTGATAAAGGTCCGGCTCCCGCTGCACACAGATTGGAATTGAGATGCTCTGTATTTGAAGTCCCGGTAAGAACAGTGCTGACAGCACGGGGCTGCATAGCAAATCTATATCCTGCCTCAGTAATTGAAGCAACTCCATGATCCAGTATCCAGCTCAGCGGGTCGTCCACTTCAACAACCTGTTCATCGATGTAGCCGTTTCTAGCAAGATCGGCGAACAATTTTCGACGATGACCAATATCGCTAAGAGACCTTCTAACTGCAAACATGATAAGCACACCGAGGTCATGTTCTATACACATATCAAATAGGGCATCATCAGCAGAAGAATTAAGTAGGTTATATCCCACCATAGCCGTATCAAAACGACCGCAGGGTATACAGTTAAGCAAGGCTCTATGGTCACCATCACGACCCCATAACTCAGTGACCCCAATAAAGCGAATTTTTCCTGCCTGCTTCTGTCTTTCAAGCTCTGGAACAAGTTGATTACACACCACGTCAACATGTGCCAATTGAAGCCCATGTATTTGATACACATCAATATAGTCGGTTTGCAGTTTTTTAAGACTCTGGTCGAGAGATTTACGAACCTGATCCACACCAACAATATCGTTCGGAAGGCCACCTTTATCATTGTAAGAAAACTTAGTAGCTAAAAGGAAGTCATCCCTGGGAAAGGGCTTTAAAGCCGATCCCAATATCTCCTCACTGCTTCCATAAGCAGCTGCTGTATCAAACAGATTGATGCCTGATTCAATCCCACACCTTACGAGTTCATTAATGCCATACTGATCAACACCGGTATTTTGACCTAATCGACTAGGCCCTCCACATCCCTGTGAGATTACGGAAACATCAAGCTCAGTTCTTCCCAATCGCCTGTATTCCATCAACCAACCACCTTAACAGTCTATGACTTCTTCTATCACGAATTCTGATCATCTTGAAAAGTGCCGGCAAGTTGATTTGAAGACGCCAAATAGGATGATCGTAATTTTGCCCCCCAGCGACCATCGACTTTGGTGAATATCCACAGCGTATCAAAACCAATATATTCGGCATCGTTGTCATCACGTCTAGACATTCGTATAACTAAATGAATCTTTTCTGGGTTACCTTGAATGGCATTAATTGACTCAATTTTGGTGTACTGCCAACCTTCATTCCTGAGTTGATGATCTACTGCCAGTTGTCCGGCAATCCACTCGTCAGCCGTAACCCAAGTGTTCAGCACTGACCCGGCAAGTCTATGGTGAGGAAAATGCATTTCAGCAACCTGAAGTGACGGATCCCGGGAATTAAACGCATCCTGCCACCTTCGCATAGACGCCACTGCCTGCTCGGCCGCATTATCATCAATTGCCATTTACAAAACGCTCCTTAGATAACTTGAAGGATCCACCAATAAATCCGGGTCGTCATAGAAAATAGTAATATATTTAAGTAATCGTAAACCATTCCCCAACCCACCGCACCGGAGACAAGTTATGTTCAGGCCAGCATTATCAACAGCATCGATACATTTGTCCGATCTTTTAGGAAACCCATGGTATCAATTAACTGAAGACGCTAACGACGTTGAGCTTGGGCCGAACCCTTACAGTTCAGTACAAACCTTTGAGAAAAATCCTTTATTGCCACTAATTGAACTTCCAAAGGCGTTAAACCACAATGGAATACACACGGTAGATCTATGCAACCAGCATATCCCTAGCATTCAAAAAACTTACCTGGATGAACTCCGATCAGAGTTCGAGAGCAATAAGGTCGAGTTATTTCAAGTACTGATTGACGTCGGTAACGTATGCAGCATCGATAAGACGGAGCAATCCCAAAGCATGTCTACCACAAAGAGATGGATGGAAATCGCCTCTCACTTAGGAGCCACCGGTGTCCGTTATGTCCCTGGAGATAGATCGCCGACAGCAGAAACAATTGCCATAAGTGCTGCCGCTTTCACTGATTTAGCAGACTATGCCAATTCACTAAAACTTGCGCCAGCCACGGAAAACTGGAAGCGTATGACGGATAATCCGGAGGATTTGCTCCACATCATAAAAACATCCAATCGCAAATACGGTCTCATAGCCGACTTCGGGAACGCGTCGGGACCCAACAAATTTGAGACTTTAACCCAATTGATACCCCACGCAACATCCGTCCATGCTTGGGTTGAATTAAACTCAGATAACTCAATCAATTCCACCGATTTTATCCGTTGTCTGCAAATCGCCCGAGACAACAATTTTGATGGACCTATTATGTACTTAGGAGGGCTACCAGGAGTACAATACCGAGAATCCCGCGACCTGTGGTCGGGAGTGGATGAGATGCAGAAGCTTGTAAATCAGGTATTTTGAAACCACACCCAGGCTCACTCAACAACTCATCGTAATTATCCAAAACGTGCAGCTGTATGACGTTTGTGTTTACTACCGAGTCAACGCAAATACCACAGCGAGCACCAATAGGATTGCCTCAATAACTCGCAGTTATTGGAGTCCGCCATTCAAGCTTCTGAACAATACATTGTAATGGTACCCCCGGTCCGATTCGAACGGACGACCCACTGCTTAGAAGGCAGTTGCTCTGTCCACTGAGCTACGGGGGCAGATGTGCATTGTACATACGGCATACCCCAATCTGCCATCAGTCCCAATACTGGTAGCTGCAGAATAAATGGTACCGTTGACAGCCATAGCTATGGCAATTCAGTACTACAACCTAAGAATCACTTCCATGAACCCAATTTATTGACCCAAATCGCTACTTTTACACCGGTCCATATCATTGCAAAAACAAACAGTGCAAGCAGTATAAATGTAAATAAATCCACGTTTCGTCATCCATTACCATGACTCTATCTCCGCCGTAGTTTAGCCTTCAAGCGTCCTAGCTGCATTCCAACGATCCACCCTAAAATTTACTAACCCATATCGCAAACAAGAACAACTGCAATTTTGAATTGACGTAGTTTGAGACTAAAGTGAAAAACACAATGCCAACTCAAAAAACCAATACTTCCAATAACCCTACTACGTTCAATACCCTAACGGTTGTTAAACATCCACTGATCGCAGATCGAATGCGAACTTTACGAGACATGTCAACCAGAAATAATGACTTCAAAGAAGCTTCTAGGCAGTTAACAGTGTTGTTACTCCCAGCTGCCACAGAAGACTTATCCATCACATGGGAGTCAGTCAACACTCCATTAGCAACAACCAACGCCGCTAGAACCAACGACTCTCAGATCGTAGTCACTCCCATTCTTCGAGCAGGACTTGTCATGGCCGATGCCGTATGCGAATTAATTCCTAAATCCGCAACGGCACACGTAGGCATACGCAGAGATCCGAATACACATAAGCCAGTACGTTATTTGACACGACTACCCGAATCTTGCGATTCCTATCACATCGTAGTCGATCCAATGCTTGCAACTGGCGGATCGGCGATAGAAGCAATAAGAGTCATCAAGGATCACTATTACAGGAACTGTATATCAATCAGACTTTTATGTCTGGTAGCAGCTCCCGAAGGCGTATCGGCCATGGCCACCACACACCCAGACGTCCATGTTTATGCCGCAAGTCTAGACGAAGGGCTAGACGACAATTGCTATATCATCCCTGGACTAGGCGACGCGGGTGACCGGGCCTTTGGCACAGAGAAACACCCACCACCTTAATCGGGCCATATACAACAGGTAGCTGTCACACCAACACTATTACCGGTTCGTTTTACAAACACACAAGCTATGCGAAGTCGACTTTGCGAATTCTTTCAGACTCCACTTCATCAAACCAAAGCGCGAGCTTTGACATTAATTCCTCCGCCTTCTCTGGATGAGCATTCGCCAAATTAGTAGTTTCAGATGGATCTTGTCTCAAATCGTATAACTCTATCGCTGCCGCTTTAGGAATGTCGCGAATTGGCTCGTCCCCTATATGCGCTGCCGTATGCAATTCAGGACTATATCTGAGATCTCTATCCATCTGAGAGTGCTCTGCCTTTACCTGCATATACTCATCGATTCTCGGACGAATAAGCTTCCACCTGCCATCACGTACAGCGGCGTTGCTTTCCATTACCGGTGAATACCTGTTCCACTGCCAAAACCGAACGGGCTGTTCTTGCTGGAGTTTGCCGCTCAAAACGGTTGCAAGACTTGTTCCATCCAACGGAAGATCCAACTGATACTCTATTCCTATAAAGTCAAGTAATGTGGGCACCCAGTCAACATAATGCACAAATGCATCTGAATGGGTGTTTACAGGCAGTCGGCCTGGCCATTTCAGGATCATAGGCACTCGTATACCACCCTCATAGACGTTTCCCTTTGCCCCATTAAATCCACAATTGAATCTACGGGTATCTATGTTCCTGCCATCGATATATGAATATCCCACGTTCATTTGTGGCCCATTGTCGCTCGTAAACATAACAATCGTATTGTCTGTGCAACCTACCTCATCCAAAGTACTTAGAATTTGTCCGACACCTTTATCCATACACTCGTTCATGGCATAAATATATTCAACTCCACCCTCCATCCCGGACTCCCTATATCTTTGCACAAACTCTTCAGGTGCTTGCAAAGGGGTATGTGGCGCATTGAAGGCCACGTGAACAAAAAAAGGCATTTCAGAATTACGTCTTATAAACATACTGGCCTCAGCGGCCAAAACATCAGTTAAATAGCTCCCATCCCCTTCTTCGATTGCACCATTGCGATCGAGCCTCCACTGATAGTAGTCCGACCAACCCCCACGAAATCCAACAAACTCATCAAATCCTCGCGCATTAGGATGATAGCGTTCATCCAGAGCTCCCAAATGCCATTTACCGATTAGTCCAGTCCGGTATCCCGCCCCCCTAAGCCGATCCGCAATCGTGACTTCTTCAATCCCTAATCTATCCAGTCCAAGTCCTTCTAGAGTGTCGATGGTCCCGGTCCTATGTGGATATCGACCCGTTAACAGAGCCGCGCGGGCAGGAGCGCACACGCAAGAACCGGAATAATGTTGCGTGAGACATATCCCTTCACGCGCCAACTCATCTATCGTTGGAGTACGAGCAGGACCTTGGTTGAACATTCCGAAATCCCCGTACCCCATGTCATCAGCAACAATCATCACCACGTTAGGTTGTTGCATAGAACCCTCCTCCGATATAGCGTTCAGATCACCAACTTGCCAATATTCGACTACCACGCTTTCCGGCTAAGTTTACGAATAGGGAGATATTATGCCAACATTGCTTAGGGGGCATTAGAGCCATCCACATCTGAATGTGACTTGGAGTAAGGATTTGTGAATATATATTCCCTACTGGCTGATAGCTATCTTGGCATCTATCGCTTTAAGTATTTCACTCTGGACAATAGTTGAAATGCAGCAGTTAAAGACAAGCATAGGTGAAATTCGATCACATACGACACCGGTGATACGTAAAGGAAACTCACACCACTTAAAAGGTAGGGCAAATTGCGGAAAGGTTATGCCAAAACATGCCCCCAAAAACGCTCGGTAACCTAGTCGACAAACCAATTTCATGATCAGTGTTTACCAAGATTCAGCCCAATCAGCCATGACATGGGCAAGATCGTTACTCAAGGGCGACGGATCCTTCCGCGATGCAAGTCATGAGGTGGGAGCGTATTACTTAGCACCACTCGCATTTAGGATGTCAGGCTTTCCTGACTTAGCAGAAGCGGCGTTGAGTTATGTAAAGCGGACTATGGTGAGAGATGGCGACATTAATAAAGGGACCAACGATACTGGATCTAACGTTGCTACTTTTCGAAATGCAATGTTATCTGTGGGAACTACGCCAGACGACAACGACAACTTGCGACCTTCGTTAGCTGCACATCTAAACTCGATGCAAAATCCTGAAACCGGGGGGGTATTAGCACGGAAACCAATTGCAAACGAAAAGCGTGAGATCGACCTTGCGACAACCTCTGCTACCCTCCTAGGAATGCTTGAACTTGGCATGACAAATCAAGCCATTTTGGCCGGAGAACATCTAGTACAGAGAATGATTGCGACGCAACCAGATCCTACTGAGTACGTATTATTTCGCCAATCATGGGATGGGAATTGGATAGATACCTATGCCAAATCTGACAAATCCAGATACAAACTAGACTTAGGCGCTGCACACCAGATTTATTGGCCTCTTGGCATATGTATGGCAGCATTGGCGAGACTATTCCAAACAACTCAAGACTCGTCGTTTTTAACTACATGCGACATATTATTCGACTGGGCTAACAAATGTGCTCCCGGAGCCTTCAATGATCTAACAGCAGCAAAGGTTGGCTGGGGTTGCTCTGAATTGTTTCTGGCAACCCAGCAACTGAACTTCAAGGTAGCTGCCGAGCAGGTGGCCACTATGCTCATCGATACCCAAACACCTGACGGCGTTTGGCTCAGGAGACCAACCATATCGAAAATTGAGGATCAGCCGATCCATGTGACTCTGGACACAACTCTAGAACGAGTGTGTTGGCTCCTCCACATCGCTAGGAACTTAAACCCTTAAACCAATCCATAAGAATCCACTAACCAGGTTAAATTGCAGGCCGCACCTCACCTGCTAACAATTCCATGCTATGAAGCACTGGGGCTGCATCAACCCAATCATGGGCTACAACCAGCAGTGTCCCAAATTCGCCGTAACTACCCATAAATTGATTGATTTTATCTGCAACAGTATCCGGACTACCGACCAACCATACATTTTCTGCTAGGTACTCCACTGTCACATCACTGTCAGGGATGCTGGGATCATCCTTAAAAATACCAAGCCCGTCAGGAATATTCTTCTTACACAAAGGCAGCATGTACCTGCGAAATGCCTCGCCCATCGGGCCATTGATCGCATACTCCATAGCTTCTTGATCAGTATCAGCAACGTGTACTTCTCGGGCCACTCGCCAGCCCTGTGGCCGAAAAACCCCTCCGTCCAATTCCATGCCTTGCTTGTAGCGTGATTGGTGAGTTCCAATAATGTCATTACTCGCAAGGTTCGTTGACAGAGCCCCCCAACCCCTCTTCCCAGCTTCAAAGATTGACCCAGAATCGCGAGAAAACCCAGGTATCGCGATAGGGGGATGAGGTTTGGTAAAGGGTTTTAGTGGGAAACCCATATCTAGATCCGCCCATTGATCAGTCAATTCCACCGTCCAATATTCACCCTCATATTTCCAGGGTGGCTCTGCCTGCCATATGCCTAAAATAATCTCAA
The DNA here is from genome assembly GCA_913043205.1 of uncultured Chloroflexota bacterium. GTDB lineage: Bacteria > Chloroflexota > UBA11872 > UBA11872 > VXNJ01 > CAJWLF01. The sequence goes on along the minus strand of CAJWLF010000001.1, from coordinate 185,042 downwards.
GGCTCTCCGTAAACCGTCCATTCATGACCTTGGCATCGTCCACAACGTTCTTAAAAGGACGATCGCTAGGGACGCTGCCTGTCCCGACACCAAAATTGAATCGACCTTTAGAGATTTGGTCCAACAAAGCTGCTCTAGTGGCGACATCAGACGGGTGATGTACGGCCAATAAATACACTCCCGTCCCAAGTCGAATATCTTTGGTCATGGCAAAGGCATGAGACAAAAACAGATCAGGTGATCCTATAATTTCCCACTTAGCAGTCATATGCTCCCCAACCCAAGCCTCACTGAAACCCAATTTGTCAGCGTGTACGATCAGTTCCAGATCCTCAGCTATCGACATGGACGGGGGTTTCTCTGGCGGATGCAGGGGCATCAAAAATAGTCCTATATCCATAGGTTATGTTACTGCGTTTGCATGAATAGGAGAATCTTTTCAATTCGCCTAGCACTACTGATGAAAATAACAGTACACTACTCAGAGTCATGAATACTTTGTTGGCTCTAGTTTGGATACCTGTATACGTGCGCGGCACTAAACTAGCGTTCCAGTCATTAGGCAGAAAGAATCTAACGCACACTTAACGGCTATGCGCTCTATCAAACACGACATTCTAATTATTGGAGGTGGAGGGGCAGGGCTTAGGGCTGCTATTGCGGTGTCTCAAGAGAACCCAGATTTGGACGTGGCTGTAGTTTCCAAGGTCTACCCAATGCGCAGCCATACGGTGGCTGCAGAAGGTGGCATGGCAGCCGTCATCAAGCCCAATGACAGTTTTGAGGATCACATCTATGACACGGTGAGCGGATCAGACTGGCTAGCGGACCAGGACGCTGTTGAATTTTTCGTGAGAACAGCACCGTCGGAGTTGATTCAACTCGAACACTGGGGGTGTCCCTGGAGCCGCGAATCAGACGGCAGCGTTGCAGTTCGCCCATTTGGCGGAATGCAGATTGAACGTACATGGTTTGCAGCGGACAAAACTGGGTTCCATGTACTTCACTCACTGTTCCAAACAACTCTCAAATATAGGAGCTTGCAACGGTATGACGAATGGATGGCGCTTAGGCTGTTAACCCACGATGGTAGGTGCCAAGGGGTAGCTGCAATGGAGTTGCGCACAGGACGGATCGTACCGATACTTGCGAAGGCAGTAATTATGTGCACAGGCGGAGGCGGAAGAGTGTTCCCATTTACTACGAATGCTGCAATCAAGACCGGAGATGGAATGGCTCTAGCCTACAGGGCAGGGGTTGCATTGAAAGACATGGAATTTGTTCAATACCACCCAACAGGACTACCAGGAACCGGTATTCTAATTACCGAAGCAGCCCGAGGAGAGGGAGGGATCCTTGTCAATAACAAAGGACATCGTTACCTCAGCGACTATGATCTAGGCAAGCCTCTCCCTATAGATCATCATGATCATCCGAAAAACCGAACAATGGAACTAGGTCCCCGAGATCGTTTGTCGCAGGCGTTCATACACGAACAAACCAAAGGTAATGTCTTTGAAGGCCCTCATGGTACTTACGTTCATTTAGACGTAAGACATTTGGGTGAATCATATATTGAGAAAAAGATACCTTTCGTAAGGGAGTTGTCTAACAACTATGGTGGGGTAGACCCTGTACACGAACCTATCCCCGTGCGTCCTGTGGTGCATTACATGATGGGCGGCATAGATACGGATATTGAAGCCGCGACTACCCTACCGGGACTATACGCAGCCGGAGAATGCGCATGCGTAAGCATTAATGGTGCAAATAGACTAGGCTCCAATTCGCTAACTGAACTGCTAGTTTTTGGGGCGCAAGCCGGCAGAAATGCAGCCATATTCGCCCAACAGCACGGCATATCTGGGGAAAACGACCTGCTCTCCCAGACTCAAGACGAGATTAATAGGATTTCGGAGCTGCTCGGAAATCGAGCCGGGGATGAAAAAATAGCGGATCTCAGAAATATAATGACATCCGCGCTTGAAGAAGGAGCAGGAATATACCGAAATGCGGAAGGAATGCAAAAGGCCTGTACAACGATCACAGAGCTACGCAAACGATCCAAAAACCTTAAACTAGATGACACTAGCCTGTCCTACAATACAGAATTAACTTCTGCAATAGAGCTAGACTTCATGCTTGATATTGCAGAGACAGTCACGTTCTCTGCGCTCCGCCGAAAAGAATCTCGTGGATCTCACCAGCGAACTGATTTCCCAGAGCGAGATGATGACGAGTTCCTAAAACATTCTCTTGCGTACAACACCGATGACGCACCGCGAATCGAGCACAAGGATGTTGTCATCACTAACCTCCCGCCAGCTAAACGTATATACGGAGGAGGAAAATGACCGTGGATACTGACAGAATACCCCTAAAAATATCCAGATACACCGAAGGGCAGACCACGGACGGCTATGATGAATACATGGTTCCGTACAACGAAGATTGGGTTGTTCTTGATGCGCTTAATTACATAAAAGATTACGTTGACGGATCGCTAGCTTATCGATGGTCGTGCCGAATGGGAGTGTGCGGCAGTTGCGGGATGATGATTAACGGCAAACCCAAGCTCACATGTTCCGCGTTTCTCTCAGAATACTACCCAGACCCTATCGTTGTTGAACCATTGGCCAATTTCAGAGTTGAACGAGATCTTATAGTGGATATGGATGACTTTATCCACAAACTAGACTCCGTGAAGCCCTGGTTAATTGAAGGAGACTCGGTCCCTCCCGCGAACCGAGAATACAAACAAACACCTGCTCAACTGGCAAAATACAAGCAATACAGCATGTGTATTAACTGCACCCTGTGTTACTCTGCGTGCCCCGTGGCCAGCAACGAACCTGAATTCGTTGGACCTGCAGCCATAGCGCTAGCCCAGCGATATAACTTGGACTCTCGCGACTCAGGAAAAGAGCAAAGACTAGATGTTCTTATGGCCAATGAGGGTGTTTGGGACTGTACCTTCGTGGGAGAGTGTTCAAATGTATGCCCAAAAGGAGTAGATCCGGCAGCCGCGATACAACAAGCCAAGCTCGAAAGTGCCCTGGCCTATGCCAAATCATTGATTATGCCAAAAGGGAACAAATGACTGACCCCGAAAAACGCCGTCCTTCCCATAACTTGCACTCAAATTGGTGGCTTAATCACACGAGATACAGACAGCGTGATACTCGCCCACGTCCAGATTTAGGGGCAACGTGGTGGCTACGGGGATCGTCTTATTTCTTCGTATTTATTAGAGAGCTAACCTCAGTCTTTATCGCTTTATACCTCATACTGTTTATAGGGTTGATAGCGGCTTTGTATATCGGAGCAGAAGCATACAACGACTATATGGAGTTGCTATGGTCGCCACCATTAACGGTAATTCAAGTATTTACCTTGCTCTTTGCGTTATTTCATACGGTAACTTGGTTTAATCTGACGCCGAAAGCGGTACGGATACTTAAAGGAGAATCTCCGATATCGCCACTATTTTTAATCACTCCCCTTTACATAGTGTGGTTGGGAGTAAGCTCTATTGTTCTATGGATGATATTTTCATGAAGCCTCGTGGATCGAACGAAGCATTGTTCTGGCTAATATTTAGTGGTGGTGGAGTCGTGTCAGCAATGCTAATACCTTCATTAATTGCATCTACTATTTTAGGTGGATTTGGAATAGAAGAGGCCCAAGTGGCCTTTTCGTATGATCGAATATACTCACTGCTTAGCAACTGGATCGTACGCATCGTCGTATTAGCCGTTATAGGAGCATCGTTAATGCACGCCGCTCATCGGATACGCCATACGATACATGACACTCGTATTCCAATACCAGATCCAATAGCGGCAACACTATGTTATCTAAGCGCCCTTGGGGCTTCCGGGCTAGCTGCATTATTACTTGCAGGGCTCTAAAACACTCATCATCGGCAGCCACACCTCGCAGACAGATGCGACGACTCAATAGGACAATTACAAGTCCGATGTATTCGTATGCCTAGATACCCATAATTTTAACCAGTTCAACTACTGCATCAGCTGACTTTTTTAGATCTGATATTTCAGTAGACGACAATTTCAGCGGCATTATCTGTTCCACTCCACCGCTACCCAACTTAACTGGAACACCGACGAAGGTCCCATCAATATCAAACTCACCTTCCAGCTGTACAGCGCAGGGAAATATTCGTTTCTGATCAAGCATTATGGAATCAACCATCATTGCACAGGCCTCTCCAGGCGCCTCAAATGCACTAGCGACTTTCATCAGACCTCCAACTTCGGCCCCACCATCACGTGCACGCTGAACAATTTCTTCCAATCGATCAGCATCAATAAGTTCCGTTACAGGAATGCCTGCTACCGATGTATAACTGGGTACTGGTACCATCGTATCTCCATGACCACCAAGAACGAAACCAGATACATCATCAGCCGCTACACCGAGCTCCCATGCAATGAATGTCCGATATCTAGCAGTATCAAGTATCCCACCTTGTCCTATAACTTTTTGGCGTGGTAATCCAGACACGTGGAGAGCTAATTGAGCCATCGCGTCCATAGGATTCGTTAGGATTACCAAAATGGTGTCAGGAGACTCGTCTAAAAGCTTTTCGACAACGATTTCAATAATTTCCTTGTTGCCAAGCAATAGATCATCTCGAGACATTCCAGGCTTCCGAGGAAACCCAGAGGTTATTACGCAAACAGAAGATCCGCGAGTATCTTCATAAGACCCGGTTCCAACTATATTCGGCGGATACCCGACCAAAGAGCCTGCCTGATTTAAATCCAGGGCTTTGCCGGCAGCAAAGTCTGCCATTATGTCCAGTAGCACCACGTCAGCATATCCGCGAGCGGCTACCCTTCTCGCGGTAGATCCGCCTGTCGCACCAGCTCCGACAACAGTCACTTTAGGCCGCATTATTCAAAACCTCCTTATGAATGGTGACCCATTATCACCAAACCATCTCTATTCAGTAGGAACATATCCATTCTGTGAGGCTGCATTTCGTAATCTCATAATTTGATTTACTGGGTCGATAGCATAAGGACATAAATCCTCACTGGAAGTATCACCAGAAAAGGCCCATAACCCTCCGCTACCAAGCACAGCCTCCATGCGCTCTCGGTCAAACGAGTCACGCGAATCGGATGTCAAACGATAGGTCCACAGTAATGACGCTGCTCCAATAAACATTGGATCAGTCAGGTACTCATCCGAATTAGCATCACAAATACCACAAAGGGCACACCCATCAGTTCGTCGCAATCTAAAATACTCTTCACGGGTCATTGATGCAGGTTGCTCTTTTGCGTTATCTACCCAAGGCTCCAAAGCTTCAATTTTTGCCAGATATATGGGGTTGTCAACAACCAGATCACATATTACCGGAAAATTCTTCAAAGGACCTATCACAGCTGAATTATTTAATATAACTCTAGCCAGAAGCGTCCGGGAAGCCAGACACGGCACGTCATTAACCGTGACCGCGCATGAACCGCTCCAACCACCAGGTTCCGACTCTCTGAAACGAAGTGATCCATCCTGTTCGTCACGGACCTGAACTAGTGCATCAAGAACAGTCATGCCTGGCACCGCCCTAACAGAGAATGTTTGACTTCGATGAAAATCGTCTATTTCTGGATCGTATCTAGTTACAACTAATTCAACATTATCCATCACTGAGCCTCCTGTCGGGAGGAGCGAATTGCCGGAAAAGACACAAAAGATACTTCAGAACCATTGGGGTGAAATGTGATTTCAGAATGTTTTTGATATCTCTCGTCATCAACCTCAATAAAATCAGTACGTTTATGACTACCCCGTGATTCCTTTCGTGCCATTGCAGACGTAACCAGCGCACCTGCAACCTCTATCATATTCTGCAATTCAAGCACTTTAACTAATTCTTGATTATAGCGGCTTCGCCCATCGTAAATGGCGACACCATTGAGGGATTCGCGACAATCAAATAGCACTTGAGAAGCAATTTCCATACCATCCGGTGATCTAAGGACTCCAAAACCATCGGACATAGCGCGCCTTAGAGAACTTGAAATTGCCGCCGCCGAGTTCCCCTCATCTCTACGTAATATGCTCTCTATTCGATTCTGCTCATCATGCGCGTCACCTTCATTGATGGTCCTAAAGCCACCTTCAACCCGACTGCCTTCCACGCCAGCATTCCATCCGGATACAAAATCATCGAGCATTGAATTCCCTGCTAGCAACCCCGCTCCATGAACCCCTGAGCAGGCAGCCTCACCAGCAGCGTATAGCCCTGACACATTAGTCGCACCGACACTATTTATGTTTATACCGCCGATTACCCGCCTAACAACCGGCTTAACTGAAACTCTAATACCATCAGATGAAGTAGTGGTGATAGAACGCAAAAGAGGTAAACAAGAAGGAATAATCTCAGCCATCAACTCATTATCGATTGTGGTGAAATCTAATGCCACATCACCAGCCACATTACTGAGAGCGTTTGACATTATGTGGTCCGGTGGAAGCACCCCATTATTCAACCCAACGTCTATCTCATCTCCATCAGAATTCACGAATCGCGCCCCTAGGGCTATGGCCATATCACCGATAGCTGCCCCATCTGATGGCATCCCATCAACCGTTCTAAGTCCAGCAGGGTGAAAATCCACAAATTCCATATTCTTAAGGGTGGCGCCAATTCGATAGGCCATCGCCAATCCATCACCGCAAACATAGGACCCCGCAGCACTATCAGCAAATATACCCCCATACCCCCCCGAGCAAATGACTACAGAGCGACCAGAAAAAGAATGTACACGACCAGACCGTATATCCAGTGCAACAACACCGCACACTGTCGACTCGTCTACAAGTAATTTAGTAGCCATCCATTCGTCGTATACAGATACGCCAGCCTTAACCACTTGGCTCCACAAAGCATTAACTACCGCCCTTCCTGTATGGTCGGAACAGTACCGAGTATATGAACGAGAAGCCCCTTGTAATTTAGCCGTTGCAGCCAACCCTGCAGAATCTCGGGTAAAGGCAACCCCATACTCCTCCAACTTTGAGACCATTTGTGAGGAATTTTTGATCAATGCCTCTGTAGCATTAACATCATTAAGATATTCGCCGGCGTGGATCGTATCCGCCACCAATGAAGGGAACAAATCATCATCACAACAATTAATACCTTCACGAATACTTGCCGACATTGAGCGCAGCGGGTGGCTCTTTGAAATAAGAGCCACAGACCCTCTGTCAGCTGCAGCTATAGCCGCACTAAGGCCTGCAACACCACCACCAACCACGATTACATCGTGCTGGATCACAGTTATGCTTTTGCCTTTCCCAGATTGCTTGTACAACCCGTCAAAGTAATAACTCTAATTAACACCTGAACGTATATCCTACACAGTTATCCGTCTGCGCACACGATCATGCATAACAAAACATCACAATAAATCAGAAATTAACGCGGCAATGTCAGTTGGAATCCTTGCGACTGAAACACCGACTTCTTCGAAGGCCGAAATTTTTGCATCAGCTGACCCTGTACTACCTGAGACAATCGCACCGGCGTGCCCCATACGTTTTTCAGCGGGCGCTGACCTACCGGAAATGAATCCTACGACCGGCTTGTCTACGTATTTGCCTATATACTCTGCACATTGTTCTTCACCCTCCCCTCCAATCTCCCCTATGACCACAATACCTCGTGTTTCATCGTCTTCTTGAAACATTTTTACGGCCTCAACAAAAGATGTGCCAATTATGGGGTCCCCACCAATCCCAACACATGTAGTTTGACCGATGCCGGCATCAGTTAAAGCCTGTACGACTTCATAAGTGAGAGTTCCACTACGGCTGACGACGCCTACAGGTCCCGGCATATGAATATGACTCGGCATAATCCCAACCTTGCTTCGACCAGGGCTTATAAGACCGGGGCAATTGGGTCCAATCAGCCGGACACCGGAAGCATTTACTGCCTGCATAACTCTTGTTACATCAAGCACCGGAATACCCTCAGTAATGCAAATAATTAATGGAATGCCGCAAGCCACCTCCTCAAGTATTGCATCAGCCGCAACAGCGGCCGGAACAAATACCACTGCACAATCTGGTCTATCGAACTCAACAGCCTGAATGACGGTGTCAAAAACTGGTACGCCGAAGACTGATTCGCCACCTTTCCCGGGCACGACACCACTGATGACGTTCGTGCCATATTGCTGCATTAGGTTGGTGTGAAATGAACCTTGATTACCGGTAATTCCCTGAACCATAACTTTAGTGTTTTCATTGATCAGAATGCTCATGACGCCAGCTCAACAGCCTGTTTGACCGCCTCAACCATGGACGAATGAGCTGAAATGCCAGCGGTTTTCAAAAGCGACAACCCTTCATCCTCATTAGTACCAACCAAGCGAACTACGAGATCAACATCTTTGGAAATCGACCCAAGTGCTTCAATTACACCGTTCGCAACCTCGTCACATCTAGTGATACCTCCAAAAATATTGATCAAGATAACCCGTACAGTTGGATCAGACAGGATTATGTTCATGGCTGTTCGGACCTGTACAGAATCAGCACCACCCCCGACATCGAGAAAATTGGCTGGCTCTCCGCCCTCACCTTTGATTACATCAAGAAGAGCCATAGCCAAACCTGCTCCATTGACCATACACCCTATGTTCCCATCCAATTTTATATAGCTAATGCCGGCGTTTCGCGCCTCAATCTCCTCGCGGGTATACTCCTCCGGGTTACGAAGATTTTCCAGCTCAGGATGACGGCCCATGGCATTGTCATCTAAATCAATCTTTGCATCTATCGCCCGACAATGGCCCTCACCATCTACAATCAAAGGGTTAATCTCAACAAGTGAAGCATCGACTTGTTTCAGCAGCTCTACTAGGTTAGACGCTATGCTCTGAAACTCTTTCACTTGATCCCAATCCAAACCGAGTTCAAAGCCCAACTCTCGAGCCATAAATTGAGGGAGACCCGTGGCATAATCAACATGTCTACGCATTATCAATTCGGGCGACTGCAGAGCCACTTCTTCAATATCCATACCGCCTTTGGAGCTAGCCATCACAGCAATCGCCCCTGCGTTTCTGTCGATCAAAGCGGATAAATATATTTCCTTTGAAATTTCGCAAGCATCAGTGATTAAAAGACGCTTCACAGAATATCCACCTATCTCAAGACGCAGTATGTTTTTTGCAGCGGATTCTACGGCAGCCTCGTTATTGGCTAATACCACCCCTCCAGCCTTTCCCCTCCCACCAGACAAGACTTGTGCCTTCACCACTACCGGGCCTCCTAGTTCGTGAAAAGCCGAAATCGCCTCATCTACTGAGGAAGCCACTATCCCACGAGGCACCGGTATGGAGAATTCAGACAACAGCTTGCGAGCTTGATGCTCATGAAGTTTCAATATCTAGCCTCCGTCCTTATCGTGGTTATCGTGAAGACGCCACAGAAAAATCGGGCTGCCACAATTAAGGTGCGCCCGCTGCCCTCTCGCACAGCAAATCCATTACAGGTAACATATACAACAGGGGCTCCTGAGGAACTTTAATTTCAACTCAACAAATTGACAAATATGAAACCATCAAATGAGACAACGTTATGAGCAGCATCGATTCGACAAGGGATTTTGTGGCACAAGTTTACGCCAATATGCGGTCGAGGTTAGATGGGATGCGAAGCACTGTATCTCGGCCTTTAACACTGTCAGAAAAACTTTTGTACGGCCATCTTGTCGATACCAAACAAGACTTAGTGCCGGGAGTTAGCTATCTACAACTAACACCAGACCGGGTGGCTATGCAAGATGCCACAGCACAAATGGCAGCTCTGCAATTCATGCTGGCTGATAAGGACGAGGTATCGGTTCCAACAACCATTCATTGTGACCATTTAATTCGTGCACATATTGGAGCAGACAGTGATCTAAAGGCTGCCAAGCAAGAGAATGACGAGGTATACAAGTTTTTAAGATCGGTTTCGCAGCGTTATGGTATGGGGTTTTGGTCACCTGGATCTGGAATTATCCATCAGGTGCTGTTTGAAAACTATGCCTTTCCAGGAGGGCTTCTTATAGGAACCGACAGCCATACTCCAAACGCTGGTGGATTAGGCATGCTTGCTATAGGAGTTGGTGGTGCAGACGCTGCCGACGTGATGGTGGGATTTCCGTGGGAAGTATTAGCACCAAAACTAATCGGCATTCGTTTAACTGGTAATCTAGATGGGTGGGCGTCACCAAAAGACGTAATTCTAAAGGTAGCCGGGATACTGTCAGCCAAAGGAGGAACAAACCACATAGTCGAATATTTTGGACCAGGGACAACTTCGATTGCTGCCACTGGCAAAGGGACGATAACGAACATGGGGGCGGAACTTGGTGCCACCACATCCATATTCCCTTACGACAAAGCTATGGGCCGATACCTTAGGTCAACAAATCGATCCGATATTGCAAACCTAGCTGACTCATCTCTCGATTTATTGACCGCCGACCAAGAAGTTCTCGACAGTCCTGAAGAATTTTTTGATCAAATTGTCGAAATCGACTTGTCATCTCTAGAACCGCATGTGGTAGGGCCTCATAGGCCAGATTTAGCCAGGCCATTGTCCGAATTCCAAAAAGACGTTGTTGAACACGGTTACCCGGATCAATTGTCGGCTAGCCTAATAGGCAGCTGCACAAATTCCAGCTATCAGGACATTACCCGTGCCGCGGCTGTAGCCGAGCAGGCTATCAGCAATGAAACCACCAGTCGTGTCCCATTTTTAGTTACCCCAGGATCGGAAATGATTCGTGCAACTATCGAAAGAGATGGACAATTGGGCACCCTGGAGAAAGTGGGGGGGACGGTGCTGGCAAATGCATGTGGACCCTGTATCGGACAGTGGCAAAGAGACGACTTCGCACCCAGCAACCAACCGGATAGTAGAACTGGCGCACAAAACTCAATCGTCACGTCTTACAATCGCAATTTCCCACGTAGAAACGATGGTAATCCTGACACCCTAGCTTTTATTGTAAGCCCTGAGATAGCTGTGGCGTTTGCGCTAGGCGGCAAATTGTCTTTCAATCCTGTCATAGACGCGTTAGAAGGAACGAATGGACCATTCACCTTAAAGCCACCATCCCAAGCCAAAGATATCCCAGAAAATGGCTATATTGGTAGGGGCCACGGTCATATTTCACCGAATTCAGATGAAAAAGTTATGGTCAAAATCGCTAGCCACAGCAAAAGGCTTGAACGTCTTAAACCGTTTGAAGAGCGTCATCCAGATGAATACCTGAATATGCCAGTACTCCTAAAAGCGGACGGGCCTTGTACCACAGACCACATATCAGCAGCCGGGCCGTGGCTTCGATACCGAGGGCATCTAAACAACATCAGTGACAACATGTTTCTTGGGGCGAATAATTGTTTTGCAACCTCTCCAGGACATGGGTTCAACTCCATTACTGGAGAAGAAGATATATCAATTCCTAAGATTGCACGTTCATGGAAAAACAAGTCTCGCAGCTGGGTAGCAATAGGTGATGACAACTATGGTGAAGGTAGCAGCAGGGAACATGCCGCTATGTCGCCAAGGCTATTGGGAGCGGCCGCCATAATAGCTCGAAGTTTTGCGAGGATTGCCGAATCAAATCTTAAAAAACAGGGCATCTTGCCTCTCACCTTTGATAGTTCCGATGACTATAATTTGATACGAAAAGATGACCGCATAACCATATGCGACATAGGTAAGATAAATCCAAACACATCACTCCAAGCCTCAATCAGGCACTCAAATGGCTCAACTGATTTAATATCTTTGTCCCATACGCTAAACAAAGATCAGATTGAATGGTTCTGGGCTGGCTCAGCAATTAACGTTATCCGACAATCTCGAGCGTCCGAGTAGAAAATACATGCATATCACATGAGAGAAATACTTCCTGGCATCAAACACTGGACGGTGAATTGGCCTGGCTATTTCAGGTTAGAATCCTATTGGATCAAAACTACTACGGATGAGGGCGTGCTCGTTGACCCGCTGGAATATAGTGGAATCGACGAGATAGAAGAATCAGGTAAGGTGTCAGGGATAATACTTACCAACAGCAGCCATGAACGGCAAGCGCATCTGTTCGCCAAGAGAACCGGCACAAACATATATGTGCCAAACAATCATTCGAAGAAACTCGAAACCATCAGTGATTACATCGAATTCTCTGATGGAGACCTATTGCCAGGGGACTTCACTGCGATAAGAATTGCCACCGCCTCCAGCGACGAATACGCACTTTTTTCCCCTGTTCACAACGGTACTCTTGTGGTGGGTGACTCGTTAGGAACAAGTGACAAATGGGTCAAGGGCGGACTTCTTGTTGGCGGGCACCCTGTTGGACATCCTCGACCTTGGAAAAGCCTGTCCAAGTTGTTGGAAATAGATTTTGACAACCTTTTGCCAGGTCATGGACCACCTCTGATTGGAAAAGCAAAAGAAGCAGTAGCAAAAATGATAAACGACCGACATTCTGCTGCCGTATAACACGATCCTAGTATAGATTTTCACATTCCAACGCCAGAACTTGAGCCATGTTGAGATTCAACTTCCATAAGTTGGTATATACTGCCGGATTTGAAATCAGCAACATACAGCTCTTTGTTGGCGTCTTGCCCTAATGAGCTGATGTGCAAGTCACTGTCAATCAACAATTCTTTTACCCATCGCCCATTGGCCTTTGAAACACCGAACAATTTGCCGTTGCAATAGTCAGCAAAAACATAAGTGCCGTAAAGAGAAGGATTCGAATCGCCTCTGTAAACGTACCCCCCGGTAATGGCACAACCATCTTTTGTGTCGTAATGACTTATTGGAAGAGTGTATACCTCAGGCTGGCATCCAGGGTTGTTAAAACATTCAGGACCCTCTGTATCACTCCATCCAAAGTTGTGACCGCCATGAGAATTTCCGGCTATATAATTAATCTCCTCATATCGGTTCTGCCCCACATCTCCGATCCATAAATCGCCAGTTTGCACATCGAAGGAAAATCTCCACGGATTGCGGAGTCCGTAACTAAAAATTTCAGGGCGCTTATTCTCGCTGCCGACAAAAGGGTTCGTATCGGGAATAGCATATGGTTGGGCCCCAGACTCATCCACATCAACCCGCAGTATTTTGCCCAGCAGACTATTAAGGTCTTGTCCATGGCCATACGGGTCATTTCGACTGCCTCCATCTCCGGTGCCTATGTACAGATGGCCATCAGGGCCAAAAGTCACCATACCCCCATTATGGTTGTTAAATGGCTGTGGGATAGACAGAATGACCGTCATAAAATCACGGCGAATACTGTTCGTACCATTACTCGTTGCACGGATTGATGCAACGGTAGTATCCCAATCAGAATCAACAAAATTCACAAACAGGCGTTCATCTTCAGGATAGTTTGGGTGAAATGCCATTCCTAGCAGTCCTTGTTCAAGACCCGATGTCGAAACAATATCTGACAAATCGAGAAAAATGCTCCGAATCCCACTGTCAGAATCGAAACGATAAATGCGACCACCTCGTTCCGCTACAAACAAATCAGCGGATCCCTCAGGGGAACTGGTGATAAATACAGGTTGGTCAAAATCTCTGGCGACCAGTGCAAAAGTTACCGCATTTCGATCAGGCTGGAGAGGTTCAATATGAAAATATCCATCAAGCCCAATTTTACAGGACCATAACCCAACACATAATAACGATGCTGCAAGTAACCAACTAAGAGATCTTAACCCTAGCAGCATCCAGTTAACGCTTAGCACGCCCGACTGGTAAACCTGGGACTAACAAAGACATCCGATACAGTCCGTTCCGAGCGGTGAAATACATGGTGCAGAGATCACTACCACCAAAGGCTAGGTTTGCAGGGCTTTCAGGGACATATACTCTTCCAATGGCGGATCCGTCTGGATCGATAACCCATACAGAACCAGGCCCAGTGCTCCAAATATTGCCTAGAGAATCCACTTTCATTCCGTCCGGAACTCCCATTCCATCAGCCGACATATAATCGAAAAACACCTCGCCATCGGATAACCCCCCACTATCTTCCACCTGGAATTTACGTATGTGACCTCTAGCACTGTCATCTATGTATAGAATTTGCTCGTCAGGACTAAACGCTAGACCATTAGGCCGATCAAAATCCTCACACATCAATTCAAGATTACCAGCGGGATCAATTCGAAAAACCCCATTAAATCCAAGCTCACTAGGAATTGGAGCCGGATTACTTGGATGAATCAATCCATACGGCGGATCTGTAAAGTAAAGAGATCCGTCTGAGCGGCACACCACGTCATTTGGACTATTCAGTCGTTTTCCATTGTATGAGTCAACGACTGTAACAACATCACCACCAGATTCACCCCGCGACACTCTTCGCCCCTTATGTTCGCAAGTGATGAGTTCGTCATTGAGATCCAATGTATTCCCATTAGACATTCCACTAGGAGCACGATAGGTCACTACAGACGGACCATATTTATCTTCAGTCCATCGAATGAGACGGTTATTTGGTATGTCACTAAAAACCAAGCCTCCCTTTATCCAAACCGGACCCTCAATGAATCCGAATCCAGAAGCAATGCATTCGATCTCAACCTCGCTGTCTACAAGAGTTGCCATCTTAGCGTCGATTATTTCAATGAATTTTGATGTCATATCTACACTCCAATAATAGTCAAGCTTGAGCCTCAGCAGCACTACCAGTGTTCTGAGCTTGAAACATTTTCTCTATCTCATCGACGGTTGTAGAGTCTTGAGGGGATTTGTCCATACGAGGCATACCGAGGACTCGCGGAAACCTTAGGGCATGCCCAGAGTTATCATTTCCCTTGCCAGCCGTGTGATTGGGACTCTTAGTCAACTCGTCAGCTAGCACCTCAACAACGTGAATCGGATGCACCCATACATCGGGGATTATGGAAGAATCTACTTCTGGTGGACAAGTCTCCGAACGATTCTTATCGAGCAGATGCCTTATAGCAACCCATTCCTCATCAGAAAACCCAGTCCCAACTCGAGCAATCGTTTTAAGCATACCTTCGTTGGAATCCCATACAGCAGCAAGTATCGCGCCAATGCCCCATTGCGCCCGCTTTCCACGTCCATACCAGTAACCTATTACTGTACAGTCAATTGTGTCGCTTAATTCGACACTATAACTGCGCTTTAGTTTGATCCAGTTAAATCCGCGTTTGCCCGCCTGATAAGGGGCATCCAACTTTTTCGCAATCACTCCCTCCAATCCAGATTCCACTTCCTCGGCGAAAAATGAGTCGATCTTGGAACCGATGCCGGTCACAATACTTTCAGCAACGCCTATAGATTCGTTAGGTTGCACGATCTGCAACAGTTTTTCTCGCCTTTCACGGTAGCCATAAGTGGTAACATCTTCACCATTAACACAAAGCACATCAAAGCAAATCAACTTGAGAGGGTTGTCCGTAGACAATCGATCGATATCGTGTTTACGACGACGCGACACAGTAACCTGAAAAGGACGAAACTCAAGAGTATCGGGATCGTAAGCCATCGCTTCACCTTCAAAAATTACATTGTCACAACTGAGACGCGTCCTAGCCGCCTCGGCAATCTCAGGGAACATTCCCGTCATGTCCTCAAGGTTCCTTGAGTAGATATACACTTGATGACCATTGCGATGTACTTGAAGCCGGAATCCGTCGAATTTTGGTTCGACTGCACACTCCCCGATTTTGGCAACTATCTCATCACCGGAAGACAGTCTAGCCGCTTGAGCTGGACGCACGGGATTGCCCACCTCAACGTTAATCTCGCACAGTGGTTCTAAACCATCTCTAGTATATAGTTCGGAAACCAATCCCAAATCGCTGACCAAGTTATAAGCCCTTTCAATTTGCTTTCGGTCGGACTTATTTCCAACACGACCCACCGATAGGGCATCAAGAACTGTTGGGTCTCTCACACCGAGACGCAACCGATCTAGTGGTATTCGAACCAGGTAGCGCACCTCGCGTGGGCTCATAGCACTAATCATTTCTGATATGGACTGAATTTTAGCCTGCTGGGAATCATCACCAGATATCCGCGCCACCTGTAGAAGTCCTGAAAACACCTGAGCTATTGTCAAACACTCACTGGCATTGTCGACGAGTACCTCAGCCGCCAAACCAAAATCACCATGATTATGCACAGCGCTTTCAACAACGGATTTGTCAACGTCGCAAGCCTGGGCAATAGCCTCAAGCAATAGTTTCTCACCAACACCGAACTCAAGAGCCACGAAGGCAGGTGAGACCCGACCTTGTATAAGGTAAGCAATAAGCCGGGCTTCATAAGAGGAGCACTGTTGAAACACTTGGCCAAGGATAGCTGTCATTTCAGTTCTAGAACTCACATTTTCAATTCTCTCAAAGGCCTCAACTAATTCAGAAAATTTCATACCTGTTTCCTACATCAGATCCCTTCGTCAAACCATTTGGCATGTAAAACAGTACTGACCTCCACAAACCGAGAGAATTCGAACACTGGAATTTCATTAAGCTTGCAGTAACGAGCAAGAATTAAGCCTTCGCGTGCGAATAGAATATCGGCAATTGGTGCGGCAGGAATGTCTGAATTCGAGTCTCCGATAAAAGCAATAGATTCATAACAATTTGCTGCAGACCGTAGGTACACATCCTTGCATACTCCAAACATGCGATTTCCATCATTTTCGTAAGGAAACCTCAAAATAATTTTGTCTTCCTCAAAAGCCAGACTATTTGCCCGTCGAGGCAATGCCGTCAACCCAACAGCTGCCAGCATTCGATCAATGTAAAAATCAAACCCGTCACTGAGAATCTCTAATTCAACATCCTTAGAACGACACCAATCAACAAATTCAATGAAATCAGGCTCGACATGGAATGAGTCCACAAATCTCTTCAGCTCATATTCGGAAACGTCAATATGAGCAAACTGAGCCTCAGCCCGTTCACGTGTAGATATGTCTCCATTGATCCACAACTGATCGATTCTCATGACCTCTTCGTTGCCAAAAACCTGCAATATCTGATTACCGACGTCATGAGAAGCGATAGTACCATCAAAATCCACAAACACTTTGCGAGCCATTGCACCACTACATTCGTTCAAGATTTGCGAAACTAACACTCAACAATTTTATACCTCCATCAGCGAAAGCCACTTGAACTTCTTCATCCCCGCTCGGCCCGATTTTGCCAGATATCACGATCCCTTTACCGAATACGGGGTGACACACCTTTTGCCCATCCGAATAAGACCTCTCAGTGGATAAATCGATTTTGGCAGTACTAGGGGAGGAACTTACACGTTCCGTACGGCCAATTGTCTCTAGGAGATCATCTGGGATGTCCTGTATAAAGCGCGATGGAAGACGGGCTCTACTACCCCATCCACCGCGAAAGCGAGCATAAGTTAAATATAGTCTGTCAATCGCTCGAGTAATCCCAACATAGGCCAACCGTCTTTCCTCTTCCATTTGAAGCGGATCGTGGAATGACCGGAAATGAGGACAATACTCTTCTTCGAACCCGACAAGAAACACATTTTTAAATTCCAAGCCTTTTGCTGCATGTAACGTTATTAGCGTTATAGAATCTGCATCAACACGCATACGGTCAACGTCCGAGACCAATGCTACTTCTTGTAAATATCTGATGAGAGATTCCAATGGGTCACCATCGGCATATCGAGCCGTAGCAGCAATCAACTCCATAACATTCTCTATACGATCTGCCCCTGCATCACGATCTAACTCCAACATATTCTTATAACCACTTCTCTCAAATATTTGTTCAATCAAATATGGAAGACTAGACCTGCGAGCCAAGTCATCAAATTCCACCAGCAGGTCCGCAACGGGGCCCAAAACTTTGAGTGCACGTGAAGGCACATCATCGATTGGCACAGACGATTTGTCGGAAGCTAACATCCTAAGCCCTGAACTCGCCGACACACCACGGCTTGCTGCCCACTCCTTTAACCAATTGAGAGTCTTTTCTCCTATACCTCGACTAGGCACATTTACAACACGCTCGAGACTTACATCATCTTGCGGATTACTGACCACTCGCAAATATGCCAAAAGGTCTTTAATTTCTCTACGGGAGTAAAACTCAGTTCCTCCGACCAATTGATACGGAAGTCCTGCTTTGACAAAGCACTCCTCCAACGGCCTAGACTGTGCGTTCGTTCGATACATAATGGCGAAATCACCACGAAGACAACCTTCTGCGGCAATCAAATTTTGTATTTCAGTTAGAACTCTGATCGCCTCATCTTCCTCATCGTACGTTTCAATGACTTTGATGAGTGATCCATCAGACCTATCAGTCCATAAATGCTTCTCTTTACGTTCAGGTAATCGACTAACAACGTGGTGGGCTGCATCTAGAATCATTTGCGTAGACCTATAGTTCTGTTCTAGCTTAATTACTCGGGAGTCCGGGTATTCTGCTTCAAAATCAAGTAGGTTGCGAATGTCTGCACCCCTCCATCCATAAATGCTTTGATCATCATCACCAACCACCGCTAAATTTCGCCGAGCAGAGGCCAACTCTCTTATCAAGGCGTACTGTGCACGATTAGTATCTTGGTACTCATCAACTTGAATATAGCGGTATCGTTCATGACAGAAATCAAGGGCGTGAGAAGACTCTCTCAATAACCGAACGGAGGACATAATCAAATCACCAAAGTCGAGTCCATGGGCATTACTAAGGACATTCTGGTAACTAGAGTAAATTTTGGATGTAACCTCTTGAAAAAACCCCTCACAGAATTCAGCATATTGGTGACTAGTCCTAAGTTCGTCTTTGGCGCGAGAAATCTCATTACGAACCGCTACCGGTGACACTTGGTCCCTAGGGACACCCAATTCCTTCATGCATGACTTGATTACTTGCAGTTGATCATCCCCATCAAAAATCGTAAAGCCATTCGGCAGGTAGGCCTCAGAGCGAAATCTTCGCAACAGATTCACGCAAAATCCGTGGAACGTGCCCAATTGCAAACCGGAAGCTTTCAGACCAACAATCTCAGCAATTCTCGCCTTCATCTCATCAGCCGCTTTATTGGTGAACGTGACAGACAGTATGTTGCCTGGACTCACCGAATGATGGTGAATCAGTTGTGCCACCCGAAACGTTATCACCCTGGTCTTGCCGGAACCCGCCCCTGCCAGAATAAGCAAAGGGCCGTTGGTGTGTTTCACAGCCTCCCATTGTGGGGCGTTGAGTGAATCCGGATCTATTACGCTACTTGACAATATCGGCCCATACCAAAGTCGTTGATTGTACAGTGTTAATTCTAAGGGACTGACATAATCTTTCACCTAAGCAAAAAGGTCAGTAAAAATGACAGCCCCAAATATTTTCTATGCTAGCATCAACCAATGGACCAGAACATAGACAAACCCATGCCTTCCGAATCATATCTCTATACGGCCGCTACGCTATACGATGTTGCTGCTATCAAAAATTTGATCGCCCCATTTGCTTCAGCAGACATAATGCTACCTAGGACAGAGTCTGAGCTATTTGAAAACATACGGGATTATCAAGTCTGCAAAAGTAGCAGCCGTTTAGTGGGCTGTACAGCTCTTCACATAATGTCCCCAAAAATTGCGGAATTACGCGCTCTAGCTGTCCATCCATCACATCAAAGCCAAGGCATAGGTAGCACTTTAGTACAAATCTGTATAAATGAAGCCCGCCGTTTAGGCATACCCAGCGTTTTCACCCTAACATTGGAAGAAGACTTTTTCTCTCAGCATGGATTTGTCCGAGTGCCACGCGAAACACTAACCCAGAAAGTATGGTCTGAGTGCTATAAGTGCCCAAAGTATGACCGGTGCGATGAGGTAGCCATGCTACACCATGTCTAAATTGCCGATAGGTCCGTAAAACATTTTTGCCAAAACAGTCCGATAGGTTAGTTGTCCGGGTACAATAGCTAGAATAAGTGGCCGGTAATGCTAGGCACGAGCGGATATCTGGACTTATCTATCTAAAGACGGTTTCGGTTTGAATTGCCGCTAGCATTAGACGTGTAACAGTAAAGTCAGAAGATCGAATGCTAGAAATTGTTAAAAGGATTTAGATTTGTCAGTCTCAGAAGCTCGAGACATGGCAGTGGTGGTTTTAGCCATCGTATCCCTATTCACCCTGGTTATAGGGACGATTACCGCATTTTTCGTATGGAGATTTCTTTCAATGGTGAGAGAAGAAATACGGCCGATCATCCGAACAATGTCAGACACAGCAACTACAATCAAATCTGCCGCAGACTCGGCTTCTGACTCCACGATTTTTGATTTGGCAAGATACGTCTCTAATAACCCAGTAAGAAAACTTATTTCATTGCTGTTCAGGTGGACCAAATGAACAGCGATCAATCATGGCAATTATTGATTGTAGTAGGTTGCATAGCCATAGCTATCGGGAACATCGTTGGATGCATTATCGGATACAGGAAACTATTATCTGCGACCTCAGGAATAGAACATCGCATACTCAGTTCTGCTGCCAAAGCGGAAAAATTCAATGAGGACAAGACTATCCGTCGGGGCCGGGGTAGAGGCCGAAACCGAAGACGAGGCAGACGTGGCCGGAACCGAAAAAGGCGACATTCCTAACCATGTCCGATCTATCAAGTGCACTGTTAATTATTATGATGTTTTTATCGGTACTGGCATTACTAGGTATCGCAATAGGATTATTTCTAGCTTGCATAACGATTGTCGAAACCACAGCCATAACAAGGCGGGCTTTACGCAAGACGTCCCGGAAATCAGAGAGCGTGCACGTCAACATTGAGGCACTCATAGGCAAATGGATAACCAACCCAATAGATCAAATTGACAAAGTGCGTGACTGGTTGATATCCACAACCACCGAAACAACATCATCACGGAAAACAAAGTAGGGAGCGAGCGTGAAAACAGCAACACAGACATTAGGGTTTCCGGAAATGGACGAACTTTACTCGGCGAACCATATAGCTTCGGTAGTTGATCGCTTGGCACAAGAAATTTCTCTAGATCTTAGTAATGCAAACCCAATACTCGTGGGAGTTCTGAATGGATCCGTCCCGTTCCTCGCTGACTTGATGAGAAAACTCCAGTTCCCATTAGAAATTGCGTATCTTGCCATATCCAGTTATCACGGAAACAAATCCACCGGACAGGTAACTATGCTGCGAGACCTTGAAAGCACAGTCAGTGATAGACATGTTGTACTGGTTGAGGACATTGTGGATACGGGGACAACAGCCACCTATCTTGTCGATCACTTATCAAAACAGAACCCGGCTTCCCTGAAGTTTTGCTCACTTATTAGTAAGCAAAGGCAAAGGAAGACAGAAGTACACCTAGACTATGTAGGATTCGAATTACTCGAAGGATATGTGGTCGGTTACGGCTTAGATTTCCAGCATCAGTACAGAAATATGCCATCCATATCCGTACTAAAAGACGGAGGTATTTGATATGCCAAATATAAGTGTACGGGAGACATCGCTTTCGTACCAAGAAGTCGGTGATGGCCTGCACGTAGTTGTACTAATTCATGGCAACCATCAATCATCACAGATATGGTCGCCTGTATTAACTAAAATGCCCGAGGAGTTTCGAGCACTTGCCTTCGACTTGCGGGGATTCGGTAGTTCAGAAAAACGAGCGGATGGGGCAGACATTCATGGGCATGCAGACGATATCCGGCAAGCATTGCATAAACTAAGCGTAGTTAGATGTAGTGTGATGGCATCTGCGGCCGGATGTGGTGTAGCAATTAGTTTAGCAGCCAGATACCCATCCCTGATCTACAAATTGGTAATGTCAGGACCGTTCTCTTTTAATCAAATCGGTGCATCAATTCAGGAATACCAGAAAGACTGTGGCCTCCAAAGCACTGCCGAAGAGGTTTCTTTGCATCCAATATCCTCCACTCCTTTAGCTACCGGATGGAACCTCGATGAACTACTACCGATCGTGATGAAAGATCTGGCCAGGGAACCAAATCCGGAACAGAAAGATGCCCTGATTTCGATCGCAATGAACTGCCATCGAGGGGCGAGCGCAAACTGGTCCCGGTCAATGGCTTGGCCAGTGCTTAGCCAGCTACTTCCAGAGATCACGGCTAAGACCCGAGTAGTCAAAGGACCCGATGACTTATCACATGATTATCCAGACAAGCTGAAATTTATGATCGACGATTGTGATATCGCTGAGACCCCTAAACCAACTTTGTGCCCCGTTTTAGAGTGCCCAGACGATTACCTTGAATCAGCACTCGAATTACTAAACGCCTGGTGATTACTAGGCGTCAACTGCAAAAAGGTTTTGATTATGAAAATAGTTAGATTCCAAGACCGAGCCGACGAGATAAACTATGGTCTACACCAAGAGGATGACACAGTAGCTCTTTTGCATGGAAACCCTTATGCGAACATCGAGGTCGGACCCATTGTAGGAAACATCCAAGATATAGACCTTTGTTCACCCGTAACACCTTCCAAGATCATCGCTGTCGGACTGAACTATAAACTTCATGCGGAGGAAGTGGGAATGGCTCTTCCCGAATTCCCAATGTTTTTTTACAAGCCTCCAACTAGTGTTATCGGACCAAAAGAGACCATCATTCTGCCAGAGACTTCAGACCATGTGGAGCATGAATGTGAGCTAGCGGTAGTGATGGGAGAGCGCTGCAGCAAAGTATCGGTAGATACGGCGTTAAAGTACATTTTCGGGTACACATGTGGTAACGACATCAGCGCTAGGGATTGGCAAAAAAGGGAAACGCAATGGGTAAGAGGCAAAGGTTTTGATA
This sequence comes from uncultured Chloroflexota bacterium, assembly GCA_913043205.1. Classification (GTDB taxonomy): domain Bacteria; phylum Chloroflexota; class UBA11872; order UBA11872; family VXNJ01; genus CAJWLF01. The sequence continues at coordinate 162,144 of CAJWLF010000001.1, read as the reverse complement.
CTTTTTTGCCACTCGGACCATGTATACAAACAAATTTAGACCCCACCCAAGTCCAGTTATCTACTCGGGTAAATGGCGAAGTCAAACAGTCTTCTTCTACTTCAGACTTGATTTTTCCAGTCGACCAACTTATATCTGAGCTCAGTGCGATAATGACGCTTTTGCCAGGAGACATCATCGTTACAGGAACTCCATCTGGAGTCGGGCCGATCCATCATGGAGATCTGGTAGAGGTGGAGGTAGAAGGGATAGGTACGCTGCAGAATCCCGTGGCCTCCGCCTAATTCCACCTGGACTCCACATTGGATCATTTAGATCAGACAGGATTTAAGACTGATGATTGAATGGTGTGTATTAGCAGACGATTTTACAGGAGCGATGGACGCTGGATTGCAATTCGCTCGATCAGGCAAACGAACACTGTACGGACTCTCAAACGCCACCATGGAGTGTGACGCGATAATCGTCAGCAGTAACAGTAGACATATGACTTCAAAGGATGCGGCAATTTTGAGCAGTAAATTAGCTGAATCCATGAAGCCTAGATGTATGTATTTCTATAAAAAAATAGATTCGACACTTCGAGGGAACGTAGCCGTAGAGCTAGAAAGCATTATGAATACTCTCGGGTCAGACAATGCCGTTTTAGCACCTGCTTACCCAGCACAGGAGAGAACCATGAAAGGTGGTATTTTGTATGTAGACGGGATTCCTGTCACTCAGACAGAGTCAAGTCGAGACCCTCAATTCCCTGTAACCGACTCTAATGTTGTACGCCTTATCGAGTCCACATCAGCATTAAGTGCCGAGTTGATTCCACTCAAAACCATTCGATCCGATCCTAAAACTCTATTGAATGCCATTCTAACGGCGTCAGCCACTGGTGCACGCGTCACGATCTGCGACGCTGAAACAGAATCAGATCTGGCTAACATCGCGTTAGCGATATCACAGTCTGGACAAAACATACTAGCCTCAGGATCGGCCGGATTAGCCACAGCTCTAGCAAAACTAGGAGACTCGAAAGAGGTAGAAAGTAACCACTACCATCCCGCAGAAAATATAGTGATAGTTGCCGGTTCATTTACATTAACTACTCGGCTACAAGTGGCCACGATCGCTTCTGAATATGGACTGACGCCTTTCACACCTACATTAGAAGATTATAGAACTCCAGATTTAGCTATCGAATCAGCGCTACAATCATTAGAGAAAACCGGTCTATGGCTAGCTTATCCCGGGCACAGCAGGAAATTAATTACACCTGACACAGTCCAGGAATTGGAAGAATGGATCGTCGCAACAACAAAATACTTATGTCAACACGCTCCTAATCCAGGCTTGTTACTTACCGGTGGAGAAACGGCAAATTTGGTTATGAAGGCAGTTAGGCCCTCAGCTATCAAAATAGTTTCACCCGTGGAGCCAGGAATTCCCGGTGGAGTCACTCTCAACAGCGACCCAGACAACATCCCTGTCGTTACAAAAGCAGGCGGTTTCGGTTCGCATAAGGCATTAATTAACGGAGTTAAATGGCTTCAATCTCGTCACTAGGGTCATTGTTGACGTTACAATCAGAGATACACTTACAAAGAGAGGCTTTTTTGGAAACTTTTGTAGAGTCAATGCAGGTAATTCTTGCGGTCACATTGATCGGTGGAGTACTACTTCAAAGCTCAAATGCCTCCATGGGTGGGGCATTCGGGCAGAGCGATTCCTTTCACAGTACCCGGCGTGGCTTAGACCGTTTACTTTTTAACTTCACAATTTCGATTTCAATCCTATTCTTCTTGTTTTCAGTCGTAGCAGTAAAACTGTCCGGATAATGAAATTCATAACCTAGATGCCTACGCATTATCCGGATCAAGACGACTTGCACCTCACCAGTCTGGTTAAGGGGTGCATAATGGATAACAAATGACTGAGGCCTCGATAATCATCGCCAATTTTAATGGGGCCAATCTCCTAGAGAAGTATTTGCCATCGGTCACCAGCCAGCAAGGCATTAACTATGAAGTAATTGTTGTAGATAATGCATCGGCAGATCGAAGCACGGAGTTATTGAAATCCTCCTTTCCCAAAGTCCGATTAATTTCCCTGCCGGCAAATAAAGGTTTTTCAGCCGCAGTAAACGCTGGCATAGTAGCAGCAAAATCAAACTTGATAGCTTTGTTAAACAACGATGCATGTCCCGACCCTTTATGGCTAAAAACACTAGTAACAAGCGCCAACACTCATCCAAATATCGGTATGTTTGCCTCCCGCATGATGTTCGCTCATCGCCCCGAAATAGTTAACTCCACCGGAATAGAAATAGATCGAGCAGGAATTGCCTGGGACCGAGACTCCTGCAGTCGTACGATTGGGCCCAACGCCGAAGTGTTTGGTCCGTGCGGCGGGGCAGCACTTTATCGCCGAAAGTTATTTGAAGATATTGGGGTATTTGACGAACAGTTTTTCGCTTATTTGGAAGACGTCGATTTAGCTTGGAGAGCCCAGTCAAAAGGCTGGCGATGCCTTTACATATCAGATGCCGTCGTCATGCATGAGCATTCAGCAACAGCATTCGAAGGGTCACCATTCAAAAATTTCCATTTGGGTAGGAACAAGATCTGGACTATCGCAAAAAACTATCCCATCGAATTATTGTTGCTATACATGCCAGCAATATTGTTCTTTGACTTAGGATCACTTCCATACACAATTCTCTCACAACGGGACTTGTCCGGAGTTAGAGGTCGAATATCCGCGATAAAGGACATGAGGTCAATTATGTCTAAAAGGTCATCTGTTCAGTCGAATGCCACGCTTAATTGGACTCAGGTCAGGAGTTTAATGCAACCAATACAAACACCTTGGACATTATTTCGCAGATACAGAACACTATCTACTGTCCTAAAAATGCCACCCACCTGACGAATCTGAGTCGGTTGTTTTGGTAACATAATCGTGAAATCGGGGCGTGGCGCAGTCCGGAAGCGCACTTCAATGGGGTTGAAGAGGTCGCTGGTTCAAATCCAGTCGCCCCGACCAGGTCTATACACGACATCTTAATGGCTAGGCCGTACTGGTACTTGTACAAGTACATGAAATCAAAATACGTAACAGGACGCACCAAGGACAAACAATGAGCTATAGAACAGAAAAAGACCCTCTAGGAGAATTACAAGTACCCTCTGAAGCACTGTACGGGGTACAGACGCAGAGAGCCATCCATAATTTTCCGATTAGTGGAATTCGCCCTCACTCGGCTTTTGTTTGGGGAACCGTCTTAATTAAGAGAGCAGCCGCCGTAACTCATAAAGAGCATCAGCGACTAGACCCAAGGGTAGCTGATGCAATCATCTCGGCAGCCGATCAAATCCTGTCTGGAATGCATCATGACCAATTCGTAGTTGATATATTCCAAGCCGGGGCCGGTACTTCCCACAACATGAATGCAAACGAATTGCTGGCAAATATGGCTAATGAATCGCTGGGAGGCACAAGAGGGGAATACACTCCGGTGCATCCCAACGATCATGTCAACATGTCTCAGTCGACCAATGACGTCATTCCTACTGCGATCGCTTTGGGGGCACTTCGCTTATTGCCCACACTGTATGACGGTTTAGACACACTAGCAAAAGAACTTGAGGATAAGTCTAAATCATGGGATCACATAATTAAGACCGGGAGAACACATCTTCAAGATGCCACCCCTCTACGACTTGGACAAGAATTTGGTGCATATGCCGAAGCGATCAGGAGAGACAAGGCTATCATCCAAGCTGCCGAGATGCCGATCCGCGAACTCAGCGTTGGAGGAACAGCTGTGGGAACCGGATTGAACGCAGAACCCAAATATCAGACTCGTATAATCGAGGTTATTCGCGAATCCGGAGCATTACCGGTGAAACGCTCTGAAAATCTATTTTATTCTATGCAAAGCATGTCACGATTCGCTAACCTTTCAGGGTCGCTCAGAACGTTATCGACAGACCTTATGCGAATAGCCAACGACTTTCGCCTATTAGGATCAGGGCCAAGAACAGGCTTCGCAGAAATTCTATTGCCCGCAATACAACCCGGTTCATCAATAATGCCCGGAAAAGTGAACCCTGTTTTAGCTGAATGCATGAACATGATTTGCCTTCAAATATCAGGGAATGACGTCACCATTTCGCACGCTGCAGAAGCAGGCCAGCTTCAACTCAACGTTATGATGCCGATAATTGGCTTCAATTTATGTCAGTCGATTGAAATACTAGGGAATGGCACCCGAAGCTTTGCAGAACATTGCGTAAGTGGCCTAGAGGCAGATGAGCGCATGATTAAATTCTGGCTCGACAGGAATACTATGTTAGCAACAGCTCTGGCCCCTCGAATCGGATATGCGCGTGCAGCTGAAATTGCTAAGGAGGCGGTGAAAACAGGTGAAAGTGTACCTGAAGTAGCTAGACGATTAACCGACATCCAAGATGATGAACTAAATGAGGCTCTCGACCCAGCACCGATGACCGAAGCAGGCATCAGATCTGACGATTCATGAAAATCCTGGCACCCAATCCCTTAACCAACCAGCGGCTGAGTAACTATCACTCCAATGGCTAGCAGGGCTGTCTTCGTCGGATCGATAGTTCTAGATATAAGCATCTCGAACTTGGCCGCTTTTCCAGAACCAGACTTTGAATTCACGACGTCTAGCGACATATGGCATGACCAACCTGCCAGGCTCTTACCAGCAGGAACTGCCGGTAGTTCAGCAATCGTTTTTGCCACTTTACGAGGAGAGTGCACATTAGCTGGGGTTATCGGTAAAGATTCTATGGGAGCATACTTAACACAGTATTTCGAAGAATTAGGAATATCAACTTTGTCCCTAGACAATAGTCAAACCGCCACACATACAATTGCAAATGGATTAGACGGACGCCGACAATCCTACTTTTTCCCAGGTTCTCGATTGAAGTTAGACACATTCATCGAAGCTTGCAAAGACAGACCTCTCTATTTCAGTGGGTTATCTCTGGTAATGGATAGACCTATAGTTGAACCACTAAAACAATTAGCTAAAACTGCCAAGCTAGGGGGGCAGACCACTGTATTGGACATAGGGCAGGCAGGACCAGAAATGCTCAACTTCGAAGAAATTATTGTTCTTGATGACACTATCGACGTATTGATAGGTAGCGAATACGAGTATGAGCTCGTTATGGGCAGGTCCTACACGGCTGCTCGCAAACAACTCCTTGCAGAATACCCGGGCCACGTCATAGTAAAACGAGGGCGAAATGGTATCTATCTAGATCGTTATAACAAAAGTAGACCCGTCCACATACCGGGGTTCAAAGTAGATGAAATCAACCCTATCGGTGCAGGTGACTCATTTGGAGGAGGCTTTATGGCAGCTTGGACTAATGGAAAAGATATCGAATATGCATGCGAATTTGCGTGCGCAGCAGGAGCAGTGTCAGCCAGCAATTCAGCCGGTCCGTTAGGAGTCAATCAAGAATCGATATATCAAGTAATGCAAAACCCAAGGAATACGGAATAAAAAACATGTCCAGTAATTGGGACCAACTACTTCATAAATTGAATCTGATATCTGACTTGAAAGAAACTGCGTCTCTTCTTGCGTGGGACCAACAGACAATGATGCCTCCAAATGGTGCAACCGCACGATCTCAGAAACTAGCGACCATCGAACATATATCCCACAAACTACTAACAGACTCAGCAATCGGTTCACTATTGAAAAATTTACGGCATGAAGCTTGCCGTCTAGATCCGAATAGCAAGAACGCGTCACTATGGCGCATAACCGACCGTCATTATCGGCGGGCGTTGAAAGTACCTTCGGAGCTTGTAACACAAATTGCTAGTTGCGCATCAGAGGCTTTTGACGCATGGATTAAAGCTCGCGCCGCCGATGATTTCGGTCAATTCAAGCCATACCTAAAAAGACAAATATGTCTTCAGCGTAGACAAGCAGAAGCCCTAGGGTATGACGAAAGTCCTTACGATGCATTGCTAGATCTATACGAGCCCGGACTGACATCATCTATAACTGACCGCATTTTTGGTCATATGCGCACCGGAATAGTGGAACTGTTGCAGGAGATCCACACCAAGGGGGCTGACATTGATGACAGCCTACTGAAAGGTACGTTTTGCCCAACAAAACAGATGGATTTAGCAGATACACTTGTTCAATGGATTGGCTATGACATGTCAGGCGGAAGACTGGACCGTTCCGCGCACCCGTTCTCAACACGAATAGGTAGAGGCGATGCACGAATCACCATACGTACTAAACCAGAAACCTTAAGCGAGGTCATTTTTGCAGCATTGCACGAAGGAGGACACGCAATACACGACCAAGGCATCCCAAAGGAGTTATCAAGATCGCCTCTATCCGGATGTGAGTCTTTATCAATTGCAGAGTCACAATCTAGACTATGGGAGAATCTATTTGGTAGGTCTGAAATAGTCGCTCCACACCTGCTCCATCATCTGCAATCTCATTTCCCTGAACGATTCGCAGATGTAACGCCTAAAGAACTGTATTTGGCTTCTAATAAGGTCGAGCCAGGATATATTCGGGTTAACGCCGACGAGGTGACGTACGGCCTACACATTATCCTTCGCTTCCAGATAGAGAAAGAACTGATCGAGGGAGCATTAGAAGTAGATGACCTCCCTGATCGATGGTGGTCTCTCATGAAAGCTTTGTTGGGCTTGAGCCCAGCCACAGACTCATCAGGCGTACTGCAAGACGTCCACTGGGCGAGTGGATATTTCGGCTACTTCCCAACGTATACTCTTGGAACCATTCTATCCCAGCAACTATTTGAAAAAGCTATCTCCGATTACCCGGAAATCACATCTGAAATGCGAGCTGGTCGATCCGATTCGTTGCTAGCCTGGATGAGAAAGCACGTACACAACCATGGTTCTAAGTGGTCTGCACTTCAACTCGCCGAACAAGAACTATCATCACAAATAGATCCAACACCGTACATACAATACCTTTCAAAGAAATATCGCACCCTATATACAATTCCTAGCGAATAACAGCACTGGACGGGCAGTAGCTACTGTGTACACTATAGACAAATTACAAACGTTATACGCCACCTTAAATATGGAGACATAATTCATAATGAGGGCCTTAAATCTGATATCGAAGATGGTTGTGATGGCATCTCTCCGAAGCTGGAAAGACAGTCGGTTACGTATAGTAGATGTGAATAAGACAGAACGTTGTTTCGGCCCTCGAAGCGATCAACAACATCTAGTTACGGTAAATAGTAACAATGTCTACCGCCGGCTGTTGTTCGAAGGCGAAACCGGTATAGGAGAATCCTATATGGCAGGGGAATGGAGTGCTGACGATCTACCAACATTCCTGGGTGCAGCAGTGCATAACGCAAAGGCCCTAAAGCTTGGAGGGCCGTTATCGACCATCAAACGAATCGTTGATAACTTATCTCATTCTCGGAAATCCAATAGTCGTTCTGGATCAGAGCAAAACATCCATGCTCATTACGACCTGAGCAATGAATTTTTTCAGCTATTCCTAGATAACACAACTCTCGCCTACTCCTGTGCCATATTTGGCCCCGACGGATCCGGAAATTTGGCAGATGCTCAAATACGTAAATTCGACGTAATTTGTAGAAGGTTAGATTTGAAACCCGGATCCCGAGTACTTGAAATCGGTTGTGGATGGGGAGGCTTCGCTGTTTACGCAGCGAAAAACTTCGGATGCCACGTGACCGGTATAACTATCTCCAAAGAACAGCACACACTCGCTACCAAACGGGTCGAAGATGAAAAATTAGGCGACATGGTGTCGATACAGTATGCCGATTACAGAGACATTAAAGGCACTTTTGACCACATAGTTTCGATCGAAATGTTTGAAGCAGTAGGGCGTGAATATTGGGGGCAATTTTTTGAAATATGCAGCCAGCTACTTGTACCAGAAGGGACTATGCTACTTCAGACAATTGCAATACAAGACAAAGATCGTCATATACCGATGAGAGCTTCCGGTTGGATAAGTAAATATATTTTTCCAGGAGGGGTCCTACCCGCCGTTGCCGAAATTCGAGATTGCTTGGATCAAACAGGAGGCAACATGTGTATTTCCAACGAGCGGGATATAAGCCAACACTATGTGCTGACACTCAACGAGTGGAGACGCAGATTTTGGAACCGAATTGAGGATGTGAGACGGATAGGATTTGACAACACATTCATTCGGATGTGGGATTTTTACCTGTCGGCATGTTCAGGTTCGTTTGCAGCAGAATCCATAAGGGATGTGCAACTATTTATCGAAAACAAGCCACACCACGCTGATTCAAGATAGGAGATTACGTTAGCAAATTCAAGCAACACAAACAAAACCATAGTCCTCTACGAGACCGTGTTGAAGCTAAAGCAAAAGGATCAATTGCCAATATTTTTGTAGTAGAAGAATACAGTTGTGAACAATAAATACGATCAACTGCACCTGTGAGGAGTATATCTGTGGAATGGCCCATTATGGTACCAATGAAACAAAAGTTGGACCGAACACGCATCGACGATTTAGAGAGCACGTTACGAGCCGGCATAAGAACAAGGCTGAACTCGGCCAAATTCAGTACAGGGGATAGTGTTGCTGTCGGTGTGGGCAGCCGCGGCATAACGCCGCTGGTACAGGTAGTATCGACAATAGTAAGCGAGTTAAAGTCTGCTGGGCTAAAACCATTCATAGTTCCTGCTATGGGCAGTCACGGTGGGGCTACTGCAGACGGTCAAAAGGCAGTCTTAGCCGAATATGACATTGTCCAATCTGTGGTGAGGGCTGAAGTACGGGCGACAATGGAAGTGATTGAATTGGGAAGCGGACCAAGTGGCCAAACCTTTTTTGGGGATGCCATCGCTTATCATGCCGACCACATCGTCGTGATAGGCCGGGTCAAACCACACACAGATTTTAGGTCAGACATTGAGAGTGGACTCTGCAAAATGACGTCGGTTGGATTAGGCAAACAAGTTGGAGCAGAAAGAATCCACGAAATGGGATTAGCCGAGATGGTGCCTGAAGGAGCACAGGTAGCTATCGATACAAACAAAATACTCATGGGGATTGCTCTAGTCGAAAACGCGTATGACGAACCGGTTCACTGCAGAGTAGTTGAGGCCGCTAAATTTCATCAGACGGATAGAGAATTACTGATAAAAGCTAAGGACATACTTCCACGCCTCCCAGTAAACCACCTTCACCTTTTGGTCGTAGACGAGATGGGCAAAAACATCTCTGGCGCAGGAATGGATACCAACATAGTAGGTTTTTGGAGGCTGTTAAGCCATGGCCCGAAGGATCCAGACTTTCAATACCTAGCTACCCTTCGACTGACGGAAGAGTCGGGTGGCAACGCAACTGGAGTGGGGATCGCAGATTTCGTGTCACCTAACCTAGTTGCATCAATAGACTACGAAAAAACTTATATGAATGGGTTAACGTCATTGGGAATCGCCGCGTCTAAAATACCGCTCCACTTAACTAGTGACGAAACAACTTTAGAAGCAGCTTATACAGCAGCTAGTCGTATCGCTGGGCGCAGTGTCCCTCGGATGATACGAATCAAGAATACCATGTTGCTAGAACATTTCTGGGCAAGCCCGCCTGTTGTCACCGAACTTGAAGAAAACGGATCAGCTATAAAGGAAGGAGATGGCGAGCCGTTCAGTTTTTCAAATACTGGAGAACTAGTCCAGCTGACCAATTAATTAGATTAGCAAAAACTAATACGGTGACGTTCGTGGTGGACTCGCTTGATGCGAATAAACCTGTGCATCAAAGCTCTTTCTTATGAGTTCATTGAGTTTGGAAGCGTAGCTATCGTTCGCGGCCAAATTATTGTGTTCCCAAGGGTCTTGCTGCAAGTCATACAATTCAAACAGATCCTTTCCATGGTAGGAAACAAGCTTCCAGTGCCGGTCGCGATACATGGTCGCATGGGTGTTGTCTGCATGATCGATAGCTCCAAAAAACTCCGTCCGTACAAACTCTCGATGATCGGCACCGGTAGAATTGCCATTCAAAATTGACGCAAGCGATTTGCCTTGCACCCAATAGGGTATTTCCTCATCACAAGCTTCATAGAGCGTAGGCGTTATGTCAATAAGTTCAACCAAAGCGTCACTAATCTCGCCCTTAAGATACTGCTTAGGCCACGATATCATCAGAGGCACCCTCACCAGACCTTCAAAAAACCTGCACCCCTTAAGTATGAGGCCGTGATCACATAAGGCTTCTCCGTGATCACTCATAAAAATTATTATTGTATTTTCACGTTGGTTTGTAGCATCTAAATAGTCAATTAAACGCCCAAATTCGTGGTCGATTTGTTCAATCATCGCATAATACGACGCCTGAATTTTACGATGTTCACGCTGCTCCGGGTGCATAGGTCTAGACTGAAAATCAACGCCCGCCTCTACCAACTGCTGCTGGTGTTCCAAGTCACTCTCAGCAAAATGAGCACCGGGTAATGAATCCGGATTATATCTACGGTAATACTCCCAGGGCGCATCGAATGCAGCATGAGGATCAAATGGGTTAATAGTCAAAAACCATGGTTCATCCTCTTTTCGTACAGTATTCAAAAATTCTATGGCCATCTCTGTGCACCAATGCGTTTGATGTAAATGAGGAGGAATGTTGTCTTGATCTTCAGTGGGCTCATATAACCCACCAAAACTACGAACATTAGCCCCTGCCCGATAAGTACTAGGATCGGACTTCTCCATCAATGAAAATGGATCAACATCCTGACGACGCAGCCAATCGACATAGTCATGATGGGCTTGCTCTGGACCTTTGCTAGAGTGGCTGTATTCAAAATAGCGATATCCGTCGTTCACACGTGGCTCTTGTCCTCCAGCTGCCCCAGCGAGATGCAATTTGCCTACATTGCCGACGTCATAACCGGAATCTGAAAGTCGTCGTGTAATAAGTCTACTCGCTTGTGAATCTGGGAAAAATGCATTGCCATTTCCCATAACACCGACCGCACTGGGGTATTGACTTGTTAAAAAACTGGAACGGCTCGGGGTGCATATTTGAGTCTGACAAAAAGCGTGTGTGAAAGTAACAGCGCTGTCCATAAACTCGTTGATCCGAGGCGTATGAATATGAGGATTGTTCAATCCTTGGATCGTATCAAATCGCTGTTGGTCACTGCAGTACCACAAAATATTGGGGCGACCCATCATTGCTCCTCTTTCGGAAAGCCAGTCCCTGCATAAACAGACACGACTAAAATCCAACTTACGTAACTAACAGTAGGGCAACATCTACCCTGCGATATATTGTATACAAGGACTCAGGTAATTCGGCAGAACTAGCTTAACTTGTTTCGCGCAAATACAATTTAGTAGTTAGAAGTTGTTTTAATTTATGAGGAGGAATGGATAATCGACGTCTTTGTAGGCATCCTGGTAATCGCACTGTTAATCGCCGCAAATGGGGTTTATGCAGGTGCGGAATTTGCCTTGGTTGCCGTCAACAGATACCAGGTTGAAAGCCTTGCAAAGCAAGGCAATAGGCGTGCTCGAGTCACCCTTCAAGTTCTTAAAGATTTGAACTTCGAAATGTCCGGAGGCCAACTAGGTATATCCGTAAGCTCATTGCTTATAGGTTTCCTAATCGAGCCCGTCGCTGCACCATGGTTCAGGCCGCTATTACGGGCAATACCCAATTGGTTGGGAGAGCCAACGGTTATAGCTGCAAGTGCTGGTATAGCCCTTATCGTTTTATCTTTGTTTCAGATTGTTTTTGGAGAGGTTGTGCCAAAAAATCATGCAATAGCTCGACCATTAACAACAGCACTATGGTTAGCACCATTGATGAGAATATCCAACCTCCTTTTTCGTCCGATTATCGTAGTGTTGAATAATTCAGCAACTTGGACCCTACGCTTAACAGGAATGGAACCAAGTGACGAGCTAGTAGGAATCAGTTCGTTAGCAGACCTGGAGCGTGTCGTCAGATGGTCCGCATCAGCCGGATCCCTTCACGGCGTAGAATTAGATTTGCTTAGGAAGGCGATCAATTTTGCAACTATATCTACTAGAGACGTCCTAGTTCCGAGGGCCTCAGCTGAGACTATGATGGACTCAGATACTATCCAAGACTTGGTTAACAAAACCCTCTCAACAGGATTTGCGAGATATCCCGTCTTATCAACTGAAAGTGAAGAGATCCTCGGTGTCGTACACACGCAAGACCTCTTTGAAATACCACGCAAGATGTGGCCAACCACACCCATCGCACAACACACACGGGACCCATTAGTGGTACCGTCCGGAGCCACTTTACAATCAGTGTTAGTCGATATGCAGCGAAGACGTGCCCAAATGGCATTGGTCGCTGACGAACATGGGGTATTCGCTGGATTATTGACCTTGGAAGATCTATTGGAGGAGCTTATCGGCGAAACAAATCAGCCCATATCGAACGAAACTACCACTGTCGATACCAGCGAATATCCACACCCTCAAATTGTGCCGGGGCTCATAGTTGCGTCTGATCTTGCAAACGAGACAGGTTTTCATATTCCAGATGGACCATATGAAACCCTAGCGGGATTTCTACTACTCCATTTTCAACGAATTCCTCAACTGGGTGATCGATTGACATATGAATCATGGACGTTTGATGTAGTTGGCCTCGAACAGATGAGGATTACAAGTGTTAGGGTGACCCCTCCTATACCGTCTTCTGAAAAAGCAACATGAATATCTGGGTTTTAATTATCACAATTGCCCTTCTAGCCGGCAATGCCTTCATGATTGCTGCCGAGGTATCTTTGGCAGCTGCCAATCGCAGTAAGATAGACGAAATGGCCAACAAAGGCATACGTTCTGCCAAAGTCGCTTCATCGTTGATGAGAGACCTAAGGCTAGTTGTATCCGGATGCCAGTTAGGAATAACAGTATTTTCGTTCGTGCTCGGTTATGTAGCAGAGCGCGCCTTGGCTGAGTACATCGCACAGTTACCTGGATTATCCTCCTTGCCAACCGAAACGAGTCATGCCGTTGCATTCCCCTTAACACTCTTGTTAATCACATATCTCCACGTAGTACTAGGAGAAATGGTGCCGAAAAACGCAGCTATAACAACGCCTGAACGTGTAGCTATGCTAGTGGCTGTCCCATACAGGGCTTACGCTACTGTGACAGGCTGGTTACTCTGGCTACCAACCCTTCTCGCAAAACCAGTGCTACGTATCTTTGGGGTACAGCCTGGCGATGAAGTAGTCGCAGCCTATTCCGAAAGCGAAATCTCATTAGTTTTGGAAGACCTTCGAGAGGAAGGAAGCATCGACCCTAGCACAGAAAGATTGGTAGGTAAGTCACTGGAATTTGGACGAAAGCGGGTCAAAGAGGTCATGGTGCCTCGGCTAGAAATGCACACCCTCTCTATCTCCTCTACAGTCCAGGATTTGCAAGAGGCGTTTACTAGTTGGCATGTATCCAGGATACCTTTGTTCGATAGTGAGGAAGATGACCTAGTTGGATTCGTCCATGCAATAGATTTACTCTCAATAGAGGAATCAAAACTCGAACATCCTCTGCCAGCAGAAAAATTGAGATCACTCCTAGTACTACCCGAATCTGCTCGAATAGCCGGTCTTCCACAGACTATGCAGAAAGATAAGGCACAAATGGTAATTGCCGTAGACGAACACGGATCAGTCACGGGTTTACTAACAATAGAGGATCTAGCGGAAGAACTAGTTGGAGAGATCGCGGATGAACACGAATCACCGCAACTCCGAATACATAAACTAGCCTCTGATCAGTATTTGGTCTCTGGCTTAACCCGACTTGATGAGTTAGCTGAGGCAACAGGCATCCAACTAGATGAAGGCAGCTATGAAACGGTAGCAGGATATGTTCTCGACTTGATCGGAAGAATCCCAGAACTTAACGAAATCGTCGACACTCCGACAGCGGAATTAACTGCACGTCGACTAGACGGACCCCGCATTGTTGAAATAGAAGCTCGTAAAAAGGAGATCACCAAAGATGATCCAAAAGCCTACGTTGAATAGTATCGGCCTCTCTTTCTACGCGCTGTGACAAACATAGTTTTCATCATGACAGACGATCAAGCCACATGGGCCACTGGGTGTTACGGTAACGATGACGCCATCACTCCAAATATAGACCATTTGGCATCGACAGGCGTCATGATAGAAAACTTTTTCTGTTCAACTCCCGTATGCTCCCCAAGCCGCGCTACTTTCCTTACTGGCCGAATAGCCTCGCAAACCGGGGTGCATGACTGGATTCGCAACGGAAATACAGGGCCCGATGCGACTAGTTATCTAGAAGGTCAACTCACTTATACAGACATCCTAGCCAAACATGGATGGAGTTGTGGTATCAGTGGTAAATGGCATTTAGGAAATAGTGAACTCCCACAACATGGATTCAGCCATTGGTTCACACATGAAAAAGGTGGAGGGCCTTACAACAACGCGACCATGGTCAAAAATGGACGACTTACCAAAGTACCTGGTTACGTCACAACCGCAATCACAGATGACGCAATTAAGTTCATTACCGACTGCGTCAACTCAGAAACACCATTTTATTCAAGCATTCACTATACAGCTCCTCATTTACCCTGGGTAGGGCACCCGGAAAAGTATATGAAACTATATGACGGCTGCAATTTTGAATCCTGCCCTCAAGGTGAAACCCACCCATGGGCTCGCAATCTTACTGATTCATGCATGGGAGACGCCGAACTAGTAAAAGGATATTTTGCCGCTACTACAGCTATGGATCATGACGTAGGCAGAATCATTGCTCATCTGCATAAATTGGGAATTCGAGAAGACACTTTGGTGATTTTTACCAGTGACAACGGGTTTAACCTTGGCCATCACGGCTTTTGGGGAAAAGGTAATGGAACGTATCCCCAGAACATGTACGAATCCTCTATTCGAGTACCATTCATTATTAGCCAACCCGGATCAATACCGTCCGGGCAAACCAGACGAACTCTAGTGAGCAACTATGACCTTATGCCAACGCTATTAGACTACTTAAACTTGGAACACCCAGCGCCCGACAACCTGCCGGGAAACAGTTTTGTCCCTGCTCTATCCACAAATGGCATTGACATCCGCAAGGCGGTAACCGTTTACGATGAGTATGGGCCTACAAGGATGATCCGTGATCTTAGGTGGAAATACGTGCATCGGTATGAAACTGGACCAGACGAGCTATATGATCTACACAACGACTGTCAGGAAAAGTTCAATCTTGCCTATGATGTACAGCACAGAGATAGGATCATTGCCATGAAAAAGTCTCTGGTAAAGTGGTTTAACCAGTACTCCGAGCCCATGTTCGATGGCAAAACGTTTCGGGTGACGGGGGCAGGACAATTAGACCGGATAACAGATAATAATTATCCTGACAGCAAAGTATTCCACTCATTAGTGGGGCCTTCGGCAACTGGAAGAGAGGATATTGTCTCCAAGTAACAGTATCGTGTAACGATTATTTGTATGCGAAATACCGCGAAATTTAAGCTCAGATAAACAGGAGATTGATTTGAAGACAAAGGGCAAACCGAACATCATATTTATCCTTACCGACGACCAAGCTATTTGGGCCGCAGGATGTTACGGGAATTCGGAAATTCGCACTCCAAATATCGATGCCTTAGCATCTACCGGTGTGCGTATTGAAAACTTTTTCTGTGCTTCACCTGTATGCTCGCCAAGCAGAGCTACATATCTGACTGGCAAAATAAATTCACAGCACGGTGTCCATGATTGGATAAGACAAGACAGTTCTGGTCTGATGCCCGAAACATTACTCGATGGAGAAGTAACGTACGTGGATACCCTGGCTGCACATGGTTGGGAATGCAGTCTGTCAGGGAAATGGCATTTAGGTGAACGCGAACTAGGCGAACATGGGTTCTCAAGGTACTACATGCGTCAATACGGTGGAGGAAGTTATGTAAACCCAACCATGAGTCGCGACGGGGTACTAGAACAACCAGAAGGTTATGCTACAGACCTGATAACAGACGACGCTCTGGCTTTTATAGATGACTGCTCCGCCCGAGATCAGCGGTTTTACGCCAGTGTGCACTACACAGCTCCCCACAGCCCATGGTACGGACACCCCCAGGACATAGTCGATTCATATGACGATTGTAATTTTGACTCTTGCCCTCAAGAAACACCACATCCATGGATGACAGGATCTCCCACAGAGTTTAAGGGAGGCAAGGAAATGCTGAAGGGTTATTTTGCTGCTGTAACAGCAATGGATGCAAACGTCGGAAGAATTATCCAGCGGTTAGATGAACTCGGAATCAGAGACGAGACTTTAATCATCTTCACGTCAGACAACGGATTCAATTTTGGTCATCACGGTATATGGGGCAAGGGTAATGGAACGTATCCGTTCAACATGTACGAATACTCCGTACGATTGCCCTGTATATTCAATCAGCCCGGCACGATAGTCAACGGACAAGTTTTAGATGGTCTTTATAGCTCCTACGATATGTTTCCAACGCTACTGGGGTATGTAGATTTGCCAGTTCCACCTGGTGCCAACTTGCCCGGGAAGGATTTTTCCAAGTCATTGGTGGGGCCTGAGCTGGATGCTTCCAAAGCAGTAGTAGTTTTTGATGAGTTTGGTGGCACTCGAATGGTACGTACTAAAGATTGGAAATATGTTCAAAGGCTTGAAGGAGAACCCAACGAACTATGGGACATGATTAATGACCCTGATGAGCGCAACAATTTGATCGACGATTCAAAACATGTTGCTCAAATAGCATCCCTGAAGACTGTATTGGAAGATTGGTTCGACAACTATGCCGAACCACACAAAGACGGACGTTATCTAGGGATAACGGGATTTGGACAACTAGGCAGATTGGATAGAAGCCTTGAAGAAAATCAAAGGTATTTTGCTCAATCCTGGTCAGATCCAAGAGCATCAGATATGAATCGGATCCCGCCCATAACAGCTGACCAAACTAATCAATAAATTTAATAATGGTGTTTTGCAAGGATTAATTAGCGTATTCTTAGATTTGCTATGCGTGCTGTTTGTCCTATCCGGCGTGTTATGACAGTACGGCCAGAATTGCACAATCTGCCTCGTCAAAATATGGAGACGCACACTATTTCATTGTCCACAACACAAATACTTGGAGAGTCAATTTGACCTCAGTCAAATCAACAATCAACGATAATTTACGATTGCCAGAACATGTCCGAGATATTCTGAACGCATCACCAAAAGTGTCTTTAGCAAGAGACAGAGATCACCTAATTTCATTATCACTAGGTGGTGATGGACATTCTGAATACGAAGTGTCATATGAGATCGCAGGAATAGGTAATATCACTGAGGCTAACGTTGTACGAGTTCGCAATGGGATAGCGGTCAATTTCGAGGACCCGTATATGCGGCGAAGAGATCCCAACAGCATGTTCATAGCGGACGAATTACCAACGGATAAGGTCCGCCTCGAAGAAAATTTTGATTTCAGCTTCGATCAGCTACGCAAAGACGTATTTACCTGGCTCAAAAATCGCGAATTAGTAGTCGTTGCTTTCAAAGCAGGAGGGAATGAATTTGGTTATGATGCATTACTCGTGGCTCCTGCAAATGCCGCTTTTTTTGCCGCAGCCCTAGCAGACCTACAATACATGATCCCGGCAAATGACATACCGGAAGACTTTAGTCCCTACGCCACTCTGTTTTTAGCTCCTCCATTCAGACATACTCACTGCAAAGGGAATCAAGTGGTTATTCATGATCGACAAACAGATGGGCATGAGATATTCGCCTTAAACCTATACCCGGGACCTAGTGCAAAGAAAGGTATTTATGCTGTACTCCTCAATATCGGGGAGAAAGAACAGTGGCTTACAGCACATGGTTCAAGCGTTCAAGCAATAACTCCATACGATAACGTATTAACAATCATGCACGAGGGGGCCAGTGGTAGTGGTAAGAGTGAAATGCTGGAATATGCGCACCGAGAAGCCGACGGTCGGTTGTTGGTAGGTACGAATACGGTGTCCAAAGAACAGCAGTTTCTTTCACTGGAACAGGCCTGTACTCTTCAACCGGTGACCGATGACATGGCATTATGCCATCCAGGAATCCAAACTGGCACTGGTAAATTAGCTGTAGTGGATGCCGAAGATGCCTGGTTTGTTCGAGTGGATCATATTTCCACCTACGGAGTTGATCCATATCTTGAGAGTTTATGCACCCATCCACCAGTACCCATAATGTTTCTAAATATTTTTGCCGTGCCCGACGCGACTTGCCTTATCTGGGAAGCAACTGAGGATGCACCCGGAATCAAATGCCCTAATCCTCGCGTAATACTGCCAAGAAACATAGTGCCGAACGTCGTAAAGGAATCCGTAGAGATTGATGTGCGTAGTTTCGGAATACGTCAGCCAGCATGCACCGCTGAAACCCCGACCTATGGAATTGCAGGGATGCTGCACTATTTGCCACCTGCCTTAGGTTGGCTATGGCGCATGGTGGCTCCCAGAGGCCATGCGAATCCAAGCATATTGGGTGGAAATGACACCATGGAAAGCGAAGGGGTAGGTTCTTATTGGCCTTTCGCAACCGGACGCCGTGTGGATCAAGCTAATCTAATCCTTGAACAAATTCTGGCGACCCCTCGAACCCGGTTTACACTATCTCCTAATCAGCACATCGGTGCCTGGAAAACAGGCTTCATGGCACAGTGGCTTGTACGGGAATATCTGGCTAGAAGAAGCGGCGCCCATTTTAGAGAGGACCAATTGATACCATCACGATGCCCCTTGCTGGGTTACACTTTGAAAGAACTGAAAATCGAAGGGTCTCAGATTTCGAACTGGTTTACCCAGGTTGACACACAACCTGAAGTGGGCACCAAAGGTTATGATGCGGGAGCAGAAATACTAGAAAACTTTTTTAAACAAGAGTTGTCTGATTACCGGGCAAGTACTGACCTACACCCAATCGGCCTTGCAATAATCGAGTGTTGCATGCAAGGCGGATCAGTCGAAGATTACGAACATATACTGCCCATAACATGACCGCTTATTCTCTGCAGATCATCCATGTGCCAACTTTGCGTCAAAAGACAGCTCGTTGAACTTTCCCATGATGACCTATCCATGGTGATGGAAAATTATTATTGAAGGATGAATTGTGATCCGCAACGAACAGGTAAAGGATAAAATGCCCACAGATTTTCAATCGCGGGTATTGGACCGGTCCAGTACTGTGACAATATTCGAATTCATCCCTCCAGAAATACACACCTCAGAGGAATCCTTAATGGCTAGTGCCTCTGCATTAACCCGCACACTAAAAGGGTTTCATGGCGATGTCCATGGAGTCTATATACCTGAGATTGTCGACGAGACAGCAAGAGGGATAGATATCCGCCGACCAGAAAGGGTAGGAGCAAAACTATTTGCCAGTTATGTCAAAAACGAATGTAAAGACCAGTTTCAACTGGATTCCTTAATTACTCATCCCTTCGCACACACTCCAACGCAAGACACTCAAGACTGGCTAAAATCAACCCATAATGATTTAGACATACAAAACATAGTTGTTGTCGGCCCTTCGACACGACACTCAAGATTGCCAGGTATGTCAGTAACTCAAGCTCTGTCTTACATGTCCCTATTGAATAAACAAGCATATAACTTCTTCCCTGGAGCTATAGCGATAGCAAGTCGCCGCGCTTCAGGAAACGATGATGAGCCAATGCGAATGGTCAGAAAAATACGTGCCGGTGCCAAGTATTTCACAACCCAGATTTTTTACGACACCGCAACCATGATCGACCTATTAGAGTCCTACAGTAGCACGTGTGAAACTCACTCTATTGAACCGGTTAGAGTATTCCTTAGTGTTGCCCCAATCGCGTCAAGGCACACGCTAAAAGTAATAAGCGCCCTAGGAGCAAGTCCACCCGATAACATGATTGACTCAATATTTGCGCAAGACGGTAGCACTGGTAACCGGTCCATCAAGATGATTGAAACTATGCTAAAACAGATATTTGATCACTGTCACAATAACAACTTAAATATCCCTCTCGGGCTTTGTATTGGACATGTTACTGAAGGCAACATCCGGCTAGCCTATGAATTACTTCATAGATTGCCACCATTAGTACGTCAGTACGAATAACCCCGTTAACAAATCAGTGAAACGCAAAACTATACTGGTGCAGCGCAGAGGTCATAGATAGGGTAAAGTACACAACAATCGCGCTGATGGCTGTTGAGTAGACGAGTGAGAGGATTCACAAATGGCAGTAGCACCAAAACCACATATAGGCACTGAAGGAATTAACAAGTCCCACTTAATGTTGATAGACGCAGACATACACCACTACCCCGCAAGCATATTTGACCTCACTCCATTTATGTCTTCCAGATGGAAGCAGTATGTCAAACAATCCGGCTTCACAGGCCCTCCGGGATCCATTTACCCCAAAATGTATGCCAACGCTGCAAGAAGAGATGCCTATCCCCCAAAGGGTGTACCAGGAACCGACCCGGAATTTGCTTCAAAGCAACTACTCGACACTTGGAACATCGATTTCGCAATATTGAACTCTCTATATTTTCATTCATTGATACGAAATATAGACCTGTCTAATGCACTAGCTAGAGCAGTAAACGAATGGACCGCAGCCACGTGGCTTGACGCCGACCCGAGATATCGAAGCTCCATTGTCGTAAACATACAAGACCCTAACTCAGCTGCAGATGAGATAAGGCGTGCAGCACAGGATCCTAGATTCATACAGGTACTATTATTGGTCAGATCACATTCGCCCTATGGACGCCGGGAATTTTTGCCCATTTTTAAAGCGGCTGTTGATGTAGGTCTCCCAGTAGGAATTCATTTTGGAGGCGGAGGAACTCCCATCACTGGTGTAGGTTGGCCATCATATTACATTGAAGATCACACAGGAATGGCTCAGGCTTTTGAGTCACAAGTAATCAGCATGGTCTGTGAAGGACTGTTTGAATCACTACCAGATTTGAAAGTTGCCCTAGTGGAAGGTGGATTTGCTTGGCTGCCACCTCTTATGTGGAGGCTCGACAAAAATTACAGGGGGCTCCGCCAAGAAGTACCATGGCTGAAAAAATATCCAAGTGAGTACATTCGTCAACATTTCCGCGCCACTACCCAACCTATGGAAGAGCCAGAACACCCTGAGCATTTGCTGCAAATCATAGAAATGATCGGTAGTGAAGACTTTCTTATGTTCGCTACCGATTACCCGCATTGGGATTTTGACTCCCCTGACAGATCGATACCAACAGTGATAAGAGGAGATCTGCGGGAAAACATCATGCACAGAACGGCACTGGACTTTTATGACTTCGACCGAACATGACATAGGGAACGCTGCAGAGTTTCCCGTAGATAGTATTCGGCGAGTGGAGTTAAATGGGCGCGCATATGCTATAGCCCGCAACGATCATGGATTCTTTGCCGTTAGAGATACATGCCCTCACCAAGGAGCAAGGCTTTCCGCTGGCACGCTAACTGGGAACACCGTTTCCTGCAAAGTGGGCAATTTGATTTACCGCCGAGACAAGGAAGTTATCCAGTGCCCCTGGCATGGGTGGGATTTCGATCTGGAATCAGGGCATAGCGTTTTTGACGAAACCCAACGGGTAGCCACAGCCAAGGTTAAGGTAAAAGCAGGCAGAGTCTTAGTAACGACATGATATCGACAATCGAACACACTTAGTAATATGTGTATTGTCAACTGCTTACAAATCTAGGATTATCCTTCTGCGCAAACAAAGACTATTCACCTCTCTAACCCTAATATTCGCGCTTGCTATGTTGGCTCTGTACATTGCCATACCAAACACACCCGGCTTCCCTGTTGAATCCGGCTCACGAGACTTCAGCGAACTAAAATTCAAACAGGGCCTAGATCTGCAGGGCGGTCTTCATGTAGTGCTACAAGCAGACATGCCTCCAGGTAAGACAGTAGATGCAGAATCCATGGAGGCTGCTTTAGCTATTATTGAAAACCGGGTGAACGCATTAGGGGTATCAGAACCAGTAATTCAACGAGAAGGAGATGATCGTCTAATAGTGGAATTGCCCGGCATAGACCGGCCAGATGACGCAATCAAGTTATTTCGCCAAACGGGCCACTTATCTATTGTAGGTTCAGGCAATACGCCTATTCCAGTAGGTATGCCCTTGGCACTATGGCAAGAAGATCTAGAAGACGTACTGTCCGGAGCAGATCTCAAAGATGCCAGCTTAGCTTTTGATCAGGTAGGCAATCCTATCGTAGCATTTGAACTTAAACCTGATGCCGCTAATCGTTTTGCTGATTACACTGGGAGTAATCTAGGGAAATATCTATCCATAGCCGTAGACGGAACTGTTATACAGACCGCATCGATCCAAGCGCGTATATCCAACCAAGGACAAATTAGTGGTTCTTTCAGTGCAGAAGAAGCACGAGCGGTAGCCATCCAGCTCCGCTACGGGGCTCTTCCAGTACCACTAAAAGTCATACAAAATGTTACAGTCGGACCAACACTTGGGAAAGAGTCTCTCGACAAGAGTATTACGGCCGGATTTGTAGGGTTCGGACTAGTAGCAATATTCATGGTTCTTTATTACAGGGTCCCAGGATTAGTCGCTAGCATTGCTCTCGTTACATACACACTTTTTGTATTCGCTGTGTTCAAGATTATCCCAATAACGATAACCCTATCAGGCATAGCAGGATTTATTCTTTCTGTAGGAATGGCCGTAGACGCCAATATACTGATTTTTGAACGAGTTAAGGAGGAAATACGAAACGGTCAAAGCCTCGCAAGATCAGTCGACCTAGGGTTCAAGCGGGCCTGGAACTCAATCCGAGACTCAAATATTTCGACCCTAATCACCTGCTTCGTTCTTTGGCAATTCGGGACCGGGATAGTAAAAGGTTTCGCTTTGACTCTTGCAATTGGGGTCCTTTTAAGTATGTTCTCAGCGATAACCGTGAGTCGCACCATAATGTTATTGATCGTTCATCTGAGCAGGGGAAGCAGCCGCGATATTTTAGGTTTCCAATACAAACCCAAGTCAGAATTTACTCAATCCGATGTTTAACATCATAAGTCATAGGCAACGATATTTTTATCTGTCTTTCACACTAGTCATAGCATCAATATTAATGTTAGCTACCAGAGGACTAGTTCTTGGAATAGACTTCACAAGCGGGTCACTATTGAGAATGCACATCCCTAACAGTGAACCCAATACACTAGACAGAATTCTTGCCAAAGCGAACTTGGAACAGTATTCAATACAGACAGGCGCAGACTCCACTTTTCTCATAAGAACCACTGAGCTGGAATTGGCAGAAAAGGAATCCCTAGTTGAAAAAATCGTGGAGTTGTCGCCAGAATCTACCCTTTTATCCTTCAGTAGTGTCGGTCCAGTGGTGGGAGCCGAATTAACAAGAAACGCTATCCTTGCAATTGTAGTAGCTTCAATAGCCATACTCCTATACGTAACTTGGAGTTTTCGCAACGTGGACAATCCGGTACTGTTTGGCATTGCAGCAATAGTCGCGTTAGTGCACGACACACTTATCCTACTCGGCAGCTTTTCACTATTAGGGATTCTAGCTGGTATATCTGTGGATTCCATGTTCGTAACTGCAGTTCTTACCGTAGTAGGATTCTCGGTACATGACACTATTGTCGTATTCGACAGAATTAGAGAAAACAGATCGAATTACAACAAGGCGCCTTTTTCAGCAGTAGTAAACTACAGTCTCAACCAGACCCTTGATCGCTCACTGAACACATCGCTTACCGCTATATTCGTATTAACCGCCCTGCTGATATTGGGCGGGCCCACGATACGCGAGTTCGTGTTAGCGTTACTAATTGGAATAGTAGTAGGAACATATTCTTCTATCTTTACCGCTAGCCAACTTCTAGTCACTTGGGACGACTGGAGAGAACGGAAGCTGCCCAATTCAGTAGCGAAAATAATCAATGCGCGCAGATCCAATAATTAGACGGTGGCATCGATTATCGCTATGACTTGACCGTATTCAACAATTTGACCATCCTCAATCAAAAACTGTCTCAATACCCCAGCAGATTCGCTAGTGATTTGATGCCATACGTCTAAGGATTCAACGAAACCTAACGTTACACCTTTGTCCAAGGCTATCCCGACCTCAGCCGCAGGCGGCGAGTTTGTGTCAGCCGCTCGGTAAAACGTCCCTACGTGGCCAGACTTAACTCTCACAAGACTCGCTGCCTCATCTTCGATAATAGTTGATTCAGCGTGTCCAGCAGGAAGTGTTAGATCATCTTCTACAGGTTGTCCCATACGGATCGCTAAGGCTTTGTTACCTACTCTGACCTCCACCTCACACAACCCTTCTTTTTCTGCAGTTTCTATCAGTTCATTTAGGTACTGATCGAGAAATTGGCGCCAGTCCTCCAGAGAAACCTCGGTGTTCATCCGGACACCCGTTCTTGATATTCGCCCGTAGCTGTACTCACACGAACGATTTCCCCGACTTCAACGAATAATGGTGCCTGAATTGTCACACCCGTATTTAATCGAACAGATTTCGTCGCAGACCCAGCCGTATCCCCCCGATGGCCAGGTTCTGCTTCGACGACTTTTAACTCCACTGACGGAGGTAATTTTATAGATAACAATTGAGATCCAGCGTTAACCAGGTCAATAATTAATCCATCTGACAAATACGCACTATTTTTGCCAATAACATCTCTAGCAAGAGTAAGTTCGTCAAAGCTTTCCATATCCATAAAATGGTATCCACCTGCGTCATCGTATAAATACTGTACCTTTTGGGTATTCGTCGGAATCCTTTTAAATCTTTTAGTGGCAGAAAAAGTTTGATCAGTCGAAGCACCACTACCAACATCTCTGAGCTTTACACTCAATTTGGCCCCTCCCCTACCGATTTTCTGATGTTGGGCAGTGAGGACCTCAACAGTTTTGCCATCTACATCAAGAATCATCCCAGCGCGAACCTCATTTGCCGATAGCACCTTAAATTAGCTCCTTAAACCCTTAAGCAAGGTTTGTGTAACAGGCTGTCATTTTATCGCCTGCGTTAGTACTTCTGATCCATTTCTTGTAACCAGCACTAAATCTTCAATTCTGACCCCACCCCAATCAGGCAAGTATATGCCAGGTTCTATTGAGTGAACTGTTCCTTCCAAAAGAACATCATCCGACATCATAGACAGTCTCGGTGACTCATGAATCTCCAACCCGACACCATGCCCCAAACCATGACCAAAGAATTCACCATACCCTGCATCATCAATAATATCCCTCGCAGCACGATCAACCTGTTGACAATCAGCACCATGCTTAACTGCTGATATACCAGCAGCATTAGCCTCCAACACAACACTGTACACAGTATCAAACTTAGATGATCCACCGGGGCAGAATGTCCTCGTAATATCCGAACAATAACCTTGTACCGAAGCTCCTATATCTATAACAAGAGGCCGATCCTCAACAATAGGAGCATCACTGGGAAAGTGATGCGGTTTTGCCGAATTCAATCCACTAGCAACAATAAGTGGAAAAGCGGGTCCGTCACTATGCAATCTAAACTCCCTATCGATAGCCAAAGCCAGTTCTTTTTCCGTCAAACTCGATCGACTAATTTGATCAAACGCAAACTGCATAACATTGTCAGCTATTTCTATTGCAGACCTCATTGCCTCCAATTCATGCTCATCTTTTGTTAGGCGCATATTTTCGACCAACGAACACGTGTCTACCAGAGTCACCTTTTTGTTTAGGCTCGATTTAAGAAATCGATATTGAGTGACGTTAATGTGATCGGGATCGACACCAATACGATCAACCCCTATGTGATCTATTGTGTCCACTATCTCTCTAAGTATCGGACCGGAGTGAATAATCAACTCGAAGCCCACGGCCTCAATAGAACCCTGACTTTTGTAGCGACCATCAGTAATAAACATTTGTCTATCTGCGGTTATCAACAATGCTCCAGCAGAGCCAGTGAACCCACTCAAGTATCTTCGGTTAGCTGCCGTTGTTACTAAGACACATTCTATATGTAATTCAGTCATGTGTCCGCGCAGCATGTCTAATCTACGATGTATCTTCTTATTTAACATACCTGTCAACATTCCTTTGGTGTTCTTCTAGCGTCTTCGAAAAAGCATGACTGCCATCCCCACGAGCGACAAAAAACAGATCCTCGGTAACAGCAGGCTGAACCACTGCAATTATCGACCTAACCCCGGGATTTGCAATAGGTGCCGGGGGCAACCCAGCAAACTTATATGTGTTGTACGGAGAATCAACACCCAAGTCAGTCATCGTCAAACCTGTCTTCCACCATACATCGTTAGATTCTCCGGAAACAGCGTATTGGACTGTAGGGTCAGCTTCAAGTTTCATTCCCTTCTTAAGCCGATTTAAAAATACAGCTGCCACTCGGGGACGCTCATCATCCAATTGGGCTTCTCGTTCCACTATTGACGCAAGGATGACGACTTCCTTATTAGTAAGCTCCTGAGATCGAGCAGCCAAACGCATTGGTTGCGTATAGATCTCGCCAAACCTATCCAGCATTTTCTCAACGAACTCTGTTGCCGTAGTTTGCATCCCTATTCTGTAGGTATCAGGAAAAAGAAATCCCTCGGCTCCACGTGTTGACCCTTCCTCAGGGAGGAAATCATACTTGAGCCAAAGCGACTCGTCCTTGATCGCTGCCATAAATTCGTCGGCCGATATCAGCCCGGTCGCAGAAAGGGCATTCGCAATTTCCTCAGCGCGCCAGCCCTCAATCACAGTGACTGTCAACTCTTCAACCCGCCCCCTTTGAAGTTCATCCACAATCTTACTGAGCGACATATCAGCCCTGAGCAAATAATCACCCGGCTGCAATTTGTCCTGCACATCTCTACGAGCCACCGCCAGCCTGAATATCATTTCATTGCGTATAAGTCCTGCCTTACGTAAATCGGATGCGATCTCAGATGCTGAAGCACCAGAACGAACCCTAAACACTTGTGTCTCATATGCCACATCCTGCGGAGGGACCGAGATATGACTAAGGGCAGAGTAAGATAAAAACACAAACGCAGCTATCGACATAAATCCCACTAGGACAATATTGATTATCAAATCAGTTTTCAGATATCACCCCTAGATGCTAAATAATCCTCTAAAAGTATCGCAGCAGCTATTGAATCGTTATCTCGATAAGTGCCAAATCTTCGTTCAGCCTCAGCCGTCGTAAATCGTTCATCCCAAAACACAATTTTCGTTTTACATCCACTCAACAAAAATCGAACGTCATCCCGAACCTTTAAGGCTTGATGCCCTTCTTCACCAGTTAAGGTTAAAGGCAGCCCAATCACTATCAAACTTGGGTCTTCACGCTCAATTAGATCCAACATAGATCCTAAATCAGCCTCTTTATGATTCCTAACCATTATTTCAAGGGGTGTAACCAATATGCCTAATGGATCGCATCTTGCAACGCCTATTCGTCGCTCACCAATATCCAATGACAGTATTACACTCACAACGCACTTATCCTGCAACATCGTTGTTAACGATCACAGTAATTCGCGACGCCCATCGAGGCAAGTTACTGCTAAATCTAGGCCAATAATTAAAGCCGACTATTTCGATGCCATCAATTTGATTAAGCATGGATGTGGCCTCATCAATCGATAGTTCTCGTAAAGATTCAGCTATTTGCGACTCATTGATTCCTGGCCCAACGAGTCCAGAAGCACGAAAACGCACAGCCACCCGCCCTCCCATAACACTGCCGAGCTCTATATTAGTTAATCCGATTTCATTCGAGAGCAGGGATAGTCTGCCAGCGTCAGTCAAATTAATCATCGCCGCTTCAACGATGTCATGCATGGATATAACAGTAGCTCTCAAAATCACTTCTTGAGTCACACTAGTATGCAAATGCCTTCCGGTACCAATTTCGTCAAATTTCTCCTGGGTCAAAATAGGATCCTGGATGCGATCAGGCCAAAATCGCATCATTTCTGTGTCAGAAATTTTGGATTCTAAATCACTGCGAGCCAAAGCAAGTAATTCATTCATTAAAGTTGCCGACAACGATTTCGTATCCTGTTCCGATACGTAGCGCCTGGTAGATTGGCTTCCACCTCGAAGATCTTGTTCTTGTCTTACGGACAAAGTAAATCGCAACGGCCCAAGCACTTTATCAATCTCACCCACAGACAAGTTTCCAACGTTGCCTTTTGCCTGGGCGGCGATTGCTACAACGACTTCCCCGTCGACAACCAGGTTGGATTGGTCAGTATTTGACTCTGGAACAAGCACATCTGATGACGTCTCGAACTGCACCCCAGATTTACTGGATAGCACAGTACCTCTCGGAACGAACACCTTAGCCGCGGTCGGATTTATCAATGTCACGCGCCCTGTTGCCCTGGTCAGAGGTTCAACTCTTTCCCCCGTTGCCACCGAAGTGCGACTGCCCCTCTGAGTAACTTCAATAACACGCGCCGGGATAACCTCTCTTTGGGGGCCAATAATCTCTGTGGAAGGGTCTGCAATCACCCGAAAACCTGAGCTTTTCTCCTGCCCATTTGCCATTATTGAAATCTCCGCACTGGGGTAAAGTATAGAAATATAGAGTCCGATTATTAGGGCGACTGCGACACCTAGCACTAATGGACCCTTTATTACACTTAGCAACAAGCCACGACTATTCAGCACACTTCTCGTTTGAGGCACCATCAGTTTGTAACTGTGCAAAAATGGTGTAGCCAAATATGCAACTAACCTATCTAATGGCGACCTGCCGCCAACCACATCGAAGCCACAGTCCCTCGCCATCGCCGTAACAGTAGAATCATATGAATGAATGGTTATTGTTCTCGGCCTCTCCTGAATTTCCCACCTAAGCCTATTCAGCTCAACCCTAGACGTCATTGCCGACCCGTAGGAGCCTACAATCAGCAAGACCGATGACTCGTTGCTGTGTCTAAGCAGACTCAACACGTAGTCAGCATCAGCATCAATGGGAACTTCAATGACCATCATGTAATATCGCCAGCCAAACCATAGCCCAACCCACGAAGTTGGATAGTTTTCATCTTATTAAGGCACGCAATTCTGCTTAAAGGGAACCTTTTATCCCACTTGCTCATTGATCACATCATTCACAGCACGAAGAGCCGCCTCGATTTGCTTGGGATGCTTCCCTCCCCCATTTGCCATCTCCGCGCTACCACCCCCTCCTCCTCCAGCTACAAGGCATGCAGCCTTCACCAAAAGACTAGCATTGATCCCCATACTCACTGCCTTCGGTGAAGCACCTGAAAAAAACAATGGTCGATTATTGACGACGGCCCCAAGAAAAAACACCCAAGGATCCGAAAGTACACCGTCCATGTTTTCACAAATATTGCGTAAAGTCTCGGCATCTTGGACGTCGACAGATGTGACAACTTTCGTAATCCCGTCAACATTATCTGCATGAGAGGCAACTACGGCTAATTGCTGCTCGGCCACTTGGCGCCGAAGCTCCCCGATTAATCTCCGATTGTCAGCATTATCCTTAGTCACTTTGTCCAATCTCTGCAAAACTTCATCGGTAGCAGTTTCAAGCCTACCTGCCACATCTCGAACAACATCAAGAGCACATCTGGCCACATCCACCGCAGAATGACCAGTCACAGCCTCTATCCTTCGAACACCAGATCCAATATTTTCTTCCTTGGTCACAATAAATGATCCGATCTCAGAAGTACGATCAACATGAGTACCTCCGCACAACTCAAGCGAGGTGTCATCTATCCTTACCATACGAACACTGTCGCCGTACTTTTCGCCGAAAAGTGCCATAGCACCAGCTTCAATGGCCACCTGAACTTCCGTAATTTCAGTCTCAACACGTTTAGATTGCAAAATACTGTTATTTACATCATTCTCGATTAAAGTGAGCATATCGGTGGTCAAACCTTCAGGTTGAGTAAAATCAAAGCGTAGATACTCATCCCCTACAAAAGACCCAGCCTGTCTAATGTGCTCACCACAATTTATTCGAAGGGCAGAATGCAGAAGATGGGTAGCGGTATGGTTTCTACGTATCCGGGTGCGTCGCAAACCGTCTATATGTGCCGACACTACCTCTCCAACTTCAACGGATCCACGGTTTATCCTTCCGATATGGAAATATGTTCCTTCACCATTCTTTTTGGCATCTTGCACAATAAATCGGAATTCATTGGCAATAATGCACCCTGTATCTCCTACCTGGCCACCCGATTCAGCGTAAAATGGCGTACTGTCGAGCACTATAGAAACCTCGTCACCTAATTCGGCACTCGACACCAAATCACCATCTTGAAAAATCGCCACTATTTTGCAGGACTCTTTTTCCTCAACTTGATATCCGACAAATTCAGTAGCAGGGAGCCCCTTTGGCATAGTGTCAAGTATGACATTAGATTGCTCTCTGCTCCGCTCTCTCTGGTCATTCATAGCTAGCAAAAACCCCTCAGAGTCAACCGGAATACCCCGACTGCCAGCAATATCTTTCACAAGATCTATCGGAACGCCGTATGTATCATGAAACATAAACGCTAGATGTCCAGGAATCTCTCCCTCAGTATGATTGTTTAGTTCGGAATCCAATGCAGTCATACCGCGATCCAAGGTCAACTGAAACCTCTCCTCCTCATCAGTAAAAACACTCAGTATATGATCCCTGCGAGCCTCGACCTCAGGATACGCAGAACTCATCGTTTCTATCGCTGCATCGGCCACTGTAGCAACAAAGGGATCCTTGTTGCCTATCAATCTTGCCTGCCCTATTAACCTCCTAAGTTGGCGCCTCAACACATATCCCCTGCCCTCATTACCAGGCATCACACCATCAGCGACAAGGAACACCCCCGCACGAATATGCTCAGAAATAATTCTAAGAGCCCTTTCCTCGTCCGATTGTGACGTCAGTCCTAGTGCGCTAACAGTAGCCCCCACAATCCCAGTATAGAGATCGGTATCGTACACGGAATTTTTACCTTGCATGAGTACTACCCATCTTTCAAATCCCGCACCAGTGTCTACTCCAGAAACTTCAAGAGGCCGTAAAGAGCCATCATGATCCTGGTAGAACTCATTGAATACCAAGTTCCATAATTCAAGATACCGTCCAGGATCGCCAGCTGGACCAGTTTCCTGATGACCTTGCTCTGGTGGACACAATCTATAGTGGATCTCAGTGTCAGGGCCACAAGGACCCCTATCCCCTGTTGGGCCCCAGAAATTTTCCGCCTTCGGCCTGAAAATAATTCGTTCATCCGGCACACCAACATTGCGCCAGTGAGACGCCGATTCTTCATCACGCGGCAAAACCCCATCTCCCTCAAACACAGTAACCCACAACAAATCCGCCTCTATCCCTACACGCTCTGTGAGTAATTCCCAAGCCCATTCGATACTCTCTCGTTTGAAGTAATCACCGAACGAAAAGTTGCCAAGCATTTCAAAAAACGTCAGGTGGCTAGAATCCCCAACCTCATCTATATCGCTAGTGCGAAAGCACTTTTGTGAAGTAGTTATACGTGGATGAGGGGCTTGCTTGTCACCAGAATAATAGGCCTTAAATTGTTGCATTCCTGCGGAAGTAAACAAAACACTAGGATCATCAACCGGAATAAGAGAAGAGCTTGGCAATAGCAGATGATCACGTTCCTGGAAATATTCCAAAAACAAATTTCTTACGTTATCTGATGTCACTGACATATTTGCACCGAAATGCATGATACCCACATGCTAAGCACCTACCTTACTAATCAATTTTAAGAATCCAACATATGGGCCATTATGAGCGCCAATATCGCGCCAGTAAGTCCCGCGAGTAGCGCTAAATCACCATATACAAACCAATTCAACCCGAATCTGGATGCGAACGTAGCCCCACCCAAAAAGCCAAAAATACTAAATGGCAAATAGTACATCCCGGTTCTATTGCGATGCCCCACAAACACATGAAACAAAAATGCCGTAGCGACAGCGATCGCAAAACCCAGATACACAGCCGGAGGCACTAGAAGAAGTATCTCGATTGCTAAGTCCATAATCCGTCTATCAGCCCTTTAATTCGATCTTACATTTTAATGCCTGGTCACTTATGCGGTGAATACATCGCCGAAAGCTAAACTTATGATAGCCTGATAGCCTTAACGCCGTAGCTCGTAACTTCCTCACCACTCATAGTTCGTACAGACGCAACAAAAAACGGAAAACAATAAAGCTTCTATTAGAGCCCGCTAGAGATATAATGCAAGACTCGGAAATCTTGCTAGAGACGGGTACTGATACAAAAATTCATGACTGGGAGGTCTACTGGCTGACTAAGGACAATCCTTCTACTGTCGGCCGACGATGGGTCCAACGTACTTAAATATGGTTATTCCCCTAGGGTTTAGGGTCTGTGTGGCTGTGCTATGCAGTATTCTTTTGGCCGCGTGGTATCTCTCAACAGCATCAGCTGCTACGGAGTCATCCGTTAGCAAATCACAAGCAGAACAAGCTTTTGACTCGTTCGCATTGAAACACGGTGGTGAGAACATATTAGGTGTGCCTATAAGCCCTGTACTTTCAAGTAACGGCGCAGAAGGAACATTTCAACGTTACTACACAAATTTCCGACTCGATTACTGGCCCGAATTCCAAGGCACAAACTATGTCGTACAGCCGGGACTCATCGGCGCACAGGACCAAAGCTCGGAAAAACACGAAAAAATATCTCCATTTAGATCGGAAAAAAATGTGCGGTACTTCCCGGAAACTGGCCATTCAGTACGGTTCGGGTTCCTTAATCTATTCGAGTCCGTTGGTGGAACATCGTTATGGGGCTATCCAATAAGCGAAGAGCTCTCAAGTTCAGACAGAACTGTTCAATATTTCCAGCGCGGCGGAATGATGTATGACGGGACTCAGGTTACCCCGCTGGCTTTAGGTAAGTCTCGACTTCTCAGCTTGAATAGTCCATGGCACGCATCCACTGTAAGTACTCCGATCACCTCAGAAGTGCAACCAGGAGGAAGATACAAAATAGACGTGCAACTCACAAATGAAGGCACAGTCACCTGGGAGCATACAGGTCCGAATTCTACGTTTTTGTCATATCATTGGAACTTGCTGGACATAGGCCCTCAGCCAACATATTTCAATCACCGAATACCACTCTCCAAAGACGTAAAGCCCAACGACACTATCCTTGTAACAGTCGACATCCCAGCCCCTACCACCGCTGGTAGCTACGAATTGGTTTGGGACCCAGTCAACTCGGGTAACTGGTTCTCTACCATCGGTTCAACTTCAGGCAAGAATTCGGTGCAAGTAGGAGATACAACACCGGAAATACGGGTTGCCATAATGGAATTAGGTGAAGCGAATACTGACGATATGAGAGCTACGATCTCATCAAATAGCCGTTATCAAGTACGTACACTCGGTGGATTAGTTATCGCCCATTTAGCCGCTGACACAAAGATTTCCGTTGAGCGTAGCAGAAATAAAACTTTGCTTAGGTTACCGAACAACAAACAACTGATGTTCGAGGAACCCCTTGTTTTTGAAGGGGAGCCTGGTTCATTAATGTACGTATATGAAATACAACCCGGGTATATGTATAGGGGTAAATTCGAATTCCGGTATTCCCCGGAATTAGAGAGTGCTTGGCTCATAAATGTATTACCTATGAATGACTATTTAGCCGGATTGATCGAGCAAGGAGAAAGTGCACCGTGGAACTCATTGACCGCGTCCGTAATTGCGTTTCGCTCATACGCGCTTAAAGTAAGGTCTCGGCTGCGTGCTAAAAACCTCGAGCCTTTCGATATCGCCTCCTCAACCACGCACACACCAAGTTATTTCACTAGACATCAGTTCTATGCAGGTTTCAGACGCGAACTTGAGGGGCCACGTCTCCGGAAGGCTATCGAAGCCACAAGGGGGCAAGTAGTCACTTATCAGGGATCCGTCATAGAAGCTGTTTATTTCAGTCAGGCAAATGGAAGAACCATCAACTGGAAACAGGCCTGGGGTGGCATTGGGAGAGATTGGGCTTTAGGAGTGGAGGATAATGTTAGCGCAGGACACAAATTAATCGGACATGGGGTCGGAATGCCACTACGAAGCGCAAATAGCCTAGGCGCACAGGGATTTAGTGCTGAATCAATTTTAAAACGTTATTACACCGGCGTAACACTGGCAAAAGCCTACTAGCGTCAAGGGTTCCAACTAGTAAACTGTACGAGCTATAAGATTTCGATCGGTTCAAATACTTCTGACACAGAGAGGATCATATTGAAAATACCATCCATCTCAATGACAGGACGCGACTTACTAGCAATATCAGATCTAACTACTGACGGTTTAAGATCTATCTTAGAGGGAGCCGCGATACTAAAAGTTGCGCATAAGCAAAATATTGATCATTCAGTACTGAAGAACAAGTCTCTTGCAATGATATTTGAAAAACCGTCTTTAAGAACTAGGACTACCTTCGAAGTAGGCATGCTACAACTGGGGGGCCACTCAATCGATTTAGCTCAGGAACACCTTCAGTTGGGAGTTCGGGAGTCTATATCAGATATTGGCAGAAATTTGGCTAGATGGGTAGATATCGTGATGGCCCGAGTTTTCGAACATAACACTTTGGAAAAGTTAGCATCAAGCAGTTCAATTCCTGTCATCAACGGCTTAAGCGATCGTTCGCACCCGTGCCAGATACTGGCCGACTTATTCACAATAATGGAAACATACGGCGACTTTAGGGATATAACGGTAGCCTATGTCGGCGACGGTTACAACGTGGCAAATTCGCTGATAGCAGGCTGTTCTATGTTAGGAATACCCATACGATTGTCGTGTCCAAAAGGGTACGAACCATCGAGATCCGTGATTGAGCATTCTTTGAAGGCTTACCCTCAGGCAAATATCGAGATCATGAGGGACCCATTCGAGGCTGTTACCGGAGCGAACGTGGTCTACACCGATTCATGGATAAGTATGGGTCTGGAAAAAGATGCAAAAAGTCGTATCAAGGCGTTCACTAAGTACCAGGTCAACAAGGAATTAATGAGCCGCGCAGAAAATAATGCAATATTCATGCACTGCTTGCCAGCGCACAGAGGCCAAGAAGTTACAGACGAAGTCATCGATGGTCCCAATTCAGCAGTATTTGAGCAAGCTGAAAACCGACTCCACGTCCAAAAATCTCTCTTAGTTCACACAATTAATGGAGCCGACACTTTCAAACATATCGCTGAAACGCTACGCTGAGGAGGCTTGCCCTGAGTCTAGACCAAGAGAGAGGCCAAATCACAAGTGCGTGAGCAGTACGAATACCTCCTAAGTCAATTCGACATATTGGCCTTAATTCAGATCGTAGTAATCGCATTAGTTATATACGCAGTTTTGTCACTGACTCAGAACACACAAGCCGACATACTGCTGCGGGGCACTTTGGCATTTTTTGCATTATTACTTTTGGTAGGCAAGGTTTTCCAATTAACTCTGATTAATTGGATGCTTGAAAACGCGGCTCCAGGAATGGTGTTAGTTGTCGCAGTAATCTTTGCCCCGGAATTACGTAGACTGCTTGAGCGATTAGGTAGAACGGGAGGTTATATCGCACACCCATTTGCATCCTTGGATCCAACATCAACAGAAAAGATGATCGAGGCCACAACTACGACAGCTGGAATATTGTCAAGAAGATCATGGGGAGGCTTGCTCGTGATAGAAAGAGAGGCAGGCCTTGAAGACATAGCTGGAACAGGAACACGCTTAAACGCAAAGATAAGCCCCGAACTTCTCCTTTCGGTGTTTTATCCAAACTCGGAATTACATGATTTAGCCGTATTAGTACGCGGTGATGATGTGATCGCCGCCGGGTGCATGTTACCTATGAGCGAAGAGGCAGCTCGTGATCAACATCTGGGCTCCCGCCACCGAGCTGCAGTTGGGATCACTGAGCAAACCGACGCTATAGCTATAGCTATATCGGAGGAAACTGGTGCGATTTCGTTGTCCGCCAATGGAAAACTTGCACGCCATCTAACAGAGGAACAACTGCGCAGA
Source organism: uncultured Chloroflexota bacterium (assembly GCA_913043205.1). Lineage (GTDB taxonomy): Bacteria > Chloroflexota > UBA11872 > UBA11872 > VXNJ01 > CAJWLF01. Next base: position 125,892 of record CAJWLF010000001.1, on the reverse strand, counting down.
CGGCTCCACGCAATATTTCGACCCCGTATAGATGGGACCAGATCACTTCCAGTTCGCATGCCTACATGGATGAACAGACGTTAGATGTTAAACCGCACTAGATCCGGACAACGACACAAAGTGTTTAGGCAAATGCAAAGAACATTGTCGCTGCTTATGAACGTTCGTCTCACATTAGCATTCATTTTGGCTGTCGTTATCTGGTCGGCAATAACCCTGGACGAAAACCCATCAGCACAAGCCATAGTACAAGGCAATATACCAGTTGATATCACCGGACTTGGTTCAGGGCTAGTCGTAGCAGATTCTATTCCGCCAGTTAGAGTCGCCGTGAAGGGCCCGCGGACAAACATAGATCTCTTAACACAAAGAAGTTTTGTTGCACGGATAGATCTGTCGGAATACTCAGAAGGTCTTTTTCAAGTTCCTATAGAAGTAGAAACACCGGACAACACCATCGAAATATTGGGGGTTACTCCTCCACAAACCACGGTACAAATTGACCGCACAATTCAAGTTCCGATCCAAGTGCGATTGATTCTCACAGGAGAAGTCGGTGCTGGATTCCGATTAGTAGAAGATCGAATTGCCTTTGCGCCAGACAGCATCGTGGTCACAGGGCCAGCTTCGGCCGTAAATCAGGTGGCCGCCATGCAGGCTGAACTTGAGGTGTTCGGATCCACAGATTCAATATCGAGGCAAGTATCGGCTGTTCCGGTAGATGCAAATGGGGTTGAAATAGCCGGTGTCGTGATCGAGTCCAGGCTAGTAGATATTAGTGTTCCGGTTGTAGCGCAACAATTAAGACGAACAGTTCCTGTTCGCGCCCAGGTAACTGGTGCTCCGGCGTCAGGATTCATTGCAGACAGGTTTTCCGTGGTACCCTCAAGTGTAGACATACTGGGAGCACCAGAAGACGTAGAGCTTGTAGACCATCTGCTTACACAACCGATAACTATTTCTGATTTCGATGCAGACGTTGCTGTAGACATTCCCTTAATTGTTCCAAGCGACGTCCAGTTATTGCGCGGCCTCAATGAGGTTCGGGTAGTAGTCGATATAGCTGCAATACCTATCAGTGCAGGCTACATTGTTGCAGTTGAATTCACAAAACCGAATCCGGGTTTAACTCCAAAATTTGATTTGACTAGTGTGCAGGTGGTATTGAGTGGACCAGCTGACACCCTCCAACAATTGGGCCCAAGAGACATCACAGCCACTGTAGACCTGTCAAATAAAGGGGTTGGTGAATTTGATTTAACCCCAATAATCAATCTTCGAGACGAAGCCAAGGACAAATTAAGGATCGTCAAAGTAACGCCCGCTTCTATCAGAACCACTCTGACTGCTTCCACCCTTAACTCAGGCGCCACTCCCGCGCCAACCACAAAACCAACAAAGACACCCACCTTGATACCTGAAGACGATTAACCTTGTTTTTCGGCTATAGCCAATTCATATAGATCTGACAATTGATCGGCTATGTGACCAGGTGATAAATCTCCTCGAACCCGTGACTCCCGAAATTCTTGAGTAGCTTTTTGAACATCCGACGCCAGCAGTGTCGCAGCAGCTCGACCAACCGCATCACCACCCCCGGATGCTAACAATCGGCCGTTACGACCAGACGTTATATAGGTCTTAGCCTCGCCCACATCGTGCGCGGCAATAGGAGTACTAATCATTAACAAATCTACTAGCCTTGCAGGACATTTGGACTTGTTTGCAATATTGTCAGTAGATGGAAACATTGCCACATCGGAGGCAGCTAACACTGCCGGCACAGAATTATGGTCAATCCAACCCAGCATACTCACTCTATCAAGATACCCCTTGTCTTTAAGTACCGCCGCTAGACTTTTTTCTTGTCCAAATTTCCCTTTCCCTACCACTAGTACTAATGCATCAGGATCAGTGGATAAAAAGGAGCATATACACTCCGCATATCCATCAATAGAATATTCAAAAAACCGGGTGTAGATCAATCCGATAGACCGGTTTGGGCCAATGCCAAGGGCCTCTCTACCTTGCCGTCTGAGCGATTCTCTGTCCCAGCAATTATGCCGGACTGAATCGATAAAGTTCGGAATATGTACGATAGGATGGTTCCCACATATATTTTTTACTCGTTCTAGTAAAAACGCACTAGCAGTGGTTACTGCATGATTATTCTTAATTAAAACACGCTCCTGGAAATCAAACACCCACTTGAGTGGTAATGGGTAACGCTCTAATTCAGACCATCCACGGCTCCCTTCCCAATCGTCACAGTCCAAAACTATTGCGCTATCGCACCCCAAAAACCAAAGTAGATGGTGAATCATTCCCGAAACAGCTTTGGGCTTAAAAATATGAATCACGTCAGGATTGAACAACAATGCCTGTCGTCTGCCAGCCAGTGCTAATACAAAAAACAGAATTAATGGCCCTATAATTGGCAGGTTACTAAACCGTGGGATATTCAGCCATTGGATAGCGAGCCCATTTTCCGGAATTCCCACAATTTTTTTTGAAGACTCGGAATGATTATCGTACGGCGGTATCAACACCAATACTTCATTTCCAGCGTCAGCCATGGATCTTGCCATTGGAATAACCCGCGCAGACGTTGTCCCTTTGGGGCTCATCGCAAATGGAGCAATCATAACCACCCTCAAAGTACATTTTGCCTTTCAGTAGAAAATTTCCTACGTAAGATGGCTAATAGACCGGTCAACCAACAAAAGCAGGCCACAATAGATATGACACTGCCATAGCGAAAAAATGGCGAGTCAAACTGCAGGTCCACAACACCACTACCAGCAGGGACTTCAATTCCACGCAAAAATCCATCAATTGTAGTCACCTGTACAGGAACACCGTTAACATTTGCAGACCACCCAGGATAATTTGCATCGTATATAACTAGGGTGGCAGAAGATGGGGAGGCATATCCTATTTTCATATAGTCCCGACGATAGTCCAATATACGAGCCAGCCCAGATGCGGCGGTATCTTGACCTGCATACTTATCAAATCGTAGCTCAGCCCTTTGTGGCATTTCACGCAAGCGATAGATTTTTACGTGATGCCAAGCATCAAGCCAAGCATAGGGACCTGTCAAAAGGGTCCCGTCAGACGACTCATCCAAGTTCATCAAAGGAATAGGGTACTGCTTATCATCTGACATCACAGTGAGCGCCTTTAGATTTACGGTCATTCCTTCAGGAACAGAAACAGTTATCTGATTTGTTTTTGACATAGGCATTAACCCATCAGTTACAAAATACCCACTGTCACTCTTCATGAATGACCCGGTCCATTGACCAAAAGACACCTTTAAATTAAGTGCAGGATTTGAAACCTCAATCTGTCCCAACGCGAACACCTTATCAACTATTACTTCAGAAGGTAGAACAAACTTCAACCGAATTGGCCCTCTCAGTTCTCGTTCAGCTTCCTTGTCCAAAAATACACCCTCCACTTCAACATCATTGATACGATCAGCAATAACATACCCAACCCCTAAGCCTCGCAACATGTCTACAGACGGAAAGCCATTTTGCTGGTGTCGGATTAATGCATCTGGGTTGTCCTTCGCATCGTTTATCCAGCGAGATTTATAGTCAACAAATGATCGAAGAGGGAGGAGTCCACCGTCGTATCCATCCGCAGACGGAATGCTATACGCACCTGACAAGTTTGGAGATAGAACGTCCCTATATTTGATAGCTATCAAAAACTGTTCAAATGATTCAAAACCTAAGTCTTCCCTATAGAGGGACGCATACTCTGCACGATCTTCATCATTAATTTCAAATACTGTGTCAGCCAGACTCAATACACGTGGACCAGACATTTCCGCCGGTATCAGAGACGACAGATACTCATTTTCTTCATATGCTTCAGCCGCTATGGGATTACCTAACTCAAGAGGACGAGAAGCAGCAAACAATTCAGCAAATAACATTAATGGGATGATAAGCCAAGGTATGCTTTTCCAATGTATGGATACAATGATTAATGCCAGAGTCGAAAATCCGACAGCAGACCAAACAAGCACTTGGGATACAGATATCTCCTGATTACTGTAACTACTAACAGCGATAAGTACAGCAACGAACGATACAGCTAACACTAGGAACCAATTGCATGCGGATTTTCTGAAAATTCCATTTCGCATCCCTAAAACCCCATCAACCCCGACTCCTGCCAAAACACTAAGTGCGAAAGTGGAAAACAACAACCAACGGGCGGGCACACGGAACAAATCAAACCCTGGGAAATATTCAAATAAAATACGAAATAATGGTAGGGTCGGTCCCGTCGCTAAAGACCATCCTATAACGGCCAATACCAACATAAAAGCCACTCGTCCTCGGTGCTGGTTACAAACAAGGGCTATGGAAGCCAACCATATTCCTGTAAACCCAACGAACGATAAAAATTCCTGTGTAACAGGAACTGCGGTGAAGGACGGCAATAGAGCTCCTGCAAGGTAATCGGGAGTTAACGAAAAAGACCCTGATTGCCCTAGAGTCATTCCATTGGAGCGAACGGAATCTTGCACAAGCCCCATAGTAGGAAGCAAATTAACAGCAGCAATAGCCGCACCAAACAAAATCCCAGCAGACCACATAGCAACGATTCGGCAAACCAACAACACCTTATACCCATCTGTCCTGTATGTGCGAATCACCATCATGCCTAGATGCAGCGCAGCTAAGCACCACGCTACATAGGTCTGCTGTGGATGACCAGCTAGTATCTGCAAGGCTGCAAGAATAGAAATACACAACATTGCCATCCATCTAGATGAAGATACAAGGCGTTCAGTAGCTACCAACAGAAACGGCATCCACGCAATAACAGCAAGTTGATTGGGATGACTGAAATGAGCAGCCATGTAACCTGAGAATGCAAATGTTATTGCCGCTACGACACAACCCTTCCATGAGATGCCATATATCGTTCTCATATAGGCCACCATGCCAATACCTGAAACCAGTACGTGGATCAGATTTGTAACTACAAAGAACCGATCAGCACCGATGAACAAAAGCATCAAGCTCAGCGGATAAAACACAGATGCTTGAGGATTTGCTAAAAGAGGCGCCCCCATAAATCTGTAAGGATCCCACAAGGGCACATCCCCTTGCAGTAAAGATTCTTGTACCACAGCCCGTAAAGGGAAGAAGTATGTCTGCATGTCATATCCGGAAGGCAAAAGCCCGCGGAATATGTACTGATTAAAATAGATAATACCGCACAGACAAATGATTAATGTGGACGTAGCTTGGGGACTGCATCGCATAAATTTGAGGCTCAATACTTTTACCCATAAAGCCAAATGACTGTACATCCTCAATCTATGAGCTAAGCATTCAAATCGTCAGCTAGCAATATGGCTTCAGCTATTTCCTTCATCGATTTCCGCCGGTCCATACTAATTTTTTGAATACGCTGGAAAGCTTGAGTTTCAGTAAGTTTGTGGCTATCCATCAGGATACCTTTAGCGCGCTCGAGCAACTTTCTTGTCTCAAGTCGTTGTGCCAAATCCTTAACTTCATCGACAAGCAGGCGATACTCTAAGAAGCGCGACACAGCTAATTCTATGGCTGGTCTCAAATCACCTTGTCGGATTGGCTTCATCACATAGGCCATAACACCGGCCTCATTAGCCTTTTCAATCAGTTCGGCATCTGAGAAGGCTGTTACCAGTACGACTGGACATATCGTTTCACCAGTAAGTTTTTGTGCAGCCGATATCCCATCCATGCCAGGCATTTTTATGTCCATGACTACAACATCAGGACGCGACTCTCTAGAAACCTTTACAGCCGTCTCACCGTCGGCAACGTCCGCAACTACTTGATATCCCAAACTTTCGAGTTGCTCTCGAAGATCCATGCGTATGATTGTCTCATCTTCGGCCAAAACTATGCGCAAAGACATTATTTCCGATATCCCTTTGGTAACTTTCCTGAGTAATTAGCATCCAATTTAACAGGTCCTACAATATATAAAACACAACACTTCCATTTCACACATACATACACGCATGACCAATTAACAGTGAGTTTCTGCCAGAGGCACAAGACAAAACGCAACCAACATCTGTACCATAGTCTCAATGGATACGACAGTTTATGCAACAACAAGGTTGTTGTTTTACTGTAGATAGAGAGGGCGAATATTGAAGGTTGTATGCGTTCAAGAGAACCTTAGTCGCGCGTTGGCTACGGTAAATAGGGCTGTCGCTACACGTAGCACATTGCCTGTGCTGTCTAATGTTTTGCTGTCCGCAGACCGGGCCATGCTAAAACTATCAGCAACAAACATGGAGTTAGCAACTACTGTGAATGTAGGGTGCAAAGTAGAATCTGAAGGCGAAATAACAGTGCCTGCCAGGCTCCTTACAGATTTCATTTCTCAGTTGGACGCTGACCCAGTAACTCTTGATTTGAACGAAGACTCACTCGATCTGAACGTCTCTTCCGGTAGGTATCATGCAACGATAAAAGGGATCGCGGCAACAGATTTCCCTCCGTTACCCGCAGCCGAAAGAGGCCCCACTCTCGATATTGATCCTATTTTTTTAAAAGGTATGATTGACGCCACCGTGCTCGCGACAGCAACCGATGACAGCCGCCCAGTATTGGCTGGCGTATGCATTGTTTTGAGACCAGATGAACTTGTTCTAGCTGCGGCTGATGGTTACAGGCTAGCCATTAAGCGTCTAGAAGCCGACACCGGCGTTGATCGCGAATTACAAGTAATTGTACCTCGTCCTAGTATGGTTGAATTGTCTCGGATACTTGGCGACAACCAGGAGAACGTAGAAATGGTAATCACTCCACAACATACTCACGTAGTGTTTAAAATAGGCCAAGTAGAATTGACGTCTCATTTGATAGAGGGACAGTTCCCAAACTTTGATCAACTCATCCCTGCCGAGTTCACAACACGAATTGTGATCAATCGGGAAGAAATGGCCCAGTCAGCAAGGATATCCTCAATATTCGCGCGTGGTGGTTCCAACGTAATCAGACTAGACGTCCCTGACAACAAAGCAGAAACAATCACGGTATCTGCAAAGTCAGCGGACCTTGGTGAAAATTCCGGTGAAATGTCAGCTGAAATAGAAGGTGATCCTACCAACATAGCTTTTAATGCAAGATTCTTGAGTGACTGCATTGGCGTAATCGACTCCGAGCAACTCGAAATTCAATTGTCAGGGCCCACGAGTCCCGGTCTCATCAGAGGAACCTCAGACTCATCTTATACCCATGTCATTATGCCAATGCATATGGCACGATAACATGACTTTTACGTCGCTATATCGCGTCGACTAAAAGCCAATATCGCAAACACTAGTCCCGATATTGCAACACAAAACAGAACCCCAACATCTAACCAAGGAAGGTCCCCGCTGTTCAAATACTGCACATCATAATAATTAAATAGGCTGAAGCGGCCTACTATTTCCCACGAATCCAAAACTTTGGCTACCCGACCAATTATTAGCTGTATAACCAGCACGCCAATCATGCTCATTTGAGACACTCTCGATGACAACGTGATTATCGACACACCCATTCCAATCATGGACCATGCCAGACTAATTGGAACCATCTGTAAGCTGGCGAACAACAATTTCCCTCCATCAAAATGGGTAGCACTCAGCGACGCTCCAAACACTAGGCCCACAAAGCCAGACAGACTTATCAAAGTCAGTACAGACGCAATAGACAAAAATCTGGAAACTATTAACGAAGATCTCGCTATAGGCAAAGCCAACATCATATCTAATGTATGATTTTCAGCTTCACTAGCGATTTGCCCTGCACCAGCAACAGTAGCGTAAACAACAATGGCCAACATATACCAAGGAAAGAATTCAAGAGCAACGTAATCTTCAAATGATCTTAAGGACAACTCGCCAACCCCGATTACCGTCAAAAAGTCTTCACCAAAGCTTTGCAACAGCTCCTCAAGTTGCTGACTATTCTCATCCACCAACTCATAAGCCCACCCTGCATACATCCCATAGGCCAATCCTACCAAGGCAAACCACATCATAGCTCGTCTACGCTCAACAAAAGCAGCCTTCGCAAGAGACAAAGTGCCCGTTCTATTTGAATTTACCAGCACAGCCCCTCACTTCTCATTCTTCGCATACCACTAACCTGAATCATCTTCATCATCACGATAAAACCCTAAAAACAATTTTTCCAGGGTGGGTTTACCATAATCCAAGTCCACAACATCATATTTAGCTAATGTTTTTATTAACGGGCCTATGTTGCCAGGAACAACCATGCTAGCTTGATTTCCCGTAACTATTAACTTTGAGACTCCAATAGCCTTCAGTTCTTCAACAGGAATAGGCCCATCGAACTCTATCGTCAGCGGCCTTGCAAGCTTACTTCGCAAGTCAAAAACACTTTCAATCGCAACGATAGCCCCTTCACGAATAATCGCAACGCGATCGCATAACTGTTCAACTTCAGAAAGGACGTGGGACGAAAAGAATATTGTTCGACCACGAGATTGAAACTCTCTCAGTATTTGATAAACTTCCTGCTGAATTAATGGATCCAAACTTCCCGTGGGTTCGTCGAGAACAAGCACCGGAGGGTCATGCTGCAAGGCGGCAACAATAGCTAGTTTCTGCTTCATCCCAGACGAAAATCGAGAAATTTTGCGGGACGAATCTAAACGCAATCGATCAACCAATTCATCGCGAAGAATAGCCTTACGTCCTGATACTTTCTCTAAAAGACTTAGTAATTGATGACCTTTCATCCACTCATAAAGACTTACTTCTCCGGGTAAATACCCGATTTGATGCCGCACGGATGCAGATTCCTTCTGAACATCCATCCCTAACAGCCGTGCACTACCAGAAGTTGGTCGAATTAGATCGAGAAGTATCCTGATCGTCGTGGATTTCCCAGCACCATTAGGCCCAAGAAATCCAAAAATCTCCCCCTTGCCAACAGTTAATGAGACATCATTTATGCCTCTGTTAGATCCATAAGCCTTCGTCAGCCCGCTTATCTCTAATACGGAAGGGCCTGCCATTTTCAAGTATTGTCCTTCGATATTCCTGGGGATGTTTTATTTTACCGACAACACATAGGGAGTACATATTCCGTCCGAATCACAAATTGTAATCCAGAACTCTATCCATAAAAGTCGTCATATATCTCGCCCCATCAAATTGAGTGGTTAAGCGTGCCGTTAGTTGTCTCCCTTCGACTAATCGCACCCTATCACCCATCTTTGTCATCGACAAGTGACTCCGCTCAATCCTAGCCAGCTCTGGAGAGTCGAGACAACCAATAGTAGCAAGATCAAAAAGAGGAGTATTTTTTCGATGTCGAACAGCCAGATATTGTCTAAGCATTACTGCCAGCAACCGACAACATTTTGTGTCAGAACTCTGTAATTTGTGCAATTCACGATCACCAATTAACACTGTAGATGATGGCTCAAACGGAACTATCAACAAATCGGCACTTGAATTCAAAACAATTTCAGTTGCAACGGGATCATCATCAAAGTTTCTCTCTTCAAGATGCATAGACTGTGGCAATCTGCCTCCCATCACTATCAGTTGCTTCAGATTTGAAGAAAAAGCAGGATCGGCCTGGATACAACAAGCAATGTTTGTCAAAGGGCCAATCGCTACAATCGACAATTGTTGAGGGTTAGTCAACACTGAATCAAGCATAAATTTAACGCCCGGCCGAGAATCGATTTCAGTGCTCGGATTCAGTACTCCATGACCTGAATCGAAAGAAGTCTTTATTTCCTGGTTCGAACTCATAGATCGACCTTCACCGGCAAAAACCGGTATTTCTGACCCTCCGCAACTATCTAATAACATCCGCGCCAATCGAGCGCGCTTCACTACATTCCCCCAGCATGTCACCACCGCCCTGATTGTCAAGCCGGTACTTAGCTGAGCGCCAACTATTCCAAACGAATCGTCAATCCCATCACCAATATCCGTGTCAATAATTAAGTTTTCGATACTACAGGACTCCATTTTTCAGACATCAGCCTTAGATATCCTGACCACTTGAATTATGGTGCCAAACTTAGTAGATCGATCATGTATTCAACGAATCTAACCCCGTCTACCTTTGTTACCAGCTGGGCTGGGTTACTACCTTTGTCTAGTTTCACTTTGCCATCCTGTACCCATGCTCGCAACCCTTCATTCTGGATGGTGACTAGATCAGGCCTGTACACGGCAGCCAAAGTAATTGGGTCGTATAGTGGCGTCCACAATCTATTTCTCGATTCCACATATTGATCGAACATTTTCAACAATAAGCTTGAGAGATGACTTTGTTGAGCATCAAGTTGCTCCCTATGTTCTTGATCGAATCGAGCATGCCATGTGGACTCCACAAGACCGATCAGCATGTCTGCCCCGGACTCGATTACCCTAACCGCAGCTGTCGCATCACTATCAAAATTATACTCACCAACACGGCCATCATCAGATGGATTTAACTGCCCTCCCATTATCACCAATTTCTTGAGATTAGAGACAAAATCCTCATCTCTCTCAACCGCCATGCCAACATTAGTTAATGGGCCAATTGCACAAAGAGTAGTTTCCCCTGGATTACTGTCTGCATGCTCAACCAAAAACTCAATGGCGTGGCATTGTTGCATATCCGGGAGGGACACACATGGTAACCCTGCTGCCATGGACGTCTCCACCATTTGCCCTGTCATGTTTGGCCCTATTGAACCCGTATATATGGGAACATCATCGGCTCCGCAAGCATCGAGTACCATGCGGGCCAAGCAAGCACGGTACTGGGTGTCACCGTGAACGGTCGTCACTGCTATTAGATCAAGATCTTCTGATAGAGCCGCCATTGCCAAAGCAAACACATCATCTACATCATCGCCTAGATCCGTATCAATAATTAGTTTTACGCGATCAGCCATGTAATTAAACGCCTTAATTTCGAAATATCCACCAAGGCCCTTATAGTAACCCGCATAGCTGATCAGTTCACCTTGAGGACATTCAATGGCAAAGTTCGACTATTCAATGCGAGGACCTGCTGTAGGAACTAATTTTATGGCCTCCTCTGGGCACCCTTTGGCTACTTCAGTAGGGCTGCAAATGTTTAATGCCGGCGGAAACGCTTTCGATGCAGCAGTAGCAATGGCAGCAGCCATAGCGGTAGCAGAACCCGCTCAGAATCATCTTGGAGGTGACGCCTTTGCTTTAATTCGCAATGCCGCCAATGGTGACATATTGGCCCTAAATGCCAGTGGTCCGGCACCTAGCCTTGTAGAGCCCACCCTATTCAAGGATGGTATACCAATTCATGGTTTAAGGTCAGCTACCGTTCCTGGAGCCGTAGCCGCATGGGACTTAATAGCAAAAACGCACGGCCGACTTCCCATAGGCCAATTGTTAGAACCAGCCATAGAAATGGCTAAACAGGGCATTCCAGTAACAGAATCACTTCATCAATCAATAGTCGAAAATCATCATTCCCTCCAGCGTGAAAAAGACTGGGTTGATTTGTTCGCACCGTTCGGAAAACCACTTCAACCCGGGGAGGTGCTTAAACAGCCAGATTTGGCCAACATACTGGCAGAAGTAGCCACCGGTGGAGCAGAGGCCTTCTACCAAGGTTCTTTTGCTGAAAAATTAGACGCTCACTCAAAACGGGTAGGAGGACTAATAAGGTCATCAGACCTCAAAAACTATCGCTGCGAATTCACGAGCCCGATATATACAACCTATAACAATTATGACATTTATGGTCAGCCACCCGTCAGTCAAGGCTACGTACTACTAAGTCAGTTAAACATGGCGGAGGCCCTGAATTTGCATGAATACGACTTCGGTGACCCAACAAACCTGCATATAATGCTCGAGTGCAAGAAGCTTGCGTATAAAGACCGACACAGATATCTGGGGGATCCAGAATTTGTAAGCATTTATATGGACACACTCCTTGACAAGGAATTTGCTAAAAACCGCACAGCCATTTTTGATAATGCGCACGCACGTCATCGCAATTTTGATCCGGTCATAGATGAAGGTACTGACACCACCTGCTTATCAGCTGCTGACAAAGAAGGAAACATGGTTACTTACATACAGAGCCTGTTTCATGCGTTCGGTTGTGGACAAGTTATTAGAGATACAGGTGTGATTATGAACAACCGAATGTGTGGGTTTTCAATCGATCCGAACAGCCCTAACAAGATCGAAGCGAATAAGCGGCCAATTCATACCCTCAACACTTACATGCTCGCATCTGATGGAATGCCGATTTTGATTGGAGCAACTCGTGGGGCTCATTTTCAGGTGCAAACTAACTTTCAGATAATTTCTAACATTGTCGATCATGGGATGAATATCCAAGAAGCCATGGAAGCACCTCGCTGGAGCCACGATGAGACCGACGGTCGAGTTTTGCTGGAAAACCGCTTCTCCCTTCAATCATTTGACGATCTTAAGTCGAGAGGCCACGATATACATTGCGCTGGATCGTGGGGAAACCCGTCATGCACACAGGGAATTGCTGTAGATACAGGTAACCACGTGCTACTAGGGGGAACTGATCCCAGATGGCATGGAATTGCCCTAGGCTCTTGACAGGCCTTATTTATACCGTATGCCAGCCGAACACAGCGACGAATCACAAGGGAAAGGATTGCCTGCGGGGAAATTAATCTTATGACAACAAAATCAAGCTCGTTATCGGAACCTACTAAACGAACATACGGTGATGCTCTACTGTTGGCTATCGTCTTTTTCGGCGGTATGACTACTCTCGGAGTCGAATTGACCGCATCTCGATTGTTAGCCCCTTATTTTGGCAACAATTTATTTGTGTGGGCCAACGTCATTGGGCTCACCTTACTCTATTTGTCTGTAGGGTATTTTTTGGGAGGGAGACTTGCCGATCGTAGACCAGATGACCGATTACTCGCCAAATTAGTCACTTTCGCTGCATTTTTAGTAGGGATTATCCCTTTTGCTGCTAAACCAATCCTCGATCTGTCAATTCAAGGTATTAGTGACACCTCGCTAGGAGTATTCTGGGGATCCTTATTCGGGGTACTAGTCCTGATGGCAGTCCCCATAACTTTGCTGGGCTTCGTATCTCCGTTCGCTATCCGACTCGCGACAGGAGATGTTAGGCAAACTGGTGCCATTGCCGGTCGGGTATATGCAATCGGCACCGTCGGCAGTTTGTTGGGAGCTTTCTTGCCAGTCTTGTTGCTAATACCAAACATCGGCACCCGAAACACATTCATGGTGTTTTCAATAGCTTTAATGATTTTATGCGCGCTGGCTCTACGGAAGACGATATACCTCATACCACTAGTAATCATTATAGGACTCAGTGTGTATTCAAATGTGTCCACCGACCCAATTAAGGAAGCCACCACCGGCAGCTTAATCCATGAAAGTGAGTCGATATATAACTTTATACAAGTGCAAGACACCAATATAGGAATGCGACGACTAATCCTTAACAACGAAGAACGTCTTGCAACACACTCTGTATATTTTCCGAACGAAGAAAAGCAACCACTTACCGGAGGACCATGGGACTATTTCCTTTTGGCCCCACAATTCCGCGCCATAAACAATGGTTCAGTAAACACCATGCTCATGATTGGACTCGGTGCTGGTACCGTCCCAAAGTTATACACGCAGACTTACGGTGAGGAAGTAGCAATCGATGGGGTAGAGATAGACCCGGGAATAATTGATGTAGGCCATAAATTTTTCGATATGAACGAGCCAAATTTAAAGGCCTTTGCTGAGGACGGTCGCCTATTCGTGCGGAAGGTTGACACGAAATATGATGTCATCGGTGTAGATGCTTATAGGCCTCCTTACATCCCATTTCAATTGACGACTGTGGAATTTTTCAAGGAACTTAGTGACCAAATGTCAGCCGATGGAGTAGTGGCACTAAACGCAGGGGGCGGACCCAATCGCGACTTTAGATTGGTGACCGCCCTGAGCCAAACAATGCGAGCAGTTTTTCCTTCGGTTATTGTCATCAAGCCTGCCGATTCAGGGAACAATCTCATCTACGGTATGAAAACTCCTATCAACATTGATGCAGTAAAAAACCAGTTGATCAGCTCCCCTAACTCCACTATCAACATGCTAGCCAAGCGCGATATGCTATTCGAAGATGTCACATCCGCCAAAGGGGCATTTACTGACGACTTGGCTCCCATAGAACAAGTTGTACATCAAATGATCCTAAGTTACGCCAGTACCGATTAAAGAAGAAACTCGACCATATTAATATAAGGATCATTCCCATTTAAATAGGCGAATGGAAACCACCCATGTCACTAATAGCCAAGCCGATAAAACAGTCAAATTAACCCACATATCAAATCGGGGAGGACCCTCTATAAGGAGTTGTCGGGCAGCGTCGGAAAGGAATGTTAAAGGTAGTGCGTTCGATATAACCTGGAGCACCGGAGGAAATATGTCGATCGGAAAAAACACTCCCGACAACAAAAACATGGGCAATGATATCGATTGGACAATTGGTAATACGGCCTCTTCGGTTTTAGCAAAAGACGACGCTACCAGACCAATTCCTATAAACACAAGTAGCCCGAACAACAGCAGTGCAAGAGCTGGACCAACATTTAAAATAGTCAAACCAAACACAAACACCAACACAGCTAGCTGCAAAACAAGTTGCACCGACGCAATGAACGTTCGAAGAATGACCTCAGAACCCAATACAGTGGCCTGACCGATAGTAGTTGCGCCAAGTCTTTTGAGAATACCCTTCTCGCGTCGCACAACGAGATTAATAGATCCAAAAACACCTATTTGCATAATGCTAAACGCCATTATCCCAGGCCCGAAGAAGTCTATCGGATCCAAATCCACCGTTTCGGTAGCTATGGGATTGACGATAATTCGTGGCATAGAGCCAGTCTGCATCCTATCAGCTGTATCTATTGACTGAGTCACTGCTGGGATTACTATTTGTCTGGCATCCTGATTTCTAGGCTCGTAGAATACTCGTATCGTTACTTTTGTATTCATACGTAAAGCAGTCTCATATCCTTTCATAAATTCAATCACTGCTGCCCTATCATCACTGCGCAGCGCCTCCATTTCCATGACCGCCTCGGTCTCATTCACATTCAACACAGGGTTTAGCCGCAAAGCTTCGATAGCCGCTGTGCTGGATTCTGATTGATCATTGTCGATGATCCCAACATCAAACGTTGTAGGTTTATCAAAAGAAGTAAACAAAACCCCAAATATCACGGTAAATAACACAGGAAAGACAAAAGTGAAAAATATTGCGGTCTTATCCCGTAAAAATTCGTACAACAACGCAACAAATAGCCCGACTAACGCTCTCAATCTCTTATCGTCCGTCCAGTCAGTTTAAGAAATACGTCTTCAAGCGATGCTTTCCGAACATGAATATCTTCTATAGTTTCCTTACCTCCACCGGCCAACCCAAGTACGTCTGATATGGCACCGGGCACATTTGCAGCAAATACCTCTATCGTGGACCCTACATTTCTAATTTCTGTCACATATTGTGATGATTGTATGGCGTCAGCATCTATAAGAGCCCCATCTTTGAGAGAAAACCCTATAGCCGATTCAGAAAAATGCTTATTAATAAGACTAGATGGTGTGCCTGATTCAATTATCGAGCCATGATCCATAACAATCAATCGGTCACATAAGGCTTCAGCTTCCTCCATATAATGCGTCGTAAGTATCACGGTCGTACCACCGTTTCTTAATTCGGTAATTATCTCCCACAACCGTCTACGCGCCTGAGGATCCAGTCCCGTAGTAGGCTCATCTAAAAATACGATCTGAGGATCATTAATCAACGCCAATGCGATAGCAAGACGCTGTTGCTGTCCTCCAGACAATTCTCCCGCGCGGCCCCTTCGTCTTTCCGTTAGCCCGACCAAATCAACAACGTCGTCAAGTTTGCGAGTGTGCGTGTAGAACGATCCATATGCCTTTAGGTGTTCATCAACATTCAATTTTGGAAATAGTGATGATGATTGGAGTTGAATACCGATAATCTGTCTTAAACTATTTCGATCCTTTTGGGGGTCAAGCCCGGCTACTCGAACAAGACCAGAATCCGCCTGCCGAACCCCTTCCATAATTTCAACTGTAGTGCTCTTTCCCGCCCCATTGGGACCAAGCATGCCAAAAATCTCACCCTCTTCAACATTGAAAGATATTTCAGCCACTGCCCGCAAATCGCCATAGGACTTAGATAGCTTGTTAACTTCAACCACTGGCATTTATGGTTCTCGCAAAATACAAGATTACAAAGCTCACGCTTACGTGGGCCTAACCCATATGTAGGATGACACAGAGTTGTCTACAGGGACTATCTGTCCGTCTATCTCAACAACCACTGTGCCGTTAGGAGTCCGGTCCCGAGTTAGCAACATAATTCCGGGAACCAATTGATGACTTTGAAGGTATTCAAGCAAGTCAAGCTCTTCTTCTATCAGCTCTGAAATACGAATAATCTCCGCATTTTGCATCAAAGCCAGTTCACTAAGCTCTACGAGTCCTTCACGAGACCAGGTTCTGACATTTCCCGGAATTGGATTACCGTGAGGGCATGTTTCAGGATGGCCTAGTGATTCAGAAATACGATCCTCTAAAACATCAGAAATGGCGTGCTCTAGCCGATCAGCTTCCTCGTGAATCGCAGACCATTCAAGACCCAAAGCGTCCGCCAACCATCGTTCGATAAGTCTATGTCGACGAGCAATCTTTTCCGACATTTCGCTTCCACTTGCAGTCAGTCGAATCGCATGATTTGGGTCCACTTGTACGTAACCGTCCCTAACCATCCTGTCAATTGTGGCAGACACTGTCGGAGGTGACACATCCAAACGTTCCGCGAGTCGAGCTGCTATAACTTCTGTCTTCTCATATTCGAAACTATATATAGCTAACATATAGTCTTCAACAGTTGGCGTAGGCATAAGGACTACCAGTCATTGCTCGGATACGAATGTATCGAATTTCACCAACCAGTATACGAGAACTCACTCAACAAACTACTAATATCTTGTTAAACACTACGTATTATCAGGTCGTTACAGAAAGAAGCCTCCCATACAACCAGGTAGATTGCCAACCCACCCACTAGTAGGAGACAATAGCCGAGAGGATCCACGAATCTGTGGAAATTGAGACTTTAAGGTGTTCAATATGCCAAAAACATACTTTTATCACAAAAGCACTTGAACTTCATGCCGAAAAGGCAAAGCCATTCTGGACAGAAAAGGCATCGATTATAAAGCGGTCGAAATATTTAAATATCCGCTTAGTCGAGTCGAACTTGAATCCCTAATCCCGCCTAGTGGAATCAATGACTTACTTAGTAAGCGTTCCAAAGCATTCAAGGACCTTGGGTTAGCTAACTTGACGCTTTCTGAAGATGCATTATTAGAATTGATGTTGAAACATCCAACTTTGATCAAACGGCCAATAACGAAGCAAGGCAAGAATTTACTAATCGGGTTCAAACAAGAGCTGTTTGAAGAATTAGAATAGTTCATTAACTTGTTAGGGGCATCATAGTCGGAATCAAGCGAAGACAATTATTCAAGTTTGCTGCCTCGTCAGCTATAGGCTTGACTGTAGGCATTGTCTCTCCCTGGTCTTTGATGCGTATTGCAGATTCATATACTAGCAATCAACACAGACCAAAACTCCTCCAAGACAAACTATTAGACCGGTTAGAGAATGAGCAGGGATCATGGTCGGTAGAGGTTGGGTGGTTAGGAGAAGATAAGCCAATAGCTCAAGTCAACCCAAACCAGATTATGAAAAGCGCTAGTTTGTGGAAACTTACCCCTTTGCTAGATGCATACACAAGACGGGCTAATCTGGAATTAGCATTCGACGAACCAATCGTAATCACAAAATCAGTTTTTGAACGATCTGTAAGCCCTGATCAATTCGGCTTTGGCGACATTATTACCGTTGCGCAGGCAATACAATGGATGATTATCACTAGTAACAACCTATCAGCCATTGCTTTAGGAGACCGGCTCGGTTGGCAGCAAATGGATGATAACATGCAGAAAATTGGTCTCACACAATCGAAAGTAAATCTCCGATACACGATTTCAACCGTAGGCGAAATTCGTAGGCTCTTAACATTCATAGCAGGATACAAAACAGACAGTTCGAATAAGAGAATCATCGATCGTCACCACCGAGAGATGTGCTCATTACTTATTAGAGCTAAGCCGAACCAACGGATTGCTGCGGCAATTCCAAGTGATGTACCTATAGCTCATAAGACTGGCGACCTAGTGGATGTTGTCAACGATGCAGGAATAGTTTTCTTACCCCAGGGGCCAATCAGCCTGGTCATTCTGTCCAACGACATTCATAGCCGAGTAATGGCTGAGTCCACCATAGTGGATATTACAAAGATCGTGTACGACGATTTGCAGAAGGCAAAACCTACAATTTCACCGCCCACACATCTTCACGGCATCCAATCATCTGCGATTGCCAAAAAGCATCCTATTACCCCTCCAGAATATTACCCACCACCAGATTGGATTGACTCCTGGTTAAAATAGCCAAATTAACACTGCTTGTTCAGTAACCCTCAGTAACCCATCGCCTAAAGCAAGCATGTAAATGAATGAGGCTAGAGAGTATCAAAACGCTCGAATTATAAATGTACAACACTGTCAACTCACTAGTATTGTCTTCTACGTTATTATTAGGCTCATATATTATGCAAATATATGTGAACTACCACGTACAAACCCTACATGTTATAGCCTCAGGTTATGAGGACTATCCCACAAAAACACGAAAGCAGTATTCGCATGGCTCTCTCATCCAACCTTGGTTACCCTAGGATAGGTCCCAATCGAGAATTAAAACGGGCATTGGAACGTTATTGGTCTGGCAGAAACCCGGAGTCAGATCTAATTGCAACCGCAGCTAGTCTTCGTTCAAACAACTGGCTATTACAGAAAGATGCTGGCCTGGACCATATCCCTAGCAACGACTTCTCGTTTTATGATCAGGTACTAGACATGGCCAGTATGCTTGGTGCTATACCAGATAGATTCCAAGCACTAGCCGGAAACCCGTTAGATAAGTATTTTGCTATGGCCCGTGGCTATCAATATGGAACAGAGACTTCGGGTATACCGGCGATGGAAATGACCAAGTGGTTCGATACGAACTATCATTACATAGTTCCCGAATTTGATGAAAACACTAGGTTCGAAGCCAATCCCAAAAAACCATTGTCACAATTTCTAGAAGCGGAACAACTTGGCATCGCTACCAGGCCTGTCCTGTTAGGCCCTATCACTTTTCTGATGGCCGGAAAGCCAATGCAGCCAAATTTCAGCCCTCTAGACCTATTAGAACGGCTACTTCCTGAATACGTACAAGTGATCAAGCAGTTAGAACAAGCCGGAGCAGCTTGGATACAAATTGACGAACCATATTTAGTCATGGACTTGGACGAGAGAACACAACACGCCTATAAAACAGCCTATGACTATATTGGTGCTTCTACTCAAGTCAACAAGTTGCTGACCAGCTATTTTGGCGACCTTAGAGAAAACTTGTCATTGACGAATGAGTTGTCAGTCGAAGGTTTGCACATAGACCTCGTCAGATCTCCAGACCAAGCCACCCAGGTAGCAACTGAAGTGTCTCACAATCGCTGGCTATCACTTGGGCTAATAGACGGACGAAACATATGGAAGACCGATTTGACTCGAGCTATCGCTACGGCTGAGAGTATTGCCACCCATCGAGGTAATGAACGTCTTTTTATCGGACCGTCTTGCTCACTACTTCACAGCCCAGTAGACCTAGAACTGGAAACTTCGATGGAGCCTGAATTGAAAGATTGGTTGAGTTTTGCTGCGCAGAAATTGGATGAAATCAAAATAGTTTGCCAGGCAATAAATAGTGGGCGAGATTCCGTAGCCGATTACTTGGCGCAAAACACCTTATCGTTATCCACTCGGTCATCATCCACACGGATTCACAATCCAGATGTCAAAAAGCGATTAGCAGCCGTAGAAGAGTCAATGCTCGATAGAAAAAGCCCTTACCATTTGCGAGCCGAAGCGCAGCAACAAAAGCTTGAATTGCCAGATTTCCCTACTACTACCATTGGGTCCTTCCCTCAGACTAGTGCCGTACGTAAGGCTCGATCAGCTTTCAAGCGTGGCAATAGCACTACCGAGGAATACCAGTCATTCTTACGTGAAGAAATACGTAACACGATCGCTATTCAGAATGACTTAGGGCTTGACGTCCTGGTTCATGGAGAATCCGAACGCACCGACATGGTCGAATACTTTGGCGAACAAATGGAAGGGATAGCCTTCACTTCAAATGGATGGGTGCAAAGCTACGGTTCTCGTTGCGTACGACCTCCGGTAATATTCGGCGATGTAAGCAGGCCGGAGCCGATGACTGTGGATTGGACTGTCTACGCCCAATCATTGTCTGACAAACCAGTGAAGGGCATGCTGACTGGTCCAGTGACCATTTTACAGTGGTCATTCGTTCGTGACGACCAACCCAGGTCAGACACGTGCTATCAAATCGCAATGGCTATACGGGACGAGGTATCGGATCTTGAAAAAGCCGGTATTGGGATAATACAAATTGATGAGCCTGCCATTAGAGAGGGATTGCCACTTCGTGAATCCGATTGGAATTCCTACCTGGAGTGGGCAGTAGGTAGTTTCCGTTTAGCAGCCTCTGCTGTAGCTGACGAAACCCAAATACATACGCATATGTGCTATGCCGAATTTAATGACATCATTAACGCAATAGCAGCCATGGACGCTGATGTCATCAGTATAGAAAGCTCCCGCTCACGAATGGAATTACTGGACGCATTTCTCGAGTTCAACTACCCGAACGCAATAGGTCCAGGAGTTTGGGACATACACTCTCCAAGAATCCCGGAAACTGCCGAGATGTCTGACCTGCTCGCTAGGGCACTAAAGGTTATACCACCTAATCAGCTGTGGGTTAACCCGGACTGCGGGCTCAAAACAAGAAATTGGGAAGAAGTGAAACCAGCACTGAGGCACATGGTTGCCGCTGCTCGCAAACTACGTACTAACGATTGCTGAGAAAATCGCGTTCTAGTTTGTATCGTGATCAATCAGTTTCCATAGTGAATAATGATTATTACGGGCTCAGCCAGTAACATTCCTTGCGAAATGGTCAGGGCAGCGAATCAGGGCGCACCTGAATCGCAACTATCCCGCAACTTCAAATGATGATTCTGTCACTATTCGGGCTCAAACACCCAATGATCTATCGGACGCTGATAATCCATTATTTCACTTTCCACAAAGTAAACCGAATGTTCATGCTCGTAGGATTCCACAGAATCGGCTGCATGTACTAAATTACGCATCGGCGTTTGGCCGAAATCACCTCGAATAGTTCCACCCGTAGCTTCTGAGGGACGAGTAGCACCCAGCAAGTTGCGAATGGATACTATTGCATCTGGAGCCTCTAGCACCAGTGCGACTACGGGACCAGAGGTCAAATGGTCAACTAGCTCAGAAAAAAAGAATTTTTCCCGATGCACGGCATAATGCTGTTCTGCCTGGTCACGTGACGGCACAAGCATCTTCATCGCAAGTATCCTATATCCACGCCTGTCAAACCTTTCTACGATCCGACCAACTAAACCTCTTTGTATGGCATCCGGCTTAAGTAATACAAATGTTCGTTCCAAAGTGTTCCAGTATCCTTTCTCAGTTAGTCGTTATGTAAAAGCGACCACATAGAGTCCACTTTTGAAGCCACTTGGGTCCGTAATTCTGCCACAGTTGCTGCTCTAGACGCGACAACAAGGATTTGAAATTCTGACACCCTAAACCCTACACATTGGAACAAATCGGACTGCCACCAAAGCTGGTCTATGTTTCCCAATCCCAAATCTTCTATCCCTTTTTCCAAATTACCGGTCAGTGCTGAAAGCATGCCAGAACACACGTGAGAATAATTATCCTTCTTCCAGCTACTGACAGGAAGTTTGCCAAGCCTCCAGACCACCACCCCTTCAACCGAATCAATGTTTGTCAACTCCTCTACCAAAGCGGAGCCGCCATTTTCCTCAGTCATTTATTACTTTCCCATAGGCTTGGTATGCCAAATCAGGCTGACTCCTTCTCATATAGTGATCACCAAATAATTGCCACATTTCAGGCGAGACGCCCCTGTCGGTTGCCAGCAACTCACCAAACACAGAATCTACTAGTTGAATATCATCTGTTCCCTGTTTACTGAGTATTCTTCGTGCTTCATCAAGTTGATCATGATTTACCGCAGCCATGAACTCAATCAAATGTTCATCGGCCAAAACCTCATTATTTCCCATCGATTGACCTGCCTCTTTTCTCACCTCCCCAGTCGCCAGCTCATGGTGTTCCTCAAGAGTATGACCTTCCTCAATAGATGTATTATCCAGATCTATTCCTGATTCAATGTCACCGCTAACTAGCTCGTTCGGGGAATGCATTATGCGGTCTAACCCCACGTCAACATCGTCGCCATCAGGTAGGTTTAATCCTTCACCATCATCAACCCTGGGTTCGACTACTGGCTCAAAAAGCAGTGTGTCATCCGGAATATCTTCAATAGCGATAGGGGCTTCTTGGCTTTGGTTGTGGATTCCGTCGTCTGACAACGCATCCTTATGATCATCTACCGTAACCACCACTGTCTTTTGAGTACTACTTTGCATCTTTTTCAGAAGCAAATCCCCTCCGGCTGGCAACATTGCCGCAACAGGCACTTGCAGCCTGGTCACCTCAGATCGCCTAAACGTTTCTATGGCCTGCAGATACTCAGGGTCCACCTCAAACGTTCGCTGAAGCAACTCCTCTCCTTCAGATACTCGGCCAGTCTCAGCAAGGATGTGAGCAATCAGCAGCGTAGGTTTCAGGGCTGATGGCAAATGATCAAGCACCAACCTACATTGCTTAATGGATTCTTCATATTCGCTCTCTAACCATAAAGATTCTGCATAAGCCTGCCTGATCTCTAAATACAGATTGCCCTCATTCAGATGCTGCCGAAAGCTTTTGGTCGCTAACTCGGTCCACCCACTGCGCAAATAGCTAAATCCTAAAGTGCCAGCATCTATAGTAGGCATAAGACCGTGATCATGCATCATTTCAACCGCACGGGTATTGTACGGTTCCAATGCAATAGCTCGTGCAATCAATCCTGCTACAGATTCAGGCGAGTCGTCAGATTCGCCTAACCTCTTTGCTTTCAGCAACATTGCTTCGGCACAACCCGGATTAGTCGACAAACATTGTGCTATGTCATCATCAATTAGATCTCTCGATCCTATTTCAAAATCGATTTCCGCCCTCATCAACCTGGCTTTGCTTAACCGAGGAAAATGCAACAGCACAAAGCCAACACATTCCTTAGCATCGGCATAGTGCTTCCCATTCATCATCAAACGGGCCTTATTGAGCATGTCAGATGGAAGCATTCATAGCTCCTTTGGTACGCCTAGAAAGAAGATTCGATAATTGAGCTTCAGGAGGGTTAGGACCTACCACAGACAAACACAATTTTTCAGATCTGAACAGTTTGTCAGCAGCGAGAGCAACGTCTCGTTTTCCCACCTCGGCCAATTTATGTACAACCTCATCAACCGTCATCTTGTAATTCTCTAATAGCTCCTCCCGTGTGTGCCACGAGGCAACATTGCTACTGTGTTCCATACTTAACACTAATCCACCTTTCACATACTCAAAAGCACGACGTAATTCGTGATCTGTAGGTGGGTCCATACTCAGTGCATGGCATTGTTCTATAGTCGCATCAATCGTCTCCAGAGCTACTTCGGGTGACACGGTAGCCGATATAGTCAATGCCCCAGTGTCACGATACTGGTAGAGCCCAGAATATATGTCATAGGCAAGCCCACGCTTTTCCCGAATATTCGTAAATAATCTTGATCCCATCCCGTCCCCAAGCACAGCATTCAAAATCTCCAATACGTACTTATCCGGATCCTCATTTCCCAAAGTCCCAGCTCCTATTACAAAGCTAGTTTGCATCACATTTCTATCTTCACAAAACAAATTGGATCCGATATTCCTGTCTACGGCTGGCCAAACCGTCGGCGCTCCCGACGGAATCCCTCCAAACGCCTTCTGCACCACAGAGCGGGCATGCGATGTGTCAATGTCCCCAGCGATCCCGACAACCATGTTGGATGCCACATAGACATCATTCATATGCCGACGAAGATGTAGTGGCAATAACCCCTCTATATTCTCTATATCGGTAGACACTGGAACTCCTAGCCCATGATTCGGCCATAGAAGATAGTCTAAGTTTTGAGAAGCCCAGTCCTCCGGGGTGTCTCTAGCAATCCTCAACTCATCTACTATTATTTGCTTCTCCAAGTTGCAGTCAGCCTCGGCAAATTTAGGGTTCTGAAGAATGTCTCCTAGTACTTCACAAGCTTGGGCAAAGCCCTCAACAGGAGTATAAGTGAAATAAGTTGTCACATCTCTGTCTGTAGAGGCGTTAACATACCCCCCCAAGCTTTCCACATAGGCAGAAATATCTACAATACTATCTCTAGATTTAGACCCTCTGAAGATCATGTGCTCAACAAGATGGGACACACCTCGGTTCGACCCAGTTTCGTAACCGAACCCAGTGGCGACAGCAACTTCGATCGTTACCGCCTTGGTACCCTCGTAGGAGGCAACAACCGTCCTTAATCCGTTATCTAATTCAAAGCGACTTATGTTCAAAACACATCACAAAGCAGTAGTGTAACCCTCAATATACTGAATTAATGCACATCAATAGACAATAATACAAGAGCCAAGCTAATGACATTAGCAAGCGAAGGCAGTCTTATCTCTCTAAACTATGTACTGTCCAATAAAAGGATATTTACTGGTAAAGGTCAAATGCTTCCTCTCACAGAGCCAATGGCAGCTAAAATACTCGATAGAATCCACGGATGCCGAGTCCTGGTTGTGGGTGATATGGTCGTGGACGAACATCGACTAGGACAAGCAACACGGTTGTCACGGGAAGCTCCTGTCTCTGTAATAGAACAAAATGAACACTTGTTTATGCCAGGAGGTGGTGCAAACCTAGCTTACAATTTACACAGTTTAGGTGCCACCGTAGCAGTAGCTGGAATCGTTGGAGATGACCCATCTAGTTGCCGCCTGCACGAAATGATGACTGCATCCAATATTCAGACAGCGGGGTTAATAAAAGATCCAAGCCGCGCGACGCCAGTCAAGTTGCGTGTTTGGGCAAGTGGTGACAGACAGGACGAGCATCAACAAGTTGCCAGGATAGACATCGTAGATAGAACCCCTATCAAGGAAGACTACCAGCAAGAACTACTGAAATACCTTGCAGATGCCGTACCAACATTTGACTGCATCATGATTTCCGACTACGAAAATGGGGTTGTTGACGATCATATTCTCACTCAATTGATTCCGTTAGCAGCTGCTAACGGAGCCTTAATCGCTGCCGACTCCCATGGACTTCTTAGCCGATTCTCTGGCATAGATGCGATCACCCCTAATCAACCAGAGGCAGAGGACGAATTGGGGGACTCATTGTCTAGCGATACCGATGTTCTTAACCGGGGCTTAGTGTTACAACGTAAGTTGCAATGCAAACACCTACTCATCACATTGGGCGCACGTGGCATGGCACTCGTAAGTGACAATTATGCGCCAGTACTTATCCCAGCAAGGACGGCCAACTCCGTAGCAGATACAACAGGTGCTGGTGATACTGTAGCAGCTACCTTTGTTCTTGCTTTACTGACTGACGCAAAACCGCTACATGCAGCTCAACTAGCAAATATTGCAGGCTCAATAGTGGTAACAAAACTTGGTGCAGCAACGGTTAGCCGCGACGAGATACTGTCTCTCCTAAAGAATGGATCGGCCACTTGAAACTACCGTTAGCTCCGATTGTTGTCATGTCAGAGCTAGATGAATTCATGCACGATATCGACAAACAACAGGTGGTACTTACGAACGGGGTCTTCGACATATTTCATCGTGGCCATTCAGATTTCTTGAGCAAATGTTCCGAAAAAGGAGATTATCTGATCGTCGGCATAAATCAGGATCAATCAGTACGCAGATTAAAGGGCCCTGATAGACCACTAAATAGTTTTTTAGCTAGAGCCTCCGTCGTAGCTTCGATGAGATGGGTGGACGCAGTGGTAGGCTATCCCCAGGACACTGCTAATCAGTTGCTGCAGCGTGTTCGCCCAACCGTTTATGTCAAAGGATCTGAATATTCCCTCGGCTCGTCGGGTAAGGGCCTCCCTGAATGGAAAACCGCCCAACGTTTAGGTATAAGCGTTCATTTTGTGGACCTAACACCGGGGTATTCTACTACTTCGATCATTAACAGCCGGTTACAACAAGATCTTGATTAACTCGCTGGGTCGCCGAATAGCCTTTGGAGCTATTTTGTTAGCTTCGGGCAATTTACTAAGCAGAATAATCGGCTTTTTCAGAGAGCCTGTAATTGCATCCTTGTTTGGAACGACAGGATATGCAGACGCATTTGAATTATCCACCCGTTTACCTACTATGATCTTCGACGTCGCCATAGGCGGGGCAATATCAGCAGTATTAATACCACTTTTTTCTAGTCGAAACCTATCCACACGAGAAGCTCCCGTATTGTTCTTTAGCATCGCCGCTATCATCGGAGCAACAGTATCAGTAGTGGTGATTATCCTGATGCTGAGCGCAGAGTTAGTCGTCGATATTTTAGCGCCAAGCTTTACTCCAGAAACCCGCAATATTGCCATCGTAATGCTGAGGATCACTTTGCCCGCAGCACTCATCCTGTCAATTTCCGCACTAGCGGCAGGCCGACTATTTTCGTTGGAAAAGTTCACTTATCCTTCATTGAGTGTTTCAGCTTTAAACGGGACTCTTATTGTATTCGCTTTGGCTTTGACCCCAATTGTCGGCCCTACGGGTGTTGCAATCGGTTACCTATTGGGATCAATAGCACATCTATCAATTCAGATTCCTGGCTTGATAAAAACCGGTATGAGGCCCGTCATGCCTCAGGTCAGAAACAATCCCACCTTACGGTCCGCGCTCATTCTCTACGCTCCAATATTGCTTGGATTACTATTTGCTCAATCCATAACATTAGTGGATACCTATTTGGCTACACGAACTGGAGAAGGTAGCCTGGCCATGATGCGCTACGCTACCCGGCTACAACAACTCCCTTTAGGCCTAATAGTCGCCGCTGTATCAATCGCTTCGCTCCCTACATTGTCAAAATTAGCTCCTACAAATTCGTCAACTCTGGATTCCTCTAAAGATTTTCGGGACCTTCTGTACAAGCTGGCACGGTACATGATGGTAATCATGATGCCTATTTCGGTTCTAATCATCGGATTAGCAGACCCAATCATCCATTTAGTGTATGTCAGAGGAATGTTCGGGATGGAATCCGTTCGACCAACCGCACACGCCTTATCCATATACGGGCTACAACTCCCCTTTATAGCTATAGATCAACTTGTCATTTTTGCCTATTATTCGATACGAAATACCATAACCCCGGCAGTGTTAGGCGGAGTAGGAGGGATCGTATATCTGTTAGTAGCCTTAACATCAGTTGATCGGGTCGGATTTTTGGGATTGGTCTGGGCAAATACAGCCCAAAACATTTTTCATGGCATAATTCTGTCGTATCTAATGTTTCGAACTTTAAAAGCCAGCTATAGCGTTAGCTTCTTACGGGATTGTGCGAAGTTGACAATCGCCACCGTAATCTGTGCCGTAGTTCTACTGTTATGCAGAAATGCAATAGACAACGCAACAAACAGCATTGCATCATCAATAACAACGATCGTCCTTTCTGCTATCACCTCTCTCATCTCGTACATAGCCACATTACGTTTACTACGGGTCAGAGAAATAGTAGAAATTGCAACCGCTATAACAGCATTATTAAGAAACGGCCATCCTAGTCACGATTAGGCGGAGATCTATTAATCGCTCGATGGCTTATCCAGTCAGATGCAACAAGAGTTTTTTCTTTGCGAAACCAACGAAAAAAGACTATTCCTATAGCTAACCAGAAAACCAATTTACCGGGGACCCACATTAATAGTCCGGCTAACTCCTGGTCCGATCGGGCTGCTATGTCCCAATACCTAGGGGCAATAGCATATAACGGATACAGGACATCTTCGGAAAAGGCAATCATAGCCCCGAGAATGGACGTGGGAACGGGTAACAAAAACAGATAGATCAATAACACATGGTCCGCAGCGCGTGGCAACAATTTAGACCTGCTTAATACCGGCCACCATATAAGGATGCCTGCCGCAATAAACATGAGATGTTCAACGTCGTGCACAACCGAATTTCGCAAGGCCGCCTGATACAAAACGGGAACATGCCATACAACAAGTACCAACTGAGAGATGAGGAAAGTTGTTAGAGGCACAAGCACATATCTAAGCACCGATTTGATGCCAGGGAGTCTCATAGCCCAATCAATTATCCAACCAGGTGTGCCGACTATCAACAGAGCGGGAACTAAAAATACCAGTATCAAATGTTGCACCATATGCATCCAAAAGAAGTACTTTTCTCCTATGCTGTCGATAGGCGACATAACCGCAACAGCAAATATCGTGATCCCTGCAACAAATGCCGATATTTGAGTTGCACTGGCGGCTTCTTTGATTTTTTGATCGAATCGAAAAGGGCCAATTGCGTACACATAACCGGCCAACACCGCGACTAATTGCAAGCAAAGAGGAATATCAAGGTTCCAATTAGCAGACAAAACTTCGTTCAAACTAAATCCTCGCCATCACTCAAAACCGTTTGCAGACAATCCCTACTCCGGTAAATCATGGTATCTCCTAACAGACTGCATAATGAGCTTAAAGTATTATGTAAAGCGGATCCATTAATTTCTGCTATCGCTTTCGCGTACTGAACCCAAACATTCTCGAAGAAAAATATACCAATACAACGATAAAACCGTATCGTAAATATTGATCAGGAACCACAGCACCAGCAACATATCCAGAAATAAATCCTGCAGGTACTGATAGTACTGCTATCCATAGGGCTGAATGCCATTCAACATTACCTAGCCGCCAGTGAGCAATTGTTCCAGAAATAGAAGTTGGAATCATTACAGTCAGGGCAATAACTTGTGCATCACGTTGGGTCTGCGACAACAAGAATACAGCTGCGGGAACGACAAATACACCACCACCGATACCAAGCAACCCACTCAAAAATCCTCCCAAAAGGCCTATTAGAATGGCTATCAATAGCTTGCCATTCCATGGCATTATCAAAAGTGATTCAGGGTTAGCTACCAAAAACAGGAGTACTGCTACTACCAACAGAAAGGCCGCAAAACACCGTCGCAATGCCAGGTTATCAAGCTTGCTGGCCACCTTGGCACCACTAGGAGCTAGAAGGAGGGACGGTATAGCTATGGAAATGACCAATGCCCAATCAATGCTCATAGATCTACTGTAGCCACTCGCACTTGCCAAAGCTGTTAATACGACAATAGCTAGAGAAGTCCCGTGCGCTGTGACTTGACGCATACCTATGTATTGAACCATCAGTGGCACCATGACAGTACCACCGCCAATACCGGCCAATCCACTAAACACTCCACCGACGACACCGATCATAAGTTTAGTGCGATGATTTAAAAAGTTGATTATTGATATTCTGCGCACTGGATACTAATTCCTTTCACCACTGTGGTTAGCTGATTCATTAGTCAAACCACACTACCTTCAAAGGCAATCGTCTATAAACCACGCTCTGTCGGCAACAAGAATACTTCTGATTCAAGGTCGGGTAATATTAACCTGATTCATATAACGGCAGATTGACCAGAGCCTCCGAAGTCGCTACCTCGGATAGTATTATCAAACATAGGTAAACCGTTTAGTGTTCATAATGACCCGCTAGAGTCAATAATTCCGAATCCATGTGAGACGAGCATATATATGGCAAACATAGGTGGAGTACACATGCCAGGTGTGGCCTCAGACATCACTGAGTTAATTGGAAACACCCCTTTGGTACAAATTAAGGGAATCAACGATGACAAAAGCGCTATTGTCCTAGGAAAGTTTGAAATAAAGAACCCAGGAGGTAGCGTAAAAGATCGCACAGCGTTATCAATGATTAATACGGCTGAAGCGGATGGTGTCATTAATCCACAGAAATCCGTCATTATCGAACCCACCAGTGGTAACACTGGTATTTCATTAGCCATGATTGCAGCGGCTCGCGGTTATAGATGCATAATAACGATGCCAGAAACAATGAGTATCGAACGTAGGCAACTACTCATGCTTTTAGGAGCAAAGGTAGTTCTGACGCCAGGTCCTAATGGAATGAATGGAGCAATATCGAAAGCAGAAGAGATTCGGGACATGACACCGGGCGGTTGGATTCCGCAACAGTTCGAGAACCCTGCTAATCCCTCCATACACGAAGGCACTACCGCCGAGGAGATTTGGAGAGACACCGCTGGCAAAATTGACATTTTGATTTCCCCGGTTGGAACCGGTGGAACGGCCACAGGTTGTGCTCGCGCCTTGAAACCCAAAAAGCCAACACTTCAAGTTATTGGAGTAGAGCCATCTAGAAGCCCCGTGTTATCAGGCGGCCCACCAGGACCACATCGAATCCAAGGGATTGGGGCTGGATTTGTACCAGACACGCTGGACACACATTTATTAGACACAATAGTACAAATCGATGATGAGGAAGCGGAAAAGACGGCTCGGGAATTGGCCTTAAAAGATGGTATTTTCGTCGGGGTTTCAGCTGGTGCATCAGTCGCCGCAGCATTGAAAGTTGCAAGGCAACCGGAGAGCAAAGACAAAGTCATAGTTTGCATACTTTGTGACACGGGAGAACGATATTTATCGCACCCAGCCTTTGAATCAGTAGTACATGCTGCCGAAGTGGCAACACCTTGGTCCGACAGCTGACAATATTTTCCCAAGCTGAAGGATTAATGAGAGTTTGATTATGTTGGATGCGGCAGCCGAATCTAACCAGACTATTATTACCGTCCTGTCCGTTGCCAGCCTGACATCCGGACTGGCCTACCTAATCAATTTATCCCGACACTCAACTACCCCACCTACCTCCACCGATTTTGCTAACGTTGCAAGAAGAGCCACGAGAAACACCGTAGCATTGTTATTTAATGGTTTAGTGGACAGGATCTTGTTTTGGATATTCTGGATAATTGCACTTCGGATATTGGGCCCTTCGGGAAACGGAGAATACGCTTTTGCTACCACCATGTTCGTATACTTCGCAGCAGCAACGAACTTCGGATTATCCACACTCGTTACAAGAGAACTCGCACGCGACCCTATGCGACTAGAAATCCTATTTGGCAATGCGTTGGCAATACGAATGCTACTGTGCTTAATATGCTGCCCTGCCATGATGGCACTAGCTTGGATTTTTTTTCAAGCAGAAACAATTTCCTTAGACACATTTATCGTTACAGTTTTGCTTTCGCTCTCACTGGTCCCTAATTTATTTAACCAATCATATGCGGCAATATATTCGGCTTATGAAGACATGCAATTCAGAGCAAAAACCTCAATCGGAACAGCTCTCGTGACAATCGGCGGAGGCGTACTCACGCTCACAAATGGGACCGGAGTTATAGGCCTAGGCATTGTCGCTGTATTAGCCGGAATGTTAACTTCGTTCACCCTAGCCAGACCGCTATCTTTTGGTCTTACTGCAAATTTAAGGCTGGCAAACATCAACGATAGCATTTCATTGATCAAGCAAGGATTCCCACTAATGCTCAACGAACTACTCGCTACTATTTTCTTCCAAATTGACATTATGTTTATCCAGCCAATACGTGGTACGGAAGCCGTCGGCAAATACAATGCTGCATACAAATTCGTAAACGCAGCAGCCATCATACCCTCCGCTATCGTATTGCCATTGTTCCCAGTATTTGCACGGCTTTCAGAAGATACACATGAGCTACATAAATGGTTCAGCCGCGCTTGGAAAGCTCTAGTAATAATTGCAGCTCCCACCTGCGTTATATTTACCGTGTTTGGATCTAACATTATAGAAACATTTTGGGGAGACCAATTCTTACCCGAAGGGGGTGACGCGTTGACCATATTGATGTGGTTTCTACCGTTTTCCTACCTGAATGGCTTACTTCAATACATACTTATTTCAGTTGACCGACTCCGAGAAATAACAGTCGCCTTTGCAATCGCCAGCCTTACCAACATCACTCTAAACCTAATATTACTGCCAATTATTGGCCTATTAGCAGCAGCATATACCACAATCATCGCAGAAATATTATTACTTATAATCTATTTAATACTGTTGGCAGATAGAGCTTTGGTTCAAATAATTGCAGAATTAACCGTGAAGCCCCTCATCGCTGCTACTGTCATGACAGTGTATCTACTTTTACTTGCTAGCAGCC
The DNA here is from genome assembly GCA_913043205.1 of uncultured Chloroflexota bacterium. Taxonomy (GTDB): domain Bacteria; phylum Chloroflexota; class UBA11872; order UBA11872; family VXNJ01; genus CAJWLF01. Next base: position 93,284 of record CAJWLF010000001.1, on the reverse strand, counting down.
CCTGGTTGGTGGCGCTAATAACCTCGCTACTGATCTATCTAATCATGTTGTTATTACTTAAAGCGATATCTATACGGGAACTACTAGAGCTCAAACGCGCTTTATTACTCACCGATCAGCGATCGTAAATAGGAGCTCCATAAAGGTCGAAGATCTCTCTATCATCCAACATGTGATCACGGGCTTCAGCCAGCACACTAGACCCCAAATACAACTCGTTCGTTTCAGTTCGACTAATACCTACTATGTCCCCGTCTAACATCATAGGTTGACCTCGCGCATCGATTAGGCTCACATAAGCATCATAATCACCTGGACCAGCTGCCGCGGGAATCCAGACGGCAATTTTTCCCACTATCCGCTCCCCAGCATCCCATTGAGAGCTTCGCCTACCATGCACATTTAATGGGTAAAAGTCACGGCCATAATTATTTCCAGTGATCCGATTCTGCAGCCGGACTTTAATTAGCATGTCGTAATCCAAACGTAGACCGTTCTCAATTCGAAACGTAAATCTTATGCCATTACCTAATGGTTGTGCTGGCTGGTCAGACCTTTTACCTTCAAATTCGATAGCCTGTATTCGAAATCCATTGTCCGCAATCAGCGATCCTGAATTACGAGACACCATGTTGGCCTTATTGGTTAGATATAATTGCAACACCCCATTCCGATACACCGAATCCCGGGCCCGCCACAGGTTAACGTTTAGCCATCGTTCTACATAGCCATTAGGATCAGATTGTCTCAGTGCACTCAGTACTACCCACACTCGATTATGATTATTCGATGCTCTACCTAATTTATCTTTCACTTCCTCCCAACCAACAGCGGGGGGCACTTCATCAGGTATAAACCACACATCAATTTCTTTCTCAAAACCCGGAAAGTAATGCCTCCAAAACCAACCTTGCCATGGCCCAGCAAGGACTACCGCATCCCTATATTTGAGCGGATCCAGTTGTTTAGGAGCTGGCAAAGCCAATGACCGAACCGCTCCTGTTATAGCACCATAGTCACCACGCTCATAGCCGTAGTAATAATGCCGTGAGGCATACAATGGGCCGGCAACGAACAACATCAAAGCGATCCCCAACATAACTCTGTCATTTAATCGAATACGACCGATAAAACTTCCCGCAAACAGCGCCAAAGGGATAACGCTCATCATTAGATATCGAGGCTGATATTCCTTGTCAAACAGCAATAGCACAATCAAACCCAACAACACTGCCGCGGAATAGAAATGTAGTATCCTAGCTTTCTCATATAATAAACCTCCAGCCCACCCCATTAATCCTGCAGATCCGAGGAGAACCCCTACCGCAATCGCCGCCCTACCTCCCCTAATACTCTCGATCCCAGCCGTCATGTCAAGCCACGCAACATGCAGAGTGTGAGAAATTAGGCCATACGTTATGTTGCCGGTATTCCATGCTGGCAAGCTTTGAGCAACACCTTTTGAAGCAAATAGCCAGGCCCCTAGACAAACGACGGGCACAATCTGAAACAGGATGAACTTAGGCAACAATCCAGGTCTTGTCTTACGCTCCACAATTAACAGCAAATTCATTGCTAATAGAGCATAGAGAACTGAATAATCCACAAAAATGCCAACAACTACAACTAATCCAAGGGCCATCCAGTAACGATTACGCTTGCCTTCAATAGCATGCATGAATAAATACAAGCATAAGACACCGAAGAGAGTGGCATACGCGTACATCCTGGCCTCGCGGCTATAAAAGATCAAAACCGGTGATGCTGCCACAATATATGAAGCAATAATCGCTGAAGACCGACCGAACACACGTCTTCCAATCAGGAAAGTTAACGGTACCAGGAAGACTCCTGCCGGAACTGAAAACAGCCTAACCATTTCTTCGGATTCTCCGAATATCTTTATCCAATATCCCAAAGCTATGTAATACCCTGGAGGATGTTCAAATGGGGCAGCAGCAATGGCGGAGATGGTGTCCGCTAGATTCATTTTCGCATACCAAACACTAGCCACCTCATCGAAATCGAATTGCCCTAACTGATCTATTCGCCAAACTCTTAAAACTAGCGCCAGCAATGTGGCACATGTAATCATTCGGTTTTCGGATACCCAAGACAATGCGTCTGAGGTCTTAACGAATTGCATTGCCGACTTCATAAATGGATGCACACTAAGAACATTCAACGACTTTTTCGTACAACTGCAATGTGCGCTTCGCGTTGTTCTTCCAGCTATACACTTCACTTAATTGAAAAGCCCCTACTCCTATATTTGCGCGCTTATTGATATCACCATGTAACTCCATAATTGATCTGGCTATAGGATCCGCCGCATCACGAGGCACAAATACGACATTCACCCCATTAGTTACACTAGGCAAATCAGAGGAAGGTTGCGTGGTTATAACTGGCAAACCATGAGATATGGCATTCATAAAACTTCCTCTACGTAAGGAGAGTCCTTCTGAAAACGGCAAGACGCATACGTCACACGCAGCCAGAGCAAGAGACATTTCATTATGGGAGGCTTGCCCAGTCTCAACAACACTCCAGTTAGAGGGAGGGAAAACACCCTGAAAGTCGTCAACGCTACTGCCTTTAGATCGAGGAGACGACGCACCTATCAGCATCACTACATTCTCACCCGGTAAATCCCGAACTAGCTGCAAAGATCGATTGAACACATCAATGCCTTTGTTTCTTTGCTGGAAGCCAACATAACCTATGACAAAAGAGTGTTCTGCAATCCCAAAACGTTTCTTTACGGTTCTTTTGTCAAGCAAACGGTGCACATTGTTTACTGTGGGGCCCACCGGGATCAAACTGGAAAAGCCACGTGGATCCTCATTTGGCATATTTACCGACAGGCATACATCCCTTCCCGCTTTAGATGCGTCTTCAGGACTCACAAAAATTACTCCATGACTATCCGTCAGCATCCTATTGACAGACAATTCCCGCAACTTTCCTGCTTTAGGGAAAATGTACGGCAAGCTTAAGTCATGAAATGTTGTCACTATTCTAAAATGCCTACCACTCATACGCAGTATGCGGGGTAAAATATTTATAGCTGGATGCAAATCAAAAGCTCCGGATTGATAATGTATGTGGATTATCGTAGCGTTGGTGTTTTTGGCGATCGCAGCTACTTTGTACACTTCTCGGTAGCCCCAGTTTTTTGCGATAGCTAGAACATTTTCTGGGTGCTTACGAAACGATTTGGTGCTCGTCATCAAATATGTTGAAACGCCAGCTAGTTCTATATGTTCGCGCAGCAACCGGGCATGATCACCAACACCGCCTATCGTTGGAGGATACTCTCCAGATACGTACAGCACATTCCCAAGTCTCTCGTTATACATGCAAGAACAATTCCATTCAATTCCCTATAAGTCCAAGAATCGTCTTAATTAATATGCCAACGGATCGCCTTTTCCCTATAGTATCGCCAATAGGCAACAGTGTCTTAACACACTGTACAGCTAGCTCCATCAGTAGACTTGCCAAATACCATCCGCGAAAACAAAGCGCAGCCACCCTACCCCAGCATCTATTTGCATAGAGCACTTTACTCCTGAAAAATTCCCTCCTCATTGGCCCAAGCACTCCAATCGTGCTTCCTCCCCCATGATGAATCGCACGTGCTTCTTTAACACATTGGACCTTATACTGAGAAGATTTGGACAATCGATGACATAAATCTAGTTCCTCACAGTACATAAAAAACGACTCGTCAAATCCACCATGTCGAATCAATTCCACACGCTTGACGGCCATACACGCTCCCTCAATCCAATCCACATTGCTTGTAGAGATATGATCATAACGATTGTAAGACTGTCCTAAATACCACGCCCCCAACAAAGACCTCTCCCATATAGTTCCATCCAGCAACCAGTCGATTACTCCCGGAAAAACATGCTTTTGTCGTTGTACCTGCCCATCAGCACGAAGCAAAGTAGGACCCACCATTAAGGTCTTTTCGTTGGCAATCAAAGCATCTATTAGCACTTGCAAACTGCCGTTAAGCATTTCAACATCAGGATTCAACAAGACGACTATTTCAGCGTTAGAGCGCTCCATTATTTGATTGCAAGCACTACCAAACCCAACATTTGTCGAGTTGTACATCACATTCGATATCCCACAGTCATCGATAGCCTGTCTAACCTCAGGCTCTTTAGAGGCGTTGTCCACAACCATCACTTCTCCAATTAATTCGCTCTCATCCAATTCTCTCATTGCCGCTAGCAAACATTTGCGAAGCAATGCCGATGCTTCAAAACTGACCACACCTATCGTGATATCCATCAATCAGTATGACCCTGTATATGAACCAGATTCCTATAAACCTTGAACTCATGTTCAGCCATTAAGCAGGCTGCCAATAACCCGTATTGTCCATCCCTATAACCTTTTAAAACAATCATTCTACGAAACCATTCCCTAATCGCCTGACTAATAGGGCTATGCATACGGGCCCGCACCCCACGCATATTGAGTCCTTCAGCCTGCAACTCAACATACGAATCTTGGCGTGCTCTAAACTCTCTTATAGATTTAGGACCATGATGAATCAAGTGTGCCCTTAGGTGTCCGCATTGACCATCTACAATCGCTATTTCATGAACAGGACGAGTTGTATCAAAATTGGCACATCCGCGCTTAATCACTCTCAATTGATAGTCTGGATACCAACCTGCGCCAAACATTTCATGGCCGAAAATATTGTTTCTCCGCGGTATCCAGTAAGCTGAAAACCCAGAATCGCTAATTATAGCCTCGCATATTTCATCAGCTAAATTACTAGGCATAATTTCATCAGCATCCACAAATACGACCCAATCTGCTTCAACATTTTGCAACACAAAATTGCGTTGGTCAGCAAAATTCACCCATCTCCTTTGGAGAACCTCAGCCCCCGATTCTTCGGCCACTAATACAGTATCATCCGTACTAAACGCATCCACAACCACCAGCCGATCAGCCCATTGAAGTCTCTCTAAACACCTCGCAATCCGATGACCCTCATTCATAACAATAACTACAGCCGCCACACTAGATTTAGACTTATTCAATCTGGATCATCGCGGTCTGTATCTAACTATGTCACGGAACAAATTCCAATAACCTACAGGTGTCAACCCTAAACTATCCTGGCGTGGAAGAATGGCTCTCAAAGGATTAATACTCAACCCTATCAAAATACTCACATGTGCCGCTATCGCATATAGCCTAGGATGATGTCTGTAGAAATAGGTCAGTTTACTTAAATATAGATGGCTTATGGACGAAAGTCGGTTCTGACTTGTGCTTGCCCCACCAATATGAACAGCACGAGCATATGGGACATGACCTACTCCGTGTCCCAAATTAGATATTCGGCGACATAAATCTATTTCTTCAGAGTACAAGAAATATCGCTCGTCGAATCCTCCGGCTTGATCAAAGATGCTTTTTTTAACAAGCATAATTGCTCCGAGTGGATACCCTATAGTCTTGCCCACAGATTCAGCGGCATCATTTTGTGACTGATTTCGCGCCCAGTAGGCCGCGAAATCGGGAGCCAGATCCTTAAACGCATCAGCGATATCTGGAAAGTCGTATCCCGAAGGCTGAACAGTACCATCAGTTGACACCAATGAAGGCGCAGCAATAGCCCAATCCTCGTTATCTATTAAAGCCTTCGTCAATTCCTCTAAACATCGCTCTTCCACAAACACGTCTGCATTGAGTATTGCCACATTATCCCCAACACACATAGACACACCGGTGTTGGCCGCAGCCCCAAATCCCAGATTCTCTGAAAGAGAGATCGTCTCAGTAGCCGGATAATTCTTCATCACAGCTCTAAAAGAATCGTCTTCAGAAGCGCTATCAACAACCACTATCTTGCCCGGTATCATACTCCCGGAAAACAGAGATTTAAGGCACTGTCGTAGCAGGTCCGGCGTCCGATAATGAACCACGACAACTTGCACTTCACTACTCAAATTGTCACCTGCCCCAAACACTGTCAAGCGATATGTCTGCCATAAAAGACAACCATATCTCTCAACTTGATGTTATTTAATCTCTACCTTGGCACCTTCGGCTTCCAGTTTAGCTCTGACTTCTTCTGCTTCATCTTTACTGACACCATCCTTGACACTTCCCGGGGCCTCGTCGACTAAGGCTTTAGCTTCTTTCAGGCCTAATCCAGTCACCTGGCGCACCACCTTGATGACGGGAATCTTATTGGGTCCTACTTCAGCCAAAACAACATCAAACGTATCCTTTTCAGCAGGAGCCGCCGCGGCTCCATCACCACCACCAGCAGCAGGTGCCGCTACAGCAGCAGGCATAGCACTGACGCCAAATTTCTCCTTCAAACCTTCTACAAGTTCTGCCAATTCCAAGACTGACATCGACTCTATAGAACTCATTATTTCATCTACTGTTTTACTAGCCATATCCTGTTACCTTTCTGTTTATTGTTGCCTTGTCTAACAGCCACATTAGCTACCAAACAAATATCCATACAGTTATATGATTAATTCTAATTCGTTTGTTCGGACCCCAATTTATGTTGGACCGATTCCAATGTAAACACGAGGCTGAAAATCATCGACTCCAGAGATGAAACCAATCCCCATACGGGCCCATTAATACTCCCAACTATTTCAACTAACAATTCATCACGAGAGGGAATATGAGCCAATCTATTAACAACATCAACCCCTACAACTTCTCCATCAACATATCCACCATAAATAACCCTCGTCTCGTCATCAGTGAACAAGTTCCATAAGGCCTTAGCCGGACCTACAGGATCGTCACCACAAAATGTTAAAGCTGTGGGACCATCCAGTAATTGCACAGCGTCCCCAATACCGGCCTTTTCAATAGCAATTCGACCCAATGAATTCTTGACTACCCTAAGATCAGCTCCAACCGATCGTAATTGGCGACGTAATTCTCCAATTTGAGTTACAGTCAAACCCCGATAATTGCTCGCATACCAGTTAGAAGCGTCTTCAAACTGCGTCTTAATCTCATCAACAACCGCCTCTTTTTTTTCGCGACTTAGCGGCAATTCCTACATCTCCTTAATCAATCCGCAATAACAACTATTTAATCCAAAAATAAAAACCGCGCGACATTATCCGCGCGGTTAAGTTGGCAATCTCCAACCGACACCTAGGTGGGCGTCCCCAGTTGGACATTATGCCTTACAGCACCGACCGTCAACGGATATCCGTTATATATTAAATTATTTACATCTCCTGGCTACCATCGGCATAGCCCTTTGCCTATGCCACCGTCCGAGCCATGTTAACAGCTTCGTTGAGATCCACAAGTATTCCAGGACCCATTGTTGTAGATAGTGTGACAGAATTGATATATGTACCCTTGGCTCCATCGGGCCTCGCTCGAATTATCGCATCGAGCGCGGCCAACAGATTTGCCAGCAACTGCTCTTCGCTAAACGATACTTTCCCTATTGCAAAATGAATATTACCCCCCTGATCGGCCCTATACTCAACTTGACCAGCTTTAATAGCTTGAACAGCTTGGGCCAGATCTGACGTAACAGTCCCAGCCCGCGCATTCGGCATCAACCCTCTGGGCCCTAATATTCTCCCTAGTGGACTAACAATACGCATCATATCCGGTGTAGCAACTGTTGCATCAAAATCCAACCATCCAGATTGCACTTTTTGAGCAAGATCCTCCGCACCAACTTCGTCCGCACCGGCAGCTTTTGCACCAGCAGCAGAATCTCCTGAAGCAAAAGCTATAACTCTCACTGTCTTCCCAGTTCCATGGGGCAGCGCAACCGTCCCTCTCACTTGTTGGTCCTGGTGAGCTGGGTCTATACCAAGGTTTAAGTGCAGCTCCACCGTAGAATCAAATCCAGCACGACCAGTTTCTTTAGCGAGACCCACTGCTTCTTCCACGGAATATGCATGACCGACCTGAACCATATCCCTGAATCCTCGAAACCTTTTTCCTTGCCCAGCCATCAATCTATAACCCATCCACAAGCTAAATAAAACATTATCATCCCTCGACCTCTATGCCCATACTCCGAGCAGTTCCAGCAACTATTTTTCTAGCCGCCTCTACATCATTAGCATTCAAATCCGGCATCTTGATTGCAGCAATCTCATCAATTTGCTGAGTTGAGACACTACCGACTTTTTCTTCCCTAGGAGATGAACTGCCAGCCTCAACCCCCGCAGCTTTCCTAAGGAGATCGCTTGTAGGAGGAGTCTTGGTAACAAACGAATAGGAGCGATCAGCATAAATAGTAACCTCGGCCGGAATGATACTACCGGCTTGCGCCTTAGTCTGCTCGTTATAATCCTTAACAAACTGAACACTATTAACGCCGTGTGGACCCAAACTAGTTCCCACTGGCGGGGCTGCCGTAGCTGCCCCTGCCGGCAACTGCATTTTTACTACCGCAAGTATTTTCTTAGCCAAACCTCATAATTCCTATCCCAGAGACTAACCGATTCATACGTAATTTTCTGTATCCCTATTGAGATGCAACCCGTTCAACCTGTAAAAAATCAAGTTCAACGGGAGTATCCCTGCCGAAAAATGAAACCATCACTCGTACTCGACCTCGCTCCTGATTAACCTCGTCAACTGAGCCGAGAAATTCGGAGAACGGTCCATCAATAATTTTTACAGTTTCGCCTACCGTCAGACTTACTTGTACGCGTGGGGCCTCACCTTGCATCTGCTTAAATATTCGTTCTACTTCCGCTGCAGGAAGAGGAGTTGGGCGATCAGCCCCCACAAAATTCACGACTCCGGGCGTGTTCCGAACCACATACCAGGCCTCATCATCCATTTCCATTCGAACCAACACATAACCTTGGAACATTTTACGTTCGACAGTACGCCGTTCCCCATGCCGAACTTCCTCAATCTCCTCAGTTGGAACAACAATCTCATGAATCTTCTCATCCGCAGCCATCGTGGCAATACGCCGGACAAGATTTTCACGAACCTTGTTTTCATAACCCGAGTAGGTGTTAAGAACAAACCATTGGCCTGATTGCGCTGCACTCTTAGTAGTTTTCAAATTTTTATCCGAAAATTGCATCACTTAATTTCGAAACCCCATAATCAAACAAACCTATAAATGCAGCCAACACTGCCATTACTCCTATAACAATCCCTGTAAGCCTTATTGTTTCTGGGCGAGATGGCCAGTGAGCCCTACGAAGCTCTCCGACAGTGTCAGTCGCAAACCTGGTCGGCCCCCATCCATTACGCTTTTTATTGCGACGAGCACGACTGCGCCTTCTGGCCACTTGTCACTCCAAAACAAAAAATAATCGCCAAACAGATCTATCTTCTTTCACGGTGAACTTGATGAGTGCGGCAATTACGACAATACTTTTTCAGTTCAAGTCTATCCGTCACAGTGCGCCGATTCTTGGAAGTTGCGTATCCTCCCGAATTGCACTCAACACACACTAAGTGAACAACTGCTCGGTCATCACGCTTAGGCACTGCCGGATTCCTTAAAACACTAAAACAAAGCGGCCCACAACAGGCCGCGACCCCTATTATGGCACATCTTTGTGGTTATTAGGCACAAGAATATTAGATGTTATATCCGTATGTTGCAATTTGGCAGAAAACTATACGGGATCGTTACCAGAGCGAGAAGCCACCGTCTATAACCAAATCATGCCCAACAACAAAGTCAGAAGCCCCTGAGCACAAGAAAATAACTGCTCCAACCATCTCACTTGTTTCCGCTGGACGCTGAACGGGAGTATCACGATTCCAGTTATCCCTATAGGGAGCCACGTGAGAAGCATTCCTCGTGCGCTCAGTGACAGTGTATCCAGGGCTTATAGAATTAACTTTTACTCCTAAAGGCGCCCATTCAGCAGCCAACGACCTGGTCAAGTGAGCGACTGCAGCTTTCGATGTGTTATAGGTAGACTGGTTTTGCGGATGATTAACAATGCGAGCAGACATCGATGCATTGTTTACTATCTTTCCACTCCGGCACGGGATCATCACACGGGCCTCGGCCTGCATGCAGAACAACACACCTTTAACATTAGTATCCATTATCCGATCCCAATCCTGTTCATCCACCTCTACGCCGTCTATCCAACCAAACTGACCAGAATTATTTATCGCAATATCGAGCTTTCCCCATGTATCAATAACTCTATCGACGCCTTCATCAACAGATTTTTTGTTAGTAACATCCATCTGTACGGCTATCGATTCCCTTCCAATGTCTCTAATCCCTTGCGCCGTATCCTCAATGGTACTGAGAGTACGTCCAGTCACTGCGACATCAGCCCCTGCCTCCGCTAATCCATTAGCTATTGCCTTGCCAATACCCGTGCCACCGCCAGTGACAAGTGCATATTTACCACTCAGGTTAAATTTATCGAGAACACTCATACTACTTTTCAACGCCCCTTAGCTTCATGCAGAGATTTAATTTAAAACAATTACCATTTATGATGTCACGGTAGAACCTCATGGATCTCAACACGTCGATTTTACGACATGTTAGACCGCACACAGAATACTTGAAGAAATGATTGTTATGGATAACATCCGAATCTTGCTCAAAGAGCGCCCTGTAACAGAACCTGAACTGGGTCACTTTATGGTCGAAACCGTCGAAGCTTGCATCCCTAAAGACGGCGAAATTCTAGTAAGCACAATATATCTTTCTGTTGACCCATATATGAGAGGTCGTATGAGAGACACTGATATTTTCGGTAAATCCTACGCACCATCTTTGGAGATCGGTGATGTCATAGTGGGAGCAGTTGTAGGCGAAGTAATAGAGTCAAAAGATCCCCATTATAAGGCAGGAGATATTGTTGAAACTAAGCTCGGATGGCAAACCCTAGCACCGATTTCGGCAAATTTAGCAAGAAAGATAACTCCGTCATTAGCCCCTATCTCAACAGCTCTGGGAATACTAGGCATGCCGGGATTGACTGCCTATCATGGATTACTTGACATTGGACAAGCTAGAGCAGGGGATTGCGTAGTTATATCTGCAGCCTCCGGGGCAGTAGGAGCGGTAGCTGGCCAAATCGCCAAGTTAAAAGGATGCCGGGTCCTAGGGATTGCTGGGAGCGAAGAGAAATGCGATTACATAGTGAATGACCTGGATTTCAATGCAGCTATAAATCATCGTAAAGACGATATCGACTCGGCACTCACAGAACACTGTCAAGATGGGATAGACGTGTATTTCGATAACGTCGGCGGCTCCATTCTAGATACCGTCATGAATCATGTTCGCGATGGTGCTCGCATAGTGATTTGCGGAATGATTTCAGAATATAATTTGACCAACCCGGAAGTTGCCGTCCGTCCGACTCGTGCATTGTTAAACCACTCAGCTCGAATGGAAGGATTTGTCGTTTCGGATTTTGCGGAACTCATGGATGAGTCATTGGCCCAAATGGCAAAGTGGGTGTCATCAGGACAACTGAAATATCGTGAGGACATAATAACCGGCATCGAAAACACCCCGTCAGCTTTCATCGGTCTGTTGCGTGGGGACAACTTTGGGAAACGCATCATTCAAGTTCGCGACAACCCGTTTAATGACGTTTAATCATCCTTATCAGCAATACGTTCCGACATAGGCGCGTGAGTACCTAATACGGCAAAATTAAGATCAAAAACCGTTCCGGTAGCTATACCTGACTCGTCCGAACATAAAAAACCAACGGTCCTAGCAACATCACCTACCTGTACCATGCGACCAAACGGCAACTTGACGACAGCTTCTTCTTGCCAAAGCTCGGTGGCGCCATGATACTTTTTTTGAATTCGATCCTCATTAGGAGTGTCTGTCCAACCTAAAGCGATTCCATGCACCCTAATCTGTTCAAACGACAGCGCATTCGCAGCATTACGAGTCAGAGTCATCAATCCACCTTTTGATGCAGAATACGGTGCCAATTGTGGCGCCCCTCCATACGCATTTACACTCAGAATCGATACAATGCTACCCCCAGTCCCTCGCTTTTTCATTGAATCTGCCGCATCTTGCATTAAGAAAAATGGAGCCCTGAGATTCACATTCATTGTTTCTTCAAAAAGCTCCGGTGTCGTTGTGGTAATCGATCCTCGGTCGGTCACCGCGGCACAGTTGATTAGAATGTCAACACCCTCAAAGCGATCTAACGTAGTAGGAATCACAGACTTCACATCCGCCAAATCGCCTAGGTCCGCACAAACAAACAGTGACTCAGTCCCTAAGCCCTCTAGTTCACAGGCAATACGTTTCCCATTTTCCTTATTCCTACCACATATCGTGACGGCGGCGGCTCCACGTTCTGCAAACATACGAGCAACAGCCTCTCCAACTCCCTGTGTGCCGCCCGTTACGACGGCCGTCTTCCCTGCAAACTGCTTACTTACATCAAAAACATACGTCATCTAAAACCCTCCTTTTATTCAATAAATCAAAAGTCAAAGCTTTCTCTAACAAATGCCGAGTAAACTTGGATCATTGACGATTCATGGAGCCCACGTCCGGGGTTGAACCGGAGACCTCGTTCTTACCAAGAACGCGCTCTACCTCCTGAGCTACGTGGGCGAGTATCTATCGCAAAATCATTATTCCTTATCTTGACCCAGACATACCGACAAGGATAATCCAGTATGTCCAAACTATAACTATAGAGCCATCCAAGGTAATGTTGCTAGGTACATGGTTCTGAAGCGCGCAGGATACAAATCGATTTGACTAACAAAGATCATATTACGGGCCAACCATCTCCAGTAACACGGCAGGATATACCTACCCCAGCACTACTTGTAGATATGGAAGCCCTTGAATTCAATTTACAGACTATGCAGAAGGCGTTCCAAAACAGTCGAGCGAACCTTCGAGCACACGTCAAAAACCACAAGTGTGTAGATTTAGCTCACATGCAAATACAGCATGGCTCAAAGGGTGTCACATGTGCTACGGTTCGCGAAGCTGAGGCAATGCTTCAGGGTGGCATTACAGACATACTTATTGCCAACGAAGTAGTAGGTAAGCCAAATGTCGAACTACTCGTAAGGTTGTCGACTATGGGGGCTGACGTTAAATGTGCCTTGGATTCCCGATCCAACGCTTCGGAGATTTCTACAATCGCCACTTCTGCCAATACTTCAGTTGGTATATTGATTGACATGCAAGTGGGCATGCAGAGATGTGGGGTCGAGCCGATGGGGCCTTCTGTAGAACTAGCAAAATATGTCCAGGATTTGCCCGGCCTTCACCTTCTCGGATTAATGGCTTATGAAGGGCATGTCGGATCGATCATTGACCCGGGCGAACGACGACGAATATGTTTGGATGCTATCAATGCGGCAGTGGAAACTCGCAAATTGATGAGTTTGTCCGGATTAAACGCTCCAGTAATTAGCACTAGCAGCAGTAAAAGCTACGATATAGCATCAAGCCATCCGGAGGTGACAGAGGTTCAGGCGGGAATGTATCTATTTGGAGATCCAGTTCTAGAAAAGTTGGGACTTCCCTTCAAGCAAGCTCAGCTGGTTCAAGCAACTGTAATAAGTAGACCTTCTGACAATTGGGCCGTTGCTAACGCAGGGATCAAATCAGTTACTGGCGTTAAAGGAATGCCAACGATCATGGGCCGAACAGATTGCGAGGTAGAGGCGTTAAATGCCGAACACACACGGATACGGATACTGAACCCCAAAGCCTCGCTAAACCCAGGGGACCTATTGTTATTAGCACCAGCATACGGGGATCTTGTCACTTCTCTAAGTCACGATCGCATATACGCTATTCGAGACGATCAAGTAGAGCATATATGGTGCATCAGCGCTTAAACCAAAACCTTGCAAAACAAGATTTGATTCCATCGACAATGTACACTAGGGCAGATGAATATTATTGCATTGCAACGCTAATTCAAACACAAGTTTGATTTTCGGAAGATCGGTGAAAATCCGACGCGGGCGCGCCACTGTAATCGGCAAGTTTTCAGGCATAACCACTGTCCTAAGGGATGGGAAGGGCCGGAGAACAATTGAGTCGTAAGCCAGGAGACGGGTTGCAGAGCACATGTGCGCTCGCTCGCGGAAAAGCAAGTGCCCGGTGGATGTCCCTGTCTATGGGATTTCCAAGTGGAACTAGCTTTTCATGGCGATCGCAAGATAGGATGCCAGAAGGAAAATGTTTGTTCCGCAACTAGCTTGCAATCCGCCCAGTAGATCGGTCCTGGTCGTCTTGTTACGGTCAATAGTTTGCTTAGCCCTTATTTCGGGATTTGTGTCATGTCAAAACCTTAACGCCAACGACAATCGCCAAGCAGTCGTTCACATTGATTCCTCAAACCGTGCAGTAGCTTTATATGAAACCCCAAAACGCATAATTTCATTGGCCCCTAGCACCACTGAAATACTGTTTGAGCTGGGTCTTGGCAAACTGATTCTAGCTGTTGATGATCAAAGCAATTTCCCTGCAGAAACATTACAACTGGAAAAGCTTGGTGGTTTCCAGCCCAATATCGAACGCATAATCGAACTCGAGCCAGATTTAGTTGTAGGGGCCTCTATAATTTCCACAAGCATTATTCAACAGCTAGAGCGATCTGGAATTCCTGTTTGGATAGCAGACAGTTCAACAATTAAGGGAATACCTCAGATGGTCCGCTCACTCGGTAGAGTATTGGGAGTTGGTCTGCGTGCTGAAGCCGTAGCAACCAAAATCGATTCCCAAATCAATGATGTCGTAAATCGTGTATCTAATTTAGAACCGCTTACTGTATTTGTCGAATTAGATGCCACCGACGCGTCCAAACCATACACCATTGGCCCCAATAATTATTTGCACGATCTTATCGGCCTAGCAGGCGGACAGAATGTGTTTTCTGACGCCATTTCAGCTTATCCTCAGGTAAGCCTAGAACAAGTTATCTATCGCGACCCTGAGTTAATTGTCCTGAATGATTATATTTTCGGTATTACCAGAGCAGATATCCGACAGCGCGCCGGGTGGAAAAACATCGAAGCTGTTCGAACTGACCGCATCCTTGAGGTTGCTGCAAACCTGAACGACCGATTGTCTAGGCCTGGGCCAAGAGTCGGGTCTGCGTTAGAAGAAATAGCCAGGTTTATTCACCCGGATGCATTTAGATGACAGCGGGCCAACACCCAAACCCTAGCACCCGACCGAGCCATTTTGTCGTACTACTGATAGCAACCTTTGCGTTATTTGCGTCGGCCTTATTAGCAAGTATGGTCGGCAGTGTAGACATACCTTTGAGCGATAGCATAGCTATCGTTCTCGCCAATGTAGGGATTCAAACAGGTAATCCAATACAATCCCACGCCCACATATTAGTAGACATCCGAATTCCTAGAGTTGTGGCCGCAGCTACTACAGGTATGTGTCTTGCTTGTGCCGGTGTACTTTATCAGGGTGTGTTGAGAAATCCATTAGCAGACCCATTTGTTATTGGTGCATCTGGAGGAGCAGCCCTAGGAGCATTACTTGGTATGTTGATTGCCGCCAACAGGATATTACCAGCAGAATTCGCAATAACCCCCACCCTATCCCTAATCGGAGCTTTATTATCTGTGTGGTTAGCATATTCGCTTTCTAGAAGCAGAGGCTTTACTCGCATTAGCTCCCTATTGTTGGCAGGATTTGCAATAGGATCCTTCACCGGATCACTTAGCGCACTATTAATCTTCATTAACAATTCGATGCGCTTACGCTTAGTGCAAACTTACACTTGGCTTCTAGGTGGGGTTAGTACAAATGACTGGATCACTACTATATCCACCTTCAGCCTAGCTATCATCACCATCATCTGCAGCCTATTAATAGCAATACACTTGAATGCTCTTAGCCTTGGCAACAATTCTGCTCGACGTCTAGGAGTCGACGTAGAGAAGGTTCGCCTCGTTGCAATTCTATTAGCATCGATGCTCACAGGCTTGGCCGTATGGTTAAGCGGCATAGTAGCCTTAGTTGGGCTCGTTATTCCACACTCTATGCGGATGCTTGTAGGGCCTGATCACAGGATCCTTATTCCAACATCAGCTCTTGTCGGCTCCACTTTTGTAGTCATCACCGATATGGTAGCTAGATCTGCATTCTCGCCAGCCGAAATTCCTGTCGGAATAATCACTTCATTAATTGGAATCCCAGTGTTTGTTCTTCTGATCAGAAAGAACCTACATCAATATGACTTCTAGGATCGAATTAGCTTTAAATCAAGTTACCTTTTCTTATGAAAATAATCGGATCTTAGACCGGATCAATTTTGCCTTGACTACTGGTTCATTCAACTCTCTAATTGGGCCTAATGCCTCTGGCAAAACAACCCTGCTAGGCTGCATAGCTGGTAATTTAACTCCGGACACAGGTCAAATTATCTTGTCCGGAAAAGATTCCCAACTACGCCAACCAAAAGAAACTGCACAGCTATTAGCAATGGTACCTCAACAATTTGACATGCCTTTTGCGTTCTACGTCCGAGAGATCGTTGCAATGGGACGCATACCTCATAAACGTTTCTTAGGCCGATTGTCTCAGAGTGACAACGAGGCTATAGATCAAGCAATCGAGCTTACTGATCTGTCAGATTTACAGGGGGAAACGTTAAGTCATCTCAGTGGTGGGGAAAAACAGCGAGTCGCACTTGCAATAGCTCTTGCTCAAGAACCGAACGTTTTACTCTTGGATGAACCTACCACCCATCTCGATTTATCAAGTCAGATCGATATCCTTAACATGGTTAAAGATCTCTGTTACGCAAAAGGAATGACAGTGCTCTCTGTGATGCATGATATCAATCTGGCAAGCCGATATAGCGACCACATACTAGTCCTCCATAAAAATAGGATTTTGCACCAAGGCACAGCCTTAGAGGTTATTGCCCCCAATATGCTAAGGGACGTCTTCGCAGTAAGATCGGAGGTGCACATGCATGATGGGTATCCAACTATTTCTTTACTTAGCTCTTACAACTCAGACCTAGGAACCGGGCAGTAATATCGTGCAGGAATCATTCTCCCTATCAATCGATAACGCTACTGACTACTGCAAAGCTCAAGGGCTAGTCGCCCCTAAGGAAACCCTGCGCATTACAGAGCTAACCGGCAGTAGTGTCTCTAATTGCGTCCTGCTTGTTACCACTTCATCAAAGCAATTCGTCCTTAAACAGCCATACAAACAACTACTCGTCTCACAGGAATGGTTTATTGACCGCAACCGTATATGGAGAGAAGTCGATTGGATGCGTGTTCTCAGTCCTAAACTAGGCGAGGCTATCCCAAGAATTGTCTTTGTGGACAAAGACAATTTTATTTGCGGTATGACTTACATAGGACCTAACACCAACACTTGGAAGGAATTGCTTTTCTCAGGACAAGTCAATCCCAAAGACGCTCGAAACGCTGGGGAACTATTAGGCACCATACACAAAATGACGTCCTCCAATCCCGGCCTATCGGCAAGGTTCCCTAATGACCACATATTCATACAAGGACGAGTCTCTCCTTACTTTGATCCACTCGAAGAAACACGACCGGAATTATCTTCAGCACTTGCAACAATTCGCCACCGTTTAACAAACAACCAAATAGCCTTGGTCCATGGCGACTTCAGCCCAAAAAACATTCTCGTCAGCACACGAAGTATCACCGTCATAGACGCCGAAATATGCCATTTCGGTGATCCTGCATTTGATACTGGATTCCTTATAAGTCATATACTACTCAAATACATTCATCGTTCCGATTTGCGCCCAAAACTTGTTCGCATAGCACAAATATTCTGGAATACTTATCTAACAACATTCGATAACAACCTACCCTATGACCAAGAAAGGGCTACTTGTCATATCATTGGCGCGTTACTTGCAGCAAGAATTGATGGCAAATCTCCGGCTGAATACATAATCAGCTCTCCCGAAAAAGAGGTCGCCCGAAAACTCTCAGGGAGCATCCTTCTTGAACCTATAGACAACTTAGAAATGCTGTTAGAGTTAGCACAGTCTGCAGTGACAGGGAGCCAACTTAGATGCCATTAATCCGTAAAATCCACGCTCGAGAAGTGTTTGATTCGCGTGGCCGGCCAACTGTAGAGGTGGACGTCGCATGTGATGGTGGATTCGGGCGAGCAATCGTTCCATCCGGAGCATCGACCGGCTCTCACGAGGCGCATGAGCTTCGTGATGCTGACATGGGCCGATATCAAGGACTCGGTGTCACCACTGCCGTAAACAACGTTAATACCGAAATATCGGATTTCATTGTTGGCATGGACGCGGCAGAACAAGACGAGATCGATCAAGGCCTAATCAACTTAGATGGTACTAGTAACAAAGTTCGGTTAGGGGCAAATGCCATTTTGGGGGTCTCTCTAGCAGTTGCACACGCAGCAGCTGCAGCAGCCCACCAACCTTTATATCAATATCTGAACGACGACGCGACGATGACTATTCCCGTGCCGATGGTCAACATAATAAGTGGCGGTCTGCACGCCAACAGAAATTTGGATTTCCAAGATTACTTAGTCATGCCAGTCGGAGCTGCCTCGTTCCACCAGGCAATGGAATGGGTCAGTTCTATACGAGACAAAACTATGATTCACTTACAACAATCTGGGTTTTCCACATTGCTAGCAGACGAGGGAGGATTCGGGCCACTACTAAAAAGTAATGAGCAGTCCCTCGATATTATATGCTCGGCTATCGATGAAAGCGGTTTGATCCCTGGGGATGATGTCTACTTAGCAATCGACGTTGCAGCACAGCATTTTTACACTGATAGGCAATATCAAATAGCAGCTGAAAAACGCGCCCTAGATTCCAAACAAATGGTCGAATGGCTATCAACAATGTCAACCCGATACCCAATCCTGTCGATCGAAGATGGGCTAGCAGAAGATGACTGGGAAGGATGGAGTCTCCTAACAAACGAAATTGGCAAGACTGTTCAAGTACTGGGAGACGACCTGTTTACAACCAACCCTGATAGAATCCAGCATGGAATCGACCAAGGTGCTTCAAATGCTGCGCTTATCAAAGTTAATCAAATAGGGACTCTTTCCGAGGCTTTGCAGGCACTTAAGTTGGCAAAAACCGCAAACCTTTTGACTGTCGTTTCTGCAAGATCAGGTGAGAGTGAAGATTCGACTATCGCTGACATTGCAGTAGCAAGCGGAAGTGGTCAAATAAAGATAGGCTCAATAGCCCGTTCTGAACGCGGAGCAAAATACAACCAATTACTCAGAATCGAGGAGGAGCTAGGCGCTCATGCTGTATATGCTGGTGCTACCGAATTCGATCGATTCACCATTCCGTCCTCCTAGCAACCCACAAGCAACATCAGTAAAGAGTCACCCGACAACGCACATAAACCACACACGTGCCTAATCCTGATGATCTTTAACCTGATCATTCGAAATGGCGGAGGAGGAGGGATTCGAACCCTCGACCCGGGAAAATACCGGGTAACCGCTTAGCAGGCGGCCGCACTAGACCAACTATGCGACTCCTCCAAGCTAATTATTGTCTCTGAACAAGTGGGCGGAGGGGGTGGGATTCGAACCCACGAACCTTTCGGTTAATGGTTTTCAAGACCACCGCCTTAAACCGCTCGGCCACCCCTCCTTAGGGTCTTAAGGGATTATAACAATCCACTCACTTGTAGTAAGAGTACTTATTCATCAAATATCTACATTATGGAAACAATCTTCCACAAAACAACAATTAGAACAAATCTCTACGCTTGTTAATCATGTCAGAGACGTTACGTGCCACACTGGTCACAGTACTCGTCCGCTCGCCTGCAATTACAGTACGTATAAATCGGCCACTTGGTTTGAAAGCCCTCGGGTCAGTTACTGTGAACACAGCCACTCCTGCTACGTCTACCGCTGCAGCTAAATGGGCCAACGCCGAATCGTTGCCGACAAAAGCCTGGCATTTACTTATCAACGCACCTAATTCACCGAAAGAGGTTGTCCCATGCAGATCGACACATGGAGCAACGCTCCTGTCCATAACAACCTGTATGTTCCCCGCATCACTCTGAGTCCCTACCAAAATCGGAGTCACACTAGTGTTTTCGAATATATGGTCTACAAGCTGTGCATATGCGTATGGGGACCAGCGTTTACTAAGTGCTGAATTGCCAGGATTAACCCCTCCACCCGGAGCAATTGCTATACATTTTGCGAGGTCCAACCCTAGTTCAGATGCAGTGTTTTGTATTGTCAGAATATCTTTGTGAGACGGACGGAATTTTGCATGCATCCCGGTAACAGGAACCCCGGCAGCTTTTACAACATCGAGGTATAGGGTTGCTTCATTCACTCCATTTGTTTCAGACACCCGATGTGTAAGAGCAAAGCCTCTGCCAACACTATCAATACCCAAACGAATAGGTATACCCCCCATTAAACAAGCTAAGCCCATTAGTGGCGATCGATCCAGAACAAAGCAAGCATCGTACCCTGCTGATCTCATCTGCCGCACAAACCTGATATAAGACCATATTCCATACTTTCGAGGGATTCCAACCATTCCAATATTCCATATTTCATCAATATCTGGATTAGATTTAACCGCCGGTACGGCCCAATCACTAACAGCAACGGTAATTTTGCTTGAAGGAATCGCTCCTTTAAGTTCAGCAATCGCTGGGGTAGACATTAACGAATCCCCTAAGCAACACGGCTTAACAACAAGTATTCGCTTATGAGAAAACATTGCTGGATGGCATGGATTAGCATCGGTTCTGACCACACTACCCAGAATACGGCACACTCTGGTCACTATTACATCCGCAAACACGCCGGCAAACTTGTCAAGCATTTGTAATAGCAAACATCAAGACACCGTCAACTGCTAATTCATTGTCTACGCTGGCACGAGCCGTTCCTTTTCCTATAGGCCCTCTCATACGGTCAATACTGACTTCCAACTTCAACAAATCACCGGGAGTAACGGGCCGTCGGAAACGAATATTGTCGATACCAGCAAACATCGCTAGTTTGTTCTTATTTGCTTCCATCGCCATCAGAGCGCAAGCCCCAGTTTGGGCTAAAGCCTCCACCATCAGAACTCCTGGCATAATCGGATTGCCAGGAAAGTGCCCAGGAAAAAAATATTCATCACCGATTATTCTCTTAATCGCTACCGCCCTCACTCCTGGCTCAAGTTCAACAAGCTTATCAATCAGCAAAAATGGAGATCTATGCGGGATGAGTGCATTTAGATCCCATGACCCTATTTGCCCTTGATCACTACTCAATGCTCTTCCTCCAATACCATTTTCGTCAGGGTATGCATGGGATCACGCAACCCACTGTACAAATCCCGATACACCTGATAGTACTCTTCATACGAACGACATTGGGCACTTTCGGGATATACAGGGTCAACATGATCAACACAGGCGCCAACAGATTCTGTAATCGATTTAAAATCGCCAGCGACTACACCACCAAGTAATGCCGCCCCATATGCCGGCCCTTCTTCCGATTTACTTTGAAAAACTGGAAGACCGTAAACATCAGCCTGCATTTGTCGCCACAGATGACTTCGAGCTCCCCCTCCTGTGGCAACAATACGATCGAGCGGCAATCCCAGATGTTTCATTAATTCCAAAGAATCTCTCATCGCAAATGTAACCCCCTCCATGACAGCACGTGAAATATGTCTTAAGCCATGACGTACATTCAATCCGACAAACCCGGCTCGTATTGCAGGATCGAGATGAGGACTTCGTTCACCAGTCAGATACGGCAAAAAGATGAGTCCTTCACTGCCCACTGGTGCTTTCGCTGCCGACTCTGTGAGCCCCTCGTAGGAATGATTTTTCCCCACACCGGATTCACCGGAAGACTCATTGAGTAAGTTTCTTAGCCATTGCAAAGACATTCCTGCCGAAAGGATAACCCCCATATAGTGATACGCATTCGGTACGGAATGACACATTGTGTGAAGTCTGCCAAATGGGTCAGGAATTGGGTTTTCAGTATGGGCAAAAACAACCCCGCTAGTCCCAATACTGGAACTTATAACTCCAGATTCAATTATTCCGGTTCCGATAGCAGCTGCACTATTATCACCACCCCCAGCCGCCACAGGAATATCTTTAGGAATGCCCAAAACCCTAGCGACGTCGGGAAGCACCTTGCCCGTCAGGTGGGGACCCTCATACACCGGAGGCATCCATGTGGGATCGATCCCGAATTTCTCGAGCAACACAGGACTCCATTGTCTCCCGGAGACATCCAATAGCAACGTGCCGGATGCGTCAGCAACATCGGTAGCCATCTCACCAGTGAGCTTAAGTCGGATGTAATCTTTGGGTAACAAAACGGATCTAATCCGTTCGTAATGTTTCGGCTCATTATTTCGCAACCATACAATTTTGGGTGCTTGGAACCCAGTAATGGCAGGATTAAAAGCAATGTCCAGCAGCTCTTGTCTAGCAACTTGGTCCATCCAATTAGTCTCTTTATCGGTACGTTGATCATTCCACAATAAGGCGGGACGAATCACAGTTACTGACTTATCCAAAAAAACAGACCCATGCATCTGGCCCGTCATGCCTATACCCCGTATAGCAGAGGAATCTATCTTAGAGCTCAATTCTTGCATCGCAGCACAGGTTGCCCTCCACCATTCTTCAGGATTTTGCTCCGTCCAGCCCGGATGAGGGGTATGCAACTCATGAGACCCGTTGCCTACTCCAATAACTTCACCTTGTTCGGAGATGGCTAAAGCTCGAGTCCCCTGAGTGCCAACATCTATTCCAACATATATTGCCAATTGCTTCTCCACCTTTTATTCATGAGGTCGGATTGTACTCCGATCTCATCTAAGTACTACAATCTGACGTCACAAATGCAATCTTTTTGAACAGACATTGAGTGCGAATGCAGACGCCAGTTAACTACCCTTTCCGTATTCTAGCGTTGGACGTCGACGGCACGTTGATCGGTGAATCAAAACTGTTAGAACCATCTATCGTGACCGCCATAAGAAAGGCGGAATCTCAGGGAGTGATTGTTGTGATAGCAACAGGTCGCAGGCTACGAACATCGATGGATGTCATAAATCCTCTTGGTGCCGGATCTTATCTAATTCAGAGTAGTGGCGCAGTAATCAGATCTATTTCAAACCAGAGCATTTTGCACGAGAAATTTATCCCCAAGACAGTAGCTGAAGAACTGGTTCAACTCGTGCGCAAATTTCAAGCCACGGCAGTGTGGTATGACACTCCTAACCGATCCGGAAAGTTGTTCGTATTTGGAAAAATAGAGCGAAACAGACCCTTGGAGATTTATTCTCAACCAAACCCTACTGCGTTCGTAGAAGCAACTTCATTCACTGGTCTAGAAAACGCTATGGAGATAGTTGTTTTTGGTGATACTCAGCAACTGCGTCAGTTACGTTCGGCTATTGCCAGCCGCTTCAAAAACACACTGAAAGTCATTTCCTGGAATAGCCCAAAATATTCAGGGCTTGTACTAGAGGTTCTTCACAGCAACGTATCTAAAGGCTCTTCATTAGAATGGCTTGCTACAAGCCTAGACATACCACGTGAATCTGTTGCCGCTATTGGCGATGCTGAAAATGACGTCGAGATGATAGCCTGGGCCGGTCTCGGGGTTGGTATCTCTTCAGGCGTACCAAAGCTGAGGCAGGTTAGCGACATATTGATTCCTCCTCCAGAACGCCTAGGCGTAGCAAATTACCTAGAATCGCTCACTAGGTAAAATAGCTCCTAAACTAATTCGGGTATAACAGCACCTTACTTGCTGTACCAGCAGCTAGAGCTTTAAACCCGACTTCAATATCGGTTATTGGTATTCGATGACTGATGAGCTCATCAACCCCATAAGCATTGCGAATCATATCGAACATAAGGTCGTACTCAGACCGGTTAAAGTGCCAATTTCCTTCAATGGAGATCCCCGTTCTAATCAGATCATCACTGGCCTTGATTCGCATTTCATCATTAGATTCGCCTACGATAATTAAGCTTCCCAAAAGAGATAGGGTTTCCATTGCAAATTTCTGACCTGCCACCGTCCCTGAACACTCAACAGCAAGCTGTACGCCCTCATTATCGGTCAATTCTTGTATATCTTTGGTTGCATTTGGATCACCTGGGTCAATAGTCAAATGTGCACCCAAATTGGTGGCCATATTCCTTCGTTGGGGCGAAGGTTCGCTCACAATAACCTTCCGATTTCTCCAGATCCCATTTACTACACCACCTAAACCGACTGGGCCAGCTCCAGATATCAATA
This sequence comes from uncultured Chloroflexota bacterium, assembly GCA_913043205.1. Taxonomy (GTDB): domain Bacteria; phylum Chloroflexota; class UBA11872; order UBA11872; family VXNJ01; genus CAJWLF01. The sequence continues at coordinate 68,977 of CAJWLF010000001.1, read as the reverse complement.
CAGTATCCACATCGCGACTTTGCGCCTTTTGCATAGCCCCAAACGTAGGACCAAGGCCACAGCATGATAAAGCAGCATGATCAAGAGATATGTCTTCAGGGATGGGATACAGCAAGTACGATGGTCGTAATACATATTGGGCCAACGTACCTCGGCCAGCATAGGATCCAGTCTCAGCCTCAAAGTCGTGCCAAGCTTTGCAGTGCATGTAGAATCCTTGACTGCAAATATCGCACTCCCCACACGCTAAAGACGGCAACACAACTACCCGATCACCTATTGCTATTTCGTGTTGAGGCGAATCAATTTCCACTACTGTTCCGGCAGCCTCGTGCCCTATCCAGTCCGCCTTGCCCCCACCCAACCATCGTTTGTACTCGGTACATAAGGGAGCCACTTCAACTCGAATCACTACCCAATCCCCATGTGACTTTGGTCGTGGTCGGTCACATAGTTCCACAGTACCATCACCCGGCAAAACAACTTGTTTCAACGCGATTCACATCCCATACTTAGACGATTTATGAGGAGAAACACTATCAGGACTGTCACAAAACATACAAAACAATGCCAAAGGTAGTGTTTCTATTATCCTTAAGGGAGTCTCTTCCGCTATATCCAATGTGAATACCAATCTGCAGGCCGACGTGGCTCAATGGTAGAGCGGGGCTTTCGTAAAGCTCAGGTTGTGGGTTCGATTCCCACCGTCGGCTCCAATAGTGACAGGTTCAGACTGCCCACATTCACCGCGCTCACATTTCTCCTTCGGTATTTACTAACCATGCATATTTGTCACAAATGCGAGACGCAGATCAAATATAGGTGTTTACACACAATGAGCTGGCTACGGGAGAATAGTTTCCGGAAGTTCCTATAGGGAAATAGGTTTCGTACAGATGCCAGGATTGTTTAAGGCAAAGCACGTCTGAGCACATCAGCGTCAGTAGCCTATGTCGTAACGCAGTAGTCGTGCATTAATGAGGGTAACTACCCCGATCACAATAAATAGTATGAACGACATGGCTGAGGCATAGCCCATCTTCAGATACTCGAAAGCATGGGCAAAGATGAGAACGACCACCGTAATGGTACTGTCTAGTGGCCCACCCCAAAGACCCCCTCCAGTGGTGGATTGGGTCATCACGTATACCTGTACGAACATCTGCAGTGCCCCAATGAAGTAGACAATCACCACAAAATAGGTAGTCGGAGCAAGAAGTGGAAGCGTAATTCGCCGAAAAACCGAATTGCGTCCGGCACCATCTATTTCAGCAGCCTCATACAAATGGGGGGGAATACCTTGCAGGCCTGCAAGATATATAACCATGTTCAAACCCATGTTTTTCCACACGCTAAGTATGATGATCGATAACATGGAAGTGTCAGCACTTTTCAACCACATGAGCCTTGGCAATCCGAGAAGCTCGAAAATCTCATTCAGCAGACCAAATTGTGGTTCGTACATCCACATCCAGATTACTGCCACCGATACAATAGATGACACTACTGGCAGATAAAACATGGCGCGGAAGAAATGTATACCGCGAATACTTCTATTGATCAAGATCGCTAGCAACAACGAGGTCACAACTCCCGTCGGTACCGTGCCGAACGCAAAGTACAGGGTATTAGTCATCGCGTGGGGATACCGTGAGTCGCCGAGCAAAGTCATGTAGTTCTTTGCTCCGACGAAAGTCGGCTTGGACATCAGATCGTAGTTGGTAAGGCTAAAATAAAACGTCGCCGTAATAGGTAATAAGACGAATATCAGGATAAAGATGATCGATGGAGCGACGAACCCATACGCGGCTAGACCACCCCGGTTTCCTGCCCCTATCCGCTTACGCAAAGTCGATCTAAAAGCCACCTCTCCCCCCATGTTTTTGTGGTCAATAACCCACATCGATGTTCATTATATCAACCGGATATCCAAAAATATTAACTGCTGCTAATTTCCCGATCACACCAGTGCCGGTGCAGCAGGTTTTGTATCGACATTGCCACAGCAGCCGATAATTAACGACATAAAGATAGAAAATGAAACCATCCGAATTAGGGTCAAGGGATTTCGTATCTGTTGTTTCTCATAAATCCATAGTTTTACAGAGATGCCAATTTCTCTTTCAAAAAAGAATAGCTTGATTCCATAGACCCAAAAACATCGCGTCGAAATTCATCTTGCTCAACAATCCACTGCTTCACACCAGACTTTTGGCCCGCAGACAGTATTGCGTCCCAGTCCAAATTACCCTCTCCAACTGGAGCATAAGTGGTTTGCACAGCTAGTTCGAAGGCACCAGCCCCTTCCACAGGGATAACTTGGGCATCTTTTACATGTACACACGGAATCCTTCCCCTCAGCCTCGCCAATACTTCGGCAGGGTCAATGGCACCGTTAGATATCCAGTACACATCAGGCTCAAAAAGAAACCTTTCATCAAAACATTCGACCATAAACTCAAATAAAGTTTCTCCATCAGGACCGTTGCGTTGGAACTCATGAGAATGATTGTGAAACCCTATTTGCAGTCCCGCATCTTCCAATGCCTGGATCACCGGCACGGAGTCGATAGAGAACCTGCGATAAGAGTCTGCTTCGTGCATGTCATATGGTTGTTCCAAAAAGTTTAAGAAAACATAGCTACACCCAAGAGTCTGTAATCGTTCAATTTCTATGTCTGTATTGTCCCTTAATGCAGACCATGGACGATGGGCCGATGAACAGACCAAACCTTTTCTTTCAAAAGCCTCTCTAGCCCTCACTAGTGACAATTCAGGATTATCACCAGCCAAAACCCCTCTGTTGGCATACTGAACAGCTCGGTACCCAATTTGATGTAGTTGATCTAAAGCAAACTCAAATTCCTTTATCGTACCCAAATAATCCTGAACACAATACAGCTGGGCAGCTATTTGAGGTATTTCTTTAACCATTTAATAAACTATCCATTTCAATAAAACTTCACTGAACACACCATGCGAATCACATTTTGGGCACCATCAAATTCTATCGGGCCAGCATGCTATACCAAACCGATCTTCGAATGATGATATTTCACGCATTCTGATCCAGACAAATATCATTACCTGCTAGCAAAGCTAAGATCCAGTAGAATCTGCCATCAGGACAATAGTTCACTTGATGAAATGGAGACAACTTTGTCCAAACGTAATCCAGAATCAGATTGGGCTGTGATACTTGGCGCATCAAGCGGATTCGGTGGCGCCACTGCCCGTCGATTGGCGAAAGACGGGTTTAACATATTTGGATTTCACCTCGATCGCCGAAACACTATGGATGCGGTCGAAGACACAATTAGTGCTATTGAAGGACACGGACAACAAGCTTTGTTCTTTAATGCCAATGCTGCCGACGACGATGTACGATCACAGGCAATTCGAGACATTATTGATTTTCTTGGAGCGGAGGATTTTTCAGGGAAAGTTAAAGTAATGCTACATTCACTAGCGTTTGGCAATCTCAGATCATACGTCGCTACTGACACTGAAGATTCCATATCACCATCTCAGATGGACATGACGTTCACCGTAATGTCTCACACGTTAGTATATTGGGCTCGTGACTTGGTTGAGGCTGGATTGATGGATGATGGAGGCCGTATCTTCGCTATGACGAGCGCAGGAAGCCATAGGATATGGCCTCATTATGGTGCGGTGTCGGCAGTAAAAGCCACGCTTGACACGCATGTCCGCAGATTAGCTTACGAATTAGCACCCCGTGGGATTACCGTAAACTCAATACGAGCCGGTGTTACCGACACTCCAGCACTTAAAAAAATACCGGGCAACCTAGACCTACTTGATATAGCTCGCAAGAACAATCCCAGCGGCCGCCTCACAACGCCCGAAGATGTAGCGGAAGCCATATCCTTGTTAGTCGATGATCGCTCTTATTGGATTACAGGAAATATAATCGGTGTAGATGGCGGCGAAGACGTCGTAGGATAACGTGATAATGCGTTTCATTTATATGTCCCGCCAGGGTACAAATGTTTCATCCTGTTGAAAACCCTTGCCGCTATCAGTGCGTCGCACCGCATTTAAGCACCATTTTTCACTCAGCCACAAGATGTTAGAAAACCAACAACTCTCTACTGTATGTAATTCAAGTACAGTACCAGGGGTGCAACAGCGACGTATCAATCGCACTCTCTGACCGAACAGAGGCTATGTCACATCTTAGTTGTTCTACAAGATCATCAGCCGACGCGAATTTCCGTTCGTCTCTCAGTTTGCGACAAAACAATACACGTACTTTCTGACCGTAAACCATCTCGTCATAATCCAGCAAATGAACCTCTAACAATTGCTCTGCACCATCAAATGTTGGGCGAACACCTAAATTCGCTGCGCCTAGGTGGATTTTATGTGGATTCAAATCAAACACCACAGCCACAAAATACGTTCCTACAGGAGGTAGCACTACATCTTCAGACAAACTAACGTTCAATGTAGGAAATCCTAATTCGCGCCCACGTTTCTTGCCATGCAGAACCTCGCCACTCAATCCAGGCAATCTCCGAAGTGCCTTCACCGCACTAGCAAAGTCAGCCTCCTGTATGGATTCGCGAACAGCACGGGTACCCATCTGGCTTTTACTGCCTACTTGCTCAATTACTTCAAATCTCACCCCCAGTCGACCACAAATACTTGACAGCTCAGCAGATCCGGCATGCCGATCTCGTCCCATTCTGGCATCAGGACCGGAAACCATAGCTATCATTTGGTGATCGTCGACTAGCTTGGAAAGAAACGATTCAGCGGTCATTCCGGCAAAGCATTGATCGAAAGGTTGAACCTTAACTACATCCACACCAGTTGCACATAGTAATTTTATGCGATCCTCAAGAGTATCTATGACCTTTACGGACTCGTCGGGCTGGAACAATTGCTGCGGGTGAGGCCAAAATGTTATGACCGTACTCAGCGCCGAACTCTCTTTTGCAACTCTTACCGTCGAGCCAATCAATTCTTGATGCCCGACATGCACTCCGTCAAACTTGCCGACCGTTACTACAATTGGCTTGTTAGTAGGAAGTGGGTCCGTCGCTGCCAATATCCGAGTCATCTAACTATCCTTTGGGCGAAGCAAAGACTAATTTCGGACGGATACAACCAGCCCCATGATTATCACCAACCCCTAGAAAACTGCCATTTTGACCGTATGCTCGAATTCTATCTCCCTCTTTCGTACATTTAACAGGAACTCCATTACAGAACATGCGTTCATCTTCTAACCCAAGCACAATACCGGGCAAGTCTCTCACCACAACGTCACACGAATAGCCAGAATTACTCCAAGCATCATTAGACAAAGTAGCTTCCAATTGATGTATTGGTATTGCGGCTGAAATCTTAAACGGACCCACTTCAGTACGAATCAGCCCCACAAGACAAGCCCCACATCGCAAATATTGACCAAGCTCTTCTGCCAAAGACCTAACATACGTCCCTGTTGAACATACATATTTAATGGCCGCTACCAACCGACCACCATTACCAGTTGTTGAGATAAAATCAGATCTGCCAATATCTCGAATATCATCAGCGCTCCAATTTGTTATCTCTAGTAAGTCTGCTGAATGAACCGTTACCTCTCGTTCCGGTGGATCAAAATCATATCCCTGTCGCGCAAGTTCATAAGCACGAACCCCATTGATTTTCACAGCCGAATAAACGGATGGCCTTTGCTTGATTCGTCCAGTAAATGTGCGGACCCCTCGACGCAAATCGTCGGCAGCTGGTGAAGTTGTGTTAGTAGCCACGACATCGCCTTCTAAGTCGGACGTCGAAGTTGTTACACCAAACATGATTATCGCCACATAGCTCTTAGGCCATCTGTGCAAATCTGAAATAAGCCGTGTGCATCGTCCTATAGCTAACGGAAGCACACCATTCGCTAGTGGATCGAGGGTGCCTCCATGGCCAATTCGTTTAACACCGGTGATTCGTCGCACTTTTGACACGACTGCACTCGAAGTCATATGACGTGGCTTAAATACATTAATGAAGTGTCCTCCGTCGGCAAGAATATCTGTCACTCAGATGCTCCATCGTTGTCAGATACAATGTCAGATATCGTCTCCAGAATATGCATCCCTTCTTCATACCCAACATCTAGGACAAATTCAATTTCAGGAACCACTCGAAGTCCAAGGGACTTGCCAAGTTGAAATTTAATGAATCCCTTAGCTCGGGTGAAAGCAGCTTCAACACCCTTAGTAGATTCAACATGTTCAGCCTCTGACTCAACCCCTTTAACCAATGCATAATAAATACGCGCGTGACGCAAATCGTTCGACACGGTGACCCTGGTTATTACTACATCGGCTAGCTGAGGATCGCGTACAGAACTGCGCAAAATAGGGGCCAATTCGCGCTGAATTTGAGATGCTGCACGCTCTGAGCGGATGGTCATGAGACTTATATAAGCCTTAATTGAACCCAGACTAGATGCTGGGTACTCTCTCTTCCTCATGGAAGGCTTCCACTACATCACCGACTTTCACTTCAGGCTTTATTGTGATCGCAAGGCCACACTCATATCCGGCATTGACTTCCGGCACAGAATCGGAAAATCGTCGTAAGGTATCAATAGATCCCGTCGCGAGCACTTCTCCTTCACGAACTACTCGCACAGACAAACTGCGAGATATTTTGCCTTCCGTAACTATCCCACCAATAATCTTTTTAGCCCGTTCACTGCGAAATATTCCTCTTACATCTAGTCTGCCATCAATTATTTCAACCACATCAGGTTCTAGCTGACCTTGAAGGGCCTTTTCAACTTCCTCAATCAATTCGTAAATTATCGAGTAGGTACGAATCTCGACACCATTTTGATCCGCTAACGCTCTGGCAGAGGGATGTGCCTTGACGTTGAACCCTAAAATCACTGCTTTGGCCGCAGTAGCCAGATTGACATCATTTTCAGTTACAGTACCAACGCCACTGTAGACTACATTTGCGTGGACCGTCTCAAGATCTAACCCTTTCACTGCATTGCTTACCGCATCAACAGCTCCATTAGTATCACCTTTCACTACGATATCTAACTGTTTGATTTGCCCGTGAGTCAGCTGCCTAGCAAGGTCTTCCAGACCAAGACGTTCTGCAAGCGAACTATCAGCCTCTCGTGCCGCCAGCGAAGCACGACGCTCAGCTATTTCTCGTGCAGCTTTCTCAGTAGACATCACAGCTAACATATCGCCCGGGCTTGCCATACCACCCAGCCCAACAACCTCGACCGGATCGGACGGACCCGCCTTCTTTATTCTGGATCCCGTATGATCCGTAAGACTACGAACTTTCCCACTTTGTTGTCCTATTACAAACGCATCTCCAACACATAGGGCACCCGCATGAACCAATATTGTTGCCACAGGTCCCTGGCTGCGATCCAATCTCGTTTCGATCACAGTCCCTCTCGCATCTCCATCGATACGGGACTTGGGTTCTTCAAGGGAAGCGGTAAGCTGTATCATCTCAAGAAGATCGTCAATCCCTGTACCCTTTAACGCAGATACCTGAACAGACACCACATCCCCCCCCATAGATTCAACCAGAACACCAGCTTCAGCAAGCTCAGCAAGCGCCTTATTCGGGTTAGCGGCAGAAACATCAACCTTGTTAACCGCTATCACCAATGGCGCTTCAGCTGCCTTAGCATGAGCGATTGCTTCGCGTGTCTGAGGCATGACACCATCGTCCGCAGCAATGACTAACACGACAATATCTGTCACCTCAGCACCCCGTGCACGCATCGCAGTAAATGCCTCATGACCTGGCGTGTCTATGAAGGTAACAGGTACATCGCCTATGTCTACTTGATACGCTCCGATTTTCTGTGTTATCCCGCCGGCCTCCCCATCCACTACATTTGAGCTGCGGATGGCATCGAGTAGAGTGGTCTTGCCATGATCTACATGTCCCATTACGGTTACCACGGCCGGGCGAGACCCAATTTCTCCTTCTGGTTCTGCAATCTGAATTTCCTCAGCAACATCCTCAACACTAGCGATCTCTTCTGTCGAATGCTCAGCTTCAATATCCATATCAGCAAGCATCAATGCAGCAGTTTCAAAATCAAGAGCAGCATTAATATTGGCTACTATCCCTCTGTTAAAAAGCTCACCTACTAATTCAGTTGGCGACATAGCAATTAGTTCAGCTAACTCCCCTACGTTTATGGAATCAGGCAAAGCTACCAGCGAAGGACGTTCAATTTCTGCTGCTTGAACATCAAGGTCATCAGGCTCCGAAATCGGAGTTGATGATTTGTTATTCTTGTTGCGTTCTTTCAGTTGTTTTTTTCCGGTCCGACGTGCAGCCAATTTTCAGCAATCCCTCATCTATTATTGGTCTTCCTTAAGTTATCGCCACTGATTCCTTATAAACAAAAAACATCCCTAGCCGCCCGAATCTGCTCAGCCAACCGAGTATTCCGATTTAATCGTAGCGCTCTGGCCACACGGTCACCGGACACGGCTAGATCCCAGCAATCTTCACTTCCACAAAGGTAGGCACCTCGGCCCGGCATTCCGCCGGCTACGTCGGCAACTACTCCGCCTTCAGGAAGACGAACCATCCGTTGCAGATACCGCTTGTCCCTCTTCGAAGAACAGACGATACACGAGCGCTCTGGAACATGTCGAGACATCTTATTCTTTATCGCTAGACAATTCAGCATCATCATTCATAAGTTCCAACGAAGAAAGAGCCTCATCAGTGGCATCCTCCAAAGGAACGTCTTCCCTATTCCCACCATCTAATTCTTGCACGGATTCGGGATCGGCTTCAGTCTTTAATGTGTCGGGCGCAGAGGCATCACGAATATTTATTCTCCAACCAGTTAAACGGGCTGCCAACCTAGCATTTTGCCCATCCCGACCAATAGCCAATGACACCATATCTGATTGCACTAAAACATCAGCCAAATTCTGCTCAACGTTTATGCCTACACTTTGTACTTTGGCGGGGCTCAGCGAATTAGCGATATAACTTACAGAATCCTCACTAAATTCAATTATTTCGACTTTTTCTGGCACCAAATCACGAACTATGGCTTGAATACGCGCACCCCTGATGCCTACACATGATCCCACTGGATCTAAACCTTCTTGAAGAGAGCGAACCGCAACCTTAGTCCTTAGGCCAGCATCCCTAGCTATATTGACTATCTCAACCACATTATTCGATATCTCTGGGATTTCATTTTCAAATAATCGGCGAACAAAATCAGGATTAGATCGGCTCACTATCAGCTGCGGACCACGGCCCACATCAATAACATCCACCAGCAGCACCCTTATTCGCTGATTGATTCTGAGTCGTTCTGTAGAAATTTGCTCATTGAATGGCAATAGCGCTTCGGCCCTGCCGAACTCAACTAAAGTCCCTCTATTATCGATCCTAGAAACTTTTCCTACCAGTAACTCACCGACATGCTTGGCATACTGATCAACAACCAATAATCGCTCCGACTGCTTAAGAGTCTGCAGCATTGTCTGGCGTGCTTTTTGCGCCGCAATACGGCTAAATCCCTTAGGGGTTATGTCTACTTGGATAACTTCCCCCACTTGCGCCGATGGGTCGAGCTTTTGTGAATCATCTAGGCTTATTTCAACGGAATCGTCCATGATTGAGCCAACGACCGTCCTGTTGGCATAAATCTTGAAATCACCAGCAGCATCTACTTCTGCCGAGACGTCCTCAATAGATCCAGGTAGGTCCAGGTAGGCGGATTTAACAGCTGCTCGGACAGCCTCAAGCACATCATCAGTGTCCAACCCCTTGTCAGCTGCTATCTGAGCAACCGCAAGTTCGAACTCGCTCTTCATAAAGCTCGAACCTCGGTCTTATTCGACTACTTCGTACCAAATGAGCGGTTCCCTGCAATAATCCCCACACTCCACACCATGATCGCCAACTTATCCATCCAGCTAATCGAAGTAGTACTGGTTTACTCCCTGCCAGTATAACAGCCCATGGATGTCGCTGAGGGTTACCTTTTAACTTATCCTCACAGATCTATTATCGAATAGACTAATTCGCTCGTCAGGAAATCTGATCCAAGTTTCCTCGCCCACCGTTATATCAAAATCTGAAGGCACTAAAACATAGCCTTGAAGATCTGGTTCATGATGAACAACAAATCGAACCAAACTCTGTCTTCTACCAGGATCGGGCTGCACACTTTCTACTGACGCAAGGAAGCTGTTATTAGAATGTGCATCTGTTATTTGCACATGTTCCGGACGAATACCTAGAGTAACTTGCTCTCCATCATTAATGGATGGAATACAGATAGAGGGGGTAAATTCCACACCACCCACAATCACCTTGCCGTCAATAACCAACGCAGAAAACAGTGCCATTGGAGGCACCCCTAAAAACCCAGCTACAAACGTATTGTGCGGACGGTCGTAAAGCTCTTGCCACGTACCAACCTGCACTATCCGACCAGCATCCATAACCGCAATTCGATCTCCTATTGAAGCAGCCTCAATTTGGTCATGAGTGCAATATATGGCCGTCGTCTTAAATTTTCTGAGTAATTTCTTTATCTCTATACGAGTCTGGGACCGAAGCTTGGCATCAAGATTAGCCAATGGCTCATCAAACAAAAACACATTCGGGTTCCGAATAACGCATCGCGCTATCGCAACGCGTTGTTGTTGCCCGCCAGACAGCTCCCTAGGCTTGCGATTCAAAAGATTAGCAAAGCCAGGGCCCATAATTTCAACCGTTTGCTTAACTCGTTCAGGCACTTCGGAATCCCGATTACGCACCTGAAGAAAGAACGACATTATCCCTTTACTTTGCATATGCGGATACAAAGCATATTCCTGGAATACAACTGCTACTTTTCGTTCATACGGGGAATAAGTCGATACGTCCAGTTGGTCCATTAATACCCGACCAGAACTAGTCTGCACCAAGCCAGCTACGGCTTTGATCAGGGTGCTTTTACCACATCCGGTAGGACCGATAAGTGCCATCACTTCGCCATCCCCTAGCGTGAGATTGATGCCTTCTAGCACTCGCACTTTCCCACCTGAACGATTTGCCGCATTACCCTCCTCATCGACTGCTCGAAATTTACCCGAGAGCCCAGGAATCCTAGGGGGCGAAGTATCAACAGCACGCAAAGTGACCTCTACGCTGTCCAGCTCAAGTAAAGTCATAATGCCCTCATCACCTGACGCCCTTCTTGACCAATAACACAATCAGTGAAGCTCATTGCTCATTCGCAAACCTTAAATTACTCGTACTGTTTTAAAAGATCCCTCACCACCCTGACTCCGACCATAGCTACCACTGCTGGCCCCAATAGGTACGCCAATACATTCAGAAAAAACCCCAGTACTATCGAGATTGTGGTGATCACAAGTAATGAGACAGAAGCCCCAAAATTTCCCAGAGTCAATACTGCAGCATTTCTCAGCGTATCCCGTACATTCAGATCTAATGCCAACATTAGAGGGAATAAGTACGGCTGAATCATCAGCCAGAATATTATTGGATACAACACCATTACTGCCAAGACTTGAAAAATATTGTTGCCTTGGTTCCAATAAAACAACATCGCCAACAACAAGACATACAGTATGCAAAGGTCGACAATGGCAAGCCTCCACGCCACAAAAAAGTAGCGCTTAAAAGTCGCACCAAATGAACCCCATCCCACAGATTCGAAATTATCCAGTCTCATTACTGCGTTGTACAAAGCAGCAGTAGCTGGGGCAGCAGAAAGCATCGTTACCGCAGTTATCACCGGTAGCCCGATTAGTTCAAATGGGTGAAAGCTTAAATCACGAGCTCTAGAAGCAAAATCCTCATCTAGCAGGATGATTGATATCATCCACAAAAAAGCTAAGGACCAAGGAATAAGGCTTATTGCCCAAGGCGCGTTTACGCGTGTAGCAATTACGAAAAGATCGTAATACAAAGACCCCAAAGATTGCCAAAAATATTTAATAGGTCCGGAAAACCCCATAAAGACTCCTAACTATCGTCTGCAATCGGTATCTACACTACATATAGGGCAACTTACTATCTTAATGCTAGCGTAAATGGTGTAGTTAATTCGATATAACATCAACAATGTTTTCCACACACAACATAGACAGTAATATTCGGTACTCCGTCGTAACTATGACCACAAATGATTGGAACAACCGACTTCATGCCGAGGATACGAGTCAGAATCATCCTGTTATTGATTACGATTGCAATACTGAGTGTAATGTGGATTTTTGGTAGTAAGCCGGCAAATGTCACATCTGATTTAGTCGCAATAGAGACAAATAGGGTAGCAGTAAGGTCCTTAGACCAACGGCTGTCGAAAATGAATGAAACAATAAAAAGGACCAAAGCCACAGGCATATCAGAGCCATTAGATATTGTGGTTTCAGAACAAGAATTCTCATCGAAATTCGACTCCTGGGCACAGCCAGGCAATCGAGTGATCCGTTTCCATAGTTTCCTTGGAAACCTTCAACCTGGCGAGTTAGTGCTCACCGGAAAATTTGACTTATGGAGATCCGAGCTCGTTTTCAGAATGCAAATTGAATTAAATATTGAAGGTGGTAAGCGCACGGCAAACTTGGTTAGATTACAAGTGGGTCAGCTTTACATGCCAAAGACAGTTAGAAACCTATCGTTATATGTAGTTGAAAAGCTAATCGATGCAGGCTTGCCAAGAATACCCATATATATTGAAACCCTGTTGGTAGAAGAAAAAGAAATCGTTGTCTCAGGTTCTACCAATGGACTTTAGCTTGTCGCTAAAACCATCTCTTCAGCGATGTGTGTCGACTTCGTGACACGCCTCGCCAACAAGCCCCTGAAGCATTTGCAATACATGACTCAGCTTTTTCATCGCGTTAACTTGAGATCCCGCTTGTACCACTATATCGACAGGCAAACCGCCAGGCTCTCTGAGAGCGACATATGCCTTTAGATAACTCCCAGGGAATTCGCGTACTACACGTTCAATTATGGGTGATAATTCGGCCTCTGACATCTTTATAACAATACGTTGGCTAGCCGACTTATGATTAAAATATTCCACAATCCTGTGATGGACATGCACCCGATATATTTCCTTTACCTCGTGAGGAGGTCCCGGCATCGCTAGAAATTTAGTTCGCAGGCTAGAAAACATGAATGCCGGCGCCCAACCGTTCGGGTTTGACATTACCTCAGAACCCTCAGGCACACAGCTCATCTTACGCAGATGCCAAGGTAACTGCTCGACCCCAGAAACGCCTCTACTTTTTGAGTACTCAGCCAACGTCGATTCGTCTTGAACAATATTAACTCCCCATAAAGAGGCCAATACTTCTACTGTCCTATCGTCTGAAGTCGGTCCAAGCCCACCCGTGCACACAACCATATAAGGATTTCTAGTAACTGCTTCCGTAAACGCGGCGGTTAGTTCTTCCAACCCATCGCCAACGATTGTAATCCTCGCTATAGATGCTCCAGCCGCCGACATTCTTTCCGCCAACCAACTGGAGTTCGTATCCTGAACCCTACCGATCAAAAGCTCTGTGCCAATCGCGATAATTTCAACAGTCTGATCCGTATCAGATCCACTCATGTCAGATGAACCGGACCCTCGTTCATGGCTCAATTTGCTGCCTGGTGATAGATTCTCTATCCACTTCAACTACCTGCACCACTTCTCCAGTATCACCAGCAGCCTCAGCAACAAGCACTTCCACATAATCTCGAATAAGCCCGATGTTGGGATAAAGCACTTGAGCACCATTTTCACCTTCCACGGGGAAAACTCTGTTCTCGGTATAGTCAATATTCGCAGAGATAATTGCCGATTGCTGTATAGAGAGTGCCAGCTTTGCTAAAGATGGAACATCAGTAATGGGCAAATTAGTATCAAATGCATCTCTTAGTTGCCCAATTAAGGCGGGCGCCTGAAGTATTAGTTTCGGAGAGAGAACTTGATTTCGTAATGCTAGTAAAAATTGTTGCTGTCTCTCAATACGCCCAAAATCTCCAACTTGATGCCTACTACGAACATAGCGTAGAGCCATGTCTCCATCAAACCTCTGGAGCCCTTCCGACAGAATAAATGGTTCGAACCCATCGTCCATAGCATTTGGATAGGAAAAATCACGAATCTCTTTTTCAACATTGATCTCTACACCACCAAAAAAATCGACCAGTTTTACAAACCCTTGAAAGTCCATGATTACATGGTAGTCAAGTGCAACCCCGAGCAACTCAGACACTCTCAACCGCAAAGCGTCAGGACCCTCTAAGAAAAGGACTGTGTTTATCCGATAGGGTTCAGTGTCACATCGCTCTACGCATACATCTCGCGGCACTGACAACACGACGGCCGACCTACTTTCGGGATCGATTCGCAAAGCCATAATCGTATCTGTTTTAGCAAATGGATCCCCCTCTCGCCGATCGGTCCCTAATAGTAAGATGCCTACCGGACGATCGACAGGCCAATCCGGCACAAATTCAATTGGATCTGAAATCACTGCTGGCAAATCCATAACAGGGTCCACTACTTGACGTACCCGCTGAGCTAAACTTGGCTCCGAAGCGGCCTCTTCAAGGGGAATTAAATCTGTGACATCCATTGGTTCTGATTCCTGATCAGGCCCGGAGGAAGCTACCCACATAAGAACCACAAAACCTATAGCGAAGGCAAACAGGCCAATAACGCCAAGCAAACCCAACCAGTCAGATAGTTGGCGGGGCGGCCGTCTAAAAGATTCCGATTCAATCGACAATTTCAGCCCTCAAGATAAGGTAGTGTCTGGTGTATCATTGCCCATAACAGCGACTAATCTGGATGTGAACAAAATGGGTACGCAAAGTGGCAAACCGAATCCATTCATCATGTGTACCCTCAAACTAAAAACGCATCTCGCTGGCCAAACGTTATTGTACCGATTTCAGCCGTGTTCGCTCTAAATCATACGGACTCAAAGAAATCCATGTAATCAATCGGGTGTTGTCGGTATTCAATATCAGTATTCGAGTTGAAAGACTACACTTATACTAGAGTCCGTATTCTCAGTTTGCCTAGACAAAACAGACTTATATGCGGACAAGCAGTACGTGGATGACGATAACTCATCAAACAGTTCGCAAGCTAGAAGAGGACTGGCGGCCAATGAACCCTATATCCGTCGTAGGAAGCATCAACATTGATCTAGTACTTAGCGTCCCGCACTTCCCTGAATCCGGCGAGACTGTTGCCGGCGGCGATCTGCAAATTTTCCCTGGTGGCAAAGGAGCAAACCAAGCAGTTGCAGCGGCACGACTTGGTTCCGATGTAACGATGATCGGTAGAGTGGGAGACGACCACTTCGGACATCAATGCCTAGAAACCTTGTCAAACGAAGGAGTGGACACATCCGGAGTGCTGATCGACAAAGAAACTCCCACTGGAATAGCTCAGATACTTTTAGATCCTGACGGGCATAATCAAATAGCCCTATCTCCTGGTGCAAATTTCAAGGTGGACGCTGATCAAGTAAAGACTCATTTGCCCAAAGGTCCTGGAATTGTCGGAGGAGTCTTTGAAGTCCCTACTGTGGCCATTGACATTGCGTTCCAGGTATCTGCGGACTCTAAGTCAGGCAGTGTTCTAAATGCTGCCCCTCCACTACATATACCTGCTTCTTTGCTAGCAAACACAAATATCTTAGTGGTCAATGAAGTGGAAGCGACAATCCACTCCGGAATAGAGGTGAAAGATATCGACACCGCTATTGAAGCAGCCAAACATCTATGCAAGTCCGGGCAATTATCGACCATCGTAACTCTTGGAGATAAAGGGTCCGTCATGAGTGATGGTAATACACAAGATCATCACCCAGCATTCAAAGTACGAGTTACGGACACCACAGCAGCCGGCGACACTTTTTGCGGAGCCCTTATGGTAGCAACCGCAGAAGGAATGAGCACAACCGAATCGATCAGGTTTGCCTCTGCGGCAGGGGCTTTAGCCGCCACAAAAATGGGGGCACAAACATCACTACCCACTAGAAGTGAGGTCGACGCATTCCTCTCTGCCCCTCAACAACTTTGAAAATCCGCGCTCGACACATATTTATCGCTATATTCGTAATGGCATTATTGGTAGCAATCGGATTTATACGCTGGACACCCTTGTTGATTAACCAACCAGTTTGATACTTTTAATCGCCAAGTAATCTTTTTCGTCGCGCCAGCACCATTTCAGCTGCCAATAAAGAAGCGTTATACATACTGGTTTCTTCCGCACGATTATCTCCAGCCCTACCATAGGCAGTGCCATGGTCAACTGACGTACGAATCACATTCGTACCCAAAGTGACATTTACTCCCTCATGTATCCCAAGCATCTTGACAGGAATATGCCCCTGGTCGTGATACATCGCCACCACTCCATGAAATTCTCCACTAGTTGCACGGGAAAACACTGTGTCTGGAGGCATAGGGCCGACCACCTGCATCCCCAAGGATACGGCATCTTCCACTGCGGGCAATACTTCAGCACTATCTTCAGTGCCAAAAAGATTTCCTGGCTCTGCATGAGGATTCAAGCCAGCAACAGCAATCAATGGATCCTCAATGCCCATGTCTTGCAATGCCTCATAAAAGATCTTAATTACGTCAACTATCCTATCTTTTTTAACTAGGGTAACGGCCTCTTTCACACCAACATGTGTCGAAACATGTATTACTCTTAACTTACCTGCCACCAACATCATTCGCGAGGTATGAGAGTTACTAAACTCTTGCACAATTTCTGTATGGCCAGGGTAATCATAACCCGCCATCTTCATGGCCAATTTATGCAATGGACCAGTTGCTAGAGCATCGATCAATCCAGAATGGGCCAATTTAACCGCCTCGATAACCGCGACTACAGCAGCCTCTCCTCCATCGGCAGTGACTTCCTTAAATGGCAGTTTTGAATGATCGACATCCCACGTATCTAATACATCGATTACCCCTTTTTGAAATCCAGCGTCAGATACCGAGGCTATTTTGTTGACAGCCAAATCAATGTTGCAGATTTCAATGATTCGACGCAAGGCTGATGAACTACCTATAGCTACCGGTCTCAACACATCATAAATTTCGGGCCTAGCGATTGTCTTAGCCACTACTTCGGGCCCCACTCCCGTAGGATCGCCCAAGGTCATACCAATCAAAGGAAGATTCTTCAAAGTTCCACGCTGTTTCTCTATATGTCTACGCCTACGCCAACGTACACGACACTCTGAATTCGACGGGGTAAGCTATCAAAACTACCCAGTCCCATTGAAAGCGTATATGAGGTTTCTAATCGAGAAAAGCATAATCGCATGAGGATTACACATCAAAATGTGACCAGCTCGTTCGGGCCACCCGCTGTTAGGCCGATCGATACGCTTTGCAGTATCGTTACTACGGCTATTTACACGCACGTCATCCGAATTAATCGGTGATGAAAATGCCCACACAATGGGAGAAGTCATCTGGATAACAAGCCACCAAACATCATCCTAGTAATTACCGATCAGCAACGTTTCGACACGATTGCCGCACTCGGATTTCCTTATATGGAAACACCAAATTTGGATCGGCTGGTTTACGAAGGTGTTAGTTTTACCAACTGCTTCGTCCCAGCCCCTTCCTGCGCTCCAGCCAGAGCATCTCTTTTTACAGGCTACTATCCTCACAACACAAAGATTTTCAAGAACGGGGATTCCTGGCAACGGTCCTGGGTCAGCAAGTTATCTGACGCCGGTTACCACACAGCAAACATAGGCAAAATGCATACAACCCCATTTGATAGTAATAAGACAGGATTCCAAGAACGGTTTGTCGTAGAAAACAAAGACAGGTTCCTGCAAGGAGCCGAATTCCTAGATGAGTGGGACAAGGCACTTATGGCTAATGGACTGGACAAACCTGGGCGAATCAAATATCGAACTCGAAAGGACTATCATGATTCGCTTGGGGCATTCTTGTGGGACTTACCAGAACACTTACACTCAGACATGTTTGTAGGCGACATGGCAATACGCTGGATAAACAGGCACCCCACAAACAAACCTTTTTTCTTGCAAATTGGTTTTCCAGGCCCTCACCCTCCCTACGACCCAATTCCTCGATGGGCCGACCGATACAAAGATGTCGATTTAAATATCGCGGAGGTCTCAGACCAAGACCTAGAGTCGCAACCACCACCGTTTAATTTCATGCGAACGCATAATGTCGAAGTAGATCACGATTCTATCGTCCATCAACTACACCCAAGTGATAGTCAGCGGCAGAAGCAACGCGAATACTATTTGGCAAACGTATCTATGATTGACGAAAAAATGGGTCAGATTATGGAAGCCCTTGAACAAGGCGGGCATTTGAACAACTCCGTGGTGATCTTCACATCTGATCATGGCGACTGCCTAACCGATCACGGTCATAGTCAAAAGTGGACTATGTACGACACCGTCACCAGAGTACCCGTAATTGCTTGGTCACCAACAAACCGGTTTCTTCGCGGTGCCACAATAGATGATCTGTACTCGTGGATAGATTTAGGCCCAACGATACTTGAACTTGCTGGCATCGATAGTTCGGAAGAGTTTGATGCTATATCAGCGCTACCCTCGATGACAGGAAAGCAGACCCAAGGTAGGGACTACGTCTTTTCAGAGCACATAAGGGAAGACATGATGGGTCTGGACACCGATTTTATGACTATGGTCAGAAGCCAAAAGTGGAAATTGGTCCATTTTGCAGGAGAATCATTCGGACAACTGTTTGACCTTGAAGCTGACCACAATGAAACCTCAAATTTATGGAATAACCCAGCCTATCAGGATGTAAAACAGTCCCTACTGGAGACACTGAGAGAATGGCTCATCAGTAGTAACGCCCGTGCTAATAATTGGGGCAGTGACTGGAGATAATAACTTGATCGAATAGCTCCTCCAAAATCTTCCACGTCCTGAGACCACCAAATACATAATGCAAGCTTATTGCGAACAATTAGCATTTGTGGCGGCGCCGTGTCATAGTGTTAGGGACTTTTAAACAGCCTTCCTAAAGAACTGGAGTGAATGGTTCTGGACAAGACTGAAAAACAAGATATAGAACCTCTTAACAACAAAGATATCGATGGTTCCGTCACAACTACTAATGAGAGCATAAGCACCTCTGATTATTACGAGCAGTTAGCCAAAAAGGCTATTCCTCATCCTCCGCTAAAGCAATCTGATGGCATCAGTAGAAGGGGCCTGTTGAAAGGATCAGTGGTAGGGGCGGCCGGAACCGCTGGTATGGCCCTAGCCTTAGGTAATAGCCAAGCTAGGACCAGCACAACACAGGATCTAGATTTCGGTGAAGAAGACCTTTTTGACCATAGCCATGACTTTGCCGGAACGGTCGGAGATATAGACATAGATTCAGATTTTGACCCTATGGTTTTCCTGCAACAATTCGATTTTGGAACCAAATCGAAACTTGATAATGGACAAACAGTAAGGGATTACAACATAGTTGCTGTTGACCGCGACATTGAAATCGCCCCTGGCGTCAAGTTTCCCGCTTGGACCTATAACGGACAAGTCCCAGGACCTACTATACGAGCAACCGAGGGAGACTTGCTTCGGATAAATTTTTCAAATGCCGGCACACACCCTCACACCATTCACTTCCATGGGGTGCACTCACCAAAAATGGATGGGGTTTTCGAAGTGATTAAACCCGGTGGTCAGTTTATGTACGAGTTTGAAGCAAAACCCTGGGGCTTACATTTGTATCATTGCCACGCGGTGCCCTTGAAACGACATCTACACAAAGGACTTTACGGAACATTCATTGTCGACCCTCCAGACGGTCGGCCTGCAGCCCGCGAAATGATTATGGTTATGAATGGATTTTCGACCCAATTCGACGGGGCCAACACGTTCTACGCTGTTAATACCGTTGCTTTCCACTATGCCAAAAAACCTATTCCTGTAAGAGTGGGACAATTGCAACGTGTATACCTAACAAACTTGACCGAATTCGACTTAATCAACTCTTTTCATCTACATGCTGACATGTTTCGACTATATCGAACAGGCACTAGTATGGACCATTACGAAATCACTGACACAGTTATGCTTTGCCAAGGTGAGCGAGCCATATTGGAATTTACACTCCCTGAGCCTGGAAATTATATGTTTCATGCCCACCAGTCCGAATTTGCAGAATTGGGATGGATGGGAATATTCGAGGCACACGAATGACCCCAGATCAAACTTCCGATGACCACCCAATATCTTCGGCTGGCATTGGTTTTAGAATTCTTTTCGCCTTTGGCCCTGTAGGTTTACTAAGCCTGTTAGTAGCATTATTCATATCCTTTGGTCCAGCTGGAGTTTTTCAAGCAGGCTTCCCTCCAATAGAAGAGTTAGATGTGGAACGAATAACATTTGAACCAGATCAAATTAGTCTGCACGTGGTAAATGGCGGCCCTGAACCTGTGACCGTTGCGCAAGTATCGGTTGATGAAGCGTTCTGGAACTTCAGTATTAGCCCTTCGAACACCGTTGATAGGCTACAGCGTGCCGTAATAACGCTCCCATATCCGTGGGTGGAAGGTGAGCCCCTGGCATTTGCAATAGTAAGCAGCACAGGCATCGTATTTGAATCGGGTGCTGAAATATCAACAATAACTCCATTGCCAGACAGAAATTACATTATGACTTTTGCCCTACTAGGGGTATATGCTGGACTTATTCCAGTACTTATTGGATTGCTATGGTTTCCATTCTTGCGAAATCTACATGATAAATGGATACATTTCTTTCTGAGCTTCACAATCGGATTACTATTGTTTCTTGGAATGGATTCAGGAGTCGAAGCTATTGAAGCAGCAACAGAAGTCGCTTCAGCATTCCAAGGGTTTGCTATCTTATTAACAGGACTAATACTTGCTGTTTTAGCGATCGCTGGGATTAACAATTGGCTAGACATCAAAAACTATGGAAACAGTAAGGCTTCTTTTCGGATAGCGTACGCAGTTGCCTTCGGAATAGGACTACACAATTTCGGGGAAGGACTTGCGATTGGAAGTGCGTATTCTACTGGCCTGATCTCTCTGGGCACCTTCTTGGTCATAGGGTTTGCAATACACAACACGACGGAGGGGCTGGCTATTGTATCTCCTTTGTCAAAAACCTCGCTGTCCCCCAAACCCATGGTCTTCCACTTGTTAGTGCTGGGATTCATTGCGGGATTCCCTACAGTACCTGGCGCATGGATCGGCGGATTCTCTTTCTCTCCGATCTGGAGCACTCTTTTCCTTTCAATCGGTGCTGGAGCAATCTTCCATGTGTCATGGCAAATATGGTCATCCATCAAAGCAACGAATTCTAATGCGCTAGGAAACCCACTTAACATCCTAGGATTAATGACAGGGTTAATTCTGATGTATATAACAGGGTTGTTGATTGTGGGCTAATTACACAATCATCCATACACCTATACATTATTCATGCTTACACGAAACACCAACAATAATATAAGCATGTATGTTTGACGTATTGAAACCTGTTGCAGACACTTCGCACCACTTCTTTAGCGTCTCTTAACTACCAACAATTATTTGGTTGTGCCACAATTGCAGGGTCTCCAGATAGCACATGTTTGGATGCAATTAAACAAGCTCATCACACAGCAACGTTCTAACGACACTCGATTAACTTGGAGCAGAGATTTGAAAAATACATCGCCTACCATTGCGACAAGCATTCACACACGTCCAGCAGAATTAGCGCAGGCTCTTCTTCGTTTCGACACAACCAATCCACCAGGATGTGAAATTAAGTGCATTGAATATATAGAGTCAGTGCTTGATGCCTACGATATCAAATATAGACGTTACGCAATTGACCCTAGCAGACCCAATTTGGTTGCGCGGCTACCTGGAGGCAACTCCAACCCACTAATGTTGTATGGCCATGTAGACGTAGTAACTACAGAAAACCAGACCTGGACTTACCCTCCGTTTGGAGGGGAAATTCATAATGGGTGGCTGTGGGGTCGAGGAGCGTTGGACATGAAAGGTGGAGACGCTATGTTGCTATCCGCATTTCTTAGAGCCAAACAGGAACAACTACCGTTACCCGGAGATGTCATATTGACTTTTCTGAGCGATGAGGAGGCCGGTGGAGAGCACGGTGCAAAATTCATGGTCGAAAACCACCCCGATATTTTCGCCAATGTCAAATACGCAATCGGTGAGTTGGGAGGTTATTCATACTACTACGGAGGCCAAACTTTCTATCCAATAATGATCGCTGAAAAAACTGTGGTGCGAATCCGGATAACAGTACAAGGGCCTGGGGGCCACGGGGCAATGGTGCACAGTGGTACAGCCATGGCAAAAGCAGGAAAGATCCTTACTCTACTGGAGGAGCACCGACTACCCCCCTCAATAACACCAGCAGCCCAATCCATGCTAAAAGAAATGGCTAAAGCTCTGCCCTTAAAGGATTCGAGTACATTTCTTAATTTGTTGGATACTACTAAAACTGATGCAGCATTAGATTCGATGCCAAATCATGGACGAGAATTAGATCCTTTGCTACACAACACAGTCAATGCAACGTTTGTTCGAGGAGGAACAAAAATAAATGTTATCCCAGGACATATTGAGATAGATCTAGATGCTAGGCAGGTACCCGGATCCAGCCCAGAAGATCTAATAATAGAGCTTCGCCATTTATTAGGCGATGACCTTGAAATAGAAATCCTAGAAGCAGACCCTCCCGGACCTAGCCAACCTGACATGGGCCTATTTCAGACTCTCTCTTCTATCCTTCTCGAAACCGATAAAGACGGGCACCCAGTACCATTCATGACCAGTGGGGCAACAGACGGCCGGTTTTTCGCACGACTAGGGATACAAACCTACGGATTCCTCCCTATGAAACTACCTGAAGGGTTTGACTTCACAAGATTACTCCACACGGCCGATGAACGAATCCCGGTTGATGCCTTAGAATTTGGACATCAAGCAATATACAAAGTATTGCAGAGATTCGGGAATGCGCCTTAGTAACTTTGGAATTGGACTTTCCGCGACATTTAATGGTCGGGGCGCGGGGATTTGAACCCCGGACCTCGTGCTCCCAAAGCACGCGCGCTGCCGGACTGCGCCACGCCCCGAACTACCCATCAGCCTAACAGTTATTCATGCAGTATGCTTAACTAGAATTTGTATCCTCGGTCAATTTATTGTTGTCTTGTTGTCCATTTACCTGTTCGGTCACCTCTAGAAAGCGATACGCCGGCGTATTTAGGATTTGTAACGCTTGAGATGCTTTATCGACTTTTTTAGCTAGAGCTTTTTCGTCTTTATCGTCTTCTACTCGCTCAGCCTCTTCATCTAAATACTGCCTCAATAGTGCATCGTGAGAGAGTTTAATTTCCTCATCAGTCGCGTCTTGTGAAACATTCAGAAGCTTGTAGGCATCTTCCACACTCTCTACTACCCATTTGGAATATAGTTCAGGGTGTTCCTTTTCTGCGACATCAGGGCTGACCGCATACCGATTCGGCCACTCGGTGAAACTAGAAGAGAATTTGTCGGTAAACAGCTCAAGATCATTAACAGAAACGCGTCTGTGTATAATCGAGTACACACCCTTCGAAGACCATTCCACTTGTTCCGTTGAACCAGGCTCAAGTGTCATGTCAACAATCCATTCGTCATCAGGGACATCTTTCCAATTAAGCAGTTCATGTTCAACTATTTCCGCTTGCCGATCGGTAGGGGTACCCCATAATTCAAATCTCAGTCTCTGTCGCCGACGGTCGAACAGAGAGCGGATCATAATTGAACCATTCGTGTCATTGAGGAATTTCAAGTCCAGTTCTTCAGCCCATTTGTTCTCCGGCTGCCATATGGATGCATCAAATCCTATAGGAGCATCCCCTTGCTCATAATAAGGGACTCTATAGATGTGCTTATGTCTCTCCTTGATTGGCAATCCTGCCCAGAAAGCAGCCCGGAACATCGT
This sequence comes from uncultured Chloroflexota bacterium, assembly GCA_913043205.1. GTDB lineage: Bacteria > Chloroflexota > UBA11872 > UBA11872 > VXNJ01 > CAJWLF01. Next base: position 44,915 of record CAJWLF010000001.1, on the reverse strand, counting down.
CGTAGACACCTGGCAAATGCCTCCGCCAACACCCTCCTCTGTCCTATCCTCGATTATCACCAAGCCCTCTCCAAACCCGCTCTCTTCGTCTATGGGCCCTAGGGCTTTATTGAACGAAAATACCTCCCCTTTGTTAATTACAAAACCATCCAGGTATTTTGCCCCAAGCTTAATGTTGTTTATCCGATATTCAGCCGATTTCTCAAAGAAAGACTCACCGGTAGCCAGTAAATGAGTAATTCCTAAGTTTGAGCTTTCGTCATTCGGCCTATCAGCAGCCAAAGAGTTAATAGGAATTTGAACACTTCGAACATTATTGCGAATAGCACTGTTAATACCATCGACCAACGCAGGTTTGTCCAAATTACGACCGTCGATCCAAGGGACGAATTTTGTAACTCGATTTGCCTTCTGATCGTATTGAATAAGACCGTTTACTGGGTCGATTCTTATAGAATCGTCAATCGATTCAAATAGATCAACAAGACCATTAGCATCTACACCGATAGTAAAACCATCATTGCCATTATCGATCCTCAGAAGGCCACGCAATGTTTTTGGAAGAATCGTCCAAACACCGTCTTCATAGTGAAGGGTCAGCGGAGCTTCGAGACTCTGCTGAAGTTTATTTGCCAAGTTGTTGACCTGTCGCGTGTCTACGTTTGGTCTAACAACAGACATGGCCACATCTATTGTTTGAACTTCTGCCGTTGCATCCGGTTCATTAATTTGAGAAGCCATCGCTCGCCAGTCAACCTCAAAACCATCTCTAGAATCCCTTATGCGTATTGATTCGTCATATAATTGGATATCGGCTTCGACCGCCGGCCTTGAATAGACTGCGGCTATAACCTGTAAATAGTTCCCCAGTTTGACTCTGTCTAGCGCAAACTGGATAGGCCAATCATGCTTCTTCCGTCCACCTATAATTTGCTGAGTAACACGATCAATAACCCCACTACCCCGACCAAATGAATGGGCTGCTTGCAACGGGGTCATGTAATCCACCTTTAGCCCGATATCTTCAGCAGTTGGAGTCCATACCCTATCAACAGCCTTGAACACTACTGGCGATTCAAGATATTGACTCCACTTTGTCTCAAATAGATCCACGGCCTGACGAGGAGTCAATCCAGAAATATCGGTCGAACCAACACTGATTCCGGGCAAAAATTCACCATTGTGATGAAATCCTTTGCGAAGCACGAATGCCCCCACTCCACCCACAAAAAAACTACACATTGCCGCTAGTGACGTAATTACAGTACGTCGCGAAATATTCACTTGGTCCATCTGTTATTCATAGTATATGCAGATTTCGCATCCCGTAATGAATTAATTCCTAAATACCACACAATCAGAACATTTCCTTCGAAACTCATGCCCTAACGTGACCGTCTCCAGTAATCACCCATTTGTAGGTCGTCATTTCACGCAATCCCATCGGTCCACGAGCATGTAGTTTCTGAGTGCTGATACCTATTTCTGCCCCAAGCCCAAATTCACCACCATCAGTGAATTGGGTGGATGCATTTAGATACACAGCTGCTGCATCTACCTCATCTAGAAAAATAGCTCCCACTAATTTGTCCTCAGTAACTATAGCCTCAGAGTGTCCTGATCCATGATCTTGAATGTGCTCTATTGCCTCATCTAAACCATCGACTAAGGTAATGGCCATGCGCAAAGCATTCCATTCAGTATCCAAGTCTCCGTCCCTCAGATCTAGCACGGCAACACCATCGCCGATTATCCGAGAACATTCGGTGCCGACACGCAACTCAACTCCCGCTCTATCTAATTTACGGGCTAAATCAGGAAGAAATGCCTCAGCGATAGATCGGTCAATTAATAGCGAGTCCAGCGCATTGCAAATTGACGGCCTCCGCACTTTCGCATTGATAACAATATTACTAGCTTTCTCAAAATCCGCATTCGCATGAACATACGTATGGCAGACCCCATATCCGGTCTCAAGTATAGGTATACGCGAATTGTCTGCCACATAGGACACTAATCCCTTTCCCCCCCGCGGAATCACCACGTCTATGTGACTACGCAAACTCAACATTTCGCCAACTACTCCCCTATCGGTACTTTCAATTAATTGCACCCATCCGACGGGCATACCCTCAGATACCGACGCAGAATGAACAATGTCATATAACACCTTGTTGCTATTTATAGCCTCTTTACCCCCTCGTAAGATCACACAATTCCCTGACTTCAAACACAAAGCGGATATATCCACTGTAACGTTGGGTCTGGATTCGAAAATGATGCCGATAAGACCCAATGGCACTCGTCTCCTATCAACAATAATCCCGCTCTCTACAGTACGGCTTTCAATTGTTTCCCCTACAGGATCCGGTAATTCCACTACTTCAAGAACGGCTGAGGCAATATCCTCGACACGTTCAGGAGTGAGTAGCAATCTATCCAGAATATAATCCTGAACGTCGTCTCTGCGAGCGGCTTCCATGTCAGCGTCATTGGCAATGATAATTTCATCCATACGGCGAATCAGAGCGCCTGAGATGGCTTGAAGAGCCGCATTTTTTTGGGAAGTCGACATCAATCCAAGAGACCGCCTGGCTCGCACGGCCAATTCTGCCTTCGTCAATAATTCCGATTCTTGTTCACTCAAGCCTCTGCTCACAATTCACTCACAGTACGCCACTGTTTTTAATCCTTCATACAAATACTATTAGGGTGTCACAGGAAGGTCTGAAATCACCATGTTATTACGGTGAATAATCTCTTGCCCATGGGAATATCCTAAAACACTAATAATTTCGCCCGAGTCACAGCCTTTAATACGACCTATGTCTGTTGAACCGTAATTGACGAGGCCTCTCCCAAAATGATTTGCACTGACGTCGCACAATACAACCAGCCCTCCCCTATCAAAGTTACCTTGGACTTCGATTACTCCCGCAGGCAACAAGCTTTTTCCATTTTTTCTAACAGCTTTCTCAGCACCAATATCGACAGTAATCCTGCCTTTTATCCCTAAGTTTGCAAGCATCCATCTATCCCTACTCTCTTTTCGTTCCGCCGTCGGAACAAACCACGAACCAACCATCTCCATTGACACAATTCGGTGCAATATATCGGGCTCCGTCCCACTAGCAACAACCACTGTAACACCGTGTGACATGGCAAGACGAGCAGCCTCTAATTTTGCCCGCATCCCTCCAGTACCTAGCCCACTGACAGTTCCTCCTGATTCGCTCAACATTTCGTCGGTAACCCGATCAATTTGTGGCACCAATTGCATATCGCCATCCTTAATGCGGCGAAAATACCCATCCACATCGGTCAACAAAACCAGAAGGTCAGCATCTACCAAATTTGCAACCAGTCCAGACAACCGATCATTGTCTCCAAGGTTCAACTCCTCAGTAGCAACCACGTCATTTTCATTGACCACGGGCAGTATGCCACGCTGGGTAAGCTCTAAAAGTGTGTTTCGAGCATTGAGATAGCCTGTGCGATTCTCCACAGAGGCTCGATCAATAAGGGTTTGAGCTACGATTATGTCGTGTCTGTTGAACTCCCGACTAAGATGTGCCATAAGCGGAGCTTGTCCAACTGCGGCCAGTACTTGCTTAGAAACAGTGGATTCCGGAACCTCTTCCCTAAGAAGGGATCTACCCATGCCAACAGCTCCACTAACCACAAGTACGACTTCTGACCCTGTCGAAATAACTGAAGACACTTGATCGGACAGACCTGACACAAATCTTTCGTTTACGCCGGCACCATGACTTGTGACCAGAGAAGTCCCACATTTGACTACGATGCGGCCGTATTGATTCCCTATTGATTTACTCATCTGCGGCTCAATGACGGAGACCAAACTGTGCTCGACACAATAACCACCTATCTAATTCCGAGAATAATCTCCACTGTCAGCTGATCCAGTTTTTCATACATGAAATCTCGTTCTGCCATAGCATCAATATCGAAATTTTTCGCTTTTAACTCCGTCGCCTTGTCTGATGAATATCCGGCAGCGATCCTGTCCCAATTCACACTTTCAGTCTGAAGTTCAGACAACATCCCCTGAATCTCAGTATCATCATTAAATTTGTCCACCTTTTCGCGTAATATGAGATACGTCCGCATGCAGCCACGAGCAAATTCCCATACACCCATCTCTTGCTCGGTTCGATAAGCATGAGCATCGAAATGCCTCATCCCGTCATATTCAATATCTTCTAACAATTTGACCAAAAAGAAATTACTTTTCAATTGCACTGATCCAAATCGAAAATCTTGGTCGAACCTATTCATCTCTTGGTCATTAAGATCCACATGAAATAATTTCTGGGCATCAATTGCTTGGGCAACTGCGTGCGGAAAATTCAGACCGGCCATCGTTTCATGAGCTACTTCCGGATTTACTCCCACCATATCGGGTTGATCTAGAGTAGCAATAAATCCAAGCATAGCGCCGGTAGTAGGAAGAAACAGGTGCCCTCGTGGTTCGTTTGGCTTTGCTTCCAAAGCGAATTTCATGTCATAGCCCTGATCGTTCACATAGGAGCATAAGAAATTAAGAGCGTCACGAAAATACTTATAACCATCTGGCAATTGTTTGGATGCATCCACTTCGGCCCCTTCACGCCCTCCCCAAAACACGTATATCCCCGCACCGAGCTCCGCTCCCAGATCGATAGCGCGAAGTGTTTTCTTCAAGGCAAATTCCCGTACATCGGGATCATTCGACGTAAAAGCTCCTTCTTTGAACACTGGATGAGTGAACAGGTTCGTCGTCGCCATAGGAACCTTCATGTCGTGATCCTCCAAGGCACTCTTGAAAGACTTTACTATTCGATCCTGCTGTGCGAGAGAGGCGTCAAAGGGCACAAGATCATTATCGTGTAGGTTGACCCCATAGGCCCCAAGTCGCGATAAATTTTCCACAATATGTTCAGGGCTAAATGGTGATCGAACCGGGTCGCCAAACGGATCTCTACCTATATTGCCTACGGTCCATAACCCGAAAGTAAAATGATCAGATTTTTTAGGTTCGTACATCTAGTCCTCCAACAATGTATTTTTTTATATACAGGATTTGTATGTTAATAAGTGTAAGTATAATGATGATCGCCTTTATATGAGCTCGAAAAGTATTAGTCACTGCATTAAGCCAACCAATTCGATCTTAAGGCCTTTGAGTACAATCAAACCTAGGAGTTTGTTGAATTCTGAATAGGTATCTACCGGTAATAGAACTACTCTTGACAGGTAGCTCACTTGGGAGTTTGCCCCGCAAGTAGCTATAGTGCCAAAGAATAAATATCGAATATTCGATCACCCAACAGGATGCACAAGTTCAGAAATCGAGTTAATCACAATGGCAAATACCAAAGAAGAACGCGTATTTAATCCCAGTCGAGACTTCTCGAAGTCAGCGCACATCGCTGGCATGGAAGAATATCGTGATCTCCATAAACGAAGCCTAGCTGATCCCGAATCCTTTTGGCGAAAATTGAGCGATGAATTCGAATGGCATAAACAATGGACTATTCTCCGAAAATGGGACCCACCTCGTTGTCGTTGGTTTGAAGATGGAGAACTAAATATTACCGTCAATTGCCTGGATCGCCACGTACTCGCCGGCAAAGGTGACAAGGTTGCCTATTACTGGGAAGGTGAGCCTGGAGACCGACGTTCTATCACCTACAAAGAACTTTTGTCATCAGTGTGTCAAACAGCAAATGGGCTAAAGTCGCTGGGCTTAGAAAAGGGAGATAGAGTAATTATCTACATGCCCATGGTTGTTGAGACTGTAGTAGCAATGCTAGCGTGCGCAAGATTGGGATTGGTTCATAGTGTCATTTTCGGCGGTTTTAGCTCAGATGCAATACGTGACCGAGTGTTGGATGCAAGTGCCCGATGTGTGATCACTTCCGATGGGGGCTGGCGCCGAGGCAAGATCATCCCTTTAAAATCCAATGTTGATCAAGCCGTCAGTAATAACGGATGCCCAAGTGTGGAGCACGTTATAGTCCTAAACCGTTGCGAAAACACTATTCAAATGACTCCTAACCGAGATGTCTGGTGGCATGATCTCTTGAGCGAACAGGCCACTACATGCGAGCCAGTCATGGTCCCAGCTGAACACCCTCTTTACATTCTTTACACAAGTGGAACCACAGGTAAGCCTAAGGGTGTTGTACATGCTACCGGAGGCTATATGGTGTATACAGCAACAACGTCAAAAATAGTCTTCGACTTGCGTGATGACGATGTTTACTGGTGCACAGCAGACGTGGGATGGGTTACAGGCCACAGCTATATCGTGTACGGGATATTGGCTAATTGTGCATCCAGCGTAATGTACGAAGGGGCCCCAGATCACCCTGATTTCGGCAGATTATGGAAAATTGTTCAAGACTATAAAGTAACAGTTTTTTATACAGCCCCTACCGCAATACGGGCCTTCATCAAATGGGGAGATTCTTGGCCAAACAATTACAATCTCAGTACGCTGCGTCTGATCGGCACTGTTGGCGAGCCTATCAACCCAGATGTATGGAACTGGTACAGACGGATTATAGGCGGAAACAAGTGCCCAATAGTTGACACATGGTGGCAAACCGAAACCGGCGGCATAATGATCACCCCTATACCTGGAGCCACCCCTACCAAACCGGGTTCTGCTACTCTTCCATTTTTCGGGGTGGACGCCGAAATATTGCGCGAGGATGGATCGGTGGCAGACACTGACGAGCGCGGATTATTGGTCATAAAACAGCCGTGGCCTAGCATGATTAGGGGAATATACAAGGATGGATGGGGAGAGCCTGGCCACGATGGGGAATTTGGCGAACAAGATAGATTTCATGAAACTTACTTCGGCAAATTCCCAGGCGTATACTTGGCAGGTGATGCAGCAACCCGTGATTCAGATGGCTATTTTTGGGTAATTGGACGAATTGACGATGTACTAAATGTGTCAGGTCACCGTATAGGGACGGCAGAGGTGGAGAGCTCCTTAGTCTCGCACGAAGCCGTCGCTGAAGCAGCAGTAATTGGGGTTCCAGATGAACTTACGGGAGAAGCAGTAGCTGCCTTCGTAACTCTCAAATCTAACTACAACGCAGGGGATGAACTTCAAGAGACTTTACGACAACATGTCGCAAAGACCATAGGAGCATTTGTACGGCCAAAAATATTACGATTTACCGCTTCACTTCCAAAAACCCGAAGCGGGAAGATCATGAGAAGACTATTGCGAGAGATTGCTATGGGAGGAGAAATACAAGGAGACACTACGACGCTCGAGGACATTAATGCATTAGTTGATCTTCAAAAGCAAGAAGAGTAGTAAGAGTTATGAATTGTCTTACAAACCAGGACAATATTAAGCAAATATTGTGCTTCCATCACCAAAATTAGAGAAGCCTTGAAAAAGCAACAATTTAGATCCGAGCGCCTAGTCTCAGTGAAACGAGGGCGATCGATAGCACTAGATATGGCAAACACGTTAAGGCGTCCCAACCGAATTAGCCCTCAAGTAGCTCTGATATTAGGGTTTTTCGCCATTATTGGATCAGGAACCATATTGCTGAGCCTACCATTCGCTAGTGCCAACAACACCGCGACAAACATCATAGATAGCCTTTTTACTGCCGCTTCAGCCACTGGCACAGTGGGTCTAGTGGTATTAGAGACATCGACCCACTGGAGCAGAGCCGGACACATAATCATCCTGATCTTGATGCAAGTTGGAGGACTGGGCTTCATGGCAGGAGCAATATTGCTATTTATGGCATTAGGACGACCCATTTCTTTTGGACACCGACAAACATTGGCCGAATCCATGTCACTGAGAGCAATTGGGGGAGTAGTCGGACTGGCCAAACGATTACTAGTTTTTACGATTGCTGTAGAGATAGTCGGAGGTCTACTACTTTTTTTTCAGTTTCAAAATGACAAAATAGTTGGGCCAGAAGATGCAGTCTTTTATGCAGTATTCCATTCTGTCAGTGCAGTGACTGTATCTGGATTCGACTTGATTCCCGGTTCTGACAGCCTTCGTGTTTATTCAGAAAGCCCCCTCTTTCTGATGACTATTTTATTCATGACAATACAGGGGGACTTAGGGTTTTTAGTCGTAGTGGAAATTTTCCGAAAACTGCGCTTTTCCGCTATGAACATGGAAACTAAATTGGTCTTAGTACTTAATGCGTTTTTATGGCCGATGGCAGGGATTGGATTTGCTTTACTGGAGTGGCAAAACGCAAATAGCCTTGGAGGACTTCCCATTGCACATCGCGTCACGAATGCCGTCTTTCACGGATTCACCGTCCGAGGCGCTGGGTTTTCGACAGTAGATTTCAGCATGATCGGCGAGTTAACAATGATCTTTATGATTTTGTTCATGATAGTCGGCGGAGCCTCTGCTTCAATGAGTAGTGGAGTTAGAGTCAATACCATCGGTGCATTACTAGCAGCAATGAAGTCCAGCTTGACCGGTAGACCGTATGCAGAAGCATTCGGCCGAACCATTACTACGGACCGAATACACGTAAGCATCACCATTTTAATCCTATATCTCACACTACTATTTGTCAGCGTACCAGTCATTTTTTCACTGTTAAACGCAGAGTTTTCTATCGCAAAGACCTTGTTCGACACTGCATCACTAATAGGTATAGTCGGCCTTTCCACCGGCCTGCCATCCGAGCTATCCGGGCTAGGCAAGGTCTTCTATAGCTTAATGATGTTTGTTGGTCGTCTAGGACCATTATTGATAGCCCTCGCATTACTGAGCCGACGTGCCAGACATGGATGGCGCAAATTTCCAGCTAGTAACCTTAGGGTCGGTTAACCACGTCTCCCTACCAAAATTTGACCCGGAACGATGTCATCCATCACAACAGACCATATCAAAAACCATCTGTTTGAAGTATGACTCCAAAACGGAAAAATATCCTGCATTCTCCGGATAAAAAAGAGTCCCGTTGTCATGCCACTACCAATCAATATCTCACCGCTGACGCCCAATATTAATCCTATGGGAACTGACAACAAAACCATCATCCCCATCGCCATACCAGGCTTTCTTACCCTAATACCGACTAGATATCCAGCGGTTCCAATAATAGGATAAATATGATTGTTAACACCAAATTCCGGTCCACCGATAACACCAAACCCAATAAATAGTCCGGCCGAAACAGCTACCCCTTTTCCACCACGAAATTTGTGAAAAACAGTCCAGCAATGGCCTATTTGAGCGGTACAAGCCACAGCGATAGCCATACCTAATCCTATCTCGGGTGGATGGGTCGCACCATACCAGTTAGAGACAATGATCATAGGGAGAAGCGCTTTGCAAGCATCCAAAACTAGAATAGCGGCTCCGAACGCTTGCCCAAGGTTTCTGTATACATTTGAAGCCCCAGGATTTCCTGTCCCAACCCCACGAATGTCTTTCCCTATCCATTTACCCAACAGGACTGATAAGTTGACAGAACCAATTAGGTAACCAATCAAGAGCAGTACCCATAAGTCCGGAAAAACGAATATAGACATTAGATCAGAACCAGTATCACTAACATAATTACTTCTAGAGTTTATGCCTAATCGTACTTCACTGCCCTACTAAGACAAATTTACATACGCTGGCATCGCACACGTCGAAGTCACATCGGCCCAGCAGCGCATAGGCGAGCATCATTAAGAACAGCTTCTATTTTGGCAATCATGTTTGGATCAATATTTTGGACATCTATATAGTCATCACACAATAGCCCCAATTCATTGCGACCTATGCTGAACGCCATTTTGTCAGCCCGCTGAAACACCTGTTGAGCGATGCGTTGCCCGGCATTCATTTGAGCGTCTTTATGTCCTTCAACCATTAACTGCTGAGTCGTCACAATATCGACATCAAACCCGGCACGCTCACTTTCCATCTCCTGACGCTCCAGCAACTCAAGAAATACGTCTGCAGCAGTATATTCATCATTAACCAAGCCGGCCCGTATCAACGGGCCCACGTTTCTAATAAACACTACGCGATGCCATTCGTCAGCGTAATATCTAAATCGAGAGCTACACGTTATTAGTTCGTCGAATTCCATGCACCTTTGCTCGATACATTGCAAAAGCCTGGGATACACACCCGGCCTATTTGCTTCAATGGTTCTGATTCCGGTCTTAAGTTCGAAATTCGCACGCTCCACAGACAATCGACGAGCGTCACTTTCCGTCGTGGGTAAAAATTGAATAATCTCAGCGTCAACAAATTTACGACCAAGGGATATCGCTGCAGCAACCCTGTTGTGTCCGTCAAAAACAAAATATTCATTTAGAAATTCGTACATTACGACAGGTGGTAACATACACCCAGACTTCATTGCATCATATACACTCTGATAGTGCCATTTTTGGGCTCCATCATTATTCTTCGCCTGAAAATTGTTATCAACACTCCTAGAACGTCCTACTGAACCCATAACTCTATGTAATCGTACCGGCCTCACTCCAAGAGAACGAGGCCCAACTAATCTATAATTCGACCGAATACTATTCCAAGATTTAATCATATTAATGACCGCTTTGCGCGGATCGACTGTAACTTACCTATAGACTAGATTTACAATTGCTAGCTTTACTGGTTTAAATTCAGTAATGAACAATTACCATTTCTTGTATTGCCGCGCAGATATTAATAAACTTTGTGATCCTTGTCACAAAGTTTAGCAAATCCTGACTAGCAGATCATGCCAACCTTAATCACATTCGGCGGCCCAAAAATCAATCATCTCCATGCAATATCATCGAAAAGAATTTTATGCCCGTCAGTGCGTCACATATAGAAGGCTATTAACACTCAATATATAGTTTAGGAACGTTTAGACTTGTTCGTACCACGGCCCGACTTGGCGTAGTGATTCTTCGTCGATTGGCAAAATCATGCCTCCTGCATCGCCCAATAAACGCCTGTACAAAAGCGCGCATATATCAGGGTTTTGAGGAGCTACATCCACATCAAGGGATGGGTAATTTTCCATCGGGTACAACTTAGGCTCAGAACCGTCACGTTCACATATATACCAATACTCACGGTCCACATACGCCAAATGAGAACCCATACTGCACGTAATATAGTCTCTCCCTCCCACCGTCTCGGATACCATCGGCCATAGACTAACCCCATCAACTTTCGTGGGAGCGTCTACTTGCAAGAATTCCAGAATCGTCGGAAGGAGATCATGGTCGTACACATATCCATCAATCACTTTACCTGCGTCAGCACCATCAGGCCGGCGAATCATCAAAACTATGTCCAATAGCTCTGGATAAAGATACGGTGAAAACTTGCCTATAGCGCCTCTTTCACCAAGCAGATGACCATGATCGGATAACACCACGACCAACGTTTTTTCCTTCAAGCCCAATTGCTCTAGGTGGCTCATAAAATGTCCAAACCACCTATCTGTCATCGTCACCTCGCCTGCATACAGGGCGCGTATCTGCTTTATTTCTTCGTCCGAATAAATCGAGCTGTCTTGAGTTGTGGGCCATATGTAGTTCCGACCATCATATCCAGGGTTGTATTGATCAGAGTACCATTCGGGAGGGTCCCAAGGCTCATGCGGATCGAACGAGTCTATAACGAGGAAAAAGTCATCATCCCTATTGTCCTCAAGAAAACGCATTCCTGCTCTAAATACCTGTGGTGCAAAATAATCCTCTTCGGATTGTCTTATGTCAACATTCGCCAAATAGCGACGCAAAGCTCGTTCTTTTACAGTGCCAACCATGGTTGGTGGCAATATCGAAGATATATCGCGTTTAGCCATCGTAGTCGATGATTTCCATGCGTCACCTTCTTGACCACGAATCCATTGGAATTGGTGGAAGCCACGATGAAAATTCATACCCGGCTTCATCTGATGGTACACGTCCGTAATAAGACCAGTACGATAATCAGCATTAGCCAAGATTTCAGACAATGTCACCTTTGCGTCATCGATGGGATGCCACCCGCCCCAGCGCACACCATCTCCCTTAATACTCTTATGGTTGTTAAACGGAAACAACCTTATGCCAGTATGCATACCCTGACGGGCCTCTATCGTGGGAAGAGATTCTGGATACGCATCAACAAACCTGATGGATTCAGTACCAAATTGATCCAAAAAAGGAGTTTGAATCCATTCATTTCCGTAACACCCCACATGATCACGCCGCAAAGTATCCATTATCACAAGCACAACATTCATATATGCATACCTTCCTTATAGCTGGTCGAACCAGGGACCTTCTAACCGTAAATCAGATTGAGAAATTGTCGGGATGTTACCACCAGCATCAGACAAAATGCGGGCAAACAATTCCCTGCATAAATCAGGACTCTGCTCAGCAAGGTTGGACAAGAGTTCTGGATCATTATTGCGATTGAATAGATGTTCATATTGCCTATCGAGTCGTGCGAAATAATAATGTTCGGTGTCTTGATATACCACTCGATCTAGAAAAGCAGTCGTAGCCCAACTACGCCCACTAACATCGCCATATAACTCGGCCAACAAATCTCGCCCATCATTCTTGATGCCTACATCAATCCCGAGAGCGCTCAACACTGTTTGCATAACATCGTGATCATAAGCAAAGCTGTTTATCACCTCACCACCGTGACAAGCATTGGGCAACCGCATTGTTAGCATTATGTCAAGTAATTCAGGGTATGGATGGGTTCGAAGCTTTCCGATGACTCCTCGTTCTCCCAAGATGTGTCCGTGATCGGAAAGCACCACCAACAATGTATTATTCAACAAATCCAATTGATCCATGTGGGCAATAAACTTCCCTATCCAACGATCAGTCATAGTAACTTCGCCAGCGTATAAAGCACGTATCCCCTGAATGTCGTCTTCACTGAGGACCTGCGTACCACCATATACTGGCCAAATTAGATCTCGTTTACCATACCCAGGTTTGTATAGGTCCACATACCACTGGGGCGGATCCCATGGCTCATGAGGATCAAATGAATCTACGACAAGAAAGAACTCATCCTCTCTATTGTCCTCTACGAACTTCATAGCCTCTCTAAATACCTTAGGAGCAAAATAATCTTCCTCGTATCTCCTATCAGCAATGTTTGAAAGGTACCTAGTCAGTTTTTCCTTTTGATTGGTCCCATCGAAACTGGGGTGGCTATGTCGATCGACAATAGCCGGATCCATGTTCGACTCGGCCCTATACGCGTCATATTCTTGGCCACGCACCCAAATAAATTGGTGGAAACCCCGATGAAAATTCATGGAAGGTTTAAATTGGTGATATGTGTCGATTATTAACCCTGTTCTGTAGCCGACCTTAGCCATAATCTCTGCGAAAGTTACCTGTGATTCAGGAATGGGTGCCCATCCTTGCCCACGCACACTGTCACCCTTACGGCTCTGGTGATTATGAAAAGGAAACACTCTACAGCCAGTGTGAATAGCTCGACGCGCCGGTATGGTTGCTAACGCCTCCGGCAGTGCATTAGAAAACCTTATAGATTCTTTAGCTAGCGCATCTATATTAGGAGTGTGTATCCAATCGTTTCCATATGCGCCAACATGATCTCGTCTTAGGCTATCTAGCACTACCACCACCACATTGGGCCTCTTCCCTAAACCATCTCTCTTACGACCAATCACTTGTTCTTCCTCCAGCCAAAACCCAGCCGTATTACTCATTCTAAAATATCCCCTAACACGGTTCCTTGGGATTGTCTTGGAGGTTCAAAACCCATAACATGAGCAATCGTTGGAGCCACATCGATCATACGCATCAAACCATTTTCTTTCCAATCACGCTCATACCCTGATTTTACTCCTGGTCCCGCTGCAATTAAACAACCCATATTGGTCAAATAGCCTTTTTCACTCGTAGGCACTTGAGACCCATGGAGAGCTTCCCAAGCCATACCTATTTCCCCACCTTCTCTGGGAGTACCCCACCCAAAACCTCTATTAAGACTAAAAACCACATCACCAATATTCCGACCCCATAGCCCGATGATCTGAGCATCTTCTGCCTTAAGAGCAAAAGCTACTATCCTCGAATCATTTAGAGGGTCCTTCCAATTGTTCAGCAGACAGATTATACGATCCTGAATTTGATGGTAATCTGCGGGATCCACAAACCCTTGAGGCTCCCTCCCTTTTAAGTTTATGAATATTTCACTACCTCTCTCTGGGATTAAATAGGTCGCGCTTCGGGACCAGTCAGGGGTGATCCCATCACTTTCGTAAACAAGTAAACCATCCCTCTTCAATAAAGCAGGTAAGCTAGCCCATCTGTGCGTGGGAGCCATCGCATGATCGGCATTTACGAACACGAAGGTATCCTTATTTACACATTTCATAAATTCCCCTAATACCTCATCAGCTACCATGAACGCTTTTCGATGGGCCTCGTAATGCCATTCGTGCTTACTCACATCGTATTCAGGACCATCAGGATCAAGAGGGTTCACGTGGGCATGATTTATAGTGTCAAAAAGGTGCCAATGACAAAAGTGAATGTCCCACCCTCGTGAGAGAAGGACATACCTAGCGGCTTGCGCCATCCATAATCCTTGATCCCTATACTCGTCGAGCACAGTTTCAAGCTCAATGTTTGAAGGGGAAGGTCGCAGAGAAAAAATTCCAGTAAAGGGACCAAATCGTTCCACTAACTCACTTGCTAGCTCAGGTGGATCCGTAAACCCATCGATACGATGAGCTTCAGAACGCACGAATTTGACTGCCTCATTGTTGCTATCTAGTAAGCGAATACGATACGCCACATCTCTAACAGAACCGTCATCATCTTTAAGTCTCGAATACAGCCAATCGCTCCATTTCCCTAGCACTACTCTGACTTCATCAGATGAAGTCACATCCCCTCTGGCAAATAGCGATCCGTCAGATTCAATTCTCACCTCGCCCAAGTGATCCTGTTCTGGTCGCCCGAACACGGTCAACTTAGCCTTCACACCAGGCAACCTTGTTACGGGTGCGTCAGATCCTGTTTCAGCTATATTGGTGCTAACTGGATCAACACCGGAAGCAGTTGAGGAAGAATCGGCATACTTGACAGAAGGTCCCATCAGGTAAACTTCAGGCAGCGCCATTGCAAACGGCGGGTACCGGAATCCAGGGGCCACTACATATCCGTTCTCCATGCGAGATGGCCAAGAAGCCGGAAAGAAAGTCGCCATACTTACTAGTCCGGCTCTGGATGCAGCTTCCCATATAGTATCTGCGTCCATAGAAGCAGAATCCTCATTTCGAACCCGCGGGACACCCCATCCATCACATCTCTCCCGACGGCTCCAACCAGCAAGACCATGTGTACCCGGCATAGCCCCTGTTACAACAGACGCCCAATTTGTTGGGGTCCAAGCAGGAATAGAACAAAGCAATCTATTAGATGATCCCCGACTTAACAAATCAGAAAAGTGCGGTAAGATCCCTTCGTCTACAAATCTCCTCAGCAACAAGATATTCATTCCATCAAAACCAAGATGCAATACCCGTCTAGTCAATCCATACAATCCTTTCGCCAAGCTCTCATCACGCTAATCACCTAACTTATTCAGTTGGGCCTGAGCCCGGCCTTTTAGTTGTTCCCCGCAATCACTATCTAGAACAAATCGATATTCAATCAAAGCTTCTTCAATACGCCCAAGTTTCACACAGCAGGACGCGCGATTAAAATGGGCCTTTATATGTCTGGGGTTATGTGATATAAGGGCATCATAATCCGCCAGGGATTCCGTAAGCTGCCCCGATTTCAGATAACTATTACCTCGATTAAGAAGAGCCTTCTGATTCGTCGAGTCCCTGCTAAGACAATCACTGTAATCCGCTATCGCTTCCACTATAAGGCCCAATTGCTGATTGATTAAACCGCGATGAAAATAGTCGGATGCATTGTTAGCGGACAAGGCTATCGCATTGTCAAAACAGGTTGCAGCTTCCCGCAAATCACCTCTTAACCCAAGTGCGCGACCGCACCTGCGATAAGCTAATGCATCCGCATGATCCAGGCTAACAATTGACTTATAATCTTGTACCGCTAGGGAGTATTGCTCAATGCGTTCATAGCAAAATGCCCTGCGGAAATACGCCGGTTTCGAATTAGGACACAATTTGATTACCTGGCGATAAGCTGCTACGGCTTGTTTAAATTCTTCTTTGTCTTCCAACAAACGGCCCAAGGCTAAATAGGCTTCGCTGTTGTCATTATCTATCGCCGTAACTCGACCATAGTCAGATATTGCATCGCTAATAGAGTTTAGTGATACATTCACACGAGCCCTACCCAAAAACCCGTGCCAATTACACGGATCTAATCGAATGGCAGAATCGTAAGCAATACGTGCCTCTTCGAGACGACCTGCTTCCACAAGGTTAGACGCGATGTCCAAAAGCTTCTCAGGATCCACTGCTAACCCCCTTTTGCAAGGATCATCAATTTTGAAATGACACTCAAAGCTACTATGGTATCCCAACAATCAATTAGCCTCTAAAATTACTGTATGAGACGATGTATGAAAGCAGGAATAACGATTCATTGCATGAAATGTGTTGATTTACAAATTTATAACTGGATCATCGATCTCACTCCAATATCCTATTGCGCATCAAAAGGGACATGGGACCGCCAATAAATGGGCCTAGTTAGCGCCTCTAACAACCCTGATTTGTTTCTGGCCTTAATTATCGCATTCATATACGCGATTACAGTACATGAATTCGCTCATGCCTATGTCGGAAACCTGCTAGGAGACCACACTCCAAAAACACAAGGACGCATCACGTTAAACCCCATGCGACACTTAGACCCAATGGGAACTTTACTTTTAGTTTTGGCAGGATTCGGCTGGGGTAAACCGGTACTAGTAAATCCCCATAATTTCGTTTGCGGAGCTCGAAAAGGAATGGCTTACGTGGCTATTGCAGGCCCTGCCTCCAATCTAGCATCCGCCGCCATTTTGTCGCCGATAGCACGCAGCATCATGGGAGGCAATGATTTTGGAGGAGACTTCTTTCCGTTATTGATCTTTATGCTGATACAAGTAAATATATTGCTGGCAATATTCAACATGATCCCAGTACCTCCTCTAGACGGTTTCAGCGTGCTGTTGGGCATCGTAGATCGCTCCACTGCAATTCAGCTAGAATCTTTCCGAAAACACGGACCTATAGTTCTAATTGCTCTCTTGTTCGTTGGTCCTCTGCTAGGGGTTAACTTTATTGGACAACTTGTTGGACAACCCACAACCATATTGGTTGATATATTGATCAATGGTTAGATATAGAATCCTTCAATTTATTAATGCAATCACCATACGACATGCGCCACCGCTGCCTAATGAAGCAGTCTTACTGTTAAGTCAAAAAGAATTAGCTCTATTCCAACGTATGAGCGCTTTCGACAGACATCACTCATTAACCGTATACCTAGAACTTGCCAGCAGACGTCCCAACAGCGTTCATTTACTCAAGGCTGCATTATTGCATGACGTAGGAAAGGGCAGGCCATCTGTACTTCACCGTACGATACTGGTTCTCGCCAAAGCATTAATCCCTCAACATTTAACCAGTTGGAATCGGTATTCTCGTCATGGATTTAGAGGCCAGATCTATTCTCTATCGCAACATGCCAATGAAAGCGCATCATTCTTATATTTAGCGGGAAGCCACAAACGAGTTATAGAGCTAGTTTCTCATCAAGAAACCCCTTTCGACGCAGACTCTCGCCTATTAGCAGAAGTTGATTCCCGTTGTTGACCGGATGGCGTACCGGATCGCCAAACTCCGCCTTATCAGGGTTTAATGTTTCCCTGGATCAATTCGAAGGTCCATTCGACCTACTACTACACCTTATCGAAAAAGACGGCATGGATATTACATCCGTTTCTGTTTTAGCAGTAACGGCCCAATACGTGCAAGCTGTTGATTTGCTTTCAGCCTCGTACAATGATGCTACGAGCGAATTTATCTCCCTTGCAGCTAATCTCTTACTACTAAAATCTAGAGCTCTTCTCCCTAGCACGGATATGGAAGATGAAGACGATGATGATGATGCAGATGACCTAGCTGCCCGGCTGAGGGAGTACCGAACAGTTCGCATTATGGCCAACGAGTTATCTCAAATGCAATTGAAAAACGGATCCTCATTCATTCGAATAGCCGAGCCAAAATTAGGTAGTTATACAGCGGTTAGCAAGTCAGGTACCATTGAACAGCTAACGCAGGCTCTAACAGCAATGATAACCAGATTGAATTCACCACCTCCGACCATCGTCACGCCAGTTCCTAGATTCAACCTAAAAGCCCGCATAGAAACGCTCCGAAAACAAATAGTTATAGCAAACGATTTGCGATTTGCTGCACTTGCTGCCGACTGCACTTCAACATTAGAGTTGGTATACACATTCTTAGCCGTACTCCATTTAGCTTCTAACGGTGACATACGCTTGAAGCAAAAAAAGGGATTCGGCCCTATACAAATAGAAAGCGCTGACAATTGACTGAGCACAGTTCAGATCATTCCCTCGGACTAGAGGAAGCCATTGAGTCCTTATTGTTCGTAAGTGACGAAGATTTAGGGCCAGATGACATAGCTTCAGTACTTGACAGCACCACAGCCATAATAGAAGCCAGATTGCACAAATTACAATCGGAGTACGCAAGTCGGGGCATACACATTATCGAACACCAAGGCAAATACAGAATGGTCTCCCACCCACACGCTTCTCTATACTGCCGAAAGCTACTAGGCCTAGACCCCACCACTAAACTTACTCAAGCCAGCCTTGAAACTCTTGCGATTATTGCATATCGACAACCGGTATCCCGGGGAGACCTAGAACGGATACGCGGTGTTAATTGCGACAGTTCTTTATCCAATTTGCTGTCAAGAGGCCTCGTTAAAATGATTGGTAGATCGGATCGAATAGGTAGGCCTCAGCTATACGGAACCAGCCCATCTTTTTTGATGTATTTCGGAATCGACTCTCTCACTAGTCTTCCTTCCCAAGAATTACTTGCCGATAACCATCCTCCCAATACCGACATCTAGTCAAACACCCGAAATACCATATAGCCTAACGCTTGGTAAATTGAGGTGCCTTCCGCGCTCTCTTAAGCCCAGGCTTTTTCCGTTCCTTGGCCCGAGCATCTCTAGTAAGTAGACCAGCCCGCTTAATATCGGAGCGCAATTCAGGATCATGGACACACAAGGCTCTAGCCAAACCATGCCTAACAGCTCCAGCTTGTCCAGCAACCCCTCCACCAACCACCTTCACAGACGCGTGATAGCTATTACTTGCATGGCTTAAAGGCTCTAATGCATGTATACGGTGAAAAACGACAGGGAAATAATCTTCTATCGGACGACCATTTACCACTATTGCCCCATCACCAGGATAAAGTCTAACTCGAGCTACCGCAGTCTTCCGACGACCAGTAGCATAGTAATAACGTTGCTCACTCAAATTTCATACACCTCTGGCCTTTGCGCTGCATGAGGATGTTCTTCCCCTGCATATACATGAAGACGCGACATAGCATGACGCCCAATAGCCGTCCTCGGCATCATGCCTTTGACCGCCGACTTAATAACACGATCGGGATGTTTGCTCAGTTGTTTAGACAAAGTAATTTCTTTGAGTCCTCCAGGATATCCACTGTGCCGATAATAATACTTTTGCTCCTTCTTTCGTCCAGTTACATGGATAGAAGCAGCATTAATTACAACTACATGATCACCCATTTCCAAATGTGGCGAGTAATCAGGCTTGCTCTTACCTTGTAACATCCTGGCAATCTCAGATGACATTCGACCAAGTGTCTTACCAGATGCGTCAATGACCCACCATCGACGGACAATGTCCTTGCTTTTTACAACATGGGTACTAGACAGCTTGGGCCTCCTCTAGATCAGGCAAATTTCCCTCAAATAATTTATCGATTGAAATACGATTCCCGTATTCGACCGATAACAGCGTAAGTCCATGAGCAGGAGCCGAGGGCCCATTCATACCACCATTAAGTTGTACAAGTGTCTCAGCCAACTCATCTGGCTCCCAAATCTGTAAACCGACATTTGTCAAAGCCCCGACCATCCTTCGAACCATCCGCCTACCAAAAGCGTTACCTCTAACCCTCACGACAACTTCATCACCCTCTTGCCAAACGACACAGTCGCTTATATAGCGCACCGTAGATCCGCCATCTGACTTTATATATGACGCAAAATCGTGTGTCCCAACAAAAAACCTACTGGCCGCACTCATCAATGAAACATCTAAGTTCCTGGCCACATGCCAAGTGTTCCATCTCCGAAACGCTGAAGGAAACGGCCGGTTTAATATACGATATTGATAAGCACGAAGCGAGGCATCTCTTCTTGGGTCGAACGAACCAGGCACTATCACACATTCCAGCATTGCCACATCATCCGGCAACTTAGCATTCATAGCTCGCATTATATCGTCCGGACTGAGCGATCCTTGGTAATCAAATGCTATCACCTGACCCTTAGCATGGACACCGGAATCTGTACGCCCAGCCCCCGCAACCCTCACAAAACCCCCTGTTATATTTGACAGTGCTTCCTCTAAGACTCCCTGAACAGTTCTATCCGCATCCTGCAATTGAAACCCTGAAAAGTGCTGGCCAGTGTACTCGATTGTAGCTTTGATACGACACATGTTTGTCATACCAATTCCAATTGCACCATCAAAGCAGCATCGCCTGAACGCATCCCAAGTTTATACATCCTCGTATAGCCGCCCGGACGGTCAGCAAACCGATCAGCTAAATCTTCAAACAACTTGTGAACAGCCTCTTTATCTTGAAGCCTGGCAAAGGCAAGCCTGCGAGCATGCAAGTCGCCCCGTTTCGCAAGTGTAATCAGCTTCTCAAGCTGCGGACGAACCACCCGAGCCCGGGAATCTGTCGTTCGTATCTTCTCATGCAATACAAGCGATCTAGCTAAGTTACGAACCATAGCGCGGCGATGGCTATTCGATCTACCAAGAGAGCGCCTTTTTGCCCTATGTTTCACTTACTACTCTCAGCTTCACTGGCACGGTGCTCTGCAAGTCGTTCGCGAATTTCATCAATAAGCTTAACGCCCATACCTCGCAAATCTTGAAGCTCCTCTTCAGCCATCGCATCCAGTTGCTCTATAGTGTCAATCTCGTGCCGTTTCAGACAATTTAAAGCCCGATTGGACAATTGCAGATCCTCTACAGGAGTCGATATTTCAACAATTTCCTCTTCCTCTTCTTCTTCTTCCACAACTTCGAACAACTCAGGCGTAGCCACTTGACTCATCAGTATGAATGAATCCGTCAATATAGTCGAGGCCCGTGATATAGCATCATCCGGGGCGATACTACCATCGGTCCAGACTTGCACCATAAGACGGTCGTAGTCCGTAGACTGCCCGACACGAGCAGGATCCACACTGTATTGCACTTTTGTGACAGGTGTGAAACGCGCATCCACGGGAATGACACCGATTTCACTGTCGCTTTGTTCTTCAGCCCCCACATATCCGATGCCACTCCTGATCGTCAAATCAACCCTAAGAGGCCCCCCTTTATCCAAAGTTGCCAGATAATGTTCCGGGTGAACTATTTCCACTTCAGGACTAGTCTTAATATCGCCGTCTGTAACTTCTCCAGGACCCTCAACTTCTATACGAGCTTGATATGGACCTGGACCATGCAAAAGAAGCTTCACATCTTTCAAATTGAGGATAAATTGAACGACATCTTCCCTCATAAATTCGAGTGTTGCATATTCGTGAAGCACGCCTTCCACGGTCACACTGGTAATAGCAGACCCTGGCAGGGACGATAAAAGCACTCGCCGAAGCGGATTACCAATGGTGTGACCATACCCTCTAGGTAGAGGCTCTATCACAAACCGTCCATAATCCTCTTCTTTTTCTTCAATTTGTATTCTTGGATTCAATTGATTAACGGACAAAAATGACCTCCGAATGCCGCGACAAACGATCCAGCATGAAATCTGTCATCGCGAGTAATATTCCACTATTAACTGTTCATTTACTACTACGTCTATATTTTCACGTTCAGGAACCGCAACGATTTTACCAACCAACTTTTCCGGCTGGACCTCTACCCATGATGGCCTACCAATATCAGATGCTCGCTCCTGGGAAACTTGTATCACATCCAATTTTCGACTTTTTACCCGTATCGATATTTCATCACCGATATTAAGACTGGCGGAAGGCACATCCAACTTCTTGCCATTCACCAAGAAGTGCCCATGGTTTACCAGCTGTCTGGCTTGTCTCCGAGATGAGGCGAATCCCATCCGAAAAACCACATTGTCAAGTCTGCACTCCAGTAATAACAGTAAATTGACCCCAGTTTCGCCAATCTGACGTTCAGCCTCTCGATAATGACGTCTGAATTGTTTTTCCATAAGACCGTAGGTTCTACGAATTTTCTGTTTTTCCCTAAGTTGCATCGCATAATTAGTCGACCTCTGTCGCGGGGGGCGATTACGACGCGCTCCTGGAGGGGTATTCCGTTTATCTATCGCACATTTAGGAGTGAAGCACCTATCTGCTTTCAGAAACAACTTGACTCCCTCACGGCGACATAACCGGCAAACGGGTCCTGCATAACGTGCCATATCAGCCACCCATCCAATCTAGGTAAACTGCAACCATACATATCATATTCGTCGCCTCTTTCGAGCTCGCGGGCCGTTATGGGGAATCGGCGTTACATCGGCGATACTAGCAACTCTCAATCCTGCAGACTGTAAAGCTCGTATCGCAGCATCTCGCCCACTGCCTGGCCCCTTAACAAATACTGATACTTTCCTCATCCCCATATCAAACGCCTCCTGCCCAACCTTTTCAGAGGTAACCTGGGCAGCATAAGGCGTACTTTTTCTAGATCCTTTAAACCCTGCCGTACCGCCACTCGCCCAAGTCAACACACCACCTTCCGGATCCGTAATGGTAATGATTGTATTATTAAAAGTCGCCTTGATATAAGCCCGACCTTCGGGCACTAGACGCGCTTCTCGACGTCTTCTTCGTCTTTCTGCCAAACTATTGCCTCCGCGCTAACCGCGCTTTATGACTTTCTTTCGTATACCGATTGATTTCTTGTGACCTCTACGTGTGCGAGCATTAGTGTGGGTTCGCTGACCTCTAACCGGAAGATTCGCACGATGCCTTGCCCCACGATAACAACCTATTTCTCGCAGTCTTCCAATATTCAAAGCCACTTCTCTGCGCAACTCCCCTTCCACCGTGTATTGACCATCTATAACTTCTCTAATTCTACTTAGTTCATCCTCTGCAAGATCCTTAACACGAGAACCCGGATCAACCCTCGCTACCTCAAGAATCCTCTTACTTCGGGTCCGCCCGATGCCGAAAATATAGGTCAAAGCTATCTCTACCGGTTTGTCTATTGGAACATCCACACCAGAAATTCTTGCCATATCTCAGTTAACCTTGCTTCTGACGATGCTTGCGATTTTCACATATAACCATAACTATCCCACGACGCTTAATTATTTTGCACTTATCGCAGCGCTTTTTTACCGACGCTGATATTTTCATACTTTAATTATATTCAACATATCTATTTCATAACCCAGTAAAGTTGCCTAAGACTGTCCCCCCACTGGAAGTCGCCACGTAATCCTTCCTCGAGTCAAATCATACGGTGACATTTCTAGACGTACCCTATCACCTGCTCCTACCCGAATGTAATGCATACGTAAACGACCAGACAAGTGCGCTAGCACAGTAACACCGTTATCTAATTCAACCTTAAATATCGTATTCGGGAGCGATTCACGAACCACTCCTTCTACCTCAATAACATCTTTTTTAGGCAATCTCCAGCCCGATCACTACATGATTTCCTTCGATCACATTAACCCTATACAATTGTGCATCTCCGGATATTAGTGGGAGAGCGTTCAACTTAGTTGCTAGTACCAGTAGACATTGCCGTAATAGACAACAAAACTCCGACCGTCTAACGAACCGAAACAGGTCCATCTCGGGCCGAAGCTTTTTCCAGCCGTTTGGGACTTTCGCATACCCAGCAGAGATTATAACCCTAGAGGTCAAGAAATTCTCCGTTTCGTTCAATTTGCATCAAATTTCGACCCCCATAACCCGAAGTAAATCTGTTTTCACCTCATCTTGAGCACGATCACCGTCCACCTCTACCAGTCGGCCCTTGCACCTGTAATAGTCGAGAACTGGATCACTCAACCTTAGATGCACCTCCAGTCTCTTTTTTGCAATCTCAGGCAAATCGTCATGCCTGCCACGATCCAATATGCGCTCCAAGCTTGTTTCTTCACTCACAGCCAAATTGATTATGCTGCTAATATGACCATCATTCTCTGAAAGTCTCTCGTCGAGGAATTCCGCCTGACTCAAAGTTCGAGGAAACCCATCGAGTATCACGCCTTTTCCCTCTCGATGGATACTTTCAATCTCTCGCATCACAATGTTGCATGCTAAATCATTCGGCACTAGCTCACCACAATCTATGTGTTCTCGTATCCGCCTATATAGGTGATTAGAGTGAGAATTTGCAGCAAATCTTCTAAAAATATCCCCCGATGACAAATGAATAATGTCAACATCTTCACAAATACGAGTCGCTTGGGTACCTTTGCCTGAGCCTGGAAGGCCCAATAAAACGTGAATTTGACCAGTAGTATCCGTGTTCATCAAAGGAATGAGTCGTATTCTCTCATCATGAGCTGAGCCTCAAGTTGCTTCATCGTATCCAATACAACACCGACCACAATCAAAAGACCGGTACTGCTCAACGCGATTGTTGTAACTCCGGTTGCAGACCCGGCAACAAACGGAACCACAGCCATTACGCCCAAGAAAAGCCCTCCCACCAAAGTCAATCTGTTCATCACACGCCCAAGATATTCCGCTGTGGGCTTTCCAGGTCGAATACCTGGAATAAACCCTCCATTCTTTTGAAGGTTCTCTGGTAAGTTTTGCTGACTAAACATAACCAACGTGTAGAAGTAGGTAAAGGCCACCACCAACACAAATGTGAATAGCCAATAAACAAAGTTAGCCGGACTAAACCAGTCAACAAATGTACCTGCAATTCTGGACACCCATCCAACATCAGTAACCTGCAAATAACTAGCAACAGTGCTAGGAATCAGCATAAACGAAAAGGCAAAAATCAAAGGAATCATCCCAGCAGAATTAATCTTCAACGGAATATTTGTGCTCTGCCCACCATACATACGGTTGCCACGTACCCGCTTAGCGTAACTCACTGGAATTCGTCTTTGTGCTTCTTGGACGAACACTATGGCCGCCACCATACTTATCCCAATCGCTGCAACAGAAACAATACTCATCAAGTCCTCACCGCCAAACAAAGACTGACCTAAAGCCCTTGGTACGCCTGCGACAATTCCTCCGAGAATAATTATAGATACTCCGTTACCAATCCCTTTTTCAGTTATCAATTCACCGATCCATAGCAAAAACATAGTTCCACCGGTCATTATTATCAGCATAGAAATCAGCCCCAACACGGATAAATTAGGATCTATAGGTGACGGGGACGATTGCCTTAGTAATTGGATCTGCCCAAGACCTTGAAGAACAGCGAACGGAATCGTAGCCATTCTAGTGATCTGACTAATTTTCTTGCGTCCCGCTTCACCACCATCCTGAGATAAAGCTTTCAAGGGAGGTATTATGGGAACGACAATTTGCATGATAATCATCGCAGTAATGTAGGGGTAAACACCCAAAGCCACTACCGAAAAGTTCTCTAGTGCGCCTCCCGACAGAAGATTAATAAATCCGAGAAGCTGATCACCTTCAAACCGTTGACGTAACAGCTCCAAGTCCACATCCGGTAACGGGATATGGGCTACCACGCGAAACACCAATAACAAGCCTAATGTGAAGCCAATTTTCGCCCGTAATTCTGGTAACTGTAGTGCGGCGAGGACGGCCTGAATCATTCATCCATCTCGTTGAATTCCATTTATCAATCGGCTCGATTGATGGCGTGATCGATCTCTAAAACTTCAGAATTCCCACCGGCAGCCTCTATTTTTAATGTTGCGCTTTTCGAAAATTTAGATGCCCGGACCGTCAATTTGCGAGAAAGATCGCCATTACCGAGTATTTTCACCGGTCCTTTACTGGCCAATCCTTTTTTGATCAGCAATGCAGGATCAACTATCGTCTCATCAGCAAATACGTCCAGAGCCCCAACGTTGACTATTTGATAGCGTCTCTTGAATCGAAAATTGCTAAACCTACTCAATTTCGGCATGCGCCTAAGAATAGGTGTCTGCCCCCCTTCAAACTGCCATCTACGGCCTGTGCCAGCTCGAGCACCAGCCCCTTTTTGACCGCGGCCGCTTGTTTTTCCTGATCCTGATCCGTAACCTCGCCCCACTCTTTGGCGTAATTGTCGTTTCGGAGCGAGGCGCAATAAATCATGAATCTTTAGATTTGGGATTTCGCCTTCAGACATAGCTCTACTCAGCTTTCTCGATCTTGATTAGGTGTGCAACAGCCCGCACCATACCTCGCACAGCCGGATTGTCAGGGTATACAACAGTCTGATTTATCTTGCGAAGCCCAAGCGCCTCCACAGTACGTTTTTGTCGTTGATTATATCCAATTGGACTCTTAATCAAGGTTATCTCAAGCATCGTTCCCAACTTCAATAGGCTTACTAGTTCGTAATTTTGTTCCAGGCGGAACCTTAAGATTTTCTAGAGCTACGATAGTTGCTTTGGCAAGATTTAAAGCATTCGATGATCCAAAAGCCTTGGTCAACACATTCTGAATTCCCGCGGTCTCTACAACAGCACGGACCGCGCCCCCAGCAATAACCCCAGTCCCTGGTCCTGCAGGACGAAGCACTACTTTTGACGCACCAAATTTCCCTTCAACATAATGAGGAATAGTCCCATCCTCTTTCACTGGAAATTCAATCATTGCTTTTCTAGCACGTTGATGACCTTTCCGTATGGCATCTGCAACTTCACGTGCCTTACCGAGACCAACACCAACCTGGTTATTCCCATCTCCTACTACAACCAGAGCGTTAAATCCGAAAGTTCGACCACCTTTGACCACCTTGGCAACACGTTTGATCCGGACAACCCGTTCATCTAATCGAGATGCGTTCTCATCTGTTCCTGCCCTTGCAATATCCCTAGTTGCCATCATTAAAGCTCCAAACCTTCGTCACGCGCTGCGTTTCCCACAGCTGCCACGCGCCCATGATACCGATGCCCTCCACGGTCAAATACCACGGCCTTGATACTCTGTTTTGCTGCACGCTTCGCTACAATTTCGCCCACCATTTTCGCCTGTTCCACCTTAGTTCCACTTCGACTAAAGCCCGGTTCCAAAGTACTAGCTGAAACCAACGTGGTTCCTTCGTTATCATCAATTATTTGAGCATAGATATGACGCGCACTACGAAACACTGCCAACCTAGGACGCTTTGTTGTACCGTGAACTTTTCGTCTCACAGACGCATGACGAACCGCCCTTCGAGCAGCCCTAGTTGTTTTTCCTTTCCGAGATGCCATCATTTATCCACCAACTCCCGCACCTATGGCGGCTTTGCCTGGCTTTAGCCTCACAGTTTCTCCGGCATAACGCACACCCTTACCTTTGTATGCATCAGGAGGACGGAGAGATCTCAGCTCAGCAGCTGTGCGACCTACCAACTCCTTATCAATACCACGAACTGTTACCTGGTTTTGCCCTTCAATCACCAATTCTATTCCTTCACGATTGGCAAATATGACAGGGTGGGAAAACCCAAGCTGCATCACAATTCCGTCAGCATGATTCTCCACTCTGTACCCAGTACCCACCACATCCAAAACCTTTTGAAAACCCCGTGTCACACCCTCAACCATGTTCGCAATCAAACTACGTGTAAGGCCATGAATTTCACGGTGTCTACGAGAATCGGTTGCCCGACCTACAATGATCTTCCCATCGTCTTCTTTTACTGACATGCCCAAACCTACTGTCATCGACAATGAGCCAAGGGGTCCGGTGACACCGATTAATTGCCCTTTCATTTCCCAGGAAACCCCATCAGGTAAAGAGATAGGTTGATTACCTACACGAGACATGGAAGCACCCCTTCATCAACATTAATCACCAAACAAAAC
Organism: uncultured Chloroflexota bacterium; assembly: GCA_913043205.1. Classification (GTDB taxonomy): domain Bacteria; phylum Chloroflexota; class UBA11872; order UBA11872; family VXNJ01; genus CAJWLF01. The sequence goes on along the minus strand of CAJWLF010000001.1, from coordinate 16,668 downwards.
ATAAAACCTCCCCACCAATCTTCTTTCGATATGCTTCACTACCAGTCATAAGGCCCTGAGGTGTTGACACGACAGACACACCAACACCACCCATTACTCTAGGTATGTCACCTGCCTTAGAATAGATACGCAACCCCGGCTTGCTGACCCGCTTTACTCCTGTAATCGCCGGAGATCTCTCTGCATCATATTTCAAAGTAAGTTTGAGCAACGCTTGTGGACTATTGTCGACTGTTTCAACAGAACTCAAATACCCGTTATCGGTAAGAAGTTCGGCAAGCGCCAATTTCAATTTAGAGTGCGGTAACTTCACATCGGTATGGCCAGCCAGTGAAGCATTACGAAGACGAACTAAAAGGTCGCCTAGTGGGTCAGATCTCGTAAAACGTAACTCAGGTCTTTTTCGGCTCATGGGATAATCTACCAGCTAGCCTTTATGACACCGGGGACTTCTCCACGTAAGGCGTGTGCCCTGAAACAAATGCGACACATACCGAACTTTCGTATGTAGGCCCTAGGCCTTCCGCATATACCGCACCTATTATGAAATTGAACCGGATGCTTAGGCTTCCGTTTCCATTTTTCAATTTTGCTTTTCTTAGCCAATAAAACTGAACCTTCCTTAGATCAGTTAGTCGCTTTGAATGGGCATCCCAGCGCCCCTAACAAAGCCCTAGCATCATTATCAGTTTCAGCAGAAGTCACAAAGACTACCTGAAACCCACGTATCTTATCTATAGAGCCATAATCAATCTCTGGAAAGATTAACTGCTCGTCGAAACCAACTGAGTAATTACCACGCCCATCGAAAGATCTGGGAGACAATCCTCTAAAATCCCTAACACGAGGTATTGCTATAGAGAATAATCTGTCGACGAAGTTGTACATCTTATCACCCCGCAACGTAACAGCTGCGCCAATCCGCATCCCTTCACGAATCTTGAAGTTTGATATTGATTTTCGAGCTTTTGTTACCATCGCTCTTTGCCCAGTCATTACCCCGATATCTCTAACCGCTGCCTCCGGCGCATTTGCGTTATCTATAGCCTCTCCTAATCCTATATTGACAACTACTTTGTCTAGCCGTGGCACCTGCATTATGTTCACCATTCCTAGTTCTTCCATAAGAGCAGGGCGTATATCAGAGATGAAACGATCCTTAAGTCGAGAAGCCATTAGGAATCAACCACCTCGCCGCTGACCTTAGCTACTCGAACCCTACGACCATCTTCTAACGTCCGTTTTGCGGTACGCGTCGGTTTATCGCTAGCCGGATCTACCAGCATCACATTTGATATATGGATAGGGGCATTTATATCAATTATTCCTGAAGGACGACCCGGACCGCTAGGCCGCTGATGCCGTTTCCGACTGTTAACCCCATCAACAACTACTCGTCCCTGCTTCGGCATAACTTGAACAACTTCACCTTTAAGCCCGCGGTCGCTACCAGCTATAACAACGACGGTATCCCCTTTTTTTATTCTTTGGCTAGACACGTATTTGCACACCATTCATTAGATGACTTCCGGAGCCAAAGACACAACTCTGGCAAACTTAGATTCACGCAATTCCCTTGCAACAGGGCCAAATATTCTAGTTCCACTAGGAGTAGATTCCTGATCAATCAGCACCGCCGCATTATCATCAAAACGTATTCGCGACCCGTCAATACGTTTGTACTCTTTGGCTACACGCACTACCACCGCTCTTACAACCTTCCCTTTCGGAACAGGACTATTTGGCGCTGCATTCTTGACAGAACCCACTACCATATCGCCTACACCGGCATAACGTCTACGGGTACCACCCAACACTCTGATCACCAATAATTCACGAGCGCCAGTATTGTCAGCGACTTTAATTCTAGATTGCTGCTGAATCAAGAGAGGCCGCCTCCTCATCCGGCTGAATTTGTGACTTAACTAATATCTCATGGAGCCTCCATCTTTTGCGCGCACTCAGAGGCCTCGACTCTGTCAGAACCACTTCATCGCCAATGGCGCATTCATTTTTCGGATCATGTGCCATGTGTCGCTTTCGCACCAACACCGACTTTTTATATAGCCGATGAGGGACATGCCGGGACGTCTCAACCACAATCGTTTTGTCTGTAGCATTACTCACAACTATTCCTTGTATTGTTCGTTTTCGTGACGACATTTAGCTAATCACCCCTCCACTACATCCTCTGCCTTGATAGCAATATTCTTTTCCGTCAACACAGTTAATATCCTTGATATGTCTTTCCTAGCTTTCCCTATCTGAGAATTATCATCTAGTTGATGAGTGGCTATTTGAAGCCTTAACCTAAACAGGTCTTCGCGCCTCTCATCCAACGCCGATTCGAGCTGAGCTTGATCCATACTTCTATATTCTTCAACCTTAGCCAACTAAAGACTCCTCTTCTCGCACCACCAACCTAGTCCGGACAGACAATTTGTCCATTGCCAGTAGCAGAGCCTTTCGGGCAATTTCATCCTCTACACCAGCTATCTCAAATAGCATTCTCCCTGGCTTAACAATTGCTACCCAATGATCCACCGCACCTTTCCCTCCACCCATACGAACTTCCACCGGCTTACGAGTAATCGGCTTGTCAGGAAATATCCCAATCCACACCCGGCCTTGTCGCCGCATATTGTGAGTCAATACTCGTCGTGCTGCCTCAATTTGCCTAGCATTGACATAACCTCGACTTACAGCCTGCAACCCATAATCGCCGTGTGCCAGCCGATTACCTCTGCTAGCCACTCCCCGCATACGTCCCCTATGCATTTTTTGATATTTTGTTCGTTTAGGCATCAGCATCGTCTAACGCTCCACTCCCTGAGGCACATTTGACTCCTCATCAGACCCAGACGAATCTTTATTGTCTGATTTTTCCCCTCGATGCACCCAAGCCTTAACGCCGATCGCACCATAGCTCGTAAAGGCTGTCGCTTGACCGAAATCGATGTCAGCACGCATCGTAGACAAAGGAACACGACCTCGAACCTCAAACTCCGTTCTAGCCATTTCTCGCCCCCCCAAGCGGCCACTAACCATGATTTTCACACCCTCTGCCCAAGCACGCATCGTCCGCTCTGCCGACATCTTCATCGCTCTTCTAAATGAAACTCGTCTTTCAAGTTGATCCGCTACATTTCTCGCCACCAAATAGGCATCAAGTTCTGCTGTAGATATCTCAGCCACATTCAAAGCCACGCGTTTCTTAAATTCTTTCGACATAGCTGCCTGCAATGCATCACGATTGGACCCACCACGACCAATGACAATCCCGGGACGCGATGTGTGCACAGTAACTCGCACTAAATGCGATGCACGACGAATTTCTATTCTCGATACCCCTGCACTGAAGGATTTTCTTCCACCACGACGACGATCTTCAGACCCAGGCGGATTCAATAACCATTTTCTAACGAAATCACGGATCTTAGAATCTTCTACCACTTGAGCAGAATAGTCACGATCCGCATACCAATGGCTATCCCAAAGACGGTACTGGCCAAGCCTGAAACCTACAGGGTGAACCTTACGACCCATTAGGCAACCCTTTCATCAAGAACAATTGTGACATGGCTCATTCTTCTGACATAGAAACCCGCTCTTCCACGTGCCTTCGCCCGCATACGCTTCAGTCGCGGACCTTCATCGACGTGAATTCGAGACACGTACAGTCTCAATGGGTCCAAACCATAATTGTTTTCCGCATTTGAGACAGCAGACTTCAACACCCTTGCGATCATGGGAGCACTCCGATGAGGCAAAAACTCTAAAGTGGCAAGTGCCGATTCTACACCTAATCCTTTTATAGAACGACCTACTGCACGCGCCTTTATCGGCGCCACTCTTAGATATTTGGATTTAGCAAAAACTTCCAAGAAAATCCTTCCTGATAAACAATACCATCATCCCGTAGTTCTCGAACCAACATGACCACGAAACACGCGAGTCGGGGCAAACTCCCCCAACTTGTGCCCCACCATGTTTTCAGTCACATAAACTGGTACATGACGACGACCATCATGCACAGCAATCGTGTGCCCCACCATTTCAGGGAATATGGTAGAGGCTCTATTCCAAGTCCGTAGCACTACTTTGTCACCACCCCTCCCTAATTCTTTGATCCGCTTTAGCAATCGCTCATCAACGTACGGACCTTTTTTTAATGACCTGGACACTTAAAACACTTCCTTAAAGTTGCTGTATACCGTAAAAAAAGTCATCTTCGCTTGCGACTTCTGCGCCTGACAATCATTTTGTCACTTCGCCTAGCACCTATCCTAGTTTTGTATCCCATGGCAGGCTTACCCCAAGGAGTTTTAGGCGGGCCTCCAGTCGGAGCCTTACCCTCACCCCCTCCATGGGGATGATCGTTAGGGTTCATAGCAGAACCACGAACAGTAGGCCGAATTCCCATACGGCGTTTTCGACCAGCTTTCCCTAGGGAAAGGTTACCATGATCTGAGTTGCCCACTTCCCCTATAGTAGCTATACATTTCTCATTCACCAGTCGCATTTCACCAGAGGGCATTCGCAGAGTAACCAAGCCTTTGTCTTTCGCCATAACTTGCAATGAAGCTCCAGCAGCTCGCGCGAGCTGAGCCCCTCTGCCGGGCTGCATTTCCACACAATGCACTTGGGTCCCATCCGGAATTTTACTGAGTGGCAACGAATTACCCATGGTCAAAGGCGAGTTGGGCCCTGACAAAAGAACATCTCCAACACGTACCCCTTGAGGGGCAATGACATATCGCTTCTCACCATCCGCATAATTTAGAAGCACTATATAAGCCGACCGATTGGGGTCATACTCCACAGTAGCTACATTCGCCGGAACACCATGTTTATCACGTTTCCAATCAATTGTTCGCAATCTCCGTTTGGATCCACCACCTCGATGGCGAACAGTAATTTTCCCTTGATTGTTCCGACCAGCCTTACTTTTGCGTGTTTTCAATAGACGCTTGACCGGTTTGTCAGTCGTCAATTCTGCAAAGCTAGCAGATACATATCCTCTACGGCCTGGAGAAGTTGGTTTGTATGTTTTCACTGCCATACCCTACTTAAACCCCCGGGACCAAATCTATCGTCTCACCAGCTCGCAAAGTGACGACCGCCTTTTTCCAATCAGGCTTACGACCAACAGAACGACCAAATCGACGAGACTTACCCTTAACCTTGCTAATGTTTACTTTGTCCACATTTACATCAAATAGATCTTCGACTGCAGCTCTAATCTGCACCTTGTTAGCTTGGGTATGAACTCTAAACACATACTTCGCGTCCTCCCCCATAATGGTAGATTTCTCAGTGATTATTGGACTCAACAATATGTCAGTCGACTCCATATCAGCCAACCCTCCTCATTACTTCTAGAGCCTCAGCTGTGACAATTAGATTGTCCATTGAGAACACATCATAGGCATTCACCGTGTCAGCTCTGGCAACGCAAGCGTCAGGAATGTTTCTTATCGATCGCTGCACCTCAGAGCTTGGAGCAACACCAATCAGCAATGTCCGCCCAACCATCCCAAGGTCCCTAAGCCAGTTCACCCGGGTCTTCGTCTTAGCATCTCGAAGGTCCAATGAATCCGCTACATGCAGTTTTCCTGCAGCTGCTTTAAGCCCCACAGAAGCATAAAAAGCGAGTTTACGCTCACGATTACTCTGTCTAGTCCTAAAACTACGAGGACTTGGTCCAAAAACCCTGCCCCCTCCACGCCAGTGAGGAGCCCTAATGGACCCCTGCCGAGCGCGACCTGTTCCCTTTTGCCTCCAAGGCTTTCTCCCTCCGCCTCGAACCTCAGACCTCGTCAAGGTAGACACCGTTCCAGCCCTATTATTCGCAAGATGCCCTAATATTGAATTCTTTATTATCTGCTCAGGAATCGAATTCGGCACAAACTCTTCAGGAAGAACAATCGAGCCCGCCACCTTACCATTAGAGCTCAACACAGGAACCTCGAGAGTACTACTCACTGATTTTAGATCAGTAGTCATCAGTTGCCCCTTTCCTCATTCAACATCACCAATCCTCCTGAGTGGCCTGGCACCGCCCCTTTTAAAAGCAAAACGTTCTTGTCAGCATCTATTCTTACAATTTCAACCTTTTTTCGAGTGACCCGACCTCCACCAAGACGCCCTGCCATTCGTGTTCCTTTGAAAACACGACCTGGAGTATTACCGGCACCGATGGAACCCGGCGCACGCTCTCTATCAGACTGGCCATGTGTCCTCGGCCCACCCCTGAATCCATGCCTCTTCATTACACCAGCAAAACCCTTGCCTTTAGAGGTCCCACTGACAGTTAGCCTTTGGCCTACTTCAAAGCTATCAACGGTTATCTCGTCGCCTACACTTAACTCAGAATCTTCTGTCCTGTATTCACGCAAATGACGAAGTGCCGGTAAAGAACCTAAGTGTCCTTGTTCAGCACCAGAAATCAATTCTTCCCTTGTCTCTTCGAATCCAATTTGTACAGCCTGATAACCATCTCGGGCCAGGTCTTTCAATTGGGTAACATAACAGGGCCCCGCTCGAACCACCGTCACTGGCAGAAACCTACCATCGTCGTCGTAAACGTGGGTCATCCCTATTTTTCGACCTATCAATCCTATTGGCATCAAAACAACCTCAAGATTTAAGCTCAATATCTACGCCAGATGGCAGATCCAGGGTTAATAAAGCATCCATAGTTTCAGCTTTAGGGTCGAACACATCTATCAAACGCCTATGAGTCCTCATCTCAAATTGCTCACGAGAATCTTTATCAATAAACGGAGATCTCATCACAGTCCATCGGTTAATTCGTGTGGGAAGAGGGATCGGACCCTTTGTTTCAGCACCAGTACGTTGCGCATTTTCGATTATGCGCAACGCCGACTGGTCCAGCACACGATGATCGTAAGCTTTCAGTCGAATTCGTATTCTTTGGCGCCTCGGTCGGCGTTGTTTTGAACTTTTGTCTGCCAGTGAATTACCTCTGCTTATTTAATAATTTCCGTCACTGAACCTGCCCCAACCGTAACACCACCTTCCCGGATGGCGAATCTCACCCCACGTTCCAACGCAACGGGAGTTATAAGGTTAACCTCCATCTCCACGTTGTCACCTGGAACTACCATTTCAACATCACCTGGAAGCTTAATCTCCCCGGTAACATCTGTCGTTCTAATATAGAACTGCGGCCGATACCCATTAAAAAATGGGGTGTGCCGTCCACCTTCATCCCGATTCAAAACATACACCTCTGCCTTAAAGTCCACATGAGGGGTTATAGAACCGGGTTTTGCTAGCACTTGTCCGCGCTCCACATCTTCACGCTCGATACCGCGCAACAAACAACCGACATTATCGCCAGCTTGACCTGAATCAAGAATCTTTCGAAACATTTCCACTCCGGTGACAACAATCCCTTCATGGCCCTTATCCCCCATACCAACGATATCTATCGCTTCGCCGGACTTTACTTCTCCACGTTCTATACGACCCGTCACCACGGTGCCCCGACCTTTAATCCCAAACACGTCTTCAATAGGCATCAGGAAATCCTGGTCAATAGGACGAGGTGGCGCTGGTATGTGCTCATCCACCGCTGCCATAAGATCAATTATGCATTTATATTCAGGTGCGTCTGGATCCGTGCTGTCAGACTCCAAAACTCCTAGCGCACTGCCTTGTACAACAGTGACATCATCCCCATTGAACTCTCTCTCGTTCAATAGCTCACGAACTTCAAGCTCAACCAATTCAATAAGCTCGTCGTCATCTACCATGTCCACTTTGTTCAAGAAGACGACCATTGAAGGAACTTCAACCTGTCGAGCAAGCAAAACATGTTCTCGTGTTTGCGGCATAGGTCCATCCGGCGCAGATACCACAAGGATAGCTCCATCCATCTGAGCAGCCCCTGTAATCATGTTTTTAATGTAGTCGGCATGCCCAGGGCAGTCCACATGGGCATAATGCCTTTCATCAGTCTCATATTCGACATGCTGGATCGCTATGGTAATTCCACGAGCCTTTTCCTCAGGCGCGTTGTCGATCGACTCAAACACACGATAATCAGCCATGTTCTTTAAGCTTAAAACCTTGGTTATAGCCGCGGTAAGACTGGTCTTACCGTGGTCAACATGTCCGATGGTACCCACATTTAAATGGGGCTTCGTTCTATCAAACTTTTCTCTAGCCATTGATTCCTCCGGCCTTTATCCCGTGGCCGTTACTATTGTGGCCGTTCAGGTCTGATTCCTTAGTTCCATACACTATCACTAAATGAATTAATTCGTTCATCAACTTGACGCTGCTCCTACAGATTCAGGCAATCCACCGATCACCTCTTCATATTTCGCGAACTCCATTGTAAATGTGCCTCGCCCTTGTGTTTGCCCACGCAACTCACTTGCATAGCCGAACATTGAAGCCAAAGGCACTGACGCTTCTACAACTACATCACCATCATTCACAGATGTAGACGTAATACTTGCTTTTTTAGCCGATAAGTTACCCACAATATCACCCATATACTGCTCCGGGGAACGTACTTCCAAGTCCATTACTGGTTCCAAAACTACTGATTTAGCTTTTCCAAATGCTTCTTTCATAGCCATCGACCCCGCCAATTGAAAAGCAATTTCCGAGGAATCAACAGCATGAAACGAACCGTCAACCAATCTGACAGCAACACCCTCCATCGGGTACCCATGCGGCCCTTCAGTAACAGCATTTTTTACGCCAACTCTAACCGCGGGAATGAATTCTAACGGAATTGACCCTCCAACGACCTTACTTTCAAAAGTATTTTCCACCCCATCTTCAGAAGGCTCAACCTCCAGCACCACATGCCCATACTGTCCCCGCCCTCCTGATTGGCGGACAAATTTACCTTCTGCAGTTACCGACTTTCGAATAGTGCCTCTGTACGCAACCATAGGGGCTCCCACATTTGCCTGAACACTAAATTCGCGCTTCAGACGATCAATGATCACCTGAAGGTGTAACTCGCCCATACCCGCTATCGTAGTTTGACCAGTCTCTTCATCAGTGGAAAGCTGAAAGGTGGGATCTTCGTCCCCAAGCCGTAGTAAAGCTTCAGTCATCTTCTCTTGATCTGCCTGACTACGCGGCTCAACCGCAACCTTAACAACCGGCTCCGGAAAATCGATTGATTCAAGAACAACATGTCGCTTTACATCACAGAGCGTGTCACCGGTGTATGTATCTTTAAGACCGATTATGGCCACTATTTCCCCAGCATACACGCCTTCTTCCACTGGCTCACGCTTGTCGGCGTGCATCCGGACCATTCGACCAATCCGTTCTCTTTTGTTCCTGTTGGAGTTAAATGCGTATGAGCCCGGCTCAAGCTTACCGGAATAAACACGAACGTATGTAAGTCGACCACTAAACGGATCGTTAGCTATCTTAAATGCCAATGCGGAAAGCGGAGCTTCAGCGTCAGCAGGCGCCTCAATCTCATCGCCTGAATCTGGATCGGTACCGACTATGGGGGGAACTTCCAGCGGAGAGGGCAGATAATCTACAACAGCATCTATAATCGCCTCTACCCCTTTGTTTCTCAAAGCTGCACCAGCAAATACAGGCACACCATCATTCGCAAGAGTTATCCTTCGGATCGCTGCTCGAAGCGCGTCTGCACTAATTTCCTTACCTTCCAAGTACGCCTCTGCAATATCGTGATCACCATCAGCAACGGCTTCGATCAATACTTCACGTGCCGCTGTAGCAGCGTCCAGTAAATTATCATCTATTTGCCCCACTTCCACAGGATTAGCACCATCATCAGTGAAGTTACGCTGTTCCATAGACACTAGATCCACAACTGCCGTAAACTTGTCCTCCTCGCCATTTGGCATATGACAAACCAACGGATTGGCCCCCAGCCTATCCTTTATCGTTTCAACAGCTCGCTCCAGGCTCGCACCTCTTCGGTCCATCTTATTTATTAAAGCAATACGCGGCACTGAGTACCTATCAGCTTGGCGCCAAACAGTCTCCGATTGAGGCTGTACACCAGCAACAGCATCAAACACAACAACCCCTCCATCCAACACCCTCAGTGATCTTTCCACCTCTGCCGTGAAGTCGATATGCCCTGGGGTGTCAATAATATTGATCCTGGTGTCACGCCATTCACACGTGGTAGCCGCAGCGGTGATGGTTATGCCTCTTTCCCTCTCCTGCTCCATCCAATCCATCGTAGCGGCACCTTCATGAACCTCACCGGTCCTATGTATACGACCAGAATAAAATAGTATTCGCTCGGTTACTGTAGTTTTGCCGGCATCTATGTGCGCGATGATGCCTATATTGCGCGTACGACTGAGGTCCATGTAAAAAATGCTGAATGAAATTCCTAGCTACTAGTTAAATACCTACCACCGATAGTGGGCAAAAGCCTTATTCGCCTCTGCCATCCGGTGACCATCTTCTTTGCGACGTACAGCCGCTCCTTCATTATTGGAAGCATCTATAAACTCGGCTGCAAGTCGGTCAACCATTTTGTTACCACTTCGTTCACGAGCACCCCGCACAAGCCATCTAACAGCCAGTGAGTAGCGCCTATCACCACGAATCTCCACTGGCACCTGATACGTGGCTCCGCCCACACGTCGAGATCTAACTTCCAATTGAGGAGTAGCGTTTCGAATAGCAGACTCAAACACGTCTATCGGGGGCTGCTGGGTACGTTCTTGCACAATATCCAACGCCTCATATAGTAGCTTCTGTGCAACAGACTTCCGCCCATCTTGCATTAAGACATTTATAAATCTCGAGATACTGCGGTTGTTGAATCTAGGATCCGGACCGATGGGTCGGCGAGCCGGACGGCTACGGCGAGGCATAAAACAACACCTTTCCGAGCTTGCTAATAACCTTACAACCCATCACCCACCCCTTTTCGTTCCATACTTAGATCGCCCTTGCTTTCGTTCCTCCACCCCCGTAGCGTCATAAGCCCCTCGTACGATGTGATATCTGACCCCCGGTAAGTCACGGACCCTACCTCCACGAACCAAAACCACAGAATGCTCCTGGAGGGTATGACCCTCTCCAGGGATATAAGCCAGTACCTCCATACCACTAGAGAGACGGACCCTGGCAACCTTCCTCAACGCCGAATTAGGCTTCTTCGGAGGAACTGTCCTAACTTGCACGCAAACCCCTCTTTTCTGAGGGGCTCCAGAGGTACGCAACATCCTGCGCTTATTGCCATTGTATGACCAATGCAAAGCGGGCGCCGTAACTTTTCGACGCGGCTTACGCCGGCCTTTTCGAACCAGTTGACTAATCGTCGGCAAGGGACACCCCAGCAAAAAATAGGTTAGGACAAAAACAGTAGCTAGACGCTCTCAACGCCAGAACAAGAATCGTATCACCGGTGCTGCTAGTGGTCAACGATCATCTTTACTCACGGAAGGCAATTTAGTCAGAAACCTCTCACCTCAAGTAGCCTCCGAAGTCGCCCCTTTGTCTTCGTCCTTATCATTTGCCGAACCTGACGATTTTGCGCTTGCAGATATATCTCCATTCGAAGAGGATTCATCCTCAGCGCCACCATTCTTCTCCATGTCAGCCAGTCGGATTCTTTCTTCCAATTCAGCTCGAGCTACAGACGACATTTCTGCCACTAAAGCTTCCGGACTACTATCTGAATCCGTACCCATTAAATCGCCACTCGCAAGTCTCCGTTCAAAAAACCCTGTCCCTGCCGGAATTAATTTTCCTATAATGACATTCTCTTTGAGCCCTCTCAGTGTGTCTTTCGCCCCGTTTAGGCTGGCCTCTGTCAACACCCGAGTTGTATCCTGGAATGAAGCAGCCGCTAGAAAACTATCTGTATTTAGGGAAGCCTTTGTAACCCCTAGCAGAGATAACACTCCTTGCGCCTCTGTCCCAGAAGCTTCGACAACGACGTCATTAGTGTCAGCAAATTCCATGCGATCTACAAGTTCCCCAGGTAAAAACTCTGTATCCCCACCGTCATCTATTCTAATCTTGCGAAGCATCTGACGAATGACAACCTCAACATGCTTGTCATTCACTGGAACCCCAACTACCCTGTACACCCCCTGGATCTCGTTCAGCATATAGCGCTGCAAAGCCGCTTCACCCCGAATCCCAAGAACATCGTGAGGATTCAAAGATCCTTCAGTAAGCTGGTCCCCAGCCTGCACCTTGTCACCAGACTTCACCAACAACGTGGCAGTATGCGACAGAGGATAAGACTCAACCTTGGGCTCCTCCTGCAATACAGTGATTCGCGTTTTCGCTATGCGAATCTTGCCTTCTATGGGAGCCCTTAGCTCCTTCCCATCGCCGTTTTTGGCAATGATCGTCCGCACCTTTACTTTTTGATCGTTTTTTACCGTCGGTTCAAAGCCCTCAGGCAATGGAACTATTTCCTGAATAGTATCTTCCGCTGTTACTTCAATACGAGCTGACTCTTCTTCACGAACTATTTCCAGGGTGCCATCTAAGCCGGAAACAATGGCCTGTCCTTTAGGAACCCTACCCTCAAACAATTCTTCTACTCTAGGCAGACCTCTCGTTATATCTTCTTCCCTATAGGTTCCACCAGTATGGAAAGTACGCATCGTCAATTGGGTAGCAGGCTCCCCAATTGATTGAGCAGCGATAATCCCTACCGCAGTGCCATACGCAACCGGCATATTTCGAGATAAATCATACCCGTAACATTTCTGGCAAACACCACGGCGACTCTGGCATTTCATGACAGATCGGACTTCCAATTCAGAAACAGCATTGGCATCGATCTTAGCCCAAGCTTCTGCATCAACAGCTTCGCCAGACTGAAGCAATATTTCACCTGTTCGCGATGCAACCACATCCTTGGATAGATACCTGCCAAAAGCTCGTTGCCCGACGGACTCACCATATATCTCCTCGTCTTCTGAAGAGATCAGCACTCCCTCTGTCGAGCCACAATCTTCGCCTTTAATCATCGTATCTTGGCAGACATCGACAAGACGTCGAGTCAGATATCCAGAGTCGGCAGTTCTCAATGCAGTGTCAGCCAACCCTTTGCGGGCTCCGTGAGTGGAAATAAAGTACTCAAATACTGACAAGCCCTCCCTGAAATTAGCCCGCACAGGCATCTCGATTACTCGACCATTAGGATCAGACATCAATCCTCGCATACCGGCAATTTGTCGTATTTGATCAAAATTGCCCTTGGCCGCTCCTGAAGCACCCATTAGGTACACAGACCCCTTGCGGTCAAGCCCGTCCTCTACAGCTTCGCTGACTGTTTGCATGGCCTTGGCCCATTCCGCGACGTGCCCACGATACCGCTGTTCCTCTGTAATCTTGCCTTTATCATGATCTTGGGCGATCTGTTCCACTCGAGCCTCAGTTTCCCCCAAAATACTAGCTTTGATATTGGGCACCGAAAGGTCTCCGACAGCCATTGTTACGCCAGACCGAGTTGCCCAATGGAACCCCATCGACATCACATCGTCCGCTACTTGCGCACAGGTTTCATCGTCAAATTCATGATAGACACGCGCTATGAGGTCCCGAAGACCGCCTTTATCCATCTGGACCGAAATAGGCCTTATATCAGGGGGAACTATTTCGCTGAAAAACACCCTGCCGGCCGTAGTTTCTACTAACGATCCTTCAGGCTGCTCATCACTTACACACATCTCACCGGCCACCACACGCACCAATATTTTTTCATGCAGCTGAATAATGCCTGAATCAAACGCATGCGTGACTTCCCCGATACTATTAAGTATACGAGGCCGCTCCCTAACATCCTCAGGGTCGGCAGTAAGGTAATAGCATCCCAAAATCATATCTTTGGTCGGCTGGATAACTGGAGATCCATCAGCGGGTGACAGCAGATTCCGTGAGCTCATCATCAATCGTCGTGCTTCTTCCTGTGCAGCGAGCGAAAGTGGTACGTGCACCGCCATCTGGTCACCATCAAAATCTGCATTGTAAGCAAAACACACAAGCGGATGAATTTGAATAGCACTTCCCTGGACTAATCGGATATTGAAGGCTTGTATCCCCAATCGATGCAATGTAGGAGCCCTATTTAGCAATATAGGATGATCCCTGGTCACCTCATCAAGAATGTCCCACACTTCCGGATCAGACCTTTCCACCACACGCTTCGCGCTCTTTATATTGCTTGCATGACCGTAATCAACGAGTCGCCTCATGACAAAAGGCTTGAACAGCTCTAAAGCCATCCTAGTAGGAAGACCACATTCATCCAATTTCAAACCGGGCCCTACCACAATTACGGATCTCCCAGAATAATCAACTCTCTTGCCCAACAAGTTCTGCCGGAATCGACCTTGCTTACCCCTCAACAAATCACTGAGCGATTTGTACGCATGGCCATTAGAACCAGTCACCGGACGACCACGCCGACCATTGTCAACTAGTGCATCAACCGACTCCTGAAGCATTCTTTTTTCATTTCGAACAATAATCTCGGGAGCACCAAGCTCGATCAATCGTTTCAACCTGTTGTTTCTATTGATAACCCTTCGATAAAGATCGTTCAGATCACTGGTAGCAAACCGCCCTCCATCAAGTTGCACCATAGGACGTAAATCCGGCGGCAACACAGGCAACACAGTCGTAATCATCCAATCAGGCCTGTTGCCAGATCTGCGAAAAGCCTCGACCACTCTAAGTCTTTTGACTGCTTTTCTACGGCGCTGAATAGAGTTTGAAGATAGATCAGAGCGCAACTCCTCAGACAAAGACTCCAAATCAGTCTGATCAATCAACTTCAAGACAGCCTCTGCTCCACTGGCAGCTTCAAAAACATCACCTACCGTCTCACGCATCTCATTGAACCTGATTTCAGATATCAGCTGACGACTAGTTATGGAATCAAGATGATCGCTGCGCTGTTGAAAGAAGTCTCTAACTCCTTGTATTCGCTCCTCTAAAGTTTCATCTGCTCGCTCGCGCTGATCAACGACCCGGGCACGCGCATCCTCAACTTCCGCCTTAATCCGACCCTTGGCTTCAGCTTTATCCTCAGAAAGTTGTTGATCCACACCGTCATGCGCATCCTTTAGTGAAGGAGTAACTTTCCGCACATGACTGAGCCCTATTTTCTCACCCTGCGTTATCAGAGGATCCTCCACCCAACTAAGCCTTATATCATCACTAGCCTTCTGGTTCTTATTTTCACTAAGCACTCTTCTCACAGTGTTAGCTTCTGTTTCCAGCTTTTCCTTTTTAGTCTGTGCCTCAGACTCCAACTGTAGATGCTGCGATTTCAGCTTTGATTGAATTTCCTCAATCTCTCGCTTCAAATCATCATCGAGACCATCTAGCATGTGCTGGAATTCGATTTTAGTCTCTTCAATGCCCTGTTCAGTATCCTCGTCAAGGTTAGCAATACCTTTTTTGCGAGCTTCTTCATCCAACTCCGTAATGATAAAAGATGCAAAATAGATAATTTTCTCTAAATTCCGTGGCGATATGTCTAAAAGTTGACCTAGTCGACTTGGAGTACCTTTCACAAACCAGATGTGGCTAACTGGGGTTGCTAATTCTACGTGTCCCATCCTCTCTCTCCTCACACGCGCCCTAGTTACCTCCACCCCACACTTATCGCAAATAATTCCTTTATAAGTAATGCGCTTGTATTTTCCGCAAGCACATTCCCAGTCCTTAGTAGGGCCAAATATACGCTCGCAGAACAGACCGTCACGTTCAGGCTTTAGCGTACGATAATTGATCGTCTCTGGCTTTGAAACCTCGCCAAATGACCAAGAGCGAACTTGCTCAGGCGAAGCAAGCCCTATCCGAATTGATTCAAATTCATTTACTTCAAGCATGATTGGTTTCCTCTTAGATATTAGAGCTTGTACTCACGACCTTCGATGTTGATTCCATCAAGGTCCGGAAGATAATCCTGGGCTGAGTCCGTGGCTATCGAAATTCGCTCCTCAGACTTGTTTAGTACATCTACTGCTAAACCAAGACTCTGAAGCTCCTTGACCAAAACCCGGAAAGATTCTGGAACACCTGGCTCAAGAATGGTTTCACCTTTGACTATAGCCTCATATGTTTTTACACGACCCAGCACATCGTCCGATTTCACCGTCAACATTTCTTGCAAAACGTGAGCTGCACCATAAGCTTGGAGCGCCCAAACTTCCATTTCCCCAAACCGCTGCCCACCCATCTGAGCCTTCCCTCCAAGTGGTTGCTGCGTAATCAACGAGTACGGCCCCGTGGAGCGACCATGAATCTTATCTTCCACAAGATGCGCCAACTTCAACATGTACATTGTCCCAACAACGACCGGACGGTCGAAAGCCTCTCCTGTCCTACCATCGAAAAGCTTTGATTTACCGTCCACACTTTCCCTTGCTTCTGTAAGCATGGCTTCTATTTCCGATTCAGTTGCCCCGTCAAAAACCGGAGTCACGGCCTGAATATCAAGCTTGTCAGCCGCCCATCCAAGATGCAATTCCAAAAGCTGTCCTACATTCATTCGAGAAGCAGCACCCAACGGATTCAACACTATGTCGACTGGTGTTCCGTCCTCAAGGAATGGCATGTCTTCCTCTGGCAACACCAAAGAAATAACCCCTTTATTACCATGCCTTCCAGCCATCTTATCGCCCTCAGATATCT